>CAZWMT010000005.1:76630-208215 GCA_964635055.1 uncultured Microthrixaceae bacterium | reverse complement strand
TTGGCCTACATGGCCGCCGAGGTCGCCCAGCAGGCGATGCTGTGCACCGGCTACCTGCCCACCACCGCCACCACCGAATGGACGACCTTCGAGACCATCGGCGGCCTCCAGCCGACGGCCGAAGGCCTCATCTACCGACCCGGGCTGTTCGTGGAGGCCATCGAGTCCGGCCGCTGGCTGGTCATCGACGAGCTCAACCGCTCGAACTTCGACCGAGCGTTCGGGCAGCTGTTCACCGTCCTGTCCGGCCAGCCGGTGGTCCTTCCCTTCAAGCGCAAGGGCCAGCCCAACCCGCTCTCACTGGTGCCGACCGGGGTCGAGGCGCCGCGGGACACCGACGTGATCCGGCTGCCCAGCCGCTGGCGCATCATCGCCACCATGAACGTGTTCGACAAGAACCTGCTGTTCGAGATGTCGTACGCGCTCATGCGGCGCTTCGCGTTCATCGAGGTGGGCACGCCCGACGAGGCGTCGTACCAGCGGCTCCTGCAGGGTCCGGGCGAGATCGTCAACAAGCTGTTGCCGCTGCGGAACTTCAGCGACCTCGGCCCCGCCGTGTACCTCGACGCGGCCCGCTACGCGGCCCGGCGCCGCCAGGACGGAGCCACCGACTCGCGCCTGCTCTACGAGGTCTTCTACGCCTACTTCCTCCCCCAGTTCGAGGGGTTCGACGACCTCCGGGCCACCAAGCTCTACCGGACCGTCGAGAACCTGTTCGACCCGGAGGAGCAGGCCGAGGCCCAGCGCACCATCCAAGGGGTGCTGGGCGTCGAGCTCACGCTCTGACGTGGCCGCCGCCGCCGAGTTCCAGGGCAGCGGACCGCCGGACGCCACCCGCGCCCTGTGGGGACGCATCCGGCGCCCGTTCGACGTGGTGGCGATGGTCGACGCCGTGCTCGGGCTGTCGCCCAACGTCGTGCGCCAGCTGGCCGGCACGATGCTGGCCACCAGCGCCGAGGCCGAGGCCCTGCTGGCGATCATGCCCCACACCCTGCGCTCGCTGGCCATGTCCACCACCAGCTCCCCCGAGCAGTGCCGCGGCGAGTTGCGGGGCCCGGTGCTGTGGAGCGAGACCATGTCGGCCCGCTCGTCCAGCCATGGCAGCCAGGACATCTACGTGTGCTCGTCTCCACAGCGCGCGTACGACATCCCCGAGAACCAGGTGCTGGCCGCGGCCCTCGTCAGCATCCGTGACGCCGGGCGCGGCGTCGACTCGATGTCGGCCCAGGCCTACGACGACGACACGCTGCGCCGCGCCCGCCACAACGGCATGCGCGCCATCCGGTTCCTCGAGCACCGCACCATGGCCGCGGTGAGCCGCGACAAGCCCACGCCGCGGGCGTTCAAGCGCACGCGGTCAGGGAGCCGCCGCCAGACCTACCAACCGGCCCTCCAGATGCTCGACCGGGCCGCCGACCCGCTGACCGCCGACGACATCCTGCCGTTCTGCGACCGGCGCACCCGGGCCCAGCACGCGCTGATCATGGCCCTCGTCGAGCGCCTCGAGGTGAGGGGCGTCGACCTGCCGCAGTTCCGCGCCTTCGAGGGGATCTTGTACTCGGGCCCCATCCGCTACAACCACCCCCGCCGGCTGGGCGACCGCAGCCGGCCGCACGGGGTGATGCTGGGCGGCGTACTGGTCGACGTGCCCGAGCGGGTGCGCGAGGACAACCGCGAGCGCGCCGAGTACGCCTTGGCCGAGCGCTCGGGCGGCCTCCCGACCGTCGTCGTCCTGGAGCCGGCCGACGTCGACCGTGCCATCCAGGTCGCCGTCGAGGTGGCCCGGGCCCAACAGCAGCGGAGCGCGTAACCCGCCGCCCGGAGGCCGCGCCGCGAAGCGGTGCAGCGGTGCCGACGAACCGGATGCCGAAGGCGCCCCGACGACGGAGGGGCCCGTGCGCGGCGCGCCTAGCGGCTGGCCCGCCGCCGATCGGCCTCGGCGAGGAGGCGCTTGCGGAGGCGGATGTTGTTCGGCGTGACCTCGACCAGCTCGTCGTCCTTGATCAGCTCGATGCCGACCTCGAGGGTGATCTCGCGGGGCGGAGGCAGCTTCACGGCGTCATCGGCGGCGTGGGTGCGGATGTTCGTCTTCTGCTTGGCTCGGGTGACATCGGCGGACATGTCGTCGACCCGGGAGTTCTCCCCCACCACCATGCCCTCGTAGACCTCGTCGCCGGGCGTGATGAACAGCTCGCCACGCGACTGGAGCTTGTCCAGCGCGTAGGCCGTGGCCACGCCGCTGCGGTCGGCGAGGATGGCGCCGCCGCGTCGTCCCGGCAGTTCGCCCACCCAGCGCACCCAACCGTGGTTGTGCTGGTGCAGCAGGGCGGTGCCGCGGGTGGCGGTGAGCAACATCGAGCGGAAGCCGAGCAGGCCTCGGGTGGGGGCCTCGAAGGTGAGGATGCTGCGACCGGCGTCGCCGGGGCGCAGATCGGAGACGATCCCCCGCCGGGGGGCCAGAGCCTGGGTGACCGTGCCGACGTACTCCTCGGGCACATCCACCACGCCCCGCTCGAGCGGCTCGTGGAGCTGACCGTCGATCTCCTTGGTGACGACCACGGGGCGGCTGACCTGCATCTCGAAGCCCTCGCGGCGCATGGCCTCGACGAGCACCGCGAGCTGCAGCTCGCCACGACCGGCCACATCGATCTGGTCGGGTGACTCGGTGGGGGCCAGCTTGATCGACACGTTGCCGAGCACCTCACGCTCCAGCCGATCGATCAGGTGACGCGACGTGAGGTACTTGCCGTCCTTGCCGGCCAGCGGTGAGGTGTTCACGCCGAAGGTCATGCGCAGCACCGGCTCGTCGACCTCGAGCCGGGGCAGCGCCACCGGGTTGTCGGGGCCGGCGATGGTGTCGCCGATCTCGACCTCGGGGAAGCCGGCCATCACGAACAGGTCGCCGGCCACGCGCCGCTCGACGTCCACCCGGCTGACCCCCTCGAAGCCCATCAGCTGCGACACCTTGCGGGTCACGGGTACGTCGTCGACGTCGCCCAGCAGGGTGACCGGCCGGCTCGCGTCGAGCGTGCCCTGGATCACGCGCCCGATGGCGAGGCGCCCCATGTACTCGGAGGCGTCCAGCGTGGTGATGATGGCCTGCAGCGGGGCGTCGGGGTCGCCGGTGGCCGCCGGCACCGTGGCCACGATGGCCTCGAACAGCGCGGTGAGGTCGTCGTCCTCGGCGGGCTGGCCCACGCCCTCCATCGAGCGGCCCTCTCGGGCGATCGTGGAGACGATGGGGAACTCGATGTGGTGGTCGGCCGCCTCGAGGTCGAAGAACAACTGGTAGATCTCGTCGAGCACCTCGGCGGTGCGGGCATCGGAGCGGTCGACCTTGTTCAGCACCACGACCGCGGGCAGGTGGGCGGCCAGTGCCTTCGACAGCACGTAGCGGGTCTGGGGCAGCGGGCCCTCGGCGGCGTCGACCAGCAGCACCACGCCGTCGACCAGCGCCAGCGCCCGCTCGACCTCGCCGCCGAAGTCGGCGTGGCCCGGGGTGTCCACCAGGTTGATGCGCACACCCTTCCATTCCACGGACGCCGCCTTGGCGAGGATGGTGATGCCCCGCTCGCGCTCCTGGTCGCCCGAGTCCATCACGCGCTCGGCCACCTTCTCGTGGGCCGAGAAGACACCGGTGGCGCGCAACATGGCGTCGACCAGGGTGGTCTTGCCGTGGTCGACGTGGGCGACGAGCGCGACGTTGCGGAAGGTGGCAGTCATGGTTGTGCGGGCGCGGCTGAACGAAGATGCAACGAACGGCTCGGCCCTGTGGGGCCGGGCCGGGTCAACTCAACTCACTGGACCCAGAGCTCTCCGTCGTCGTCTTCGCGGTTCTCTTCGGCCAGGCACCACGAGGCGTGGTCATGGCCAGGATCTGCGCCGCACTCCGCGCAGGGTTGTTCGTCTTTGAGATCGAGTAGCCGATCGAAATCCAGCTCTGTTCGCTTCAGTGCTCGCGCTTCTTCGAAGCGACGGTGTCGACCCTTTTTCACGGGCCAGCTCCCCATTGAGGCCGCTGTTCGGTCCAGTTACTCTAGCGCCTGCGACCGCCGCGACCACGCATCGCCGCCAGCGCCTCCCCAACGTCTCCCACCCCCTACAGTCGGCCCGATGACCGGCGGCGTCCCGTGGTGGAGATCAGCGGTGGTGTACCAGATATACCCACGATCGTTCGCGGACACCGACGGTGACGGCGTGGGCGACCTGCCGGGGGTCCTCGCCCACCTCGACCACCTGGTGTGGCTCGGCGTCGACGCCATCTGGCTCTCACCCTTCTACCGCTCGCCGATGGCCGACTTCGGCTACGACGTGTCCGACTACTGCGATGTCGACCCGCTGTTCGGCACGCTGGACGACTTCGACGCCCTGGTGGCGGCGGCCCACGCACGCGGGGTGCGGGTGATCGTCGACTGGGTGCCGAACCACACCTCGGACCAGCACCCGTGGTTCGTCGAGTCCCGCTCGAGCCGCGACAACCCGAAGCGGGACTGGTACGTGTGGCGCGATCCCGCTCCCGACGGTGGCCCGCCGAACAACTGGGTCGAGACCTGGGGCGGCGGCCCGGCGTGGACCTTCGACGCAGCCACCGGTCAGTGGTACCTGCGGCTGTTCCTCCCGGCCCAGCCCGACCTCAACTGGGGGAACCCGGACGTCCGCGAGGCGATGCACGACGTGGTGCGGTTCTGGCTCGACCGCGGGGTCGACGGCCTCCGCATCGACGTGGTCCACGCCCTCGGCAAGGACCCGTCCCTGCCCGACGACCCAGGCGAACTGGTGCCGATCCCCCACTCGGCGCTCAACCACGACCCTCGCACCCACGCGATCCTCCGCGACCTCCGCCGCCTGCTCGACGGCTACCCGGACGACCGGATGATGGTGGGCGAGGTGTACCTGCTCGACACCGGGCTGGTGGCCGAGTACTACGGCCAGGACGACGGCCTGCACCTCGCGTTCAACTTCCCGCCGCTGTACTGCCCGTGGGAGCGCGACGCGTGGCTCGACCAGATCCGCAGGGCCGAGGCCGAGCACGGGCCCCGAGGAGCCTGGCCCACCTGGGTGCTGTCCAACCACGACAACCGTCGTCACCGCACCCGTTACGGCACCGAGGCACGGGCGCGGGCCGCCGCCGTCCTGCTCCTGACGCTGCGCGGCACCCCGTTCCTGTACGCCGGCGAGGAGCTCGGGCTCGAGGACGCCATGGTCCCCGAGGATCGGCGGGTCGACCCCGGAGGCCGCGACGGCTGCCGGGCGCCCATCCCCTGGGCGGCGCGCCCCCCGCACGGCTGGGCCGGCACCGAGCCCTGGCTCCCCTGGCCACCCGATCCCGCCCACCGCAGCGTCGAGTCCGAGGCGTCCGACCCCGACTCGGTCCTGCACCTCTACCGGCGGCTGCTCGCCGAGCGCCGCCGGTCGACCGCGCTCCACCTGGGCAGCTGGGCTCCCCTCGACACCGACCCTGGCGTGCTGGGGTTCGAGCGCACGGCACCCGACGGCGACCGGCGTGTGGTGCTGGTCAACTTCACCAGCACCGAACGACCGGCCGCGGCCACCGGTGCGGTGGTCGTGTCCTCCGACGGCCATGCGGAAGGCCTGCCGTTCGTCGGTTCGCTGGCTCCGGACCAGGCCGTCGTGGTCGATCCGACACGCTGACATGCCACCCGAGGCTGCGCTGGTCGGGTTGAGCTTCGTCGCCGCGGGCCTGGGTGCCCTCGGCGGGCTGGGCGGCGCGGTGCTCCTGGTGCCGGTCCTCGTGCTCCTGGGGGTGGAGCCGGCGTTGGCGGCACCCCTCGGGCTGCTCTCGGCAGGGGCCGGGTCCCTGGCCGCTGCGGTCCCCCAGCTCGAGGCCGGCCTCGTGCACCACCGTCTCGGTGTCACCATGGAGACCACCGCCAGCCTCGGAGTGCTCGGGGGCGCCCTGCTGTCCGATTCGCTGTCCGCCTCCACCCTCAGCCGCATCCTCGCCGCCGTGGCCCTGTCGTCGGCACTGGCCGCGGGCCTGCGCAAGGGGATGCGCAACCTCCCGCAGCCGACGTTCGACGCCGAGGTGGCCGGCGAGTGGCCCGGCACCCTCTCGGGCGCCTACCAGGCGCCTGGTGGGGTCGTCCCCTACGCGGCGCGTCGGGTGCCGGCAGGCCTGCTGGCCATGGTGGGAGCGGGCCTGGTCTCGGGCCTCTCCGGCGTGAGCGGCGGGTTCATCAAGACGCCGATCATGAGCGAGATCATGCACGTGCCGGTCAAGGTGTCGGCGGCCACCTCCACGTTCACCACCGGCTTCACCGCGGCCACCGGGCTCGTGATCTTCGCGACCCAGGGCCGGCTCGATGTCGACGCCGGAGCGGCGGTGGTGGTCGGTGGCCTGCTCGGCGGCACGGTCGGTGTGCTCGCGCAACGCCGCTTACCGGCACAGGTGGTGCGCCTCGCCATCAGCGCCCTGCTGGCCACCGTGTCGATCATCCTCTTCGCGCGATCGTGACCGCACCCCTCGACCCACGCGCCGACCGCCAGCGTCGCCTGGCCCGCTTCCTGCGGGTGGGGGTGACGACGGCGTTCGCGGTGGCGGTCGCCGCGCTGGTCGTGCCCGGCCGCGTCGGCACGGCGCTCGGGGTGGCCATGGTGATCGTCCTGGTCGCCGTGCCCTTGATCCGCCTGGGCTGGCTGGCCCGGCGCTGGCTCCGAAAGGGTGATCGGCGCTTCGCCCTCGTGGCGCTGCTGCTGGGCCTGATCGTGTCGGCCGGCGCCGTGCTCGGACGCTGAGCGGGGACCCACCCGCCGGAGGGTGCTTCTCCCTCACTGGGCCGAACCCCGCGGCGCACATCGTCCCTGGTCACCGGGTGCGATGCGCCCGGCCGGGCAGTGAGCGGGGACCGTCTACAGGGGTTGGTTGGAGCGGCGCTCGAGGAGCAGGCCGCCCTTGCCGTCGAAGGCCAGTGCAGCCCGCCCGTCCACCAACTGGCGGATGGGCCCGCCGGCCACCTCGGCCCGCCAGCCGTGAGCCAGGCGGGCATCGGGGTCGCCTCGCAGCAGGGCCTCGAGGTCGGCGCGTGTGGCGAGGATCGCGGTGTCGATCCGCAGGTCGCGGGCCAACTGGCTCACCCAGGCCGACACCAGCCCGACGGCGGGCCGAAGCTCGCGCGCCAGCTCACCGGGCAGGTCGGTGCGCGGGGGCGGTGGCGGACGTTCCACGCCCTCGGCCACCGCGGCCAGTATGCCCTCGGCCGCGGCGCCACGGGTGTGGCGGTCGTCGATGCCGCGCACCTTGCGCAGCTCGTCGACCGTCCGCGGTGCCCGCTGGGCCACGCCGACGATGCCCAGGTCCGGCATCACGAACCGGACCGGCTGGTCGATGGCCGCAGCCCGTCGCTCCCGCCACGCCGCGAGCGACTGGGCCACCGCCAACGCCCGGCCCCGGAGCTGTCGGACCTCCTTGATGCGGCGCCACGCCTCGGCGGGATCACGGTCCCACGGGTTGCTGGTGCGGAGCCGTTCGCACTCCGCGGCGGCCCATTCGACCCGGCCCGCCTCGGCCAGCTGCTCGGTGAGCTGGTCCTGCAGGGCGAAGAGGTGCGCAACGTCGAGCGCGGCGTACCGACGCTGGTCGGCCGACAGCGGCCGGCGCAGCCAGTCGGTGAGGCGATCGCCCTTCTCCAGCTTCTGGCCCAGCTCACGCTCGACCAGCGACGCCAGCGACGGTGACGACATGCCCACGAACCCGGCCGCCAGCTGGGTGTCGAACAGCCGTGACGGGACTGCGCCGCACGCGTGGTGCAACACCTCGAGGTCCTGGCCCGCGGCGTGCATCACCGCGGTGCCGGGACCCTCCAGGATCTTGGCCATCGGGGCCAGGTCGACCGCCAGCGGGTCGATCAGGACGATGCCGCCCCGCCACACGATCTGCACGAGCGCCAACTTGGGGAAGTAGGTGCGCTCGCGATGGAACTCGGTGTCGACCCCGTAGCGGGGCTCGTCCACGAGTTGATCGAGGATCTCACGCCACGCCGCCTCGTCGTCGACGAGCTCGAGCGGGGGGTCGGCCACGCGCCGGACCTTCAGCCCGGCTCGAGGCCCGAGGCCACCGGATGGCCGGCCTCGACCCACGCCACGCTGCCGCCGGCCACGTTCACCGCGTCGACGCCCTGCTGGCGCAGGTACTCCGCGGCCCGATGGCTGCGGGCACCGGTGCGACAGATCAGGAACACCTGGCCCTCGGACGGGAGCTCGGCCACCCGCTCGGTGAGCTCGCTGAGCGGCACGAGCTGTGCGCCCGGCACGTGGAACTCCTGGTACTCGGCGACCTCGCGCACGTCGACCAGCGGCACCTCACGCTGCTGGGCCAATGCCTCGACATCGATCTCGGGTACCTGCGGGTCCACGGGCGCCTCCTGGTGCTCGTCTGGGGTGGGGCCGAGCGTACCGGTCACCCCGGCGGGTCGGGTAGATCCTGCGGCGCGTCGGCGTCGTGCAGCCACGCCGGGTCCAGGCCCGGGACCTCGACGACGGACAGCCGCGCGGCGGGCCGGTGCAGCGACCGCTCGCCGGACGCGAACGCGGCCTCCCATGCCGGCAGCGACCGACGGCGGTAGGCCCCGTGAAGGAACTGACGGTGCCCGTCGTGCACCGGGACGGCCAGCGCCGACCCCGGCTCGGTTCGCAGCGCCCCGACGACGGCCTCGACGGCCTGGGGCGACGCCCCGGGGAGATCGCACGACAACACCACCACCAGGTCCTCGCGGGCGTGGCCCAGCGCGGTGACCAGCCCGCCCAGCGGGCCCTCCCCCGGGTGGCGATCGGCCACGACGGCGAGCCCCAGGGCGACGAGCGCCGCCTCGTCGCCACCGACGCAGAAGACCTCTGCGGCCCCCGCCCGGGTGAGCGCGCGGGCGGCCGTCGCCGCCAGTGCCTGCCCGTCGACCACCAGCAGGGCCTTGTCGCGGCCCATGCGACGGCTGGCCCCACCCGTGAGCACCGCGCCGGAGAAGCTCAGACGATGCCCCCGTACACCGCGTCCGCACCCCGGGACTCGCCATGGTGGGCGACGGCCTCGGCCAGGTCGGCGAGGAAGCGATCGGCCACGGCCGCATGGCCCGGCGAGACCATCACGTGCAGGCCACCCTGCTGGCGGTCCAACTTCCAGCCCTTGTCGTCCATGGCGTCGCCGATGGCGGCGATGTCGTGGGCGGCCGCCGAGAACTCGAAGACCGACAGGTCGGGGTCGCCGGTGACGGTGAGGCCGTCGATGGCGGCGATCCCCTCCTGAAAGGCCCGGGTGGTGTCGCGGACGGTGCGGGCCAGTCGCTCGTACCCCGGGCGACCCAGGAAGCGGATCGCGGCCCAGGCGCCGGCGATGGGCGCGGCGGGGCGGGTTCCTGCGGCCGTGGCCGAGCCGTAGAGCCCGCCGGGCCACTCGTCGAAGAGGAAGAACTGGCGCTCCAGCAGGTCACGCGAGTGGTACAGCAGGACCGATGCGCCCTTGAACGTGTAGCCGTACTTGTGCACGTCGGCCGACAGCGACGTCACCCCTGGCACCCGCAGGTCCCACGCCGGCACGGCCTCACCGATGCTCTCCCAGAACGGCAGGAGCCAGCCGCCGAGGCAGGCGTCGACGTGGCAGAGCACGCCCCGATCGGATGCCAGCGACGCCAGGTCGACGATGGGGTCGATGACCCCGTACGGGTAACAGGGCGCCGAGCCCACGATCAGGGCGGTGCGCGCCCCGATGGCCGCCTCGACCTCGGCCGGGTCGAGCCGGAGGTCGTCCCCGACATCGACCACCACCCGCTCGATGTCGAGGTAGTGGCACGCCTTGGCGAACGCCGGGTGGGCGGTGTTGGCGGTGATGATCTGGGGCTCGGCGATGCCCCGCTCGTGGCGGGCGTGCTCGCGAGCGGTCTGCACCGCCAGGAAGATGCTCTCGGTACCGCCCGACGTGAGCGCTCCAGATCGTTGGGGCCCACCCAGCAGGTCCGCGGCCATGGCCACGATCTCCTGTTCCATCTGCAGCAGGCTGGGGAACGCGAACGGGTTCAGCGCGTTCTCGTGCAGGAACGCGGTGGCGACCTCGTGCAGCACGTGCTCGAGGCCCTCGTCGGCGACGTTGTAGACGAGGCTGAACGCCTTGCCGCCCCGCCAGTCGAGGTCGCCGCCCCGCATCGCACGGACCTCCTCGAGCAGCTCGTCGGCGGGGAGTCCCTCGGTGGGAAAGTGCTCGGTGGTCATCGGCCGATGGTAGAGCGCTCGGGGCCGCCGCACCGTGTGCGCCCCACCCCGGACACGGGGCGGGGCGCACGCGGCTCCGAACGCGACCCTCTAGCAGTCGACGGTGATGGTGAACCCGTCGGTCTCGCCCGTGTCGGCGACCGCGCCGGCGCTGTTGTAGGTGCGCACGATCAGGTCGGTCGGGGTCGACTTGCTGCTCTCGATGGAGAGCTCACCCGGCGTGCTGGTGCCGTTGCTGTTGTCGTTCAACGTGGCGGTCCAGCCGCAGTTCGCCACCGAGTCGGTGAACGAGACCCGGTACACGCCGGCCGAGGCGCGGAAGGCCGACTCGACCCCACGCCCACGCAGCAGGGCGGTGGCGATGCCGGCGTTCACCTTCGCCCAGCGGGGGACGACGTTCGACTTCAGGTCGTTGCGGCCGACGGTGCCGTTGGCGATGTCGGTGCCGGTGACGCTGCCGTTGATGATCGCGGCACTGTCCACCGAGTTGGCCGCCGCCACCTCGGCGATGGCGGCACCGGTCTCGGGCGCCGACTGGGCGAAGGCGAAGCCTCCGCCCACCAGGGCGACGGCGACCACGGCACCGACAGCGGCCGACACCACCTGGGTGCCGAGGGTACGAAGGGGGCTCTTGCTCATGGGTTCTCCTGGTTCGTGACGGCACGCTGCCGCCCTGCTCTTGACCCGAGCACCTTAAGTGGTTGCGCCCGGTGCCTGCTGGCCGGACGACGACGGGCGGCTACGCGCCGCACCGTCAGTCGATGACGACGGTGAACGCCACCTGGTTGAACAACGCGGAGTCACCGGCGTCAAAGGTCGTCACCTTGATCGTGCCCGAGGGGCAGGGGTCGCGGACCGCGGACCACTGAGCGAACCCGTCGTAGTGCGCCGTTCCTGAGAACTCGGTCGACACGATGGGGACGACCTTGCGGCTCGACACGCCCGACACGGCCTTCAGGCAGAAGATTCCGGTCGACGGGTTGGTCACCGCCACGATGCCCTTCTGGCGGACGACCGTGAACTGGCCCGCCGTCTCACCGCCCACGACGTACACGGCCACCCGGGCGTTCGGGGCCTCGGCCACGATCGCGGGCACGCCTTCGGCTGCCCCCTCGCCCTTGTCCCCGCCGGCACCGGCCAGTGCCATGCCGCCGAAGAGTGCACCTCCGAGCAGGGCACCGACCAGTACGTACAGGACTCGCTTCATGGACTGTCTCCTCGCCCGACCGCATCTCGGTCCGCTGCGACCCTAGGCCGATGGCCACTGCCGAGCGTGGAGGTGGCGGTTCAGGCCACGTCGGCGGGGGGCCACGACGGGTCGAGCTGGCGCAGGAACAGCGCGCAGCGCTCCTCCTCGTCGAGCTCGCCGATGGCGCCGGCGGTGCGGCGAAGCCCCTCGAGCGCCCGCAGGAACCCGCGGTTCTCGGGGTGCTGCCAGCGGACGTAGCCCGAGCCGCGCCATCCGCTCTGGCGCAACCGGTCGAGGCCCCTGTGGTACCCCACCCGGTAGGCGGCGTAGGCCTCCACGTCGTCGCGGCCGAGGTCTCCCAACCGGGCCCAGCCGTCGAGGAACCGGGGATGGTCGGCCACCACCGCCGCGACGGCGGCCCGGCGGTCGGGCTCGGGCCGGCTCAGGGCCGCGTCGAGGGCCGCCAGCACGTCGGCGGGTTCGGCGTCGAGCACCGTCTCCGGGAGGCCACTCGAGAACTGGACGCTGGACACCCCCCGAACCTATCGCTCGTCGTCGGCATCGGGCGCGACGGTGAGCGGTGGCGTCGACAGCATGCCGTCGCCGGAGAGCTCACGGCCTTGACGGGCGTCCAGGTGGGCCGCCGTGGCCGCGAACGCCTGGCTGATCAACTCGTCGCTGTGGCTGAAGTCGTTGTACTTCAGGCGCGGTGGGGCACCCGGGGGGAGCACGACCACCTTCACGCGGTGGGGCAGGGCCTCGAGGTCCTCGTGGTAGCGATGGCGACGGGCGATCCAGTAGGCCTGCACGATCACGTCGAGCGGGCGCTTCGGGTCCAGCCACGGCCGGTCGAGGGTGCCGACGTGCAGCACGTAGATCGTCCGCGCCCCCAGTGCCACCGCCCTGGTGACCGGGACGTCGTTCACCACGGCACCGTCCATGTACCGCAGGTCGCCGATGCGCACGAGGGGGAAGATCCCGGGCAGTGCCGCCGACGCCAGGATCGGGTCGATGAGCGGCCCGCTGCTGAACCAGGCCTCGGCGGCCGGCTCGACCGCGGTGGCCACGCAGTGGAACGGCACCCGGAGCTCCTCGAACCGCTCCACACCCAACGCGTCCTGGATCAGGCGCCGCAGCCCGGAATTGTCGTGGACCGCCTCCCGCCGGCGCGCCAGCATCACCGACGGGGGCAACCAGCCGCTGGGCATGAGTTCGTCGTCGTCGATGCCGTTCCAGAGGGCCTCGAGCCGCCGCACACCGGCGAGTGTGGGGTCGGCGGCGTAGGCGGCCCCGTTCAGCGCCCCCACCGAGCACCCCAGCACCAGGTCGGCACGGATCCCCCGCTCCACCAGGGCCCGGAGCATGCCCACCTGGATGGCACCGAGGTTGCCGCCGCCGCTGAGCACGAACGCGACCTTGCCGCGCCGGAGACGGTCGAGGAGCCCCATCGCCGCTTCAGGGCACGCGGACCAGGCGCAACTGATCGGTGGCCCTCGAACGCCCGTGCGCGCCGGCGAGGACGGCCACGGTGTCGCCGGATCGGATGTGGCCGAGGGCCCGTGCCGACTCGATCGCGAGCTCGACCTGATCGGCAGGGTCACCGTGCGGGTCGAGCGCGATGGGGGTCGCGCCCCAGCTCAACGTCAGCTGGCGAACCGTGCGCTCGTCGGCCGAGAACCCCAGGATCTTCGTCTGGGGCCGGAACCGGGCGATGGCCCGGACCGTGAAGCCGCTGCGGGAGAGGCAGATGATCGCCGCCGCCCGCATCTCGGTGGCGGCCCGCCACGCGGCCATGGTCATCGTGTCCGTGACCTGGGCGTCGCCCGCGGCCTGCCCCGTCGCGTTCAGCTGCGAGAGTTGCGGTGCCCAGCCGTTGTAGTCGAACTCCTGGTCGGCCCTCCCAGCGATGCGCGCCATCGTGCGCACGGTGCCCACCGGGTCGTGTCCGATGGCGGTCTCGCCCGAGAGCATCACCGCGCTGGAGCCGTCGAACACGGCGTTGGCGACGTCGGATGCCTCGGCGCGGGTGGGCGTGGCTGCGTGGATCATGGACTCGAGCATCTGGGTAGCGGTGATCACCGGGCGCCCGAGCGAGATGCACTGGCGGATGATCTTCTTCTGGAGGTGGGGCAGCTCCTCGATGGGGAACTCGGCACCGAGATCGCCGCGAGCCACCATGATGGCGCCCGACTCGGCCACGATCCCTTCGAGGTTCTCGACCGCGGCGCGCGTCTCGACCTTGGCGATGACCAACGGGCCGCGCGGGTGCGGCTCGGTGCCGACGCGGCGCACGTCATGGGCCGATCGCACGAACGACACCGCCACCATGTCCACGCCCACCTCGACGAACGCGTCGAGCATCCGCAGGTCGGCGGGCGTGGGCGTGGGGGTGCGCAACCGGTCGGACGGCACGTGGACCCCTGGACGGCCCTCGAGGTGTCCACCATGGTCGACCTCGACCGCCAGCCCGTCGCCGTCGCGGTCACGGACGGCGACGACCACCGAGCCGTCGCCGAACAGGAGCGTGTCGCCCACCTCGACGTCGTCGAGCAGCCCCGCGTAGTCGACCTCGACGACCTCGGCCGTGCTCGATCCCGATCCCGGAGCGAGGCGCAGCCGCTGGCCTTCCACCAGGTCGAGGCCGCCTTCGGGGAACGCCCCGGCGCGCACCTTGGGGCCGGGGAGGTCGACGAGGATCCCGAGGGGGCGACCGACCGCCTCGGCCGCGGCGCGGAGCCGGAAGTAGCGCTCGATCTGCAGGTCGAGCGTGTCGTGGGCCAGGCCCAGGCGGGCCACGTCCATGCCCGCCTCCACCATCCGCTGCATCATCGCGGGCGACTCGGACGCCGGACCGATGGTGGCGACGATCTTGGTCCGGCGGGCCATGCCCCACACGCTACGGGGCCTTGGTAGCTTTCGTCCGACTTCGACGCACGGGCGCCGCCACCCGCCGGCCCGCCCGTCCAGGTTGCGCCCGAGCGGCGCCACCGCCGATCGCCCCGAAAGGACCGTCCTCCGATGCAGCTCTGGTTGATCCGCCACGCCCTGCCGCTGCGGGTCGAGGGTGTCGCGAGCGGCGCCGACCCCGGGCTGTCGCCCGAGGGTGTGGCCCAGTCCGAGCGGCTCGCCGCGTGGCTGCACGACGCACCCCTCGACGCGGTCTGGTCGAGCCCCCTGCGTCGGGCCAGGGACACCGCGGCGCCCCTGGCGCGTGCGCTGGGGGTCGAGACCCAGATCGACGACGACCTCGCCGAGTTCGATCGCGATGCCGACTTCTACATCCCGCTGGAGGAGCTGAAGGCCGAGGGCGACCCCCGCTACCAGGAACTGGTGGACGGCACCTGGGCCGGCGAGGACGCCGGGGCGGCCTTCGCCCACCGTCTGGTGGCAGCCATGGAGCGCGTGATCACCGCGCACCCCGGCGGTGAGGTGGCCGTGGTGTGCCACGGCGGTGTGATCAACGTGTACCTGGCCCACGTCCTGGGCCTGGCCGAGCCCATGTTCTTCCACCCTGGCTACACGGGCATCAGCCGGGTGCGCGCCGCCCGCTCGGGGCCGCGGTCCATCGTCAGCATCAACGAGACCGGCCACCTGCGGCCCTGAGCGGCCCGGTCGGGCGAGGGCGAGGGGGGGGGCGGACCGGCCTCCCGGGCCACCGGCGCGGCCGTCAGCGACGGGTCCAGCAGGTGGTGCGCGACGGAGGGGGCTGCTCGAGTGCCTCCGCGAGCCGGCGGGCGTCGAAGCCGGGGAGCCGGCTGAGCCGCTCGATCACACCCCGCTGCGCCGCGAGGCGGCTCGGCACCAGGCAGCCGCGGGTGTCGTCCACCGCGAGCACCACCAGCGCGCCGTCCTCTCGGTGCACCCCGGTGGCAGTGGTGATCACCTCCACCTCGGTGAGCTCGTCCCACGTGATCGCCTCGACCCGCCCGTCGGCCAACCGCCGCTCGACCCCGTGATCGTCGACGTGGAGCTCGGTCGTGGTCGCCGCCGCGAACCGGTGCTCACGGGCCGACTGCATCCACGCCAGGAACACGGCGGTCCCCACCAGTGCCACCAGGCCCATGAGCAGCCAGGCCATCAGACCGGCTGCTCATGGGCCGCCTGCCGCGCCGGCCGGGCGCCCCCGACGGATGCGCCCGGGGTCATCTCGCCGAGCGACCGCTCGACGCCGTCGCCGGTCATCAGTTCAGCCGGGCCCGAAAGCGCGTTGCCGCCGTGAGGTCGGCCTCGGCCCGCTCGCCGGCCGCGTCCGCCGCCAGCGCCTCGAGCTGGTCGGCGGCGTCGCCGAACTGCCCGGCAGCCGCCAGGGCGGCGGCCAGCTCGCGATGCTCCTCCTCCCCCGCCCCGGGGAGGGCCACCTGCAGGCGGAGCGCGCCGACCAGGGCCCGACGGTCCCCGGCCTGGCGGTGGATCGCCTTCAGGTTCGCGAGCACCCGTCGGAGGATGGCCCGGGACCCGACGGGCTCCAGGTACCGCTCGTCGAAGGCGACGGCCGGCCCGTGCAGGCGGCGGAACACCGCGGCGCACCCGGCGACGTCGAGCAGCGTGCCGCCGGCGAACGGATCGACGAACACCTCCGGGTCCACCCGGTCGCGCAGGAGGAAGTGCCCCGGCATCGCCACCCCGGCGAGCGGCACCCCGATCCGCCGACCGACCACGATGACCAGCACCGCCAGCGAGATGGGGATGCCGAGCCGGCGTTCGAGCACGCGGTTCAGGTAGGAGTTCCGCGCGTCGTAGTAGTGCTCGCGGTTCCCGGCGAAGCCGAGATCGACGAACAGGTGGCGTACCAGTGCGTCGAGCGTCGGCGTGGGGCACGAGTCGGCGATCTGGTCGAGCGCCACGAGCGAACGCGCCACGTCGACCCCGGGCTCGGCCTGTGCCGCCACCAGCAGCATGGCCTCGTCGAGCGGGATCTCGGCGTCGGGGCCGGTGACCATGTCCTCGAACCGGCCGAACACGTCCACCTGGTCACCGTACCGCCGGGGTCACCGTACCGCCGGGGTCTCCGACCGCCGGCGCAACCGACGACGGCCCACCGTGATGATCACGGCGGACAGCACCGACCAGGCTGCGGTCATCACCCACGCCGGGCCGTAGGAGAGGTGCTCCGCCACCGTGCCGAACACGAGCGGTCCGAGCAGGGCACCGAGGTAGATCCCCGTCTGGGTGACACCCGTCGCGGCGCCGGGACTGTCCGGGTTGTCGCGCACGACGGCCAGGTTGAACAGGCCGGGCCACGCCCAGCCGGCGCCGAAGGCCAGGGGCGTGGCCAGCACGTAGGCCCACGGGCGGCCCGACGCGAACGCCAGGTAGGCGACGGCGCCCCCGCCCAGCATGAGGGCCACCACCCGGAGGTGGCCGCCGGTGCGCCGGTCGGCCCGCACACCGGCCGCCATGCGCACGGCGATGCCGCAGGCACTGCCGGCGGTGAGCAACAGGCCCGCCGGGCCCTCGGCGAGACCCGCCTCCACCCCGCCGCTGACCAGGAACCCCGCCAGTGCGCCGGCCGCCGCCGCACCGAAGACGCCGCCGAGGCCCAGGATCACCAGCGCCGACAGCGGCCGGTCGCCGAGGCGGGGGCGATCGGTCGCCCGCACCGGCGGATGCCCGAGCGCGGGCAGCACGGCCAGGGCCGCGAGGCCGAGGGCGGCCCCCACCACGAACGCCCAGCGCCACCCGACCGTGAGCGCGAGGGCCGGCACCGCCAGGCCGGCGAGGAACGTGCCCATGGGAATGGCCGACTGCTTGGCCCCCAGGGCGACGCCGAGCCGGTGTGGCGGCATCTCCTGGGCCAGCAACACGTTGACCGCCAGCTGGATGAGCGCGTTGACCACACCACCGACGAGCATCACCACGACCAGCGCCGTCCACGACCTGGCGACGGTGGCCACCGCCAACTGCACCGCCACGTTGGCGTAGAGGCCGGCGCGCAGCGCCCGCCGCGCGCCCAAGCGCTCCGCGACCCGCCCGAGCACCGCCGAGCAGAGCGCCGACGACAGCCAGTACGCGCTGATGGCCAGGCCCAGCCCCGCGGTGTCGAACCGGAGGTCGTCGCGCAGCTGCACCGCGAGACCGCCCACGAGGAACGGCGGCAGCGCCGACGCCGTGGCCGCGCCCATGCCGGCGGCGAGCACCCGAGCCGACCGCCGCCGTCCCACGGACCAGCGGGCCCTGGGTGCGTGTGCCGCCTGCATCAGCTCAGGGTCGCACAGACCAGCGGGCCACCCGAGGGCCCGGCAGGTAGCGTCGACCACCGTGCAACCCCGCTGGCCGTTCCTCGACCATCCGGGGCCGCTCGCCTTCGCCCACCGCGGCGGTGCCAGTGACGCCCCGGAGAACACCATGCCGGCGTTCGCCCGGGCGGTCGAGCTCGGGTACCGCTACGTCGAGACCGACGTCCACGTCACCGCCGACGGCGTGCTGCTCGCGTTCCACGACTCCGTGCTCGACCGGGTCACCGACCGTGCCGGCACGGTCGCCGATCTGCCCTGGTCCGAGGTTCGGCAGGCCCGTGTCGACGGCACCGAGCCCATCCCGCTGCTCGAGGACCTGCTGGGCGCCTGGCCGGAGCTCCGGGTCAACATCGACCCGAAGCACGACGGCGCGGTCGAGGCCCTCGCCACGGCGATCGAGCGCACGGGCGCGATCGACCGGGTGTGCGTGGGCTCGTTCTCCGACCGGCGCCTGAAGCGCCTGCGTCGCAGGCTGGGCGAGCGCCTGTGCTCGTCGGCTGGGCCGCTCGGCACCGCCCGGGCCCGCCTCGGCAGCCTCGGCGTGCCGGTCGGCACCATCGCCGTCCCCTGCCTGCAGGTGCCGGTCCGCCAGGGCCCGCTGACCGTGGTGGACCAGCGCCTCGTGCGCTTCGCCCACCGCCGGGGCCTGCAGGTCCACGTCTGGACCATCGACGAAGCCGCCGAGATGGAGCGCCTGCTCGACCTCGGGGTGGACGGCATCATGACCGACCGCCCCGCGGTGCTGCGCGAGGTCCTCGAACGGCGCGGCGCCTGGGTGGACTGATGGAGGTCCCGCTCACCCCGCTGGACTTCCTGGCCCGGGCCCGGACCCTGTTCCCCGACCGCGTCGGGGTCGTGCAGGTCGATCGGCGGTTCACCTACGCCGAGTTCGCCGAGCGCTGCGACCGTCTCGCCCATGCGCTGACGCGCGACCACGGTGTGGCACCCGGCGACCGGGTGGCGTGGCTGGGCGGCAACACCCACGAGTTGCTCGAGGCGTACTACGGCGTGCTGCTGGCCGGCGCCGTCCTGGTGCCGCTGAACATCCGCCTCGCCCCCGCCGAGCTGGCCACGATCCTCGACGACTGCCGCCCGGTGGTGCTGGTCCGCCATCCCGACCAGGCCGACCCGGGGCACCCGACCCCCCAGGTGGTCCTTGGCGGGCCCTACGAATCGCTCCTCGCGGCACAGCCCGCCACCCGCCCGGTGTTGCCTGACGTGGACGAGCGCGCGCCGGCCGAGATCTTCTACACGAGCGGCACCACCGGCCTGCCCAAGGGCGCGGTGCTCACCCATCGCAACCTGTACCTGCACGCCGTGCACTCGGCGCTCACCAACGCCATCACGAGCGACGACGTGGTGTTGCACACCATCCCCCTGTTCCATGTGAACGGCTGGGGCACGCCCCACTACGTCACGGGCCTCGGCGGCGTGCACGTCATGCTCCCCCGCTTCGACGCCGGCGAGGTGCTGCGCCTCATCGCGGCCGAGGGGGTCACCCGACTGTTCCTGGTGCCCGCGATGGCCACCGCGATCCTCGAGCACCCCGACCTGGCCGCGGGGCCGTGGCCGTCCCTGCGCCAGATCTCGGTGGGCGGGGCACCACTCGGGCGCGAGCTGCTCGGCGAGCTCGAGCACCGCCTCGGCTGCCCCTGCATCTGCGGCTACGGCATGACCGAGTCGTCGCCCACCCTGACGCGCGCCCTCGACAAGCCCGGCGAGCCGTCCGACGCGGCCCGACGCGCCACCACCGGCCTGCCCATCCTGGGCGTCGAGCTCTCGGTGGTCGACGACCACGGCGTGGAGGTCGCCCACGACGGCACCGCACGCGGCGAGGTGCGGGCCCGTTCGAACCACGTGATGCAGGGGTACTGGAACGCGCCTGCAGCCACCGCCGAGGTGCTCCGCGACGGCTGGCTGCACACGGGCGACGTGGCCACGGTCGACGCCGACGGCTACCTCACCATCGTCGACCGCACCAAGGACGTCATCATCTCGGGCGGCGAGAACATCTCGAGCGTGGAGGTCGAGAAGGCGCTCACCGCGCACCCCGCGGTCCTCGAGGCCGCGGTCATCGGCGTGCCGGACGAGCGATGGGGCGAGGTGCCCAAGGCCTACGTGGTGCTGCGGGCGGGCCGATCGGCCGACCCCGACGACCTGCGCCGCTTCGTCCGGGACCGCCTCGCCCACTTCAAGGCGCCCCGATCGGTCGAGATCGTGGGCGACCTGCCCCGGAGCGGCACCGGCAAGGTCCGCAAGGACCAGTTGCGCCACCGGCGGTAGCGGTCACGGGCGGCGTCACCGCGGGCCGACCCGTCGCGTCCGAACCGTGGGCCGACGTCGCGGCACGCGGATCGAGGACCCGGGCCCCGAAACGCGAACCAGCCGCCCCGAAGGGCGGCTGGTCCAGCGGATCTGTCGAGGATCAGGCGGTGGTCGTCGTCTTGAAGCGACGGCGGGCGCCGAAGACGGCGGCCCCACCGAGCACCAGGAGGGCGGCACCCACGCCGACGAGCGTGCCCGTGTTGTTGGAACCCGTGCGGGCCAGCGAGGCGGTGGTGACCTCGTTGCCGACCACCTCGAAGCCGAGGACACGGCACAAGGCCTCACCCCCGGTGTCGGTCCCGCACACCTCGAGCCCGCAATCACCGGCCGGCACGTCAGGGACGACGAACGAGAAGGTGAAGGTGGTGCCGGTGGACGGGCCCTCGAACACGACGGTCGGGCCGCAGGTGAGGGTCGAGGTGACCGTGTCGCCGGCGTTGTAGCCGTGCACGGTGCAGGTCACGGTGTCACCGACGGCGGCGCTGGCCGGTGAACAGCCGTCGTCCGAGCCGGTCGACGCCGCGAGGTACGCGTCGATGTCGAAGTTGCCCTGGTCATCCACGAAGGCGCCGGGGTCCTGATCCTCCTGCCCGCCGGCCTGCGCCGACGCCGGGCCGAGGGTCGCGACAAGCAACATGCCGCTGAGGAACAGCCCACCAAGGACCGCTCGGAAAATGTTGCGCAGTGCCGTACTTGTCACGGATGTCCTCCCAAGACAGATGAACAGGAAGAAGTTATAGCACGTCTGTCGGCCGAGACGTGGATTCCCGTGAGCGCCCGGTCGCGGCGGTGGCCACCGCCACCACGAACACCGCGTCGCCGAGCAGGACGAGCAGGGTCGGCCAGTACCAGACGAGGCCGCGCCCGGCGGGCAGGCGGAGCTGCCCGTCGGCACCCACCGCCGCGGGCTCCAGGCCCCGCATCCAGCCACGGGCACCGGGCCGCGCCCAGGTGGCGGCCCCCGACGCGGCCACGCCGGCGACCGGTGCCGCCGGCCCGTCGGCGTTGAGGACCTCGCCCTCGTCGGTGACCACCGGCCCGCGCCAGGCGGTCACCTCGAACAGCTCCAGGGTGGGCCCGTCGACGACCCGCTGCAGACCCGGGTCGTCGCGCAGCGAGCGGTAGGTCTGCCAGTCGATGTCGTGCTGGAGCACCACCCAGCGCACGCCCAGGTCGGCCAGCTGGGCCCCGACGGGCTCGCCGGCGTGGATCCGCAGCGCGAGCAAGTCCATCGCCCGCTCCCGGCGGTCGGCCCGCTCGCGGGCCGGCTCGGCCAGGTTGGGGTCGGACGCGGTGAGCACGTCACCGCCCAGGTACAGGGGCATCACGTCGTTGACCCGCCGGCCCCCGGCCACGTTGAGGTTGAAGTACTGGGCCCACGGCAGCGACACCACCGGGCCGGGAGCGTCGTGCACCACCGACCGTGCGTCGGCCCACTCGGCCGGTAGCTCGACGGGATCGAGCTGACCGCCCGCCCCCCACAGGCCGGGCAGGGCCAGCCAGGTCGCCACCACCGCCGGGGCGGCGAGGAGGGCGAGCCGCCGGGCGCCGGTCCGCCCGGCGGCCAGGCGCCGGGCGCCCAGCGCCGCGGCCGGTGCCATCCACACCAGGTAGAGCACCAGGAGCCGGTGCCCCTCGCGCAGCGGGGCGCCGAAGGGGGTGCTGGCCAGCTCCGAGTAGACCGACCGGGCGCCGGGCACCACGCTGGCCAGCGACACGACCACACCGGTCACCGCCAGCCATCCGGCCGGACGGCGCCAGGCGGCGGGCAGGTCGCCGTGGCCGAGGACGGCCAGGGCCGACAACGCGCCACCGATGACCGCCACCCCGGCCCATCCGTGACCGACCTGGAACGTGTCCTGCCAGAACCCGTGGCCCGCGAGCACGCGGAACGGCCCGCCCACCCCGTCGGCGCGCGTGGCGAAGTCGGCGGCGGCCGCGGGGCTGATCCCCTGCGCGTACACGACGGTCCCGGGCACCAACCACGGCAGTTGACCCACCAGCACCGCGGCCGTCACGAGCACGGGGCGCCGCTCGCGCTCGGCCACCAGGCCGGCGATGACCGCGACCACGGCCACGATGCCGCCGGTCACGCCGCACATCCCGAGCCCCGCGGCCGCCAGCAGGGTGCGCCGACCCGACGACGACGGCCGCAGCAGGCGTGGGAGCGCCCACGGCAGCACCGCCGCCACCAACGCCACGCCCAGGTAGCCGGTGGCCACCCGGGTCACCAGGAAGGGGCTGGAGGCGTAGAGCAGCCCCGCGCCGAGGCGGGTCAGCACCTCGCGATCGCCGACGAGGCGCTGCGCCCCCACGAACGCGGCCGCGAAGAGGGCCACGAGCGCCGCCTTGGCGGCCGCGGCCCCGTCGACCACCGACGAGACCCAAGCCAGCGGCACCATGAACGGGAGGCGCCTCGGCAGTTCGGGACCGAGACCCCACACCCCCTGGGGCACGGGGATGACCGGGGTCAGCACCAGGTCCAGGTTGAACAGCGCGCCCGGGGCCAGCGCGGGCCCGAGCACCAGCAGGCCGACGGCGACGCCGGCGACCCAGGGCCACGTGGCCCGGACGCGGTGACGCGCCGCGGCGGCGTCAGCCGGGGCTGAGGGCACGGGACGCGCTCGTCTCGTCGCCGTCCGATGCGTCGAGCCACGCCGCATCGGCGGCCAACGCCCCCGGACGGCCGTTGCGCGCCGTCACCACGACCGCGGTCACCGCCGCGAGCGCGTTCCCGAGCAGCCAGGCACGGGCGGCACCGTCGATGCCGTCGTCGGCCACCAGCACCAGGGCCGGGAGCAGGATGCCGAGGGCCAGCGCGGTGGCGATGGTGACGATGGCGCCGACGCGTTCCTGCACGCGTGCCTGGGTGAGGCAGATCGACGTGATCGCCCAGCCCACGCCCGCCAGCACGAGGGTGGGCAGGATCCTGGCCGCGGGGGCGTAGTCGGGCCCGTAGATGTCGGTCACCAACCCGCTGGCCACCCGGCCACCCACCGCCACGACGACCATGAACCCGAGGGCCAGGGCCAGCGCCGTCCGCACCTGGCGGCCCAGGTCGGCGCCGTCCTTGCCGCCTTCCACGAGCAGCACCTGGCCCAGGGTGTGCGGGACGAGGAAGATCACGCTGGTGATGCTGAACGCCACGTAGAAGGCGGCGTAGTCACCGGAGGTGACCTCGATGGACACCAGGAGCGGCAGCGCGAAGGTGGCGGCCTGCACCGCGAGCACGCCGAGGTAGTTGACCCACGAGTAGCGCAGGCCCGCCCGCCAGTTGGCCGGGAGCGGCCGCAGCGGGTGTGGGGAACGGCGCCGGGCCAGCAGCACCCCGTAGCCGACCATGCCGGACAGCGCCGGGATGCCGGCCACCACGAGGAACAGCCACAGCGCCTCGTCGTCGAGTGGGTGCACCAGCACGAGCGCGAACCGCACGAGCCCCACGACCGCCACCCGGGTGAACACCCAGCCCCACCGTCGCAGCGCCATGAGGCGCACCTCGACGAGGACCGCGCACGACATCCCGAACACGACGGCCAGGAAGATGAGGACGCCGGCCGGCAGCCCCCACTGCCACAGCGTGTCTGCCACCGAGTCGGGCAGGAACGCGAGGAACAGCGCGGTGCCCACGAGCGACGAGGCGCCCGTGTAGAGGATGGACCAGTTGAACAGGACGGTGGAGGGCCCCCCGTCGTCGGGCGAGTAGCGAGCGACCGCCACCGGCAGGCCCATGTTGGTGGCGTAGTTGACGAACATGACCGAGGTGAACAGGGCGGCGGCCCGCCCCACGTCGTCGTTCGAGTCGATGCGGGCGGCGATGAGCCAGAAGGCGAACCCCCCGACGGCGTTGGCCGCCACGCTGACCAACAGCCACGCGGAGCCGCGGAGCAGGTGACCGTGGTCCTCCACCAGGGACCCGGGTCGCGAACGCGGCGCCCGACCCCCGGTCGAGGTCACCGCCGCCGGCTCGGGGTCTGCCTCACCGCGGCGGAGCTCAGTGGGGCCAGACCTGGTCGTGGTGGCCGAGCAGACGGGCCACCGGGTCGAGCTTGGCCAGGATCAACGTCTTGACGATCACGTTGCGCACGAACCAGGGCAGCTGCGCGGCCTGCGCCATGGCGTTCCGGGCCCGGTCGGCGACGCTCAGTCGCTCGCAGCGGTAGGCGGTCATCGACGTGGTGCGGCCGAGGTAGCGGAAGCGACCCCCGAGGAACAGCGACGTGACGATGGCGAGGGTGACGCCGACCGAGCTGAACGAGTCGTGGATCAACAACGTGCCACCGTCGGCCACCCGGTCGCCCCAGCGGCGGATGTCGTCCCGGGCCGGGCCGTACCGGTGGGCGCCGTCGATGTAGAGCAGGTCGACGGGCCCCTCGACCGCGTCGAGCGCCTCCTGGCTGGGGCGGCGCACGTGGCGCACGCGGTCGGCGACCCCGGCCGCTTCGAGGTTGGCGTTGAACGCGTCGTTGTCGCGCTGACCCTCCTCCGGGACGGCCTTGATCTGCTGGGGACCGCGGTCGTTGCCACCGTGGGGGTCGATGGCGATGACGTTCACCCCGGGTGCCGCGGCGCTGGCCAGGATGATGGCCGACCGCCCCCGGTAGCTGCCGATCTCGACCACGGTGGCCGGAGGCCGCAGCACCGACGCCCGGTCCCACAGCCAGCGCGCCTGCGCGGGCGTCATCCACCCCTCGACGTGGGCGACCGACGCCAGCACGTCGGAGAACCGGCGGGCCGGTGCCTCGACCGCGTCGGATCGGGGCTCGAGGGACGAGGTGGCGGCGGCGTCGTTGCTCATGGAGGGGATCCGGGGTGGCCGAGGACAGGGACGGGCGAACGACCGGGGACGGACCTGGCGCCGGGCCGACACTTCGGCGGCGCGGCCCGTCCGGGCACGTGGACCAACCTAGGATAGTTCCACTGTGACTTCGAACCAGACCGAGGCCGACGACGAGGCCACCGACCCCGATCTCGACGGCGGTGACGCCTCAGGCGCGGTGGGCACCGACGCCACCGAGGCCGACGAGGGGCCCGACACGCCCCCCGAGGGGCACGAGGCCGACCACTCGGGCGATTCGGGCGATTCGGGCGAGCCGGGCGACGCCGGCGACCTGGCCGACGACGAGACGCGAGACGCCACCGAGGCGGCCGACGACGAGGACGCTTCGCACGAGCTCCCACCGTTGTCCGAGCCGTTCGACCCGGACGCCGACGTCGGCGCCAAGGACGCGGCCCCCACGGACACGGGCGACGGCGCCGATGGTGACGGCGCCGACGACACCGCCGGCACCGACCACGCTGAGGACGACTACGACGACGACCTCGATGACGAGGGGCCCAGCCGGGTGATGCTCGTCGTGGGTGCCGTGGTGGCGTTCGTGGCCATCGCCATCGTCGGCGTCCTCATCGCCACCAGCGGTGACGGCGGAGGAGGTGGCGGCGGAGGCGGCGGCGACTCGACCGCGGCCGACGCCCGCACCGACGTGGGCATCTTCGGCACCACCGACCAGTTCGACCGGCCCGACTCCGACACGACACTCGGCGATTTCGCCCCCGGACGGCCGTGGAGCGCCGATGCCGGCACCTGGGGCATCGACGCCGACGAGGCCTACCTGGTGCGGGGCGGCGAATTCCGCAACCACGCCGTCATCGGCCTGGGCCAGGGCGACGGCGGCGCGCAGGTCCGGCTCGACAAGGTCGTCACCAACTCCGGCCTCGTGTTCCGCTACGTCGGCCCGTACAACTACTGGGCGGTGGTGGCCGTCCCCGACGTGGCCACCTGGAACGTGATCAAGGTCATCGACGGCGACCAGGAGGTCGTGGGCAACACCGGCCAGTCGCCCACCGCCGACGGCACCACCGTGGGTGTGCGTCTCCGCGGTGACACCATCGAGGTGATCATCAACGGCCGGATCCGTAAGACCATCGTGGACGAATTCCAGGCTGACGCGGGCAAGGTCGGCATCACCGCCCGCGGGCCGGACTCCACCGATGCCCGGTTCGACGACTTCGTCGCCGGCCTGCCCGGCGGCGTGCCGATCACCGGCGGTCGGGGGGGCAACGGCTCGGGTTCGGGAGCGGGGGGCTCGTCGACGACGACCTCGGCGCCGTGACACCGTCGGGCGCTGCACCGTCGCGCTCGCAGCCCGACCGCTACTTCCCCTGCATCGACGGCCTCCGGGCCGCGGCGGCGATCATGGTGGTGGCGTTCCACGTGGCCGAGCGCGCCGGGCTCAACCGCGCCGACGGCGCCTCGTGGGTCGCCGACTACACGAGCCAACTCGGCCGGTTGGGCGTGTCGATCTTCTTCGCGATCTCGGGGTTCCTGCTGTACCGGCCCTTCGCCGTCGCCCACCTCGACCGCCGCCCCGCCCCCGCGCTGGGCCCCTACTTCCGGCGCCGGTTCCTGCGCATCTTCCCCGCCTACTGGCTGGCCCTCCTGGGGTTCACCCTGCTCGCCTCGCCGAGCATCCGCGACTCCATCACCCACCACGTGCTGCTGCGGGTCGGGCTGCTCCAGGGCTACTCGAGGGCCCTCGACGGTGGGCAGCCGATCGCGCTCTCCGGCGTCAGCGTGGCCTGGACGCTCACCATCGAGCTCACCTTCTACGTGGTGCTGCCCCTCTACGCCTGGCTCGTCCGACGCCTCGGCACCGCGCTCGGTCGTCGACAGATGCTGACCGCCGAGTGGATCGGGCTCGCCGCGTTCTATGCCCTGGGCCTGGCCGGGCGGGCGCTGCTCACCCACAAGGTGCTGCCCATCGGCGGGCTCATCGCCTGGACCGACCTGTTCGCCGTCGGCATGCTGATCGCCGTCGTCCGGGCCCGCCAGAAGGCCGGCGGGGGCACGCCGGCGCTGTTCCGGTACCTGGGCCGCTACCCCACCCTCGCCCTCGGCCTCGCCCTGGAGCTGGTCTGGGTGGTCGCCCTGCTCGACATCCCGCGGGGGTTCCAGCCCAAGACCCTCGGCGACGAGTTCTCCCGCCACTTCCTCTACGGGCTGGTCGGCCTGCTGCTGCTCGCCCCCCTCGTGTTCGGCAACCAGCAGAAGACGCCCTATCGCCGCCTCCTGCGGTCCCGGCCGGTGCGCTGGACCGGTGAGGTGTCGTACGGCATCTACCTGTGGCACGTGCTCGTCCTCTACCTGCTCACGAAGACGACACCGGCCGACGAGGTCGCCTTCTGGCCGACCTTCGGCGCCACGCTGGCCATCACCATGGTGATCGCGTCGGCCAGTTGGGTGATGCTCGAACGACCCGTGCAGCGGCTGCGGCTCAGCCACCTGGTCCCGTCCTCCCGACGCAACCGATCCGACCCCGACACGACGCCCACCTCCGATCCCGACCGGCCTGCCGTGCCGTCGACGGGCGGTCCGCCGCCGTGAAGGCGCTGGCCCCGTTCAAACTCAGCCGGGCCGGACGGTTCGCGCCACTCGACGGGTACCGAGCGCTGGCGTGCCTGCTGGTCGTGGTGTGCCACGCCGCCGAGGGGCTGCGGGTCGTCGAGGACCATCCGGTGCTCGGCGCCAACTTCACCGGCTACTTCGCAGTGGTCATCTTCTTCACGATGTCGGGCTTCCTCGTGTACCGGCCCTTCGTCGCCCGCCACCTGCAGAACCGGCCGGCCCCCGCCACCCGGCGCTTCCTGTGGCAGCGCCTGCTGCGGGTCTACCCCCTGTACTGGGTGGTCGTCACCGTCTACTTCCTCCAGGGCAACCAGAACGTGCCCGGGCTCTGGGGCTACATCCGGGTGTACGCCCTCTTCCAGATCTACTCCCCCGCCACCTTCGGCCGGGGCATCCTCGCCGCGTGGACGCTCGCCGTGGACATCAGCTACTACCTCGTCGTGCCGCTCCTGGCGCTGGCGGCACGGGCCATCGCCAAGCGGCTCGGCACCTCGCGGCGGGCCCGGCTCAACGGCGAGATCATGATGGTGGCCCTGTTCGCCCTGATCGGCCCGGTGTGGCGCTGCTTCTGGTTGCTGCAGGGCACCACCCGCCTCGTCGACATCTGGCTGCCGTCGCAGGCCGACTTCTTCGGGCTCGGCATGGCCTTCGCCGTGGGCGTGACCTGGGTGGAGCAGGGGGGCGGTGTCCCCCGGGCGGTGCGCTGGCTCGCCGACCGCCCCGCCGTGTGCTTCGGCGCGGCGCTGACGATGTTCGTGCTCCTCGGCCAACTCCACCTGCCGCTGTCGCGCATCAACCCGATCGACGCGTTCAAGCTGACCCCGTCCGACCAGATGGCCCGCTACCTGCTCTACACCGTCGCGGCGTTCTTCGTCTTCATCCCCGCGGTGCTGGGACGGGAGGCCGCGCGCTCTCACCGCGCCCTCGGTAGTAGACCGCTGCGGGTGATGAGCGAGCTCAGCTACGGCATCTACCTGTGGCACATGCTGTTCCTCATCCACGCCGCCGATTGGCTCGGCGGCAAGGAGGTGGCCCCCTTCTGGCCCACCCTCTACATCGCTCTCGTGCTGTCCACCCTCGCCTCGGCCGTCACCTACCTCGCCGTCGAGCGCCCCACCTCCCGCCTCCGCAACGTGGGCCTCCCCACCCTGCCCAAGAGCCCCGGTACCCCGGCCCGCACCAGCCAGCCCGTACGGCCGACTGCATGAGCAACGAGAGCGCCACCCCCGACCGGTTGCGCGCGCCCGCGGCCACCGGGACCGGCTGGACCTTGCCCGACGTCACCCGCGACCGACTCTGGCCGACGGGCCTGCTGTTCGCGGCGCTGGCGCTGATCGCCACCCTCACCAACGACCCCGGCGACTACGTCGGCGACAACCGCTTCGAGCAGTTCTGGGGGCCCGCCGCCCGCCTCCTGCGCGAGTCGGCGCTGTGGGACGCCAGCCGCGGGATCGGGCGGGTGGGCGAGGAGTTCTGGCCCGTCAGCTACCCCATCGCCGTGCTGCGCGGGCTCGGTCTGTCCGCGCCGCTCACCGAGCACCTGTGGCACGCCGGGGTGCTGGTGGTCGCCGGCCTCGGCATGGTCAGCCTGCTGCGGGTCTTCCTGGGGAGGGTCGGGCCGGCCTCGCTGCTCGCCGGCCTGCTCTACATGTTCAACCCCTTCACCGCGACGTTCCTCCTGCCGTCGGTGCTCTTCTGGAACTACGCGATCGCCCCGTGGCTGCTGGTCATGTTCCTGCGCGGCGTCGACAGCACCCGTCCGTGGCGGTGGGCCGCGGGCTTCGCGCTGCTCGTGTTCTCGGCCGGCAACGCCGACACCCCGGGCACGTTCTTCGCGGTGCTGTGGATCGTGCCCGCGGCGGTCTGGCTCGTCGTGGTGGACCGTCGGGCCACCTGGCGCCAGGTGGCCGCGTGGCTGGCACGGGCGGGCGCGCTCACCCTGCTCACGACGGCCGCGGCGCTGGCCAAGACCCTGCTCGGCAGCGACCCACTGGCCCAGCGGTTGCAGTTCACCGAGTTGCCCGAACGGGTCAACGAGACGTCGTCGTGGGCGGAGTCGTGGCGGGGGCTCGGGTTCTGGCTCAGCTACTTCAGCGACGCGTCGGGCGCCGAGCGCCTGCCCGGCGGCACCTACTACTACGAGACCGCCCTGGGCGTGCTCGTCACCTTCGTCGCGCCCGTCACCGCCGCCGTGGTCCTGTGGAAGTCCCGATGGCGCGCCCGCTCGCTGTTCGGCGCCCTCGCACTGGCCAGCCTGGTCCTGATGGTGGGCTCGTACCCACCGGCCGACCCACCACCCACCGGCTGGCTGCTGCTCCGCGCCTACGACGCGGTGCCGGGCCTGGCGTCGCTGCGGAACACCTACAAGGCCGGCTCGGGCCTGATGATGGCCGTCGCCGCGCTCGTGGGGGTCGGTGTCGCCATCGCCGCCCCCCGCCTGGAGCGCACCCGGCCCGGGTGGCGGGCGCTACCGGGCGCGGTCGCCGTCGTGGTGGTGCTCGCGGTGTCGCTGCCGTTCTGGAACGGCGGCCTCTACCCGGAGCGCAACCACCTCCGCGACGTCCCCACGTACTGGCAGGACGCCCTGTCGTACCTCGACGCCCGACCCGGCACCGGGCGGGTGCTGGTCCTGCCCGGCACGACCAAGACCGCCTACCGGTGGGGCGAGCCGGGCGACGACATCTTCGACACCTACCTGCACCGGCACCCGAACGTGATCTCCAACGCCTTCCCCCTCAGCGGCCCGCAGTCGGCGAACCTGGTCGACGCACTGGAGGCGAGGATCGCCGACGGCACGCTCGGCCCCGGCGAGCTCGGCCCCATCGCCCGGGCGCTCGGCGTCGATCGGGTGCTGATCCGCAACGACCTCGACTGGGAGCAGTCGCAGGTGGTCAGACCGGCCGACCTCGACCTGGTCCGCCACGACCCCGATCTCGAACTGGACCGGCGCTTCGGTGACGCCGGGCAATCGGTCGTCGATCCGGCCGACCGGTCCTACGCGGGCACCACCGAGCGCTCGCTCCCGCCCGTCGAGATCTACACCGTGCGCGACGCCGCGGCCACCACCGCACCACCCGGCCTGGCCCGACCGGACGTGGCCCCGCTGCTGGTGTCCGGCGACGGTGGCGCGTGGCCCCTGGCCTCGGCTGCCGGCGTGCTCGACGGCGAGCGACCGGTGGTCTACACCGGCGACCTCGACGCCGCGTCCCTGGTGCAGGCGCTCGAGGACGGCGCACCGCTCGTCGTCACCGACACGAACCGTCGGCGCCTCACCCGCATCCGTGGGGCGGTTCCCACCCGGTCGCACACCCTGAGCGAGGGCCAGGACCTCGACCAGCCGGCCCAGGACCTGTTCGGGCGGCCGGGGACCCAGTCCGTGGCCGAGTTCCAGGATGCGACCGCGATCGAGGCATCGTCGTCGGGCACACGGATCATCGGCTTCCAGCCCTGGCTGCGGCCCGCGAACGCGTTCGACGGCAACTACACCACCAGTTGGCTCACCGGCGGCCTCGAGGACCCCACCGGTGCGTTCCTCCGCGTCCTGTTCGCGCAGCCGGAGACGATCGACCACCTCTCGCTCCTACCGTTCCTCCCCAGCGACGCCGGACGCCGGGTCACCGACGTCAGCCTCCACTTCTCGTCCGGCGACCCGGTCCCCGTCCACCTCGAGGAGGGCGGCACCACCGAGGTCCGCATCCCGGCCCGGCAGACCACCTCCCTCGAGATCCGCATCGACGACGTCAGCCGCGCCGGCACTGCGGCGGTCGGGTTCCGCGAGATCGCCATCCCGGGTGTCGACCTCACCGAGGTCATCGCCGCCCCCGACGACGTCGCCACCGCGGCCGCGTCCGATGGCCGTCTGCGCGCCGCGCTGGCGGACGCACCGCTGCGCTACCTGTTCGATCGCGTGCAGGGGACGGGCGCCCAGGACGAGGAGGTCGTCGTGCGCCGGAGCTTCCGCGTCGTCACGCCCCGCACCTTCGACCTCTCGGGCCGGCTCGGCCTGGACGTGCGCACGACCGACCTCGAGCTCGACCGCTTCTTGTCGGGGTTCCGAGACGACGGGGTCGCGGCCCATGGCTCGACACGAGCGCAGGGCGCGCTCGAGAACCGTGGGCTGGCCGCGATCGACGGCGACCCCGCCACCGCCTGGGCCGTGCCGCCCCGCGACGGCGAGGAGCTGACCATCCTGTTCCCGAGCCAGACCGTCACCCGGGTCGAGGTCACCAGCCCCGCCGACGCGGAGAGCTCGCCGGTCAACCGGGTGGACGTCCTGGTCGGGGGGCGGGAGGAGTCGCTCGACCTCGAGACCGCCGAAGGGTGCGACGAGACGGACTGCGCGCAGACCGGCACGCTGGAGATACCGCCGACCGAGGCGGACAAGGTGGTCGTCCGCCTGGCCAGCACGGTCGCGGGCGGCGCCAACGGCAATCGACCCGCACGACTCAGCGAGGTGGCGGTCAGCGACGGCGACGGGCCGCCGGTCCGTGCCGACGGGGACGTCGACGGCACCGCGTGCAACGAGACGGTGCTCACGGTGGACGGTCGCCCCAGAGGCATCCGGCTGGCACCGGGCGACCTGGACCGTGCCCTCGACGGCGAGCAGGTCCCGTTCACCGGCTGTGATGGGGTCGCGCTGGCCCCCGGTCGCCACGTGCTGGCGACCGCTGACGCCATCGTCGACGCTGTCGGCCTCGCCTCCGCATCGATCGCTCCCGCCGCCGGCGCGGACGACCCGTCGGTCGAGGTGCTCGCACGCGACGGCGGACACCTGCGGCTCCGCGTGGAGAGCGCCGGTGACACGCTGGTGTCCACGGGGCAGTCCTTCGACCCCGGGTGGCGAGCCACGGCCGACGGCGTCGACCTCGGCCCGGCACGGCCGGTGGGCACCCTCGCCACGTGGTCCCTCCCCGCGGGCGAGCACGTGGTCGACCTGACCTACGCTCCTGAGCGCACGTTCCGTGGCGCGCTGCTGGCCACGCTCGTCGGGGTGGTCCTCTGTGTCGCCATCCTGCTGCGCCCGGCGCTCCGGGCTCGGGCCCCACGTCCGACCACCTCCCCGAGACGGCCCGCGTGACCGCCATCCCCACCCCCCGCGACGAGCTCGACCCCGCACCGCTGCCGGGACGCGACACCCCACCAGGTCCGTTGACGATCGCGCTCGTCGTCGCCGGCGGCTTCTTGATCGGCGGCCCCTTCGGGCTCGTGATCGCCGCGCTCGCGGTCCTGGTGTGGCGGCGTCACCCCGACTGGCTGGGCGCACTCACGGTGGGCCTCCTGGCGACCGCGGCCGTGGGTTCGGTGCTCGGTGCCTGGCCCGGCCCCGACAGCCTCCGTCAGAGCTTCGCCGCCGACCGGCCATGGGGCGCGGCCGCTGGGCTGGCCGCGGGGGTGAGCCTGCTGGTCGCGGTCGCCCGCGCCGCCCGCTCCGACCGGGCACTCAGCCCGGCCACGCCCCGTCGGGCCGACCACGCCGCCCTGCGGGTGCGGGTCGGCCCGTGGCTGCCGTGCGCCGCGGTCACCGTGCTGGCCGGCGCCGTGTCGCTGGCCTGGGCGCCCGACGCCCTGCCCGATGGGGCACGGGCCGCAGCCGACGCGCTGCGGGCCGGGCAGGGCCTCGTGCAGTCCCCCGGCGGTATCCGATACCCGCCGGCCGCGCTGGTGGTGGCGGCCGTGTTCCCCTCCGCCCTCGGGGCGGCCCTCGCCGCGACCACCGCCGCCACGGCCGCGGCCACCCTCGTGCTGGGCACCCGCCTGGGCGGCCGCCGCACGGGCATCCTCTCCGGTGTCGTCGCGGCGGCCCTGCCGCTCGTCTGGGCCCAACAGCTCCCGGGCGCCCTGGCGGGCCTGGCCGTGGTCTCGGCGCTGTTGCTCACCTGGCCCGACCGGCTCACCGCGGCCAGAGCGGTGACCGCGGGCGCGCTGCTGGCCGTGGCCGCGCTGGCCCGCCCCGAGGCGCTCATCGTCCTCCCCGTGGCCGTCGTGTGGATCATCCTGTGGCCCGCCCCGGCGTCGTCGGGCGCAACGCTGACTCGCGCCGGGACGCTCCTGGGCGCGGCCGTCGTCGGGCTGGCGCTCTGGGCGTCGGGGGTCGATGACGCCGTCGATGCGTGGTGGTCGGCCGCGGCGACCTGGCCGGCGTCGGTCGGCACCGGGCCGGGAATGGCACTGAGGCTCGCGCTCGACGGTGCCGCTGTGGCCCTCGCCCTCGACGAGCTCTGGGCCCGCCGGGCGACGCTCGGCGAGTCCTGGCGCCGGCACCTGCCGTGGCTCGCCCTCCCTGTGCTCGCTGTCGGTCTGGCCGCCGTGACGGTCGGCGACCGCAACCTGTGGTTCGTGCTCGGGCCGCTCGTCGGGGTCGGCGCGGCAGCCGCCGTCACCCGACGGTCGGCGCCCGGCCCGGACCGTTCGACCGCGGGCGCGGGCGCAGCGGTCGGCGGCGACCGATGAGCACCGGGGCCGCCCGCGTCCAGGCACGACGGTTCGTCCGCCGCGCCCACGAGTTGCTCGGCGACGCCCCGGCGTTCCTCCCGCTACAGCGGGCCCTCACCCCGGAGAGCGCGCGCGCACGCGCCATCACCGAGCGCACCGAGTTGGTGATCGAGGGCTTTCCCCGCTCGGGCAACACGTTCGCGGCCAAGGCCTTCGCCTTCAGCCAGCCCCGACCCGTCGTGGTCGCGAGCCATGTGCACCTACCGGCGCAGGTGAAGCTCGCGACCCGCCGGCGGGTGCCGACGATGGTGCTGCTGCGCGACCCGCACGACGCGGCGGTGTCCATGGCCATCGCCGACCCGCACCACCGGGTCGAGCACCTCGTGCGGTACTGGATCCACTACCACCGCCAGATCCGGCCACTCCTCGGCGAGCTGCTGCTCGTCACCTTCGACGAGGCCACGACCGATTTCGGCCCGGTGATCGATCGGCTCAACACCCGGTTCGGCACCACCTTCGCTCGCTTCGACCACACTCCCGAGAACGTCGCGAGGGTCTTCGCGGTCATCGACGACAAGCAGCTGGAGGTGCACGGCCGAGCGCGTTACCGCGAAGCCGTCGCCCGACCCGACGCCAGCCGGGCCGAGGCCCGCGGCCGGCTCGGCGCCCGCCTCGCCGAACCGGGCAACCAGGCCCTCGTCGACCGGGCCCGTGCCCTCCACGACGAACTGCTGGCGGCCCGGTGACCGCCACGTTCACGGCCTGGGCCCACCGGCGCGCCCAGCCGCTCGTGCTGTCGGCGATCGTTGTCGTCGGCTGCTTCCTGCAGGCCCCCGGCCGCCTGGTGCGCGACACCAAGCTCGATCTGGTCGTCGACCCGGTGGGCTTCCTGAGTCGCACGCTGCACCTGTGGGACCCGTCCGCCTCGTTCGGACAGCTCCAGAACCAGGCCGCGGGGTACCTCTTCCCGATCGGGCCGTACTTCGCCATCGGCCACACCCTCGGCGTGCCCGGCTGGGTGCTGCAGCGGGCGTGGTTCGCGGCGCTGCTCCTGATCGGGCTCTGGGGCGCGCTGCGCCTGCTCGAGGCCCTCGACATCGGCCGCCCCGGCTCGCGCGTGATCGGCGCCGCCGTCTACGGCCTCAGCCCGTCGATCCTCACCCTCGTGGGGTTCCAGTCGGGCGTCGAGTTGCCCCACGCCCTGCTCCCCTGGGTGGTGCTCCCGCTCGTGGTGGGCGCCCGGCGCGGGTCGCCTCGACGGGCCGCCGCGCTGTCCGGGCTGGCCATCGTGGCGATGGGTGGCGTCAACGCGGCCGCCACCATCGCCGTGCTCGTGTTCCCGGCGCTGTGGCTGCTCACCCGCGCCCCGGGACCGCGGCGCCGGGCGCTGATGGGCTGGTGGGCCCTCGCCGTCGTGCTCGCGACCACGTGGTGGGCCGTCCCGTTGCTCCTCCAGGGTCGCTACGGCCTGGCCTTCTCGGCGTACACGGAGACGGCGTCGATCACCACCGCCACCACCTCCGCGGTCGAAGTGCTCCGGGGCACCGGCAACTGGGTCGGGTACCTGGTGGTCGGCGGGCGACCCTGGTTGCAGGGCGCCTGGTCGCTCATAACCCTGCCTGCGGCGGTGGTCGCCACCGCGCTCTTCACCGCCCTCGGCCTCGGCGGCCTGGCCCGGCGGGACATGCCCGAACGCACGATGCTGGCCCTCACGCTGGGCGTCGGCGCCGCGGTGATGGCGTCGGGCTACACCGGCCCGTTCGGCGGTGGCGCCGCCGGCCCGGTGCGAGACCTGCTCGACGGGCCACTCGCTGCCTTCCGCAACCTCCACAAGTTCAGCCCGGTCATCGCGCTCACGATCGCCCTCGGTGTCGCCCACGGGACCAGTGCCCTCACCGCCTGGACGCGCCGGTCGTGGCAGCGCACCGGCCGGCCGCGCCCGGTCTGGGCCCGACCGGTCGCCGCCGCCCTCGCCCTGGTGCTGCTCGGCATGGCGGCGTTCCCCGTGGTGTCCGGCCGGGTCGCCACCCTCGGGTCCTTCGAGCACCTACCCGGCTACTGGCAGGACACCGCGGACTGGTTGGCCGACCACAGCGACGGCGAACGCACCCTGATCCTCCCGGGCGCGTCCTTCGGCGAGTACGACTGGGGCCGGACGTTCAACGAGCCGCTGCAGCCACTCGCCGAGGATCCGTGGGCGGTGCGCGACCTCATCCCGCTGGGGTCGGTGGGCGCCGTCCGACTCCTGGACGGGGTGGAGAGCCTGCTCACCACCGGGACCCGCTCGCCGGCGCTGGCGCCGTACCTGGCCCGCGCCGGCGTCCGGTACCTGGTGGTGCGCAACGACCTCGACGTCCGCCGCGTCACCTCGCCGCGCCCACAGATCGTGCGGGCGGTGCTGGCGGGCACGCCCGGGATCGAGCGGGTCGCACGGTTCGGCCCCGAGGTGGAGCCGCTGGCGGTCACCACCCGGCTCGTGCCCGACGTCACCGCGGCCGCCGAGAACCCGCTGCAGGCGGTGGAGATCTACGAGGTCGCCCCCGACGCGGCCCGCCTGGTCACCTACCCGACCACCGACACCCAGGTGCTCAGCGGCGGCCCCGAGGCGATGCTGCCGGTCGGCGAGGCCGAGTCGCTGGACGACCGGGCCGTCGTCCTCTCCGGTGACGAGCGGGCGCCCCTCGGCCCCGACGACCGGTGGGTGCTCACCGACGACCTGGGGCGCCGCGACGTCAACTTCGGTCGGGTCCACACCAACGCGTCCTACGTGCTCACCCCGGACGAGGACTCGCCGAACACCGGTCGCCCGCCCCACGACCGCCTCGTGGTCCCCGGCATCGAGCACCAGACGACCGCCCGCAACCGTGGCGCCGCCGACCTGTCCTCGTCCTCCTACGCCCTCGGCCTCGCCCGGCTTCCCGAGGCGCAGCCGTTCGCGGCGTTCGACGGCAACGCCGCCACCGTCTGGCGCCCGTCCCGGACGGGCAGCGCGGTGGGCCAGTGGATCGAGCTCCGACTCGACGAGCCCGTCGAGATCGACCGCATCGGCATCGAGATCCCGCCGGCACGGGTGGGACGAGGGCGCGTGGCCGCGGTGCAGATCCAGACGGAGGCCGGACGCCGCGAGAGCAGCTTGGCCGCCAGCGCCGGGGCCAACGGCGTGTCGCTCCCGTCCGGCGAGACCTCGTTCATCCGCATCACGATCACCGACGTGCTGGGCGGCACCAACGCCCTCGAGGGCCCTGGCATCAGCGAGGTCACCATCCCGGGCCTGGAGGTGCAGCGGCCCCTCGTCACTCCGGCCGACCGCCCCGAAGCGCTCGATGGCTCGCCGGCGCCCCTCGTCGTGCTCGACCGCCCCCGGGCCGACCCGTTCGACCTGACCCGCCACGACGAAGAGGTGGGCCTGCGCCGCGTCGTGCGCCTGCCCGATGCCGCCACGTTCGCCCTCAGCGGCACCGCCGCACCGGTTCCCGGCGACAACCTCATCCGGCTGGTCGACTCACTGGGCGAGCCGGGCCAGGTCTCCGTCACCACCACCTCCACCTGGGGCGGCCTGCCCAACTTCTCCGCTCGACGACTGCTCGACGGCGATCCGAGCACGTCGTGGATCTCCGACCCCTCCAACCCCGTGCCCACGGTGACCCTCCGGTGGGAGGAGCCGCGGTCGCTGTCGCAGGTGCTGCTCACCGCCACCGGCGCACCCACCGAGCGGCCCAGCAGCCTGCGGCTCGAGAGCCCGGCCGGTGACCGTGACGTCGTGATCGGGCGGGCCGGCCAGGGATCGTTCCGCGCCCTCGTCACCAACGAGGTCACGATCTCGTTCCCGACGTCGGTCGACCCCCTCTCGAACGCGTCACGGGCGGTCGGCATCGCCGAGCTGGACTTCGCCGCCCTCGACGACCTCGGGGTGTCGTCGCTCGACCCGGATGCCACCTTCCGCCGCCCCTGCGGCGAGGGGCCCGCCGTCACGATCGACGACCAGGTCGTCCAGACCTCGCTCTCGGGTCGCGTCCGCGACCTGCTCGAGGCGCGACCGCTGGCGATGACCGGCTGCGGCGGGCCCGTCGCCGTCACGGCCGGGCGCCACGAGATCGACGCCCCGCCGGTGCCCCTGTTCGACCCGTCGCGGCTCACCCTGCGTGACGCCGGCGACGCCGATCAGGACCGCACCGAGGCGGCTGCCCCACGCGCCGTCGACATCGACTCGTGGGACACGGTCGAGCGCACCGCCACCGTCGCGGCGGGCGACGAGGCCTACCTGGCCGTGTCCGAGAACTTCAACGAAGGGTGGGAGGCCACGCTCGACGGCCACCAGCTGGTGCCGGTCCGCCTCGACGGCTGGCGCCAGGGTTGGGTGCTCCCTGCCGGTGACGGCGGCACCGTCGCGATGTCGTTCGCTCCCGACCGCGACTACCGAGGCGCGTTGGCGCTCGGCACCCTCTTCGTGGCCGTCCTCTTCGCCCTCGCGTTCGTCAGACGCCGCCATGGCCGCACACCGGCGCCGACCGACGGGCGGGTGCTGCCTCCCCTCGTGACCCTCCTCCTGGCGTTCGCCCTGTGCTTCGTGATGGGCGGCCCACTCGCCCTGCTCGTGCCGCTCCTGCTCCTGTTGCCGGGCAGGGACGACTCACTTCCGCCGCTGGCGGCGGCGTCGTACCTCCTGGCCGGTGGGCTGGTGGCCCTGAGCGCCGGGCCGGGCGGCAACGCCTTCGGCTCGGCCACCCAGATCCTGGCCGTGCAGGCGGTGGCCGCCGTGCTGGTCAGCCTGGTGCCCGCCTCGTGGCCGGGCCTTCCGTGGCTCCGCCCGAAGCCGGACGCCGTGCCACCAGCAGGATCGACAGACCGAACGGAAGCGCCAGCCACCGGATGAGCCACCGCTCGACGGTGGTGACCACCACGAAGGCGCGGTTGACCGCGGGGCCCACGTAGCTGGCCTCCTCCTGGTCGGCACCGACCAGGTGCCGCAACGGTGTGCGGCGCAGGAGGAAGGCGATCGGTGCCAGCCAGGAGTGGAAGTACGTCACCCGGACGCACTCGAGGCCGGCGTCCTCGACCACCCGGCGCAGGCGCGGCGCCGTGTAGCGCCGGCGATGCCCGAGCACGTCGTCGTGATCGCTCCACGCCCACTCGTAGGCCGGTACCGCCAGCACCAGCAGGCCGCCGGGGGCGGTGACCCGGCGCAGCTCCACCAGTGCCTGCACGTCGTCGTCGAGGTGCTCGAGCACGTCGAGGCTGGTCACCAGCGAGGCCGACGCCGACGGGAGCGGCAACGCCTCGGCCCTGGCCAGGACGGGCCCGGTGGCCGGACCCACCAGCTGGGCCGCCAACGCCGCCGCACGGGGGCTCAGGTCGGTGCCCACCACCCTGGCGAACCGGTGCGACAGGGTGTCGAGCACGGCACCGGTGCCGCAGCCCACGTCGACCGCCAGACCACCGCGATCGACACCGGCGCGCTGGGCCTCCTGCACCACCAGCGACCGCTTGGCCCGGAACCACCAGTGGTCGCGCTCGGTGGCGGCCATGACGTCGTACTTGCCCTCGCTCATGGCGGTGGGGGTGCGATCACCGGGGGGCTCGTGACGGGGCCGGCTCGGCCCGAGCGCCCGACGGATCGCCACCGCGTCGGTGAACGAGCGCAGCCCGCTGCGCATGCCGACCCGGCTGCCCTCGACGTGGCCCCAGGCGATGGGCATCTCGCCGACCGAGAGCCCGCACTGACGAGCCCGTGCCAGCACCTCGATGTCGAACGCGAACCCCGTCGTGCGCAGCGGACCGAACAGGCGCCGGGCCGCGTCGGCCGTGAAGCCCTTCAACCCGCACTGCGTGTCGAGACTGTCGGTGAGGTCGAGGCGGCGGAGGAAGGCGTTGTAGGTGCGCCCGATGACCACCCGGTGCCGTGGTGCCGCCACCGTGATGGTGCTGTCCGGGTGGGACCGGGTCGCGACGACCACCTCTTCGGGCCCGGCCTCGACACGGCGGAAGCACGCCTCGATGTCCACCGCGTCGCTGGCCAGGTCGGCGTCGGCGAACGCCACGGCCGCGCCACGACTGGCGAGCATCCCGGCGCGAACCGCCGCGCCCTTGCCCTGGTTCACCCCGAGCTCGACGACGGTGACGGCCAGTCCGAGGTCCGTGGCCACCGACTTGGCGATGGTGGGCGTCCCGTCGTCACTCCCGTCGTCGACCAGCAGGATCTCGGTGCCTCGGTCGTTGAGCGCCGAGGCGGCCAGGGCCGCCAGCGTGGACCCGATGCGCGCCGCCTCTCGGTACATCGGGATGACGAGCGTCCGGGCCGGGGCCATGGAGAGGCGATAGTAGAAGAGTGACCGACCCGGCAGCGCCTCCTCCCGGCGACCCTCCCCGGCCGAGCTCCGCCGAGACGCTCCGGCGGACCGCCGACGCCGCCGGGATCCGGCGGATACACGTCGTGGCGTGGCGCGACCACGACGACCCCGAGGCCGGAGGGTCCGAGGAGCACGCGTCGCAGCTGGCCCGGCACTGGGCCGCCGCCGGCCTGGAGGTCACCATCCACACGTCGGCCGCCGCGGGCCACCCCGCCACGGCCACCCGCGACGGGTACTCCGTGGTGCGCCACGGTGGGCGCCTCACCGTGTTCCCCCGCACGATCGCCCGCGAGGTGTCGGGCCGGGCCGGGCCCCGCGACGGCCTGGTCGACGTGTTCCACGGCGTGGCGTTCTTCTCGCCGCTGTGGGTCCGCGGCCCCCGGGTGGGGTTCGTGCACCACGTCCACCTCGGCGCCTGGCACCTGCTCCTCCCGCCGGGGCTGGCCCAGGTCGGCCACGTGCTCGAGCGCTACGCCATCCCCGTCGTGTATCGCAACGCCACCCTCGTCACCCCGTCGGAGTCCACCCGCACCGAGGTCATCGAGCGACTCGGCCTCACCCACGCCGACATCCGTGTGGCCCCCAACGGGGTCGATCCCCGCTTCCGCCCGGGTGGCCGCCGCTCCCCCACCCCGCTGGTGGCGGCGGTCGGCCGGCTCATGCCCCAGAAGGGCTTCGACACCACGCTGCGGGCCATCGCCCGAGCCCACCGCGAGCACCCGGAGCTGCGAGCCGTCGTCGTCGGCGACGGCCCGTCGCGCGCCGACCTCGAGCAGCTCGCCCGCGACCTCGACATGACCGACTGGCTCGAGTTCCGCGGCCGGGTGAGCGACGAGGGGCTGGTGGCCGCCTACCAGGAGGCGTGGTTCGTGGCCAACGCCTCGCTGCTCGAGGGATGGGGCATGACCCTCACCGAGGCCGGGGCGTGTGCCACGCCGGCGGTCGCGTCGCGCATCCCCGGGCACACCGAGGCCGTCGACGACGGTGTCAGCGGGCTGCTCGTCGAGGGCGAGGTCGAGATGGCCGACGCCATCGGGCGCCTGCTCCGCGACCCGGCGCTGCTCGCCGACCTGGGTGCAGGTGCTGCGAAGCACGCGTCGCGGTTCACGTGGGCGGCGAGCGCGCAGACGGTGCTCCAGGCGCTCGTCGACGACGCCGCTCGCCGCCGCTGACGCAGGGCGACACCTCAAGGACGCCACCAGGTGCGCCGACGGGTACCGGGTGGGGCGCACCCGAGCGCCCCACCGCCTGACCCGACCCCCGAGCCCGAGAGCCCGCCCTGCGCCCCCACCGCACCCGCCTGCTCGCCACGCTGCTGACCGTCGCCACGACGATGGGCGCGCTCACGCGTGCCGCGGAGGCGCAGGAGCCGGACGAGCCGGCCGCGTTGACCGCCGAGCTGTCACCCGCGCTCGAGGGTGTCGCGGTGGACAGCGCCGAGTTCCGGTCGCTCGATGCGGCACTGACCGCAGCGCGCGAAGCACGGGAGCAGGCAACCGCGGAGCTGGCCGAGCTGCGGCCGGCCAAGGTCGAGCTCGAGCACCGCGTGCGCCGGGCGGAGCGCAACCGCCACCGCACCGCCAAGCGGCTGGCGTACATCGAGGCGGCCATGAGCGCTCTGGCGGTGGCCAGCTACACCGAGAGCGGCCAGCCCCCGGTGCCCCTGCTCGACCCCGAGGCCGCCAACGCCAGCCAGCAGCGCGAGGTGATGGCGTCGACGGTGAACGCCGCCCAGTCCGCAGAGCGCGACGAGGCCGAGGACGCCCGCGATGCCGCGATCCGGGAGCACGTGCTCAGCACGGCGCTGCTGGAGAACGTGACCGAGCGGATCGCGTCGGCCAAGGCGACCCAGGCCCAGGCCGCCGACGACGAGCTCGACCTCGCTCCCCGCGTCGCGGCGGCCCGCGTCCTCGCCCCGGTGGAGGGCGTCGACTTCCCTCTCGTCGCCCTCGACGCCTACTACCGGGCCGCGGACACGCTCGCCGGCGAGCAGCCGGCCTGCGGCGTCCGCTGGTGGGCGCTGGCCGGCATCTCTCGGGTCGAGGGCCGCCACGGCACCTTCGGCGGCGCCCAGCTCGACGCGGCCGGGGACGTGAGCCGACCCATCTTCGGCATCCCGCTGCCGGCGATCGGCGAGACCGACGGGGGCCTCCTCGACGGCGACCCCACCGTCGACCACGCGGTCGGCCCCATGCAGTTCATCCCCTCCACCTGGGCCCGCTACGGACGCGACGGCAACGGGGACGGCGTGGCGAACCCCCAGAACCTGTACGACGCCACGCTCAGCGCCGCCGACTACCTCTGCGCGAGCGGGCCCGGCCTCGAGAGTGACGCGGGCCTGCGTCGGGCCTACTTCAGCTACAACCACTCCGACGCCTACGTCTCCCAGGTGCTCGGCTACGCGCGCGGCTACCAGCGCGCGGTCCCGCTGGACTGATCGGACATCGCGACGCGGGTCAGGCCCGCCCGGCCCTGCTCGCCGTCCGGTCCAGGCGTCGAACACCCCGAGGGCCGCGGTCGGCGACGGCCTCTCCTGCGGCCTCACCCCTGATCGTCTCCGGTCGGGGATGCGACCACGCCCCGAGCCAGGCCTGCTACCTTGCGCGGTCTCGGGTGTGTCGACCGTCACAGCCGACCGAACCGGGATACTGTCCGGAGCATCGGCTTCACCAACCAGCATCGGCTTCACCAACCAGGGGGAACATCGTGTTGAACTGCTCGGCGCATTGGCGTCGCCTGCTCGTCCTACTCGTCGCGGTGGTCCTGGTGGGCGGAGCGTGTGGCAGCAGCGGCAACAGCGGCGGCGGCGGGTCGTCCGGGGGTGGGGCCAACGTGGCCACCAGCACCACCAACCCCGACGCCAACCTCGAGCCCGTCACCGGCGGCACGCTGCGCTACGGCGTCGAGGCCGACACCTCGTCGCCCTGGACGCCGGCCAACGCCGTCTGCGCGATCTCGTGCCACATGATCATGCACGCGGTGTTCGACCCGCTGACCCTCGCCAACTCCGACGGTGAGGTGCAGCCCAACCTCCTGGAGTCGTTCGACCACAACGACGACTTCTCGGTCTGGACCCTCGTGGCGCGCGACGGGATCACGTTCCACGACGGCACGCCCTTCGACGCCGACGCCGTCGCCGCCAACCTCGAGGCCGACAAGGCCAGCCCGCTCACCGGCAAGGCGTTCGCCTACATCGACACGATCGAGTCCGACGGCGACATGACCGTGACGGTCACCGCCAAGGGCCCCTGGGTCTCCTTCCCGGCCTTCCTCACCGGCCAGCTCGGCTACCAGGCCTCCCCCACCTGGTTGGAGGACGTCGAGGCCGGCACCGCCGACGCCGCCGAGCCGGTGGGCACCGGACCGTTCGTCTTCGAGTCCTACGACCCGGGCGGCACGTTCCGGGCCACCCGCAACGACGACTACTGGCGCACCGACGCCGAGGGCCGGGCGCTCCCCTACCTCGACGCGGTCGAGTTCGTGGTGCAGGAGCAGGACCAGACCCGGTTCAACTCCCTGATCTCGGGTGAGACCAACATCATGCACACCTCCAACGGCGACACCACCAACCGGCTCGCCGCCGAGGTCGACAACGGCACCATCGAGGTCGACCAGATCACCAACAACCTCGAGACCGGCTACGTCCTGTTGAACGTGGGCGACGACAGCCTGCCCACCAGCGACGTCCGCGTGCGCCAGGCGCTGGCCTACGGCTTCGACTACCAGACCCGACTCGACGCCCGTTCGGGCGGTGTGCCCGAGATCGCCAACGGCCCGTTCCCGCCGGGGACGCCGGGCTACCTCGAGGACACCGGCTTCCCGACCTTCGACCCCGACAAGGCCCGCGAGCTCGTGGACGACTACGAGGCCGAGAACGGCCCCATCGAGATCGCCTACAAGACGACCAACGACCAGTTCAACGTGGTCACCGCCCAGCTCTACCAGCAGTTCTGGGAGGCGGTCGGCATCGACGTCACCATCGACCAGGTGGAGCAGGGCTCGTTCATCGGCCTCGCGCTCACCGGCGACTTCGAGGCGTTCGGCTGGCGCAACCACGCCGGCTTCGACCCCGACCAGCAGAACATCTGGTGGAACTCCGAGAACGCCGTCCAACCGGGCGACTTCGGCCTGAACTTCGGCCGGATCCGTGACGACGTCATCGACGAGAACCTCGACATCATCCGCACCGACCCCGACCCCGAGGTCCGCACGCAGGCGGCCGAGGCCATCAACCGCCGCTTCGCCGAGCAGGTGTACAACATCTGGTTCGAGTGGCCCATCTGGAGCATCGGGCACAGCCCCACCGTGCACAACGTGCTCGCCGGCATCACCGAGGAGGGCGATCCCGTGCTCGATGTGCTCGGCATCGGCGGTGCCCACCAGGTCAGCCAGATCTGGATCGACGAGTCCGGGAACTGAGGCCGGCGGCGGACCGGGGAGCAGACACGACGTGCGCTACGTAGGAGCCAAGTTGGTGCAGCTCGTGGCGGTGCTGTTGATCGTCACGTTCCTCACCTTCATGCTGATCAACCTGCTGCCGGGCGGCCCCGAAGCAGCCATCCTCGGCTTCGGGGCCGACCAGGAGTCGATCGCCGCGCTGCGGGCCGACCTCAACCTGGACGACCCCATCCCGGTCCGCTACGCCAGCTGGCTGGGCGACGCGGTGCAGGGTGACCTGGGCGACTCCTACGTCAACGGCTCGTCGGTGACCGAGCTGCTGGTCGACCGATTGCCGGTCACCTTGATGCTGATGGCCTATTCGATGCTGCTGGCCCTGATGGTGGCGATACCCCTCGGGATCGCCACCGCCTACAAGGCCGACACCCGCTTCGACAAGATCACCGGCACCGTGGGGTTCGGCCTGCTCTCGGTCCCCAACTTCATCATGGCGACCATCCTCGTCTACGTGTTCGCCCTCACGCTCGACTGGTTCCCGGCCACGGTGAAGGAGGGCGACGAGGACCTCTACACGCTCTTCTTACCCGCGGTCTCGCTGGCGGTCGGGCAGGTCGCGGTGTTCATGCGCCTCCTGCGCACGGACATGATCGCCACCCTCCAGGAGGACTACATCGGGGTGGCCAAGGCCAAGGGCATGACCACGAGGCGCATCCTGTTCCGCCACGCGTTCCGACCGTCGAGCTTCTCGCTGCTCACCGTCGCCGCCATCACCATCGGCAACCTCATCGGCGGCACCGTCATCATCGAGCAGATCTTCGCGATCAACGGCATCGGCAAGCTGCTGGTGTTCTCGATCTTCCAGCGTGACTACCTGGTGGTGCAGGGGGTCGTGGTCGTGGTGGCCGCCGGCTTCGTCATCATCAACTTCGCGGTCGACCTGATCTACGCCCTCCTGGACCCGAGGATCCGCCATGCCCGCGCCATCGCGTAGACCGTACGACGCCCCGTCGCTCAGCGAGCGGCCCGGTGACGACCTGCTCACCGAAGCCCCGGGCGAGGTCCGGTTCGACGCGGTCACCGCCGACGTCTCGGCCGACGAGGCGCGTGGCCAACTCGAGGTGCGCAAGCTCGGCATCGGGTTCTGGCTCGCCGTCACCTGGCTCGGGGTGCTGGTCCTGCTGGCCGTGCTGGCCCCGTGGTTGCCGTTCGTGCAGGACCCCGCCAAGATCGACGCGCTGGCCCTGCGCCAACCCCCGGCCTGGGCGTCCGGTGGCAGCTGGAACGGCGCCCTGTCGTCGACGTTCCACCTCTTCGGCGGCGACGACCTGGGTCGTGACGTCTTCTCGCGGGTCGTCTGGGGCGCCCGGGTGTCGTTGTTCGTCGGCGTCGCCGCGGTGAGCCTCGGCTTCCTCCTCGGGGGCACCATCGGCCTCACCGCGGGCTACTTCCGAGGTCGCTTCGAGAAGATCGTCATGTCGGCCATGGACATCATGTTGGCCTTCCCGGCGCTGATCCTCGCCCTCTGCATCGTGACGTTCCTGAGCCCGCCGAACACGCAGGAGGCCAGCCTGCGCACGATCACCCTCACGCTCACGATCCTGTCGATCCCCGCACTGGCACGGATCACCCGGGCCAGCACGCTCACGTTCTCACAGCGCGAGTTCGTCCAGGCCTCGCGGACCCTCGGCGCCAGGAACGGCCGGATCATCCTGCGGGAGATCCTGCCCAACGTGGTCCCACCGATGGTCTCGTTCTCGCTCATCGCCATCGCCATCGTGATCGTGGCCGAGGGCGCGCTCAGCTTCCTCGGCCTCAGCGTGGCGGCACCGACGGCGACGTGGGGGAACATGATCAACGAGGGCCGGACCGCGCTCGAGGAGGCCCCGCACATCGCACTGATCCCCTGCGCGGTGATGTTCCTCACCTTGTTGGCGTTCAACTACGCCGGCGACCAACTCCGCCGACGCTTCGACGTGAAGGAAGTGCGCCTCTGATGGCCCGCAAGAAGGTGGTCCTCACCAGCCCCACCGCCGCGGGCGACAAGCTGGACGGCCCGCTGCTCGAGGTCGAGGACGTCCGCACCCACTTCCTCACCCCGGCGGGCACGGTGCGCGCGGTCGACGGCGTGAGCTTCACGCTCGATCGCGGCAAGACACTGGGCGTCGTCGGCGAGTCGGGCTCGGGCAAGACCGTCCTGTCCCGCTCGCTGATGGGCCTGTTGCCGACGCGGAACGTCGTGCGCCTGGGCGCGATCCGCTACCAGGGCCACTCGATCTCGGACTACAACCAGCAGCAGATGCGCAGCGTCTGGGGCACCGAGATGGGGATGATCTTCCAGGACCCCATGACGTCGCTGAACCCGGTGATGAAGGTGGGCAAGCAGATCACCGAGTCGCTGCGCTACCACCTCGACATGGACAAGGGCGAGGCCCGGGAGACGGCCATCGCGCTGCTCACCTCGGTGGGCATCCCCGAGCCGGCCCAACGGATCGACGAGTACCCCCACCAGCTCTCGGGCGGCATGCGCCAGCGGGTGATGATCGCGGTGGCCCTGGCCTGCGGCCCCCGGCTCCTGTTCGCCGACGAGCCCACCACCGCCCTCGACGTCACGGTCCAGGCCCAGATCCTCGACCTCCTGAAGGCACAGCAGGTCGAGCGTCACATGGCCATCATCCTCGTCACCCACGACCTCGGCGTGGTGGCGGGGCGCACGGACGACATCGCGGTCATGTACGCCGGCAAGGTGGTCGAGAAGGCCCCGACACCGGTGCTCTTCCGCGAGATGCGCATGCCGTACACCGAGGCGTTGCTGAAGTCGATCCCCAAGCTCGAGGACGCCAGCCACACCCGCCTCCAGATCATCGGGGGCCGGCCCCCCAACCTGATCAACCCCCCCAAGGGATGCAACTTCAGCCCCCGCTGCCCCTACGCCCAGCCCCGCTGTTCCGAAGAGGAGCCACCGTTGCGCGACGGCGACACCCCCGGCCACCAATTCGCCTGCTGGTACCCGGTCGGTACCCCGGAGGGACGCAAGGCCCTCGAGGACAACCTCGCGGCCGGCCAGGCGGCCGCCGCGCTCGCCGTCCAAGCGGATGCCGACCAGCCGGTGGGTGCCTGATGGCCGGGAGCGGCACCGCCCACCTGAGCGCCGACGACGACGCCCTGCTCCGGGTCGAGCACCTCGTCGTGGAATTCCCCGTGGGGCGCACCGGGCTCAAGGTCAACGCGGTCACCGATGTGAGCCTCGACATCCGGCGCGGCGAGACGCTCGGGCTCGTCGGCGAGTCGGGGTGCGGCAAGTCCACCACCGGCCGGGCGATCATGCAGTTCCCGAAGCCCACCGCGGGCCGGGTGCTCTTCGACGGCACCGACCTCACCGAGTTGAACGGCGAGGAGCTGCGGCGCACCCGCACCCAGATGCAGATGATCTTCCAGGACCCGATCTCGTCGCTCAACCCGCGGCGCACGATCGGCGACATCGTGGGCGAGCCCCTCGAGATCTGGGCCCCCCGGGCCCGTGAGCGCCGGTCGGTGACCACCGCGATCGCGGCGATCATCGCGCTGGCCATCGGCGCGGTCAGCACCGTGTACAGCGCGTTCGCGTTCCTGGGCAGCCTCCTGGCCGTCCTGTCGATCATCGCGTTGCCCGAACTGGCCGCGTTCGGCGCCTCCTCGGCGCTGGCGGGGATCCTCCTCGGCACCATCCTGGGCGCCTTCGGCATCTGGCTCCTTCGGGTCGGGGTGGGCCTGTGGCGCCGGGACGACTCGGCACGCGACTCCGGGCTGTTGTCGTTCGGCCTGCTGGTCGCGTTCCCGGTGTTGGCGTTCGTGTTCCTGTTCCACGCGCCGGTGCTGCTGGCGGTGGCCGCGGTGCCGCTGCTGGCGATGGGCCTGCTGTACCTGCCCACCACCCGCGGCGACTTCCCCCGGACCGGGGAGGACGAGCGCCGCCGCGTCGCCGAGGTGCTCGACGCGGTCGGACTCGATCCCGACGTGGCCATGAGCAAGCGCCCACACGAGTTCTCCGGCGGGCAGTGCCAGCGCATCGCCATCGCCCGGGCCGTCGTGCTCGAGCCCAAGGTCATCATCTGCGACGAGCCCGTGTCGGCCCTCGACGTGTCGGTGCAGGCCCAGATCCTCAACCTGCTCGAGGACATGAAGGACCGCTACCAGCTCACCCTGGTGTTCATCGCCCACGACCTCGCCGTCGTGAAGAACGTCAGCGACCGGGTGGCGGTGATGTACCTGGGCAAGCTCTGCGAGGTCGGCCGGCCCGACGACCTCTACCGCAGCCCTGCCCACCCCTACACCCAAGCGTTGCTGAACTCGATCCCCGTGCCCGACCCCACGGTGCAGCCCGACCCCGACGCCCGCCTCACCGGCGAGCTGCCCTCGCCGGTCCAACCCCCCAGCGGTTGTCGGTTCCGCACCCGCTGCCCCCTCGCGCAGGACCGCTGCGCGCAGGAGGAGCCCCAGATGCGCCAGGTCGGCAAGGACCACTACGTGGCCTGTCACTTCTCGCTGGTGGCCCCCGGCAAGGAGCGGGTGTGCCCGAGCTGCTCGACCCCGATCACCGGCGACCCCAGCTTCTGTCGCTCCTGTGGGCTCTCGTTCGAGAAGGGCGCCGGCGCCGCCGCCGCCAAGTCCTGAGCCAGCGGCCCCCGCCCACCGCGTTCCCACCGCATCCCTGATCCCGCCGTCCGCACCGAGGAGACCCGCTCCATGTCCACCCGCTCCGCCGTCCGCTCCTCCCGCCTCCTCGCCGTGGCCCTGGCCCTGGTCGTGGTGGCCGGCGCATGTGGCAGCGGCGGCGGCTCGTCGTCGGGCGGCGACAGCTCCGCCGACACCGTGGCCATCGGCCAGACCGACCTGGAGCCCGACACCGCGGAGCCCCAGTACGGCGGCAGCGTGGTGTACGGCATCGAGGCCGACACCTCGAACCCGTGGGAGCCCCAGAAGGTGCTGTGCGCGCCCAGCTGCGCCGAGATCCTGCGGGCCGTGTACGACCCCATCGCCGAGATCGGCGAGGACGGCAGCGTGCAGCCCGTGCTCGCCGAGAGCATCGAGCACAACGAGGACTTCACGGTGTGGACGGTGAAGGTGCGTGAGGGGATCACCTTCCACGACGGCACCCCGCTCACCGCCGAGGACCTGAAGATCAACTCGGATCGGGTGTCCACCAGCCCCACCCTTGCGATCGCCACCAAGGACCTCGACTCGACCGAGGTCGTGGACGAGCTCACGATCCAGTACAACCTGAAGCGCCCATGGACGGCGTTCGACTACGTGCTCACCACGCAGGTCGGGTTCGTCGCCTCGGGCGACTGGCTCGAGGCCACCGCCGCGGGCACCGCCCAGTCCGACGAGCCGGTCGGCACCGGCCCCTTCGTCTTCGACTCCTACACACCGGGCGGGAGCTTCGTGGCCACCGCCAACCCCGACTACTGGCGCACCGATGCCGAGGGGCGCAAGCTCCCCTACCTCGACCAGATCGAGTTCAAGATCTTCGAGGACGTGCAATCGCGCACCGCGGCCCTCGAGTCGGGCCAGATCGACCTGATGCACACGGCCAACTTCGACTCGATCGTCCAACTCCGCGAGCAGGCCGAAGCCGGTCAGATCAACCTGATCGAGAACTCGAACAACGCCGAGACCAACTACCTGATGCTGAACCAGGGTGACCCCGACTCGCCGTTGGCCGACGTCCGGGTGCGCAAGGCCATCGCCTTCGGCATCGACTACGACACCGTCATCGCATCCCGCTTCGCCGGTGCGGCGAGGATCGCCAACGGGCCGTTCCCGCCGGGCACGCCGGGCTACCTCGAGGACACCGGGTTCCCCACCTACGACCCCGACAAGGCCCGCGAGCTGGTCGACGAGTACGAGGGCGAGAACGGCCCGATCGAGCTCGGCATCCGCACCACGTCGGACCAGTTCAACCTGCTCAGCGCCCAGTTGTTCCAGCAGTTCATGGGCGAGGTCGGCATCGACGTCTCGGTCGACCAGCAGGAGCAGGGCGAGCTGGTGCTGTCGGCCGCCAAGGGCGAGTTCGACATCTTCCTCTACCGCAACCTGGCCACCCAGGACCCCGACCAGAACAACGTGTTCTGGGGCTCGGACACCTCCGCGCCTGTCGGCACCCTGGCCATCAACTTCGGGCGCATCCAGGACCCGGTCATCGACCAGAACCTCGACATCATCCGCGAGAGCGACGACGAGGCCGAGCGCACCGCGGCGGCCGAGGCCATCAACCGGCGCTTCGCCAAGAAGGTCTACAACGTGTGGCTGGCCTGGGGCGAGTGGGCCATCGCCAGCCAGACCGACGTGCACCAGATCGCCACGGGTTACAACCTGCCCGACGGCGGCGAGAACCTGGGCATGCGCACCAGCACCCACCAGGTGGCCCAGATCTGGGTCGAGCAGTAGCACGGCGCCCGAGTTCGGCTCCGTCGCCGGGAGGTGCCAACATGGCGCCATGGCCAACCCCCCCGCGATGGAGATCGACCTCGACGCCGTGTACCAGGTGGTGATCACGACCCCCAAGGGTGAGATCACCATGGAGCTCGACCCCGCGCTCGCGCCCACCACCGTCAACCACTTCGTCGTCAACGCCCGCAACGGCTTCTACGACGGCCTCACCTTCCACCGGGTGGTTCCCGGATTCGTGATCCAGGGTGGCGACCCCGACGGTCGCGGCACGGGTGGTCCCGGCTACCGGTTCGCCGACGAGCCGGTGAAGGGCGCCTACACCCTCGGGGCCGTGGCCATGGCCAATGCCGGCCCCGACACCAACGGCTCCCAGTTCTTCATCTGCATCGACGACTGCCAGCAGAAGCTGCAGCCGCTCTACAACCTCTTCGGCTACGTGGTCGACGGGATCGAGGTGGCCCAGGCCATCGCGGTGGGCGACACCATGGACTCGGTGTCGGTCACGCAGCGGGCGCACGACTGAGAGCAGGCACCTGCGGGCGCATCGTGGAATTCAACCTGGCGGCGCTGCACGAGGCCATCGCGGCGGTCGTGCCCGATCGGGAGTGCATCGTGTTCCGCGACCGTCGGCTCACGTGGGCCGAGGTCAACGAGCGCACGCGCCGCCTGGCCGCCGTGCTCGTCACGAACGGTGTCGGCCTGCGGGCCGACCCGGCCGCCGTCGAGCCCTGGGTGTCCCCCCACGACCAGGTGGCGCTGTACCTGCACAACGGCAACGAGTACCTCGAGGCCATGTTGGGGTCGTTCAAGGCGCGCGCCGCGCCGTTCAACGTCAACTACCGCTACGTGGCCGAGGAGCTCGCGTACCTCTTGCGGGACGCCGGCACCCGCGCGGTGGTCTACCACGCCTCGTTCGCCCCGACCCTGGCCGAGGTGCTCGGCCGCCTCGACCGCCAACCGGTGCTGTTGCAGGTGGATGACGGGTCTGGCCACGACCTGCTGCCCGGCGCACTCGACTACGAGACGTCGTTGGCCGGCGCCGACCCGGACCTCGACGCCACGCTGGTGTCGTCGTGGTCACCCGACGACCGCTACGTGCTCTACACCGGCGGCACCACGGGGATGCCCAAGGGCGTGCTGTGGCGCCAGGGTGACTTCCTTCCGGCTGCGCTGGGTTTCCGCCGGCGCGACGGATCGGAGCACCACGACCTCGGGGAGGCGATCGACGGCACCCGGGCCGGGCGCCTGCGCGCGCTGCCCGCGGCACCGTTCATGCACGGCGCCGCCCACTGGAACGCGCTGAGCACCTGGTTGGCCGGCGGAACCGTCGTCGTCCAGGACGAGCCCCACCACCTCGACCCGGCCGACGTGTTCCGCACGTGCGAGCGTGAGCAGGTGACCTCGTTGCTCATCGTCGGCGACGCCTTCGCCCGACCGCTCGCCGACGAGTTGCGCCGGACCGGCTACGACCTGTCGTCGCTGCGCTTCGTGCTGACGGGCGGGGCCATCCTGAGCGCGTCGACGAAGGCGGAGCTGCTCGAGCTCGTGCCGGGCGTGACCATCGTCGACATCCTCGGGTCGTCCGAATCGGGTCGCCAAGGCGTCACGTCGACCAACGCCGGGCAGCCGGGCACGTCCCCCGGCGCCGCGCAGGGGCGCTTCGAGCCCACCCCCAGCACGGCCATCGTCAGCGCGGACCTCAGCCACGTGCTGGGTCGCGACTGCCACGACGAAGGGTGGCTGGCACAGCGGGGCCGGGTGCCGCTCGGTTACCTGGGGGACCCCACCAAGACGGCGGCGACCTTCCCCACCATCGAGGGCGAGCGGTTCGCCGTCCCCGGTGACCGGGCTCGCTACGACGAGGACGGCCTCGTCGAGCTCCACGGGCGGGAGTCGGTGACCATCAACTCCGGCGGCGAGAAGATCTTCGCGGAGGAGGTGGAGCACGCGCTCAAGGCCCATCCCCAGGTGTTCGACGCCGTGGTGGTGGGGCGCCCGAGCGAGCGGTGGGGCCAGGAGGTGGTCGCCCTGGTACGCCTGCGCGCGGGCGCCGAGGTGGACGACGACGAGCTCCTGGACACCTGCGGGCAGCACATCGCCCGGTACAAGCTGCCCAAGGCCATCCTGCGGCTCGATCACATCGAGCGCAGCCCCAGCGGCAAGGCGGACTACCGCTGGGCGCGCGACACGGCGGCCGGCGCCGAGGAGGGCCCGGCCCGCTGAGCCCCGACGAGCGGTCACGCACCATCACCTTCGCCGAGCCCGTCGATCTCGTGCTCACGCTGGCGCCCCTCCGGCGCGGCAAGTACGACCCGGCCACCCAGCTGGGAGCGTCCGGGCTGTGGCGCGCCACCCGCACCCCGGAGGGCCCGGCCACGCTGGCCGTGGTGGGCCGCGACGGGCCCAGTCGCACGCACAGCGCGTCGTTCGACGCGCGGGCCTGGGGGCCCGGCGCCGAGTGGGCGCTCGAGCACGCGCCCGCGCTGCTCGGCGCCGAGGACCACCCGGAGGACTTCCACACCGACCACCCGCTCGTCGCCCGCCTCAACCGTCGCATGCCCGGCTTGCGCGTGAGCCGGGCCAACGCGGTGTTCGAGACCCTCGTCCCCACGGTGCTCGAGCAGAAAGTGACGGGCTTCGAGTCACGGCGCGCCTACCGGCAACTGGTGGCCAAGCTCGGTGAGCCGGCTCCCGGGCCCGCCGGGCTGACCCTGCCGCCCGACCCGGGCGCCATCGCGGGAACCCCCTACTACGAGCTCCACCTGCTCGGCGTCGAGCGCAATCGGGCCGACACCCTCCGGCGGGTCGCCGCCCGCGCCCACCGGCTCGAGTCGTTGCTGGCGCTGCCGTCACCGCAGGCGCAACGCGAGCTCACCCAGATCCGTGGGATCGGCCCGTGGAGCGCCGGCGAGGTGGCCTTCATCGCCTTCGGCGACCCCGACGCGGTCAGCGTGGGCGACTACCACATCCCCCACCAGGTGGCCTGGGCCCTGGCCGGCGAGGAGCGGGCCACCGACGAGCGCATGCTCGAGCTGCTCGAGCCCTTCCGCGGCCACCGCGGGCGGGTCATCCGCCTGATCACGTCGGCCCGGCTCGGTCCCGAGCGCAAGGGCCCCCGGATGGGGCGCAACGACTTCCGCGAGCGCTGAGAGTTATCCACAGGGTTGTGGCCCTATCGATGCACAGGGCCGCCGTCGTAGCGTCGTGCCCGGAGGACGAGATGATGACCAGCTACGACGTGACCCTCACCGACCGCACCGTCGAGCGCATCGACGGCGCCGACGCCTACCAGCAGGAAGGCCAGATGACCACCTTCTTCCGCCGGGACGGCGGTCGCCAGGTGGTCGACAGCTGGGCCACCCGGGTGGCCAGCTTCCGCACCTCCGAGATCCTGATCATCCGTCGGGCCGTCGCCGAGCCCGCGGCCTGACGTCGCTGGGCGGCCCCCCGGTGCGGTCGCGTCCGGAGGCGGTCGTGGTAGGTTCACCCGGCCCCGCACCCACCGGTGGCCCCGCCCCCCGATGACCTCCACCGCCACCGAGACCGACGCTCCCGTGACGACCAGTACCGAGGCGGTGGCCACTGACGGAGCCGGTCCCGGCCAGTCGGGCCCCGACGACCGCAGGCGGTGGCGCCTTGCCGTCCTGAAGGGCGGCATCGCCTACGTGGCGTCGCGCCTGATGGTGATCGCCGGCTGCGGCATCGTGGCCGCCCAGCGAGGCGTCGACGCCAACGTCAACAACATCCCCCGCCCCGAGGGGGCCAGCACCTTCATCATCCAGGTGCTCGACTCCTGGGACGGCAACTGGTACATGGAGATCGCCCGCGGGGGGTACCCCCAGTCGATCCCCCGCCCCATCACCTACTACCAGGTGGAGGCGCGCGCCGCGTTCTTCCCGCTGTACCCGATGCTCGTCAGCGCCTTCGACCGGGTGCTGCCGGGCAGCGAGGTGTTCGCCGGCATCTTCGTGAACGCCCTGCTCGGCGCCATGGCCGTCTACATGGTGGGCCGCCTGGCCCGTGAGGTGTTCGGCATCCGGCCCGCCGAGCGCACCATGATCCTGATGGCGGTCTTCCCGGGCAGCTTCGTGCTCAGCTTCGCCTACAGCGAGGCGCTGCTCATCTTCCTGGCCGCTGGCTGCCTGCTGGCCCTCTACCGGCGGCAGTGGCTGCTCGCCGGCCTGGTGGCCGCCCTGGCCACCGCCACCCGCCCCAACGGTGTGGCCGTGGCCGCGGCCTGTGGCGTCGCCGCGCTGATGGCCATCTGGCAGCGCAGGGAGTGGCGTGCCCTCATCGCCCCCGCCCTGGCCCCGCTCGGCTTCATCGCCTTCCAGTGGTACCTACGGGTCCACACCGACGAGCCGTGGGCCTGGTTCCGCGTGCAGACCGAAGCGTGGGCGGAGGGCACCAGCTTCGGCGCCACGGCGCTCCAGGACACGTTCGGATTCCTCACCCATCCCCTGAACTCGCCCACCGACGTGCTCACCAGCGCGTCGCTGTTCGCCATGTTCGCCCTGCTGTGGTGCGCCTGGAAGAAGCGCCTGCCGTGGCCGATGGTGGCCTACGTCGTGGTCGTGCTGGCCCTGATGCTCATCCCCGCAACCGTCACGGCCCGGCCCCGCTTCGTCTTCACCGCCTTCCCGCTCTTCATGGCCGCCGGCGCGTGGTGGCCCGACGACGACGCCAACGGCTGGTCCCGCGACGGGTGGACGCTGCTGCTGGCACTCTGCGGTGCCGGTCTGGTCACGCTCACCGCGCTGTACGGGGTGTACGGCGCGATCCCGTGACCGGGCGCCGCCGGCTCACCGACGTCGCCTCCCGCCGGCTCCGCAACGCCCTCGAACTGGCCTTGCTGGCCGCGCTCGCCTACCTCCCCGCGCTCTGCGCGGCGCCGGGCCGCCTCCCGGCGGACACCAAGCTCTACCTGTACCTCGACCCGGGCCGTCAGATGGCCGACGCCCTGTGGTCGTTCGACACCCGGCAGTTCGCCGGCTGGGTGCCCCACCAGATCATCGGCTACCTGTGGCCCAGCGGGCCCTGGTTCTGGGTGTTCGACCGCCTGGGCGTGCCCGACTGGGTGGCTCACCGGCTCTGGCTCGGCACCATCTTGTTCCTCGCCGGCGCGGGGCTGCGCTGGGCGGCCCGGCGCCTGGGGCTGGCCGGAGGGGCGGCGCTGGTCGCGGCCGTCGTCTACCAGCTGTCGCCGTACGTGCTCGCCTACCTGTCGCGGACCTCGGTGCTGCTGCTCCCCTGGGCCGCCCTCGGCTGGCTCGTGGGACTCACGATCGGCGCGGCCACCCGAGCACCCGCGACCCGAAGACCGGGGCGCGACGCCGCCCTGTTCGCCCTGATCGTCGCCACCGTGGGCGGCATCAACGCCACCGCCCTGTTGATGGTGGCGCCGGTCCCGCTCCTCTGGCTGCTCGATGCCGCGGCGCGCGACGTCATCAGCTGGCGGCGGGCGGCGCGCACCGCGCTCACCCTCGGCGGGCTGTCGCTCGCGGTCTCGCTCTGGTGGATGACCGCGCTGGCGGTCCAGGCCCGGTACGGCGCGGCGGCACTGTCGTTCAGCGAGACGCTCGAGGCCGTGTCGTCCACCGCGGTCGGGAGCGAGGTGCTGCGCGGGCTCGGCTACTGGCTCTTCTACGTGGGCGACCCCGTGACGGCGGCGACCACCGCCTCACGCGCCTACCAGGAGCAGCCCCTCCTCATCGCCGCCGGCTTCCTGCTCGTGCTCGCCGGCGTCGCAGGCCTGGTGCTCGTGCGGTGGGCCCATCGGCGCTTCGCCGCGCTCTGCCTCGCCGCCGGCGTGATCCTGGCCGTCGGCGCCTACCCCATCGACGACCCGTCACCGCTCGGTGCCACCCTGGCCGGATCGTCCCGGTCGACCCTCGTTCTGGCCCTGCGGAGCAGCACGCGCGCCGTGCCGATGGTGGTGTTCGGGCTGGCCCTGGGCATCGGCGCCCTGGTCACCTCGCTGCACCGCTGGCGGCCCCGCGTGGCCACCTTCGCCGCCGTCGGCGTGGTGCTGGTGGCGGTGGCCAACCTGCCCGCCGCCTGGACCGGCGGCTTCGTCGACCCCGACCTCGACCGCCCCGAGTCGCTCCCCGCCTGGTGGACGGAGGTGGGTCACGACCTCGACGCCCTGCCCGCGGGGTACCGGGTCCTGCAGGTGCCCGGGATGGAGTTCTCCACCTACCGGTGGGGCCACACCGTCGACCCGGTGCTCCCCGGGATCAGCGACCGCCCCCTGATCACCCGCGACCTGCTGCCGCTGGGCAGCCCCGCGGCCATGGACACGCTGTACGCCCTCGACGACCGCTTCCAGGCCGGCGTCGCCGAGCCCGAGGCCGTGGCCCCCATCGCCCGGCTCCTGGGGGCCGACACCGTGCTGGTCGCCCCCGAGGTCGCCTTCGAGCGATATCAGACACCGCGACCCGAGCCCACCTGGGACCTGTTCCGCGGCGGAGCCGCCGGCCTCGGCGACCCCCGCACCTACGGTGCGCCCGCACCGAACCTCCCACCCGCGGACGTGCCGGCCGCCGCCATGGTGGACGAGCGGGCGCTGGCCCTCGACGACATCGGCGAGGCGGTCCCTCCCGTGGTACTGGTGCCGGTCGATGACCCGCAGCCCATCGTGCGGGCCGGCGGCCGGGTGGTGCTGCTGTCGGGCAGCGGCGACGGCACCGTCGACGCCGCCGCCGCGGGGCTGATCGACGGCTCCGAGACCATCCGGTACCCGGCCGCGACCGGTGACGTGGCCGAGGCCGTGGCCACCTCGGACCTGAACGTGGTCACCGACACCAACCGCGTCCGGGCGCGGCAGTGGCGCGGCAGCCAGGACGTGTGGGGGTTCACCGAGGATGGCCGCCATGCCGGGCTGCTCGACGACGACCCCGCCGATCACCGCCTCGACGTCTTCCCCGACCAGACCGACGCCGACGTCACGGTGGCGGTGGCCGACGGTCCGGTGCGGGCCACCGCCAGCGCCTATGGAGAGCCGAACGCCTACCGTCCCGAAGCCCGGGCCGCGATGGCCGTCGACGGCGACCCCCGCACGTCGTGGGTGGTTGCCGACCGGGCCGAGCCGGTGGGTCAGCGGCTGCGCATCGACGCCGAGCAGGCGGTCGACGCCATCTCCGTGCTGCAGGACCAGTCGGCCCGGGCCAATCGGTGGATCACCGAGGTGCGCCTCACCACCTCGTCCGGCGAGGACCGGACCATCGCCCTCACGGAGTCCTCGAGGACGGGCGAGGGCCAGCCCATCGACCTCGAGGCACCGGCCGACTGGTGGCAGCTGGAGATCACCGCCACCAACGTGGCCCGCGCCGCCGCCTACCCCGGCCAGTCACCCGTGGGCTTCGCCGAGGTGAGCACCGCGCTGGGCCCGAGCCGCGAGGTGGTGGTGCTCCCCACCGACGTGCTGTCCCGCGTCGGCAGCGAGACCCCGACGGCGATCGTGCTCACCCGACTGCGCACCGACCCGTTGAACCGCTGGCGGCACGACCCCGAGGCCTCGCTCGTGCGCTCGTTCCGCCTCGACGACCCCCAGCAACTGTCGCTGGCGCCCACCGGTCGCCTCGACCTCCGCGCCTCCGACGCGGTGCTCGCCGCGCTCTTCGGGGTGGACACCGCCCAGTCCAGCGAGCACCTCACCGGTGATCCGGCCTCGGGCGGCTGGGCGGCGGTCGACGGGGATCCCGACACGGCCTGGCTCACGCCGTTCGGGGCGGGCGCCGGCTCGCGCCTGACCGTCCCGGTGGACGGCGATGCCCGGTTGGGGCCGCTCGAGGTCCGGGTCGCCACCGGCCCGCACCTGGCCCGGGTCACGGCGTTCGACGTCGCCCGGGGCGACCGCCGAGTGCCCGTGCAGGTGGACCCCCACGAGGAGGTGCAGACGGTGGACCTCGCCGCGCTGGCGGGGGCGAGCGGCCCGCTCACGCTCACCATCACCGCCACCGACGGCGCCACCACGGTCGACCGTCGCTACGGCGAGGCCACCCTGCTGCCGTCCGGCATCGCCGAGGTCACCGGGCGGGGCCTGGCTCCCGAACCGCTGCCCGACGATCTCGACTCGGGGTGTCGTGCCGACCTGCTCGAGGTGGACGGTGAGGCCGTCGCGCTGCGGTTCTCGGGGAGCACCACCGCGGCGCTGGCCGGCGACGAGCTGAGGGTCGAGCGGTGCGGGAACCAGGCCGATCAGCCGCTCGACCTCGGAGGCGGCCGGCACCGGGTGGTCGCGGCGCCGGGGGTCGACACCGGGCTCGACCTCGATCGGCTCGTGCTCACCAACGGCGCGGCCGAGGAGGTTCTGGGATCGACGGCGCCGGCGCCGCCGGAGGTCACCGTCCACGGCGGGCGCGACCACCAGACCGTCACCGTGGGACCGTGCCCCGACGGGTGCTGGCTCGATCAAGGTGTGGGCTGGAACCCGGGGTGGTCGGCCACCGTGGACGGTCGCTCGCTGGGCGACCCCGAGGTGATCAGCGGCGGGATGAACGGGTGGTTCCTGGACCCGTCGTCCACCGCCACCACGGTCGACCTGCGCTGGCGGCCCCAGCGCTGGACGTGGGTGGGCCTGTCGCTCTCGATGGTCGCGGTCCTGGCCTGCATCGCGCTCGCCGTGCTCGACCGGCGCCGCCGGGCCGACACCCGCACCCTGAGCGGCGGCGCCACCCTCGCCGCCCCCTGGCGGGTCGACGATCGGCGCCGCCACATCGTGTGGGCGACCGCCGCGGCAGCAGGCGCGTTGCTCGTCGCACCCGTGTGGGGCGTGGTCGCCCTCGTGATCTCGCTGCCTCTCGTGCTGGCCCGACGCTCGACCCTGGTGGGCCTGGCGGGCCTGGCCGGTCTCGGGCTCGTGACCGCGGCGATCGTCGTGCGCCAGGCGATCCAGCACAACCCAGCCGGCTTCGGGTGGGTCGACACCGTCTCGGCGGCCCACCGGCCGACGCTGGCGATGCTGGTGCTCGTGGTCGCCGCTACCCTCCCCAGGTCCGCTCCCGAGCCAGGAGGCGAGGCGGGTTGATCGACCGGCCATCGACCAGCACCGACGTCGGCGGGTCCGAGCCGGCACGCGTCCCCGATCCGGAGCCCATGACCCCTGCCCCCACATCGGCAGCATCGGCATCGGCATCGGCATCGGCAGAGCGGGCCACGTTCCTCCGGCGGCTCGCGCTCATCGCCCTGGGCGCGCTGGCCCTGCGGATCGTGTACATCCTGGTGTTCAAGCGCGACGAGCCGGCCATCGGCGACGCCATCTACTACAGCAACCAGGCCATCCGGTTGGCCGAGGGCCGGGGCTTCGTCCACCCCTTCGCCGGCGGCCCCGCCGCCGACCACCCCCCGCTGACCGCGCTGGCCATGGCCCCGGTGGTGCTGGTCTTCGGCAAGGGCCTACTGGCGCAGCGCCTGGCCATGGCGGTCATCGGCTCCCTCACGGTGGCCGGCATCGGCATCCTCGGCCGCACCGTCACCGCCAGCAGCCGGGTGGGACTGCTCGCCGCCGGCCTGGCCGCGGTCTATCCCAACCTGTGGCTGAACGACGGGGTGGTGATGTCCGAGTCGCTCGCCACCCTCCTGCTGGTGGCGGTCTTCCTCGCCCTCTACCGATTCCAGGGCCGCTACACCGCCCGCCACCTCGCCCTCATCGGGGCCCTGTGCGGGCTGGCCATCCTCGCCCGGGCCGAGTCGGCGTTCCTCCTGCCGCTGGTGGTGCTGCCCACCGTGTGGTTCGCCGGCGACCGGCCGTGGTGGCAGCGCCTGGGCGTGGTCGCGGTCGCCGGTGTCACCGCGGTGGCCGTGGTGGTGCCGTGGACGGCCTACAACCTGACCCGGTTCGAGAAGCCGGTGCTGCTGTCCACCAACGACGGCCTCACCATCCTCGGCGCCAACTGCGACACCACCTACTACGGCGACGGGGTGGGGCTCTGGTCGTTCGCCTGCCCGTTCACGGTGCCACTGCCGGCGCCGCCGCCGGTGCCCGAGGGCTGCCACCTGCGGCCCGACGACCCCTGGTCGTGCGCCGACCAGTCGGAGATCTCGGCGGTGTACCGCACCGCCGGCATCGACTACATCAGCCACCACAAGACCCGCTTCCCCGTGGTGGCCGCGGCCCGCGTCGGTCGCATCTGGGGTGTGTACGCGCCGGGGCAGATGGTGGGGTACTCCGAGGGCGACCTGCAGACCACGGGTGAGGGCCGCGAGGGATGGGCCTCGTGGTGGGGCTACGTCATGTGGTGGGCGATGGTGCCCCTCGCCGTCTACGGGGCGGTGCTGCTGCGCCGCCGACGGGTGATGGTGCTGCCCCTGGTGATGACCGCGGCGGTGATCACCGTGACCGCGGTGGCGTTCTACGGCCTCATCCGCTTCCGCATCCCGGCCGAGATCGCGGTCGTCGTCCTGGCGGCGGTGGCCGTCGACGGGCTGGTCTCACGTGGGCCGCGTAGCGTGTCCCCATCATGACCACGGACGGGCCGGCCCTGCTGTTCATCATCCCGGCGTACAACGAAGAGGCGGCGCTGCCGGGAGTGCTCGTCGAGCTGGCCGACGCCTACCCCGAGGCCGACGTGGTCGTCATCGACGACGGGTCGGCCGACGCCACCGCGAACGTGGCCCGGGCCGGCGGCGCGGTGGTGCTGCAGCTGCCCTACAACCTGGGCATCGGCGGCGCCCTTCGCACCGGGTTCCGCTACGCCGTGCGCAACGGGTACCAGCGGGCCGTGCAGTTCGACGCCGACGGCCAGCACCACCCCGACGAGGTGCCGGCCCTCTTGGACGCGCTCGACGCCGGCGCCGAGATGGCCGTGGGCAGTCGGTTCTCGGACGGCCAGCCGGGCTACAAGGTGGGAAGGCTGCGCAAGGCGGCCATGGGGGTGCTCACCGTCGCGATGCGACGCATGGCCGGCCAGCACTTCAGCGACACCAGCTCGGGCTTCCGGGCGTTCTCGCGTCCCATCCTCGAGTTCTTCGCCGAGACCTACCCCGCTGAGTACATGGAGTCGGTCGAGGCCCTCTTCTCGTCGGTGCGCGCCGGCTACCGGGTGGTCGAAGTGCCCGTGACCATGCGCAGCCGCGAGCTGGGAGCACCCTCCAACCGCACGTGGCGCCTCGTGTACCACTACCTGCGGCTGTTCGTGGTGCTGCTGGCCGCGGCTCCCGGGTCGCGGACCGAGCGCCCGGCGGCGGGGGCCGAGGACCCGACATGATCGCCCTCCTCGCCCTGGTCGCCGGCACCGGCGACACCCAGCCCACGGACGACGTGCACGCCATGAGCGTGGGGGGCCGCATCCTGGTGGCCGCTCTCACCGCCCTGACGCTGCTGTTCCTGCTCCGCCTGGTGCGGCGGGGCCACCTGCGGGGCAAGTACGCGCTGCTCTGGCTGGGCGTGGCCGCGGCCATGGTGGGCTTCGCCATCTACCCGGACATCCTGGTGCCGATCAGCGAGACGCTCGGGATCAGCTACGAACCGGCGATCATCTTCCTGGCCGCCATCGCCTTCCTGTTCGTGGTGGTCGTGCACTTCTCCTACGAGTTGTCCCGCCTCGAGGACCGCACCCGCACCCTGGCCGAGGAGCTCGCCCTCCTGCGCGCCGACGCCCTCGAGCCCGGCCTACGTCACCAGGACCCGCCGGACTGAGCCGGCCGCGAGCGAACCGCCACCTGCCGGCGCTCCTGCGCGCCCATTCTCGAGGCAATAGCTGTCGGAATCCGACTGCTATTGCCTCGAGAATGAACAGATCCGTCCAGTGCTCGTCCGTGCTAGCCGTCGTCGGTCAGGCGGGGGACGGCGCGGGCCTCGACGATGAGGCCGTCGGCCACGAACGGCGCCCAGAGGCGACCGATCGAGCGCTCGAGGAACAGCACGAAGCGACCGGCGAGGCCCAGCACCAGGGCCGACAGCCCGCGGGCGGGCGCCTGCTTCACCGCCGGCACGTAGGTGGCGGTGCGCACGTGCTCCCACCCGTGGCGGCGCATGAGGTTGGTGAGCGTGCGCCAGCTGAACAGGATCACGTGGTCGGGGTGGTTGATCTCGGCGCCGGCCATCGCTGCGAAGCCGTTGAGGAGCCCGGAGGCGTTGGGCGTGGTGAGCACCAGGGTGCCGCCGGGCGCCAGCAGGTCGTGGAGGCCGTCGAGGAACGAGCCGGGGTCGTCGAGGTGCTCGATCACCTCGCCCGCGATCACCAGGTCGGCCCGCTCGATGCCGAGCGACGCCATCAGGTCCGGCCGGCGGCCGTCGGCGACGTAGGCCTCGTAGCCGCGCTCCCGGGCCCGCTCCACCCCGGCCTCGTCCACGTCGATGCCGACGAGCGAGGCGGCGGCGTCGGCGAGGTGCTCGTGCAACCAGGTGCCGGCCTCGCTCTGCATCTCCTCGTACCCGGAGTCGACGAAGCCCACGTGGATCACGCGGCGGCCCCGGGCCAGGCCGCTGAGGTAGGCGATGCGGTCCACCACCCGCGCCGGCGGCAGGGTGTGCACCATCTCGAGCTGCGCTTGTCCGGGGGACGTCATGACACTCCTGGGAGGGCGTGGGCGCCGACGGGGTCGGCGGTGTGCAGCAGCTCCCTCAGGGGCGGGCCGGCACCATCGGCGAACAGGTGGTCGAGCTTGTCGAACATGCGTCGGCGGCCGATCCACAGCAGGCGGCTGCCGAGGCGACCGGTGCCGGGGACCACCCAGAACGCCTCTTCGGTGTCGAAGTCGTACGGGTGGCAGTAGGTGAGCGGCGCCGGCCCGCCCCCGTTGATCCGCCACGTGAGCCGGACCAGCGGCCACGGCAGCACCCGCAGGTACACGCCCCCCATGTACGGCGCGGCCAGCGGGCCGACGCGGGCGATCGGGCACGGCAGCTCGACCAGTCCGCTCGGCCAGGTGAAGGGATCACGCGGCAGGCCGGGGAAGCCGTGCAGCGGGCTCCGGGCGGGCAGCACGCTGGACGAGTAGGTGAAGCCCAGGTCGGCCAACTCGTCGGTGACCCACACCGTCTCCCGGACCAGCGAGAAGGTAGGGGCCCGGTAGCCCACGACCGCCTCGCCCACCAGGTCCTCTAGCAACTCCTTGCCCCGTCGGGTCTCGTCCACGAAGCGGTCGCGTCCCAACTCGGTGAGCGGGGTGTGGTCCCACGAGTGCAGGCCGACCTCGTGGCCGAGGGCCACCGCCTCGGTGACCAGGTCGGGGTTGGCCACCGCGGTGGTGCCCACCACGAAGATCGTGCCCCGGATCCCCCGCTCGGCCAACCACTCGAACACCGTGCGGGTGACGCGCGGGTACGCGACGTCGTCGGCGGGCACCGGCTGGTGCGGCTCCACGTCGAAGCTGAAGGTGACGGGAGCACGCCGGCCGGCGGACCCCTCGCCCGGGTGCTCAGTAGGCATCGAAGTCGAGGAACTCGTAGGTGTCGAGGGCGAAGGTCTCCTGGGGGACCTCGTCGCTCAGGCTGCGGAACAGGAGGTTGAGCGGCGCCGGTTGGAGGCGCCGGGGTGGGCGCACCCCCCGCACCCGCACGTGGGCGTTGAACCCTGCGTAGACGGCGGCCGGGGCCCGGTGGAACCGGCACGCGGCCGCCACCGCGCCACCGGAGGCCACCGTCTCACCGACCGCCAGCGCGGTGCGGGGCAGGAACTTCACGATGACCGCGAAGGGGACCCCCAGGAAGCGGTGCTCGACCGACACCGCGAACAGGTCGTCGCTGACGTGCACCGCGTAGCCGGCCCGGGGCTGCGACAAGCGCCACCGCAGCTGGTCGGGCGTCCACGCCTGGGTCCAGCCCGATGCCGCGGGACGGTCGATGTCGGCCGCGATGGCTGCGAACTCGTCGGAGGCCAGCCACTCGGCGTCGACGCTGCGGCTCTCGTAGGCCTTGGCCGACCCGACGGGCGCCACCACGCGCACCGGCAGCGGGCCGAGGAACCGGTAGCCCAGGTACTTCAGCGCGCCGGGGGTCGACTTCTCGTTGGGGACCGCCAGGATGCCCTTGGCCCCCTGCAGCCGGGCCCGCTCGTAGATGCGGTGGCCGATCTGCACGAAGTATCCCTTGCGCTGCGCACCGCTGCGGGTGACGGCGTTCAGCGAGAAGTACACGGGCGCGGGGCCACCGGCGTTGCGCCAGCGCTGCGGGATGAGGGCGTAGTGGGCCATGCGACGGCCCTCCTCGTCGATGCCCTCGTACACGCCCCCGCCCTCGGGGTTCTCGTCGTAGAGCCAGGCCAGGTAGTCGGGGCCGTCGAAGCGCTTGTCCGGCAACTCGGCGTTGAGCAGCTCCGTGTTCAGGACGTGCTGATCCCGCGCGTCGTCCGCGGCGTCACGCCCGCCAGCAGCTTCGTCGGTCATGGGTCCACCTCGATCATCCCGGCCCCATCTTGGCCCGTGGCGGGCCGCCGACGGGCAACGAGGGCGGCCACGCCCACGCCGGCCAGCACCACCAGGGCCACATCGGCGGGGATGCGGTAGCGGGTGGTCCCGAAGGCCAGTGCCGCGGTGACCGTGATCAGCAGCATCGGGGCGACCAGCGGGATCAGGGTGATGCGGCGCCGGTGCAGCGCCACCCCCCCGACGACGGCGAGGGGCAACAGCAGGTAGTACAGCACCAGGCCGGCCTGCGAGGCCCGCTCGCCCCGCCCCTCGAGGGTGTCGTTGAACCGGACGTTCTGCGCCGGTCGGAACACGTCCCACATGCGGCCCACCCGGGCCGCCATCACCACCGGGAGGCGCGAGCGGTGGTCGGCGATGTAGGCGGTGGCCTGGTCGCGTGCGATCAGCTCGCGCTCGGACTCGTCGTAGACATGGCGGTCCTGCACCGACGCCTCCACCCGGGCGAACTGCTCGGGATCGGCGAAGCAACCCGCATCGAAGCCCAGTCGCGCGCACATCCGGCGCTGGGTGGCCGCCGGCACCGTGGCCAGGTCGAAGCACTCGCCGTAGTAGCCCAGGCCGGCGCCGTAGTAGGTCTGGTCGCAGCTGGCGGTGTTGAGCACCGCCCCCGCGCCGGTGGACACGTACACCGGCTCGTTGAACCGGGAGAGGTTCCACAGCACCCACGGCGCCACCAGCAGCCCTGCGGCCAGGGCGCTGACCGCCACCCGGACGAGCCGATCCCGTGGTCGCAGGCTGCGGGCGACCCACGCCAGCGGCACCACCAGGAACAGCCCGAGCAGCGCCGACTCCGCCCGGGTCAGCGTGGCCAGGCCCACCGCGAGCCCGAGCCACGCGGCGTTGGCCACCGACGGGGTGCGCCAGAACCGGTAGCCGACCAGGATGGTGAGCGCGGCGACCCCGGCGAAGAGCGACTCGGTCTGCAACAGCAGGTCGTTCACCCAGAACATGGGGTACACCGCGGCCAGCGCCGCCGCAGCCAGACCGGCGCGGTGGCCGCCGAGGCGGTTGGCGGCCGCGGCGATCAGCAGCACCGCGGCCACGCCCACCACGCCCGACACCAGGCGGTGGGCGGTGACGCTGCTCATCCCGAACCAGGAGACGACACCGAGCAGCAGGGGGTACAGGGGCGGCTTCTGGGCGCTGGCCACCGACTCGCCGGTGGACCGCAACCAGAGGGGGTCGACGAACCAGTGACCCTCGGCGATGAACTTGCCCTGGAGGTGGACGTAGAGCGGGTCGTTGATGCCGCCGAGGATGGCCACGCAGCCCGCAGGGCCGTGCCCGTCGGGGCCGCACTCGGGCCGGACCACGAGGATCTCGACCCAACGGATGGCGAGGGCGACGAGGGCGATGACCGCCAGGCCCACCTGGTACCGCCCGGGCCGCCACGGCGCCCGCCCCGGCGGGTCCTCGGTGACGACCGGAGGGTCGGTGGCGGTCGCCGGCTCGACCGGGGCGGTCACCGGTCGGCGGTCGCGGGCACCGGGGACGGCGCCTCGACCGGGCTCCCCGCATCCACGGGCCGGGGGTCGCGGGCAGGACCCGGCGCCGCGGGACCGGCGGGCTCCGAGGGGCCGGCCGCGCTGGCGTCGATGCCCGTGCGGCCGGGCTCGCGCCGGCGCCGCCACCAGGCGTCGAGGGCCACGCCCGCGAGGATGGTGAGGATCAGGTCGACGGGTGTCCGGTACCGGGTGACGCCGAACGACGCCGCCGCGGTGAACGTGACCATGGCGGCCAGTCCCACGAACGGGACGATGGTCACCTTGCGCTTGAAGAGCACCACCAGGCCCGCCACCGACAGGCCCAGGAGCACGTAGTACATGGCCAGCCCGGTCCGCACCGGCACCGCGCCGCGCCGTTCGAAGAGGATGTCGAGGTTGGCGCCCTGGATCGGGGCGTAGACGCTCCACATGCGGCCGATGCGGGCCGCGACCACCACCGGAAGGCGCCCCTTGTGGTCGGCCATGTACTCGGTGGCCAGCTCGCGATGGGCGGCGTCGACCACCGACTCGTCCCCGTCGGGGAAGTCCTTCAGGGTGCAGCTGTCGTCCCAGTAGCCCAACTTGTCGCCGTAGTAGGTGGCGTCGCAGTTGCCGTAGGCCATGACCCGCCCGGTACCCGAGGCCAGGTACACCGGCTCGGTGAAGCGCCCGAGGTTGTGCGCCACCCACGGCGCCATCAACGCGAGCGCCACCACCCCGACCACGGCCGCCGTGCCCGCCTTGCGGGCCCACGAGATCCCCGGCAGCACCACGGCGAGGGGCAGCACCACGAACGCCAGCAGGGTGAGGCCCTCCGAGCGGGTCAGCGTGGCCGCGGCCACCGCCACGCCCAGCCAGGCGGCGTTGGCGTAGGTGGGTCGCCGCCACAGCCGGTAGCAGAGCAGCAGGACCACGCCCACGAACACCGTGTACAGCGACTCGGCCAGGATGAGGCCGTCGTTGATCCACAGGTTCGGGTAGACCGCGGCCAGGAACGCGGCGATGAGCCCCGCCCGCCGGCCCGCCACCTGGCGACCCACCAGGCCGACGAACCCGACCGCGAGCGCACCCAGGAGGCACCCGGCGATGCGCTGTTCCAGTGTGGTCTCGAACCCCAGCTTGGCCACGGCGGCCAGGTATACCAGGTAGCCCGGCGGGTGGCCGGCCGAGGGCTCGAGCACGCCCTTCTCGCGGCACAGGGCCACCGCCTGGTCGTTGCCCATTCCCGGCTCGCGCACCGAGTCGAGGCAGGCGAACGGGTCGTACAGGTCACCGTGGTCGGCCAGGAGGAGGCTCTGGGTGTGGTACCAGTTGTTGTCGTCGAGGCCGAGCGGCAGGTGCTGGTACCCCGCCATGGTGGCCACCACCCGCAGCGCGAACGCGAGTCCGACGACGGCCACCAACAGGGCGGGAAAGGACCGCAGGCGTTGGGGCACGGCGCGCCATCCTACTCAGGCCCGGGGAGTACGATGCGGTGCCCGGCGACGGCGGCAGGGCCCGGCTCCCCGCCTGGCCCTCGCCCGTCCGCACCCCCCGACGGAGTCGACGCATCCTCTGCCCGCACGCGTGCCCGATCCTGCCATGAGCGCCCCGACCGCAACGGACGGGAACAGCCCGTCGCGCCCCGCGTCGCCGTCGGTCGACGGCGGCCCGCGCCCGGCCCGGGCGCGGGCGCGGCTGGTGGGAGCGGTGCCCTTCGCGGTGCTGGCCGCCGCCACCTACCTGCCGCTGCTGCTCACCCGGCCGGGGCAGGTGGGCGCCGACACCAAGACCTACCTGTACCTCGACCCGGGTCGGCTGCTCCACGACGCCCCGTTCCTCTGGGACCCGGGCATCGGCCTCGGCACCGTCACCCACCAGAACATCGGCTACCTGTGGCCGATGGGGCCCTTCTACTGGACCCTCGACGCCCTCGGCCTACCGGACTGGGTGGCCCAGCGCCTGTGGCTGGGCACCGTGCTCTTCGCGGCGGGCGCGGGGGTGCTGTACCTGCTGCGCACCCTGCGCTGGGATGTCGTTCCCGCCCGCCGGTCGACGGGCGGCCACGCCCGGACGTGGTGGGACCTCGGCATGGTCGTGGCCGCCCTGTCCTACGCCCTCAGCCCCTACCTGCTCGCCTACGCGGCACGCCTGTCGGTCATCTTGTTGCCCTGGGCCGCGCTCCCCTGGCTCATCGCCCTCACGGTGCGATCGCTGCGCCACGGCGGCTGGCGCCACCCCGCCCTGTTCGCGCTCGTGGTGCTCACCGTGGGTGCCATCAACGCCACGTCGTTGATCCTCGTGGGCCTGGGGCCCCTCCTGTGGGTGATCTGGGTGGTGGCGTTCGAGCGCGAGGTCGGCGTCCGGCAGGCCACCGGGGCGGTGCTGCGCATCGGCGTGCTCACCCTGGTCACCTCCCTCTGGTGGGTGGCCGGCCTGGCGCTGCAGGGCAGCTTCGGCATCCCCATCCTGCGCTACACGGAGACGTACCAGGCCGTGGCCGTCACCTCGATGGCCCCCGAGTTGCTGCGGGGCCTGGGCTATTGGTTCTTCTACGGCAATGACAAGCTCGGCCAGTGGGTGGTCCCCAGCACCGGCTACATGAGCTGGGGCGTGCCCCTGAGCTTCGGCCTGCCCGTCCTCGCCTTCGTGGCCGCGGTGTGCACGCGCTTTCGTCACCGGGCCTTCTTCGTCCTGCTGATCGCGGTCGGCGTGATCGTCGGCATCGGCGGGCACCCCTACGCCGACCCGTCACCGGCGGGCCGGATCTTCCGCGACTTCACCAACCTCGACGCCGGCCTGGCCTTCCGCAGCACCGCCCGCGCCGTGCCCCTCATCGTGCTCGGCACCTCGGTGCTGCTCGGGGCGGGGGTCAACGCCATCGGCCGAGCGCTCCCCCGCCTGGCCCTGCCGGCGGGCCTGCTGGCGGTCGCCCTGGTGCTGGCGAACATGCCCGCCACGTGGGGCGGCAACCTGGTGGACCGCAACCTCAAGCGCCCGGAGGACATCCCCGACTACTGGCACGAGGCCACCGCCGCCCTCGACGCCGGGAGCCACGACACCCGCGTGCTGGAGCTCCCGGGGAGCGACTTCGCCGCCTACCGTTGGGGCAACACCGTCGATCCGGTCACCCCCGGCCTCATGGACCGCCCCTACGCCGCCCGCGAGCTCATCCCCTACGGCTCGCACGCCTCGGCCAACCTGTTGAACGCGCTCGACCGGCCACTGCAGGAGGGCACCTTCGACCCGGCGTCGCTGGCCCCGGTCGCCCGGTTGCTGGGGGTCGGCGACATCCTGTTGCGCTCCGACCTCGAGTACGAGCGCTTCCGCACCCCCCGGCCACAAGCCACGTGGCGCCTGTTCAACGCCATCCCGGGCCTCGGCACGCCCCAGGGCTTCGGCTCGCCCACCCCGCCGAACCGCGCCCGTCCCTCGCTGCCCATGGTGGACGAGGTCGAGTTGGCGACCGACCCCGCGCTGCCCGACCCGCCGCCGGTGGCGGTGTTCCCGGTCGAGGATCCCGAGCCCATCATCCGCGCCGTCCCCCGGGACAACCCGATGCTCCTGGCCGGCGACGGCGACGGCATCGTGCAGGCCGCGGCCGCCGGTCTCGTCGACCCGAACCAGGCCGTCTTCTACAGCGGCTCGATGGCCGCCGAGCCCGACGCCATGCAGGCCCGGCTGGACGACGGCGCCGACCTGGTCGTCACCGACTCCAACCGCAAGCGCGCCCGCCGCTGGAGCGCGGTGCGCGAGAACGAGGGGTACACCGAGCGGGCCGGCGAGACCGCCCTCGTGGACGATCCCGGCGACAACCGGCTGCAGGTGTTCCCCGACGCCGGCGACGACTCGTTCACGGTGTCCGAGCAACGGGGGGGCGCCACCGTGTCGGCCACCCGCTACGGCAACCCCATCACCTACACCCCGGGCGACCGTGCCGCCCAGGCCATGGACGGCGACCGGGCGACGGCCTGGCGGGTCGGCGCGTTCTCGCGGGTCGAGGGCGAGCGGCTCGAGATCGACCTCGACCGGCCCCTCGCCACCGACCACATCACGCTCCTGCAGCCGCAGTTCGGCGTGCGCAACCGCTCGATCACCGGCGTGCAGTTGCGCTTCGACGGTGGCGACGCCGGCGACGATGTCGACGCCACCCTCGACGACTCGTCGCTCGGCGGCGAGGGACAGACCGTCACGTTCGGCGAGCGGACCTTCTCGCACCTCGTCATCGAGATCACCGCGGACAGCGTGGGCCGCCGGGTGAAGTACACCGGGCTCAGCCCGGTCGGTTTCGCCGAGGTCGGCCTGGGCGACATCACGGTGCAGGAGCTGGTGCGCCCGCCCACCGACCTGCTCGATGCCGCGGGCGCGTCCTCGATCGACCACAACCTCGACATCCTCTTCGCCCGGCAGCGGACCAACCCCGCCGAGCCGGTGCGAGCCGACGAGGAGGCGGCGATGGCACGGATCATCGAGCTCCCCGTCGGGCGCACGTTCGCGCTGGCGGGGGACGCGCGGATCTCGGCCACCGCGCCCGACGAGCTCGTCGACCGGATCGTGGGCCTGCCCGACGCCGATCACGGCGGGGTGACCGCCCGGTCGTCCGGCCACCTGGCGGGTGACGTCGCCGCCCGGGCCTCGGCCGCCGTCGACGGCGATCCTCAGACCGCCTGGCAGTCGCCCTACGAGGTGCCCCAGGGCAGTTGGGTGGAGTACACGCTGCCCGAGCGGACACGGGTCGACCACCTCGACCTGCAGGTCGTGGCCGACGGTCGCCACTCGCTGCCCACCCGCCTCCGCATCCAGGCCGACGACGGCCCCGCGTCGGTGGTCGACCTGCCGGCCATCGAGCGGGGCGCCGAGCTCGACCACACGGTCGAGGTGCCGGTGGGCTTCGACGCCGTGGCCGGTCGCCGGATCCGCATCACCCTCGAGGGCGTCGACCCACTGCTGACCCCTGACTGGTACAGCAACGCGCCCCTGCCCCTGCCCGTGGCGCTGGCCGAGGTGGGACTGCCCGGTGTGCAGCTCGGCCCCCCGCCGGCACAGGTCGACGACCGCTGCCGGGACGACCTGCTGCAGGTGGCCGGCCACCCGGTCCGCGTGCGGGTCGTCGGGTCGACCGCCGACGCCGTCGCCCGCGCCGCGCTCGACCTGGAGCCCTGCGGTGACGGCGGCCTGGCCCTCGCGAGCGGTGAGAGCATCCTGCAGGCCACCCCCGGGAACCGGACCGGCATCGACCTCGACAGCATCGAACTGACGTCGCGCGCCGGCGGCGAGGCGGGCAACGGCCACCGGGCGCACGAGCCCGGGCCCACGGTCACGGTGGACCACGAAGGGTTCGTCGACGCCGACGTCACCGTCGGCGGGCCCACCGCGCCGTTCTGGTTGATCCTCGGGCAGAGCTTCAACCCGGGTTGGACCGCGGCGGCCGACGGCGACGACCTGGGCGAGCCCACGTTGGTGAACGGCTACGCCAACGCCTGGTTGGTCGAGGCGCCTGCCGACGGCGGCGACGTGGCCGTCGCCCTCGAGTGGACGCCACAGCGCGCCGTGTGGGTGGCGATGGCCCTGTCCGGCCTGGGCGTGCTGGCCTGTCTCGTGCTCCTCGTGCTCGACCCCCGCCGGCGGCGCACGGTGGCGGCCGAGGCGGCCGGCATCGCCCGGGATCCCGGGCTGCAACCCACGTGGGCCCCACCGTGGGCGGGGATCGCGTCGCCGTCCACGCCGAGAGTCGCCGTGGTGGCCGGTCTGGTCGCACTGCTCCTCACCACCGCGTTCAGCGGCCCGGTGTGGGGCCTGTTGGCAGGCGTCGGCGCGGTGGCGGCCCTGCGCTGGCGCTGGGGGCTCCCCGCGGTCCGCCTGGGCGCCGTGCTCGGCCTGGCCGGCGCCGGTGCCTACATCACGCTGTCGCAACTCGTGCACCGCTACCCGCCCGACTTCGACTGGCCCAACCGCTTCGAGGTCACCAACTGGCCCGCCCTGCTCGGTGTCGCCCTGCTGGTCATCGCCACCTTGGTGGACTTCGGGGCGGCCCGTAGGGTCACGGGAACCGCCACGCCGGCGCCGCCGCCGGGCGCCGCCGGGTCCGAGGGACTCGAGGAAACCGCCGAGGAGAGGGGCGAACCATCCGCATCGTGAAGGGCGTCGCCGTCGTCGTGGCCATGGTGGTGGCGGTCCTGGCCGTCGCCGAGCTGAGCGCCCGCGCCTTCAGCCCCTACCTGCCCGAGGCCCTGGTGTGGTCCGACAAGAGCACGCAGGTCAAGGTGGCCCAGATGGATCGCCTCGAGCGCCGCCACGGGTGCGTGGACGTGGCCTTCGTGGGCAACTCGATGACCCGCGACGCGGTCGACCCCCGCACGTACACCGCGTCGGACCCGCAGCACCGAAGCGCGTACAACGCCGCGCTGGACGCAGCCACGCCCGCGCTCTTGAAACGGTGGACCCTCGAGCAGGTCGAGCCGCGCCTCCAGCCCGGCACGGTGGTGCTGGGGCTGTCCAGCTTCGACCTCAACGACAACGCCCGCATCGCGGCCTCGGCCCTCGACAGCTACCGGACGGCGACGCTGTCCCGCGACGACTTCTTCGGGCGCCTACAGGCGCCGTTCGTCGAGCACTCCGACCTGTTCCGCTACCGCAGCGAGCTTCGCGACCCGGCCGAGGTGTGGGCCGGCATCCAGCGCCTGCGCGACGGCGAGCGCACCGAGCGCCTCTCCGCCGACGGCCTCGACGGCATCATCGGCCCCGACGGCGAGGGGCTCTCACGCCGGCCCCTGCACTACACCGGCTCGGTCGCGATACAGGCCTTCGACCGGGCCCAGCTGCTCAACGACTTCCACATGGGCGGGGCCCAGATCGCCGCCGCCACCGATCTCGTGGAGCAGCTGCGGGGCCGGGGCGTGGAGGTGGTGCTGCTGCTGCTGCCCGTCACCCAGGACTACGTCGAGCTGCACCCCGACGGCGGGGCCGACTTCCAGCGCTTCCTGGTCACCGCCCGCCGCCTGGCCGAGCGCACCGGGGCCACGCTGGTCGACGCCCACGCGTGGGCCACCTCCGACGAGCAGTTCGCCGACACCCACCACCTGAACGGAGAGGGGGCGCTGGCCTTCAGCGCCGATCTCCCGGCGCTGCTGGCCGACGCCGGCGCCTCCACCCCGGCGTGCTCGAGCGGGGATGGGGATGCCCTCGCCCCAGCCTCCTGACCGGGCACTGTCCGCCGCACGGACGCGCCCTGCTGGCACATCGCGGCGCCCGCCAGCCACAATCGGGGACATGAGACGACTCGCGATCCTCCTCGCCGCGGCGACCCTGTTCCTCGCCGCCTGCGGCAGTGGCGACGACAACAGCTCCGACACGACCGCCGGCGGGGGCGACACCACCACCTCCGCCGGGGGCACCGACACCACCAGCGGCACCGGAAGCACCGTCGACACCGAGGGCCTGCCCACCTACGACAGCGTCGCCGAGATCGGCGCCGACCTGCAGTGCGACCTGGAGTACGACGGCCTCGAGGACGACCAGGGCGAGTTCAGCACCTGTGTCGTGAGCAACGAGCAGGCGCTGATCTACGTGTACACCGACCCGACCTTCGCCGCCGACGTGGCCGCCACGGGGACCCCCGGGCTGGTGTACGGGGCCAACTGGACGATCCAGGTCGACACCCCGGCGGTGGCCCAGTCCATCGCCGACCTCACCGGCGGCGCACTGGCCGCGGGCTGACGCCCGGCCTCGGTCGGGGGCACCCGGCGCGCGGCGGGGGCCTTGCGGGAGGCCCTCGCCCGGCCCGCCCTCCACGCCCCGGCCGCGCCGCCTGATGGCTAGGCCGGTGGGCACTCCTCGGGGTGGTCCAGGGTCGGGGGCTCCCGCCATGGGGCGTTCTGCCAGTCGAAGGCCACCTTCACGTTCCACTGCTGTTGCGCGTACTGGATCACCGGAGCGGCGAGGCGCTCGGCACCACCGGGGCACAGGTGCAGCCCGTCGGTGCGGCGCACCCGTTCGAGGGTGCCGTCGGCGCGTGCCAGCACGTCGGTCCACTGGCCGTCGGAACCGTTGAGGAACTCGCCACCCTCGACGTAGTCGACCTGGTCGTTGCGCTGGGCGAGCGCCTCGTACTGGCTGTTCAGGGCCACGAACTCCAGGGTGTCCGAGTCGGTCGGCACCGCGGGCATGCCGATCCACAGCAACCGGGCGCCGGCGTCGGTGATCATCGTCGCGAACGGGTCGAGCACCTCGGTGCCGTACCAGTCCGCCCACCCGGGGTCGCCCGGGTCGAAGTTGGGGTCGCGCTTCTCCCAGGTGCCGATCAACATCACGACGAGATCGGGGCGGAATTCGTCGAGCTGGCGCTGCCAGAGCACGCGAGAGGCGGCATCGCGGGCCACGCTCGGCGCCAGCTCGAACTTCACGTCCGACTCGCCGCCCTCGTTCAGGGCGGTGGCCACGGCGGGCGCCAGGCCGTTCATCACCGAGTCGCCGGCCATGATGACCCGGAGCTTGTCGTCAGGGGTGGGCTGGCGGCCACCAGGGGGCAGCACGGAGGTGCTCGTGGTGGGCGCGGTGGTGGGGGGAGCGGTCCCCTCGGCCACCGCCGGGTTCTCGACGTCGGTGGCGCACGACGCGGCCGACAGCGTGACCAGCACGACCGCAGCCAGCACCAGCCAGAGGCGACGAAGCACGTGCTCCACGTTGACGGACCGGACCCGGGGAGACAAGTCGAGCGCGCCGGGGCTCATGCCGGCAGTGCCTTGGCCGAGGGCTGCAGGCGCAGCCGGAGCAGGATCCAGAGCGCGGCCACACCGTCGGTCCACTGGATCTTCTTGCCCTCCTCGCGCCCGCGGGCCCGGTAGCTGATCGGCACCTCGAAGATGCGCTCGCCGCTGCGGAGGAACTTGCCGGTCACCTCGGCCTCGATGCCGAAACCCGACGACGTGAGGCTGACGGTGCGCCACAGGGCGGTCGGGGCGACCTTCAGGCAGGTCTCGATGTCGGACAGCCACGCGTCGTAGAGGAAGCTGGCCCAGAACGCCAGCGCCTTGTTGCCGATGACGTACCAGAACGAGTACGCGGCGTGGCCACCGTAGGAGCGCTTGCCGTAGACCACCCGGGCGCCTTCCTCGAGGATGGGCTGCAGAAGGGCGGGGAAGTCGCCGGGGTCGTACTCGAGGTCGGCGTCGAGCACCGTGAGCAGGTCGCCCTCGGCCTCCTGGATGCCCCGTCGCAGCGCGGCGCCCTTGCCCTGGTTCGGCGACTGGCGCACCAGCCGCACGCGGCCGTCGTCGACCAGGTCGGCGATGGTGTCGAGGCAGCCGTCGGTCGAGCCGTCGTCCACCACGAGCACCTCGGTGGGGAGCGGCATGTCGACCGCCAGCAGGCGCTCGAGGGCGTGACGCAGCGTCGCCTTCTCGTTGTACACGGGCATGACGACAGTGATCGAGCGCGATTCCATGCAGGTTCCTGGCCGGTGTCCGGGGGTGGGAGCAGTGGGGGACGGACTTGGAGCCGTCGCGGGAGGCTCACCTAGCATACGGGCAGTACCCGCACGCCCGAGGTACCTCCCCCCCTTTCTCCAGGACCGCCCGCGTGGATCCCACCACCCCCGACCCCCGCGTGAAGCTCGGCGACATCGCAGCCGCCGCCGGCCTCTCGCGCATCCACCTGCTGGCCTGGCGCGACCTCGACGACGTCGAGGCCGGCGGGTCCGAGGTGCACGCCGCCAACGTGGCCCGCCTCTGGTCCGAGGCGGGCATCGAGGTCACCATGCGCACGTCGTACGCGCAGGGCCATCCGCCCACCGACGTCCGTGACGGCTACCACGTGATCCGCAAGGCCGGCCGCTACCTGGTGTTCCCGAGGGCCGCGCTCAGCGAGGCCACGGGCCGCCACGGCAAGTCCGACGGCCTGGTGGAGATCTGGAACGGCATGCCCTTCCTGTCGCCGCTGTGGGCACGCCAGCCCCGTGTCGTCTGGCTGCACCACGTGCACGGCGACATGTGGAAGATGGTGCTCCCGCCCCGCCTCGCGGCGATGGGCCAGATCCTCGAGCACAACGTGGCCCCTGCCCTCTACCGCCGCACCCGCATCGTCACCCTCTCCGAGTCCAGCAAGCGCCAGCTGGTCGCCGAGCTGCACTTCAGGCCCGAGCTGGTGTCGGTGGTCCCGCCGGGCATCGACCCGCAGTTCTCGCCGGGCGGCGAGCGCTCCCCCGAGCCACTGGTGGTGGCCGTGGGCCGCCTCGTCCCGGTGAAGCACTTCGACCGCCTGCTGCGCACCATGGCCGAGGTCCGCGAGCACCGCCCCGATGCCACCCTCACCATCGTCGGCGAGGGCTACGAGCGACGCAACCTCGACCAGCTCGTGCGGGCGCTCGACGCCGAGTCGTGGGTCACCTTCGCCGGACGGGTCACCGACGACGAGCTGGTCGACCTCTACCGGCGGGCCTGGGTCGTCGCCAGCGCCTCCTCGCACGAGGGCTGGGGCATGACGCTCACCGAGGCGGCCGCGTGCGGCACCCCGGCGGTCGCCACCCGCATCTCCGGCCACCTCGACGCGGTCGCCGAGGGGCAGGGCGGCCTGCTCGCCGAGGACGACCGCGAGCTGCGCGAGCAGCTCGTCGCGGTGCTCGGCGACACCGATCTGCGCCGGCGCCTGAGCGACGGTGCCCTCGCCCACGCCCGCGAGTTCACCTGGGCGGCCACCGCCGCCGGCACCCTGTCCGCGCTGGCCCAAGAGGCCCGGCGCCGGCGCCGGCGCTGAGCGCACCTGCTCGGGGCCCAGGCCCGCGGCACCACACCCTCACTCCGGGCCCGGCGCCTGCCGATCGCGCTTCAGCGCTCCCCGGCGCCGCTTGGCGTCGAGCCGCCGGCGCTTGGCGCCGGCGGTCGGTCGGGAGGGTCGGCGCGGCGGGTCGACCCGCAGCGCTCCGGCCAGCAGGTCGCGCAACCGGTCGAGGGCCAACGCACGGTTGCGGTGCTGCGACCGCGAGTCGTCGACCCCGACGCTGACCACCTCGCCCAGGCGGCGCACGAGCCGATCGCGCTGCGGCTCGGTGAGCGACGGGCTGGCGGCCAGGTCGAGGCGGGCCACCGCCCGGGTGTGGGCCTTGTTGGCGTGCTGCCCACCGGGCCCGCCCGAGGGCTGGAACGACCACGTGATCTCGGACATCGGGATCTCGCAGTCGCGAGCGACGCGCAGCCGTTGGGACACGTCGGAAGGGTACGCGCCTAGTTTCGTGCCCATGACGCCCGCCGTCCTGCTCACCCCCCGATGAGCCGCACCCACCCCCGGCTCGTCGTCGCCGGTGGCGTCCTGGTGGTCATCGCCGCGGCGTGCAGCAGCGGTGGGAGCGATGACGCGACCGGGTCCACGACCCCGGTTGCGGCGGTGGCGCCGAGCGCCCCGGTCGACGACGGCCCGACCACGAGCGCGGCGTCGATCGACGGCGACCTCCGCCTCGAGACCACGTCGACCCGAGCGTCGATGGTCAGCGGCGGGGATGTGCTCGTCACCGTGTCCGGTGCGCATGCCGGCGCTGACGACCTCACGCTCACGATCGACGACCGGGACATCACCGAGTCGCTCAGCGAGGGCGACGGCCCGCGGCGAGCCCTGGTCGAGGGGGTCTCCGAGGCTGGGTCGACCCTCGAGGTGGCGGCCGGCGACCAGGTCGCCGCCCTCACCCTCACCAACCACCCGATCAGCGGGCCCGTGTTCGCGGGCCCGCACCTGGAGCCATGGGTGTGCACCACCGAGGCCCACGGCCTCGGCGAGGCCACCGACGAGGACTGCAACGCCCCGACGAGGATCGAGTGGTCGTACGTGGATCCGAACGGCGCGGTCGTTCCCGTCGACCCACCCAACGATCCGCTCGCGGCCGCCGACGCGCAGCGCCTGGCGGCGACGACCACCATCGACGGTGACGCGGTGCCGTTCATCATCCGCACCGAGACCAGCGTGATCGACCGCGGCATCGCCTCGGTCTGGGTGCTCGATCCTTCTCCCCTGCACGCGGAGGTGGCGGCCGGCAGCGGAACGGTCGAGGGTGCCGACCCGATCGGCGAGTACCCGTGGAACCCGGCCTGGAGCGGGCGCCTCGTCTACCGCTTCGGCGGTGGCTGCGGCACGCAGTACAGCCAGGGCTCGGCCCTCGGCGTGGGCCTCGACACCGACCTGCTGGCCAAGGGCTACGCCCTGGCCACCAACACGCTCGACACCTTCCAGACCGCGTGCAACCCCACGCTGTCGGCCGAGGCCGCGTTGATGACCCGCGAGCACTTCATCGAGCGCTACGGCGTGCCCGAGTTCACCATCGGCGACGGTGGATCGGGCGGGGCCATCCAGCAGCTCCTCATCGCCACCGCGTACCCGGGACTGCTCGACGCGCTGTCGCCGTCGGCACCCTTCCCGGATGCCATCACCATCTCGGGCGGCGTCACCGACTGCGGCCTGCTCCTGAACTACTACGAGAGCGCCGCCGGTCGCGCCCTCAGCGACGCCCAACGCACCGCCGTCGAGGGCCATCTCACCACGGGGACCTGTCGATCCTGGGCCCGTCTCTTCCTCGGCGGCGTGAACCCCACCGACGGGTGCTCGCTACCGCAGGAGGAGGTCTACGACGCCGCGACCAACCCCGACGGTGCACGATGCACCCTGCAGGACATGAACATCGCCGTGCTCGGCACCGACCCCGAGACCGGCTTCGCCCGCCGACCGCTCAGCAACGTCGGCATCCAGTACGGGCTCGAGGCACTGAACGACGCCACGCTGAGCCCCGACGAGTTCCTCGACCTCAACGAGGCCATCGGGGGCTACGACATCGACGGGCAGATCCAGCCCGAGCGTGAGGCCATCGACGAGGCCACCGCCGCCGTGCCCTACGAGGCCGGCGGTGTCAGCGGCCAGGGCCCCTCGGACGGCGCCACCGAGGATCCCCTGCTCGACGTGCCGATCATCCTGCGCAACCCGTACACCGACGACTTCGGCGACATCCACACCCGGGTGCAGCCGTTCGTCATCCGTGAGCGTCTGACGGTCGATGGGCAGGACGACCCCAACCTGGCGCTCTGGACGTCGTCGGCCGGTGGCGCCATCGAGGTGCTCGTCGGCGCCATCGCCAGCAACGACCCCATCGTGCTGCTCGACGAGTGGCTCACCACCCTGGCCGCCAACGACCGGGCCCACCCCGAGGACGATCGACCCGTCGCCGAGCGTCTCGCCGATGCTCGTCCGGCGGAGGTGGACAACCGCTGCGCACTGCCGGACGGCACCACCGTGCGCGGCGGCTGGGAGATCTACGACGACCCCGGCCCGTGCCGCGACGCCTTCCCGGTCGAGGGCGACCCCCGCATCGCCGCCGGCGCCCCCCTCCGCAACGACATCATCGCCTGCACGCTCGAACCGGTGGACGCCGCCGCGTACGACGTGGCGTTCACCGACGCCCAGGTGGACCGCCTCGAGCGGATCTTCCCGGACGGCGTCTGCGACTGGACCGCGCCCGGCATCGGCCAGCAACCCCCCACCGACACCTGGCCGCGCTTCGACGACTGACGATCCGACCCCAGTAGGGTCCGGCGGATGCCCGACGATCCGCGCCCCGCCGTCGTCCTGCTGCACGGGTTCGCGGCGTCGTTCGACCGCACCTGGCTCGACAACGGCTGGGTCGACCTGCTGCACGACGTCGGACGCGAGGTGGTGGCGATCGACCTGCCCGGCCACGGCCACGCCGCCAAGCCCCACGACCCGGCCGCCTACGAGCACCTGGAGGACGACGTCGCCGGCCGCCTCCCCGCCGGGCCGCTCGACGGCGTCGGCTTCTCGCTCGGCGCCCGGGTGCTGTTGGGAGTCGCCGCCGCGCACCCCGACCGCTTCCGCCGCCTCGTGGTCGCCGGCGTGGGCGCCAACCTCTTCCGCTCGGACGACCCCGAGCCGATCGCCCGGGCCATCGTCGACGGCCCCGCCGACTCCGATCGGGTGGGCCAGCACTTCGCCCAGTTGGCCCGCGGCGACGGCAACGACCCGCTGGCGCTGGCGGCGTGCCTGCGGCGCCGGTCGCCGCCGCTCGGACCGAGCGAGCTGGGCGCGATCGGGTGCCCGGTGCTCGTGGTCCTCGGCGACCGCGACTTCGCCGGCCCGGCCGACCCGCTGATCGAGGCGCTCCCCGATGCCCGCCTCGTCACCCTCCGCGGCGTCGACCACTTCGCCACCCCGCGGGCCATGGGCTTCCTCGACGCCGCCCTCGACTTCCTCGCCTGACGGTCCCGGCCGAGCGGGGCGCGCCGCAGAGGGGCGGCGCGGCCTGACTCACCGGTCAGGAACCGGGCGCGATCGGCCGGCCCGTTGGCTCAAGAGCGCGCACCCTGCATCCGATGGAGGACGACGGGGCGCCGGAACTGGTCCGGTGCGCGTTGGGACGGGGAGGCACGGCGACCAATGGCATGGCGATCCGCCAAGCGACCCGTCCCGGAGAGCACCCACACCCGCGACGCCGGCCGGGAGGTGGCGTGGGCCGTCGTGGTGTGCGTCGCGGTGGCCGCGATCGCGGTGAGCCTCGACGTGGGCACCTCGATCAGCAACTGGCTGGTCACCACCGACCTCGATCTCAGCGGCCTCTTCGCCCTCGTGTTCCTCATCCCGGTGGCCGCCAGCGTGGTGGCGTTCCGCCGCCACCGCGATGCGGTGGACACCCGCCTCGAGCTCGACCGGATGGCCCTGCACGACCCCCTCACCGGCCTGCCGAACCGGCGCTTCCTGAACGAGCGCTTCGAGCAGATCGTGCGCCGTTCGCAACGCGGCGGCGGCCGGTTGGCGGTGCTCATCCTCGACCTCGACCGGCTCAAGAACGTCAACGAGGCCCACGGCCGCGAGGTGGGCGACCAGTTGATGGTGGCGGTGTGCGCCCGTCTCCGTGAGCTGGTCGGCGAGACCGACACCGTGATCCGCTACGGGGGCGGCGAGTTCGTGGTGATCTGCCCCGACACCACGGGTGCCCCCTCGGCCGAGCGCCTGGCCGCGCAGATGATCGAGGGGCTCGAGCGGCCGTTCACGATGGGCCACGACCGGATCCGCCTGTCGGCCAGCATCGGCATCGCCATCGCCGAGGAGAACTGCTCGGAGCCCGACGACCTGATCCGCGACGCCCACTCGGCGATGCACAAGGCCAAGAGCCGCAGCCCGGGCAGCTACGCCATGTTCGACCGGTCGCTGGCGCAGCGGGTCACCCCGTCGACCACCGAGCGCCGCCTGCGCGAGGCGCTCGAGCGTGGCCAGTTCCGCCTGCACTACCAGCCCGTCGTCTCGCTCCAGACCCAGCGGATGGTGACGGTCGAGGCGCTGATCCGCTGGGAGGACCCCGAGCGGGGCCTGGTGAGCCCCGGCGAGTTCATCCCGGCGCTCGAGGAGACCGGGCTCATCGTGCCGGTCGGCACCTGGGTGCTGGAAGAGGCCTGCCGGCAGGCCAAGCGCTGGCAGGAGGCCTACGCCGACCGGGCACCCCTGGCGGTGACGCTGAACGTCTCGACCCGCCAGTTGGCCCAGTACGACTTCCCCGACGTGTTGACCCGGGTGCTGACCGTGACCCAGGTCGACCCGAGCCTGATCTGCCTGGAGATCACCGAGGGTGCCCTCATGCACGACGTCGAGGCGGCGTGGACCATGCTGCGCACCGCCAAGACCAGCGGTGTCGCCCTCGCCCTCGACGACTTCGGCACCGGTTTCTCGTCGCTCAGCTTCCTGCGCAAGTTCAGCATGGACATCCTGAAGATCGACAAGAGCTTCGTGGACGGCCTCGGCCACAGCCGTGAGGACACCACCATCGTCGAGAACCTGATCGGCATGGCCCGGGGCCTCGGCATGGTGACCGTCGCCGAGGGGGTCGAGACCGCCGACCAGGTCCGCTACCTGCGCAGCCTCGACTGCCACATGGCCCAGGGCTTCTACTACTGCAAGCCCCAGCCCGCCGAGGTGATCGACCAGATCATGGGCGAGCCCACCACCGAGGGCTGGCGGCCCGAGCAGGCCGCCCCGCCCTCGAACGGGGCCAACGGCGCCGCCCCCTCCCCCGCCACCATCGGCATCGACGCCCCCTGGTGAGCGGCCGCCCGGCAGGCGACAGCTCGCCGGGCACGCGGCACCTCGCCTGGTAGGCGGCACCTCGCCTGGTAGGCGACACCTCGTCTTTCGGCGGCACCCGCCACGGGACCGATGGCGGCGCGGTGTGACCCCGTCAGGCGTCGGTGGAGGCGAAGCCGCCGGCCAGTCGCTCGAGCGGCGTGCCCGGGCCCCGGAGGCCGGCGACGGCGTCGTAGGCCTCGCGCCGGCGCCGCCACAGCGCCGACAGGAACCGGGGCCGCAGCAGGCGGTGCACCGGCAGGTACCCGATCTCCCACACCATGAGCACCCCCCAGAACGCCAGGTCGCCGCTGGCGCCGCCGGGACGGAGCTTCACGTGGATCCGCATCCCTCCGTGGGTGAAGTGCAGGATGCGCTTGTCGATCGCGTCGGCCAGCACCGCCTCGTTGATCTGGATCAGGCTGGCGCGGTCGTCGGGCGGCTCCGTGGCCCGGGTGACCGAGCGGTGGCGGAAGTCGACCACCCAGTACGGCTCGGCCGACGACGGCACCTCGAACACCACGGGCCGCTTGAGCAGCACCCGGGGCATCAGTGGGGGCAGGTCGTGCAGGAAGTCGCCGAGGTACGCCGAGAAGGCGTCCCACGACAGGGTTACACCCTCCTCCTCCTCGGCGCAGCGCTCCAGCGCCTCACGGGCCTCCTCGGCCCGTGCCGCCAGCGCGGCGTCGGGATCGGCGAACCAGTCGTGGCCGGTGAGCTCGAAGCCACTGCCCGACGACCAGACGTCTCCGGGTGACAGCACCTTCAGCTCCGTGTGCTCCACGCCCGCCGCGGCCTCGAACTCGGTGCGCACCTCGTCGGGGGTGATGAGGTTCGGGTTCACCCAGCGGCTCTCGGGGTGGAGGAAGGCCACCATGTTGGCGAAGGGCACCGCGTAGCGCGGCTGCAGTTGCCCGGCGGCGGCGACGAAGTCCTCGATGTAGGTGTGGCGGCTGAGCAGGGTGAGGTCGGCGGGGTCCTCGGCCTCGTAGCCGATGGGATAGGACTGCGCCCACGAGTGGGTCTTGAACATGAAGGTGGGATGACCGAAGTCGAACGCCACCTGGTCGAGCGCCCGGCCCCGGATCTTGCAGTCGTTCAGGTCGGCCACCACGTCGTCGCCGTCGGCCACCACGAAGGCGGTGTCGTCGAAGCCGTACTGGTACGACGCCACCCGAACCCCCGGTGCCAGCGTCGTGATCTCACCGTGGGGCAACTCGGTCACCTGCTCGAAGCCCAGCGACCGCACCTCGCCGCCCCTCACGTCCACCCCGAAAATCGAGACCCGCACCTGGGTGCCCGTGTCGATGCGCCCCAACGAGGGGTAGTGGCAGTGGTCGAAGTGGTGGTGGGTGAGGTACAGGTAGTCGGGTGCCAGCCACTCCGGCCGCAGCTCCTCCTGCGGCGCGAAGTGCCACCACGACCGCCAGTAGCAGGACCCGAACAGCCACGGGTCGATCAGGATCGTCGGCCCCGTGCACGCACCCTCGGGCCCGTCGGTCTCGATGTACAGGCTGGCGTGGCCGATCACGGTGAACCTCATGGTGCTGAGTACGGTAGTGAGATCGAGGGCGTGATCGAGAACCCGGCGGACGAGCGCCGCTTCCGGCTGGCCCTCGTCGCCATCACCCTCGCGGGCCTGGTCCTGCGGGTGGTGAACGTCCTGGTGCTGCGACCCACCGCCGACGCGGGCGGGCGGGGCTACGTGATCGCCGGCGACTCGCTCTACTACCACCACCAGGCCAACGCCTTGGCCAAGGGCCTCGGCTACGTGGTCCCCCTGGGCGTCGACCTGCGACCGGTCACCGCAGCGGACGTGCTCACCCCCAGCGCGGCCCATCCCCCCGTGTACGCCACCTACCTGGCCCTCTGGTCGAAGCTGGGCGTCGACTCGATCACCGGGCACCGCCTGGCCTCGTGCCTGCTCGGCGCCGCCACGGTGGCGGTGGTGGGCCTCCTGGCCCGCCGGCTGGCGCCCGCGGCCACCGCCGACCGGGTGGGCCTGGGCGCCGCCGCGGTGGCCGCGCTGTACCCCGGCCTGTGGATCAACGACGGCGTCCTGCTGTCGGAGTCGGCGGCGGTCCTCACCGTCACCGTCGCCGTGGCGGCCGCGTACGCCTTCTGGCGTCGGCCGTCGCTGGGCCGGGCGGCACTCCTCGGCGCCGCCATCGGCCTGGCCACGCTCACCCGCAGCGAGGCCATCGCCCTCATCGTGCTCATCGCGGCACCCCTCGCCCTCCTGGCCCGCGACCGTTCGTGGGGCCGCCGGATCGCGTTCGTGGCGGTGTCGGGCGTGACGCTCCTCGCGGTCCTGGCGCCCTGGCTGGCCTACAACCTCACCCGTTTCGAGAACCCGGTGCTGCTCACCAGCTCGAGCGGGGTCGTCCTGTCCGGCGCCAGCTGCGACGGCTCGTGGTACGGGTCGCTGATCGGGTCGTACGCATCGTGCTTCGACCCCCGCACCCTCTCGGCGGCCACCCAGGCCGACCTGTGCGACCGCATCGACCGTCCCGCCGACTGCCTGGCGTCCGAGGACGGGGTGCGCGCCGTCGAGCTCTCGTTGCGAGACCCCCGCCTCTACGACGAGAGCGAGTCGGACCTCCCGTACGGCGAGCAGGCGTCCGCCTACATCCGCGACCACCTGGGGCGCCTGCCCATCGTGGTCGCAGCACGCGTCGGTCGGGTCTGGGGCGTCTACGCGCCGGTCCAGGGCACCCGGCTCGACATCGACGTCGAGAACCGTGGCCGCACCGCCTCGTGGCTCGGCTTGGCCGCGTACTACCTCCTGGTGCCGCTCGCCGTCGGCGGCCTGTGGTCGATGCGCCGCCGGCGGGTGCCGATCATCCCCTTCCTCGCCGTGGCGCTCACCGTCACCCTCGCCGCCGGCGCCACGTTCGGGGTCACCCGCTACCGGGCCACCGCCGAGGGCGTCCTGGTGGTCGCCGCCGCGCTGGGCGCCGACGCCGTGCTCAGGCGAGCATCGAGTCGAGCAACGGGCGGACCATCTCGATCGTCGTCCGAGGGTTGACGAAGCAGAGGCGCATCACCGGGCCGCCCTGCCACGAGGTGGCCCGCACGAAGGCCACCTGATCGCGGAGCAGGCCGTCGGCCCAGCGGTCGTAGTCGTCCCTCGTCCAGCCGTCACGGCGGAACAGCACCACCGACAGCTCGGGGTCGAGCACCAGCTCGAGGCCGTCGCGGCCCGCGATCTCCTCGGCGACCTGGCGGGTCAGCGCCAGGATCGACTCGACCGCGTCGCGGTACGCGTCGGTGCCGTGGGTGGCCAGCGAGAACCAGAACGGCAGGCCCCGCGCCCGCCGCGACAGGTGGAACGCGTAGTCGTGGGGGTTCCACTCCTCGCGGGTGACGGCGTCGAGGTAGTCGGCCTGCTGGGTGTGGGCCGCGGCGGCCAGGGCCGGGTCGCGGTAGAGCAGCGCCGCGCAGTCGAACGGGCTGAACAGCCACTTGTGCGGGTCGATGGTGATCGAGTCGGCCGCCTCCACGCCCGTGAAGAGCGACCGGGCAGACGGCGCCGCGAGGGCGGCGCCCCCGTAGGCCGCGTCGACGTGCAGCCAGAGCCCCCGCTCGGAGGCCACCGCAGCCGCCCCCTCGAGGTCGTCGACCACGCCCACGTTGGTGCTTCCGGCCGTGGCGACCACGGCGAAGACGCCGTCCGCGCCGTCGGCGTCGCCGTCGAGGGCCGCCCGCAGGGCCTCGCCCCGCAGCGCACCCCGCTCGTCACCCGCGACCGCGAGCACGTCGACGTCCATGATCGCGGCGGCCGAGCGCACCGACGAGTGGGCCTCGGCCGTGGCCGCGAGGCGCCAGCGGCGGGGACGGTCCGCCCGGGCCGACGCCGCTCGGTGGCGGGCAGCCGCGAGCGCGCTGAGGTTGGCGGCCGAGCCGCCGCTCACGAAGCACCCGCCGGCACCGCCGGGGAGCCCGCACAGGTCGGCCAGCCACGCCAGCGCCTGGTTCTCGGCGAAGACCGCGCCGGCACCCTCCTGCCACGAGCCGCCGAAGATGCTGGACGCGCTGACCACGAGGTCGAACAGCACCGCCGCCTCCGTGGGCGCGGCCGGCACGTAGGCCAGGTGCAGTGGGTGGTCCATCGAGATCGTGGCCGGCGCCAGCACGTCCGCGAACCGACGCAGGGCCTCCTGCCACCCGAGCCCACCCGCGGTGACGCTGCCGCCGGCCAGCGCCTCGAGGTCCGTGGCCGATCGTGACCCGTCCAGCGGCACCTCGCGCCGGGTCCGGTCCTCGACGTAGTCGAACACCGCCCTAGCCATCGCGGCCACGTCGTCGTCGTACCGGTGCATCCGGGCCGGATCGTGCCGTGCGTCCATCGGTGTCCACTCCCTGTTCACTGCGACTCCCGTTCACTGCGCTCACGGCCCGAGCGGGCCCGCCCTCGTGCCGGGGCTCGTGGCGAGAACGTATCGTCGCCCCATGCGGGCATGGCGAGTGCACGAGCACGGACGCCCCGTCGACGTGCTCCGACTCGACGACGGCCTGGCGCCACTCGAGCCTGGCCCCGGCGAGGTGCGGGTCGCCGTCGAGGCCTGCGCGCTCAACTTCGCCGACTCGCTGCTGTGCGAGGGCACCTACCAGGAGCATCCCCCGCTTCCCTTCACGCCGGGGCTCGAGCTCTGTGGCACCGTCGCCGAGGTCGGTGCGGGGGTCGACCGTGCCGTGGGCGAGCGGGTGATCGGCCTGCCCCTCCTCCCCCACGGCGGCCTGGCCGACGAGGCGCTGTGCGCCGCCCACGACGTGTTCGACGTTCCCCAGGGCATGGACGCGGCGGTCGCCGCAGCGTTCCCGGTCACGTACCAGACCGCCTGGTTCGCGCTGCACCGCCGGGCCGGCCTGCAGCCAGGCGAGACCGTCCTGGTGCACGCCGGGGCCGGCGGGACCGGCTCGGCCACCATCGAGTTGGCCGTCGCCGCCGGCGCCCGGGTGCTGGCCACCGCGGGAGGGCCCGACAAGGTGGCCCGCTGCCTGGCCCTGGGCGCCGCGGAGGCCTTCGACTACCGGGCGGGCGACTTCGTGGACCTCGTGAAGGCGGCCACCGACGGGCGGGGTGCCGACGTGGTCGTCGATCCGGTGGGTGGCGACGTGTTCGACCGGTCGCGGCGGTGCGTGGCGTGGGAGGGGCGGATCGTGGTGGTCGGGTTCGCCGGGGGACGCGTCGCCGATGCCCCCACCAACCACCTGATGGTGAAGAACTACGCGGTGATCGGCCTGCACTGGGGCGCCTACCGGGCCCGCGACCCCGCCCTCGTGCACGAGTGCCACCGAGCGCTGATCGACCTGTACGCGGCGGGCAGGATCCATCCGGTCGTGTCGGCCGAGCGGGCCTTCACCGACGCACCACAGGCCCTGGCCGACCTCGCCGGCCGAGGCACCACCGGCAAGGTGGTCCTCCGGCCCTGACCCCCTGAGGACGTGAACGGTCAGCAGCCTCGATCGACCAGCGCGTCGAGCGCGCCGGAGGGGTCGACCAGGAGGGGCCGCACTCGGGTGATCGACGGCCGCAAGGGCGGCTCGCTGAAGCCGAACCCGACCGGCGGCCACACCTTCGTCAACGCACCCTGGTCCCGGCCGCCGACCTCCAGCCGGCCGCGGACGACCGGGTGCCACGCGTCGGACCGGTACCACTCGTGCACCCCCGTGGGGCTCACCCCGTAGGTGCGCACGTCCAGCAGTGCCCGGGCCACGGGCCCCTCGACCCATCGGGTGACCCAGGCCGGGCGGCGGAACGGGATCGGCCGGCCCCACCCACCGTCGAGGACCAGCCGGAACCCGGGGGCCATCGCCTCCAGGTGGCGCTGGTCGCCCTCGACCCGCAGGTCGGTCACCTGCACCTCGTCGAAGCGGTACACGGCGCTGACGAACGCGCCGGCCCGCTCGTCGGGCACCCACAACGTGCGCCGGCCCGCCGGGTCGGCCCACATGACGTCGGAGAAGGCGCCGATCGGGGAGGACCGCCAGTGGCCCACCACGAGCCGGTCGCCCGAGCCGAAGCCCGCGGCGGCGATCAGGCCGTCGAGGTCGTGGCGCCGGCCGCTCACCCGAGGTCGGGCAGGCCCGCGGGCACGGCCACGGCGGCGCCGCCTCCTGCCGCGGACCGGTAGATCGCGTCGGTGACCAGGTGGGCGCGCAGGGCCTCGGCGAAGTCGGGCGACGCCGGCACACCGGCGGCCACCGCCCGCACGAAGGCGGCGTCGGGGTTGCCGTGGTCGGGGTCGTCGTCCGCGACGGCCTCGTAGAGCGCCGCCCCGTCCAGCGAGCCCTGCTCGCCGCCGGCCCAGGTCCAGTGCACGGGCCCGAACCAGTCGCCCTCGATCACCACGTGCGCCCGTTCGCAGAAGACCTCGATGCGCCGCAGGCTGGGCCGCTCCAGCAGGTCGTGCCACACCGAGGTGAGGACCCCCAGGGCGCCGCTGGCGAAGGTGAACGACGCCGCCACGTTGTCCTCGATCCCGGCGAGGCCGTGGAACTCGGCGGTGTGGCCGTTCACGGTGGCCACCGGGCCGAGCAGCCACTCGAGGATGTCGATGTCGTGGATCGAGTGCTCGAGCAGCGCCCCCGAGCCGGCCTTCGTGGCGTCCGCCCGCCAGTCCGAGCCGTACTGCCCCTGCACCGGCAGGTACTGGTCGTCGCGGAACACCACGCTCATGGGCCGACCGCTGCGCTCGTCACGGAGCAACCGGCGAGCCTGCAGGAACGCCGGCGACCGGCGCAGCACCAGACCCACCTGGTTGACGACCCCCGCGTCGCGCACGGTCCGGGCCATCGACACCGCGCCGGCCAGGTCGACCGCGAGGGGCTTCTCGCAGAACACCGGTAGGCCCCGAGCCGCCACCCGGGCCACCAACCGGGGGTGCTCGGCGGTCCAGGTGCACACGAACACGGCATCGGACCGGTCGAGCACCTCGTCCACCGAGGCGCAGACCGGCGCCCCGCTGGCCGCCGCGAACGCCGCCGCCTTGGCGTCGTCGGGGTCGTGCACCCCGGCCCAGACCACGTCGAGGCCGTCGTGGGTGGCGGCCCGCAGCATCTTCGAGTGGAACGTGGCGATGAACCCCGCCCCCAGGAACCCGACGCGCACGGTCATGGACGCGACGCTACCGGCGGCCACGGGCGGCCACCGGATCGGGCGGGAATGCCCTCGGGCCCTCCCCGGTTCAAGGGTGTAATCCTGTAATCACGCTTTACCCTGGCCTCACCCCCACGAACGGGAGCCCCCCATGAACGACGTCTCCACCCTCACCCTGCCGGTCCTGCCCCTCACCACCGGGGTCGTGTTCCCCCAGATGGTGGTGACGCTGGCCCTCGAATCCGATGAGGCGAAGGCCGCGGCCGAGGCCGCCGCCGACGGTCGCGTGCTCCTGGTCCCCCGGCTCGACGGGCGCTACAGCCGCATCGGCACCGTGGCCAAGGTGGAGAGCCGCCTCACGCTGCCGAACGGTCAGGCTGCCCTGGTGGTGCGGGGTGAGTCCCGTGCCCACGTGGGGGGCGGTGTGGTGGGCACCGGCGACGCCCTGTGGGTGCAGGCCGAGCCCGTCGCCCTGGACGAGCCCACCGAGCGCGTGGCCGACCTGGCCCGCGAGTACCGGGCCACGGCCCGCGCCCTTCTCGAGCAGTTCGGCGGGCGGCGCCTGGGCTCGGTGCTGGGCGACGTCGACGACCCCGGGGCGCTGGCCGACACCGCCGGCTGGATCCCCGACCTGTCGCTCGAGCGCAAGGTCACGCTGCTCGAGACCGTCGAGGTCGAGGCCCGCCTCGAGCTGGCGTCCGCCTGGGCCAAGGAGGCCCTGGCCGAGCTCGAGCTGGCCGAGCGCATCCGCTCCGACGTCACCGACGGCATGGAGAAGAGCCAGCGCGAGTTCCTGCTGCGCCAGCAGCTGGCTGCGATCCGCAAGGAGCTGGGCGAGGACGGCGACGACGATCCCGTGGCCGAGTACCGCGAGCGCTTCGCCGACCGCACACTGCCCGACGACGTGACCGAGGCCGTGGACCGGGAGCTGGCCAAGCTGGAGCGCACCAGCCCCCAGAACGCCGAGTACGGCTGGATCCGCGCCTGGCTCGACACGGTGGCCGAGCTGCCCTGGGGCGAGCGGTCCGACGACCACCTCGACCTCGGTGAGGCCCGTGCCGTGCTCGACGCCGACCACACCGGCCTCGACGACGTGAAGGAGCGGGTGGTCGAGTTCCTGGCCGTGCGCAAGCTCCGGGCCGAGCGGGGCGTCGACCAGGGTCGCGGCGGCGAGGGCGGGGGACGCCGCGCCGGCGCCATCATCGCCCTGGTCGGGCCGCCCGGGGTGGGCAAGACCTCGCTGGGCGAGTCCATCGCCCGGGCGCTGGGTCGGTCGTTCGTCCGCGTCGCCCTGGGTGGCGTGCGCGACGAGGCCGAGATCCGGGGGCACCGGCGCACCTACGTGGGCGCCCAGCCCGGACGCATCGTCCGGGCGCTGTCCGAGGCCGGCTCGATGAACCCGGTGTTCCTCCTCGACGAGATCGACAAGGTGGGCTCGGACTGGCGCGGCGACCCGTCGTCGGCCCTGCTCGAGGTGCTCGACCCCGCGCAGAACCACTCGTTCCGCGACCACTACCTCGAGGTCGACCTCGACCTCTCCGACGTGCTGTTCGTCGCCACCGCCAACGTGCTCGACACCATCCCCGGCCCGCTGCTGGACCGCGTCGAGGTCGTGCGCCTGGACGGCTACACCGAGGACGAGAAGGTCGCCATCGCCCGGGACCACCTGGTGGCCCGCCAGCTCGAGCGCAACGGCCTGCACGACGGCGAGGTGCGCTTCACCGACGACGCCCTGCGTGCGGTGGTGAGCGACTACACGATGGAGCCTGGTGTCCGCGACCTCGAGCGCCAGCTGGGCAAGGTGCTCCGCAAGACCGCCACGGCCATCGCCGGCCAAGGTCCCGAGCGCCACGAGCGCGACGAGGCCGGGCCCGCCGGTGCGGTCGACGATGCCGCAGCCGACGCCGGCACCCCTACCGACGACACCCGTCCCGACGACACCCGTCCCGACGACACCCGTCCCGACGACGCCCGTCCGGATGACACGCGTTCCGACGACGCCGCCGTGGTGATCGAGGTGGACGACCTGCGCCCCGCGCTGGGCCGGCCCCGCTTCCCGCGCGACGACCACGACCGGGTGAACGGGCCGGGCGTGGCCACCGGCCTGGCGGTCACGGGAGCCGGCGGCGACGTGCTGTCGGTCGAGGCCACCGCCCTCGACGGCGAGGTGGGCCTGAAGGTCACCGGCCAGCTCGGCGACGTGATGTCCGAGTCGGCCGAGATCGCCTTCACCTACGTCCGGGCCCACCGCGAAGCGCTCGGCATCGCCGAGGGCGCCGACCAGCGCCGCATCCACCTGCACGTGCCCGCCGGAGCGGTCCCGAAGGACGGGCCGTCGGCCGGCGTCACCATGACCACCGCGCTGGTGAGCCTGCTCACCGGTCGCCCGGTGCGGCCCGAGGTGGGCATGACCGGGGAGGTCACCCTGCAGGGGCGGGTGCTGCCCATCGGCGGCGTGAAGCAGAAGGTGCTGGCCGCACAACGGGCCGGGCTCACCACCGTGATCCTGCCCGCCCGCAACGAGGCGGACCTCGACGACCTGCCCGACGACGTCCGCGAGGCGATGACCCTGCACACGGTGAGCGACGTGTCCGAGGTCCTCGCCCTGGCCCTCGACGACGAGGTGGCGACCCCGGTCGCGGCTGACCTGGCCGCCTGACCGGCGCCTGAGCAAGCGGAATCCCGCGAACTGGCGCCTGATTCGGTCGTCCTGACCACCGAATAGGGCGCCAGTCCGCCGTAGTCTGGCCCCATGGCCAGGCTGCTGCGGATCGGCACCCGTCGGCCGTGGCCCGAGGTGCGCACCATGGTCGAGGCGTCGCTGCGCGGGGCCTACCCGGACGTGGCCATCGAGGTGCACGAGGAACCGGCCCTCTCGTGGCACGACGGCCCCAGTGAGGCCGGCGTGGCCGGTGTGGTCGGCGAGCTGCCCGGTTGGCGCCTGCTGGTCGCGCTGAGCGACCCCGACAGCGTTGCCCAGGCCATCGACGACGGCGACCGCCGCACCCCGGTGTGGCTGCGCCGCTCGTTCAGCGACGAGGCCCTGGCCGTGGCCGTCGTCCGCTACCAGGCCAGCACGGTGCGGCCCTACGACAGCGCCCGTCCCGGCGCCGAGGCCAAGCTGCGCGACCTGCTCGACATCGACGATCCCTCGTCCAGCGGCTACCCGCTGACCGACGCGATGGCGACGCTGCTCCTGGCCGATGCGCCCGACCCCGACGACGACCAGCCGACGCGGGCCGACGCCTGGTCACGCCGCCTCACCGCGCTGGGCTACGACCGGTTGTGGAACCAGGCCTACGCCGAGGCCACCCTCTAGATGGTGCTCGGCGAGGCGGTCGGCCTCGGCACGCTGGCCTGGGAGACCGCCAAGGCGGTCTTCTTCCTCCTGCCCCTGGCCCTGTCGGCCTGGGCCTTCCTCGACGTGGTCCACCGGCCGGGATGGGCCTGGGCGCTGTCCGGGCGCAACCGGGTCGCCTGGATGTGCGCCATCGCCCTGGGCGTGCTCACCATGATCGGCGGCATCGCCATCTGCTGCTGGTACCTCCTGCGGGTCCGACCGGTCATCGCCGCCGCCGAGAACGGCGTGCTCCCGGACTGACACGTCTCTTCGGAGGACAGCGCTCTTCGGAGGAGAGCGCTCTTCGGAGGAGAGCGCTCTTCGGAGGACTGCTCTTCGGAGGACACTGCCGGCGCGCCCCGGCCGCACGACGATGCTTGAGGACGTAGCTGCCACCGCCGACAGGTCTTCCCTCCGGGCGGCCGTGCGGTTGGTCCCGGCGCCGCCGTGCTCAGAAGCCGGGGCGGGCCTCGAGCTGGAGCATGGCCCGCAGGGTGGCGTCGGCCAGGATCGCGTCGCCCTCGGGCGTGTAGTGGAGGCCGTCGTCGGCCCGCACGCGCACCATCTCGCCGTTCGGGCCGATGGGCAGGTCGTCGGAGTACTCGCCGTTCAACGTCGACGGCGTGGCCCAGTCGATCTTGGGCACCGGGAAACGCTCGTACATGGCGTTGAGGCGGGTGACGTGGTCCTCCATCGGGCCGTAGTAGCCGTTGGTCTGCACCGGTGCCGAGATGACCCAGAACACCCGGGCACCTCCGGCGGACGCCCGCCGGATCATCTCCCGCGACACCTGCTCCCACGTCTGGTAGGCGAGGTCGGTGTTGGGCAGCACCTGGGTGCCGTCGGGGAGCTCGTAGAGGTGGTCGGGCGGGTTCGTGTAGTCGCAGCACGCCTCGATCACGACCACATCGGGGTCGAAGTCGGTGACCCAGCGGTCGATCTGGCTGAGCCAGTCGCCCTCACCCTGAGGGAAGAGCGGGCCCGTACCCGGGCCGCCCGCGTACCCCGTGGTGATCCCCCGCTCGGCGAAGCGGTCCCGGAAGAACGGGTAGGCCTGGCCCATCACCGAGTCGCCCACCAGCAGCACCCGGTGGACCGCAGGTGCGGTGGTGGCGGCCACCGGCACGGCGTCCTCCACCGCGTCGGCCTGGGCCGCCAGCGCCTCGGGCGAGGTCTCGGGCGCATCGATGGCCTGGGTGGCCTCGGCGAAATCGCTGTTGGGCACCGCCGGCGGGTTGAGCGTGACCAGGATCACCGCCATGGCGACCGTGGTGACCGCGGCCGGCGCCACCAGCCACGAGCGCTTCGACACGAGCAGGACCCGCTGGCGCACCGGCTGCTCGAGGTACCAGTACGACATCGCCGCCACGAACAGGGTGACCGCGACCCGAAGGGCGAACAGGGGCCACAGCGCCAGCCCGGTGCGCTCGGGGGTGAGCCACAGGAAGATCGGCCAGTGGTAGAGGTAGACGCCGTAGGAGATCTTCCCGAGCCGCACGATGGCGGCGTGGGAGAAGATGGACCGCACCGGGCCCGTGACCTGAACGGCCGCCACGATGAGGCCGGCGGAGAACAGCGCGTAGACGGTGAGCCCGCCCTGGTAGAGCCACTCGTCGTGCAGGCCGATGTTGATCCAGCACCACACGGTCGCCCCGAGCGCCAGCACGCCGACGGCGCCGGCAGCCAACACCGCGCCCGGCCGGCGGAGCGGGCCCCGGCCGAACAGGGCCAGTGCCAGGATCGCGCCGACGAGCAGCTCGGCCGCCCTGGTGAAGGTGGAGTAGTAGACGCGGGTGGTGTCGAGGCCGGGCTGGTACGCGTGGAGCATCAGCGCCAACGAGCCGACGGTCAGCGTCACCAGCACGGCCCCCAGCACCGCACGTGAGCCCCGCGCCACCCGCAGGACGCCGAACACCAGCAGCGGGAACACGACGTAGAACTGCTCTTCGATGGCCAACGACCAGAAGTGCTGCACCGGCGACGGCTGGGTGAACAGGTCGGTGTAGGACTGGTCGGAGAAGATGAAGTGCCAGTTGGCCACGTAGAGCAGCGCCGAAAGCACATCGCCGCGGAGGTCGTTGAGCTGGCTGGGGTCGGCCACGAACAGCCCGAAGAGCACCGAGATGCCCGCGAGCGCGGCCAACGACGCCGGCATGAGCCGGCGGAAGCGGCGGGTCCAGAAGTTGCGCAGGCTGATCGTGGAGCGGCCGTGGTGCTCGGTGACCAGCAGCGTCGTGATCAGGAAGCCCGACAGCGTGAAGAACGTGGACACCCCGAGGAACCCGCCACGGGCCCACGCGAACTGCCCGTGGAACAACAGCACGCCGATGACGGCCAGCCCCCGCAGACCGTCGAGGGCGGGCTCGTAGCGGATGTGGACCTTCGGCGCGGCGGCCACCACCGCCCCCTGCGGGGCGTCGCTCCACAATTCGGCCTGGGGCTGCAGCTCGGGATCATCGAGGTCGGCGAGGTCCCGGTCCTCCGTGTCCCGGTCCTCCGTGTCCCGGTCCTCCTCGTCCCGGTCCTCCTCGTCCCCGTCCCGGTCGTCCAGGTCGTCCTGATCGAACAGGGTGGGGGCGTCGGCGGCCACCGCAACCCGATCGTCCTCGTCCTCGTCGTCATCGCCGGCCTCGCCGTCGGGGGCCACCACGACCGCGTGCTGCACCGCGTCCTGGTCGAACAAGGTGGGCGCCTCGGCGAGGCCCGATTCGTCCGCGAGGTCCTCCTCCACCGGCCCGGCCGACTCGGCCTCCGCCGCATCCGTCGCGACCTCGGGCCCATCGACCTCGCCCGGCTCCACCCCCTGGGTGCTCGTCACGGACCCGGTGACATCCGGCTCGTGGCCGTCGGCGTCTGGCCCGGCGATGCCCGACTCGACGTCGGCCTCGTCCAACTCGAGCTCGGCGTCCTCCGACGCGAGCTCGACCTCGGAAGCATCCTGCTCCGTCACCTCGCTGGTCTCGCCCTCGGCGGCAGAAGCCTCCGTCTCCCCATCTGGGCCCGCACCGGGCTTGACCGCGTGGGCACCGTCCCCGGGCTCCACGTCGCCGGACTGGACCTCAGCTTTATCCACCGGGCGCCCGACTGCGGAGGCGTCGACCTCGGTTCCCTCGTCGGACCCGACGACGCGAGGCGCCCCCTCGTCCGCCTCGCCTCCCTCGTCCGCCTCGCCCGGCTCGTCTGCCTCGCCCGCCTCGCCCGGTTCGTCCGCCTCGCCCGCCTCGCCCGCCTCACCCGCCTCGTCTGCCTCGCCCGCCTCGCCTCCCTCGTCCGCCTCGCCCGCCTCACCCGGCTCGTCACCGGCCGGCGCGACGTCGTCCTCGGGGACGGGATCGGTGTCGGCGGGCGCGGCCTCGTCCCGTGGAGCCTGGACGTTGCCGCCCTCATCCGGGGGAGGACCGGTGAGGTCCGACCCGTCGTCGGACGTGTGGGTGCGGTCGACGGGGTCGTCGGAGGGGACGCGGTCGGAGTCGGTCATCGGGTCAGGAGCCGGCGCCCGGCGGGGTGCTGACCCGTGTCGGTCACGGCGCCACCGGTGCGAGCGCCCACCCTACCGCCGGCCATCGGTCCGGCCGGGTCAGGCCAGGTCCGCCGGCGGCGGGCCGTAGCGGCCGCGGAGGTGGTCCCGGAGGGCGCGCAGCCGGGCCCGGGCGTCGAAGATGTCGCGCCGGCGACGGGGCGGGACCACGCCGCGGATCACCATCCACACCCCGAGCACGAGGCGGACCGTGGCAGGCCACCGGCCGAAGTTCGAGCGCACCAGCAGCATGGTGTTGCGCTCCTCCAGGTAGTCCACCAGCGCGATGCGACCCGAGGTGACCGGGTTGCGCACATCGGCGCCCCGCACCACACCCACCTCCCACCCGGCTCGCCGGGCCCGCTCCCCCAGGTCGGCCTCCTCGCAATAGGCGAAGTAGCGCTCGTCGAACACGCCGATCTCGGCCAGGCACCCGCGGCGGGCGAGGAACAGGGTGCCGTGGGGGTAGTCCATGGCCTCCCACCCCTCGGCGACGCTCGCCGGGCGGATGACCGGCCCGAAGAACGGGTCGATCACCGTGGTCATGCCGTCGCCCACGTCGGCACTGATCAGCCCCGCCCGAGGCCGGCGCCGGCCCTGCTCGAGCATCGCGAGCAGGCAGCCGTCGGCCACCAGCGCGTCGTGGGGTGCCACCCCGCACCACTCGCCCCCGTCGGGGTCGGCCAGCCAGCGCCGCAACCCCACGTTCAGCCCGGGCCCCCACCCCAGGTTCGTCTCCTGCTCGAGCAGGAGCGGCGGCCGGTCGAAGCACCCCTCCACGAGCGGCAACTCGCGACGCAGCAGGTCGACCGCGGCGGCACGCGAGGCGTTGTCGACGATCGTCAGCCGCAGCGGGACCCCCTGCGCCCCGTAGCGCTCGACCGCGGCAAGACACCGCTCGGGCTGGTTCCAGTGGATCAGGACGATCTCGACTGGATCCACCGGCGGCAGGGTACCGAGCATCGGCCGCCTCCAAGGCGGTCGACGCTCCGATCGGTGGGCGACCGAGCGGCCCAACACGAGGCGGGGCGGCCGCCAGGCCGTCACGCCTCCTAGATTGGTGGGCGACAGACGAGCGCAACGTCAGCCCTGCGGGTGGCGCCGATCGGAGGCGGGGCGGCCGCCAGGCCGTCACGCCTCCTAGATTGGTGGGCGACAGACGAGCGCAACGTCAGCCCTGCGGGTGGCGCCGATCCGGAGGGTCCGAAAGATCGCCCCATGCCTTTCCGGGGCGATTTTCGGATACCGGATCGGGGTCAGGACCCGCCGGGCGGGCAGCAGAGCACGAGCTGTCAAGGGTTTGGTGTGGTCACACGGCTTTCAGCATCGCGTGCTGCACGAGCTCGAGCAGCGCCGCCTTGGTGGACTCGCGGTCGCGGGCGTCGCACAGGATCAGCGGCACCTCGGGGGGCACGGCCAGCGCCTCGCGGACGTCGTTCACGTTGTGCGACAGCATCCCGTGGAAGCAGTTGACGGCCACGATGAACGGCACGTCCTGCGACTCGAAGTAGTCGACGGCGGGGAAGCAGTCGGCCAGTCGGTTCGTGTCGACCAGCACGATTGCGCCGATCGCCCCGCGCACGAGGTCGTCCCACATGAAGCGGAAGCGGTCCTGGCCGGGGGTGCCGAACAGGTAGAGGATCAGGTCGTCACCCAGGGTGACCCGCCCGAAGTCCATGGCCACGGTGGTCGACGACTTGCCGGCGGCGCCGCCGACGTCGTCGACGCCGAGGCTCACCTTGGTCATCGCGGCCTCGGTGGTGAGGGGCTCGATCTCGGAGATCGATCCCACCAGCGTGGTCTTGCCGACGGCGAACCCACCGGCCACGACGATCTTCACCGGGAGCGGGACCGCGGCGGTGGCGGTCGGAGAGGCGGTCGCCTCAGAGTGCCTGAAGGCCATTGAGCACCCTTTCGAGCAGCTTGATGTCTGGTCGGTCGTTCGAGGAGGCCTGCGGCCGGTTCGTGTCGAGCAGGCCCTCGGCGGCCATGTCACCGACGAGCACCCGCACCACGCCGAGGGGCACCTTGAGGTGGGCGGAGATCTCGGCGACCGACAGCGGTGAGACGCACATCGTGGCGATGGCCTTGTGCTCGAGCACGAGTCGGGGAACCGCGGACTGCCCCTGGGGGGTGGTGCGGATCAGCGTCTCGAGGGGCAGGTCGGACACGGGGCGCGTGCGGCCCCCGGTCAAGGCGTAGGGCCGGAGGCGGGCCCCCAGCCCTTCCGCTGCCTGCTCGTCCGCCTGGCTCATCGTGGCAGGGCGCCCTGCAACTCCGCCCGGAGCTCTGGCGTGAGCACCGAGCCGGCTTTGTCGACCATGACCGCCATCTCGTAGCCGACCAGGCCGACGTCGCAGGAGGCGGCGGCGACCACCGCCAGGCTCGACCCGTCGCTGATGCCGGTGACGAACAGGAAGGCGTTCTCCATCTCGACGATGACCTCGTTCACCGCTCCCCCGCCGAAGCGGCCGGCGGCGCCGTAGGCCAGGCCGATGAGGCCGGAGGACACGGCTGCGAACCGGTCGGCGGCGTCTCGGTCGAGCCCGCCGGACAGGGCCATGGGCATGCCGTCGGACGACACCACCACGGCTTCGTGCACGCCGGGAACCCGCTCGACGAAGTTGGTGATGAGCCAGTTGAGGTTCTGCGCTTCGGTGCTGAGGCCGTTCATGACCGCTCCTCGGGGTGTTCGGTGGACGGGGGTCGGCCGGGCTGGCGGCCCTGCTGCAGGCCGCTGCGGTAGCGGGACAACATCGCCTGGACCTCTTCTGGCGACCGCTGCGACGCGGACACCGCCCGGCGCCCGGTGGGGGCGGGTCGGTGCGGTGGGGTCGGGTTCACGGGCTTGGCCGACCGCTGCACCAGTCCGGCGGCGGTGAGGCGCTGGCCCGAACCGGGCCCGGTCGCCTGCGCCGGTCGGCGGGGCGGGGTCGGTTGGCCGTCGGGGGGTGACGTCGGACGCCGTGTGAGCGGCGGGCCGGCCTCACCGACCGGCGTCGCCGGCGCCGGCGCGACGGGTGGCGCCGCCGGGGCCGGTGCGGGGGGAGCCACCGGAGGGGCGGGGGGCGGCGGGGGCGGCGGCGGTGGGGGTGGCGGCGGGGCCTCGGAGGCGGGGGGCTCGGGCCAACCGGTCGGTGACGCCGGCGGGGTGTTGACCAGCGACGCCAGGCCCTGCTCGAAGGCCGCGCCCTCGGGGAGGGCCTCGTGCAGGCTCGCCGGCCCGTTCGACCGGGCGGCGTCGCCGAGCGGGGCCGGCGGCGAGAACAGAGGCACCTCGGGCGGTGGCTCTGCGGCAGGTGGCCCTGCGGCCGGCGGGCCGGCGGGCGGCGGGGCCCCGAAGGAGCCGGGCGAGCCGTCACCGGCGAACGGCGGCGGGCCGTCGTCCAGGTCGGCCAATTCGGGGAACCCGGTCGGCTGCTGGTCGGGCGGCGACCAGAAGTCGGCGTCGGGCTGCGGGGCGGGCTGCGGGGCAGGCTCGGGCGCCCGCGGCTCGAAGAGCAGGCCGCCGTCGGCGGGGGCTGCGGCCGGTGGAGCGGGCGGCGGTGCGGCGGTGGGCGGGAGGCCGGGCGGTGGGGCAGCCGGTGGCGCGGCCGCGCTCGGCGCCAGGTTCGGCAACACGGGCGGCGTGCCGTTGTCGGCGGACGTGGCCGCTTCGGCGAACAGTGCGCCGAGCGAGGACGAGGGCTCGCTCGCCATGGGCGTGTCCGCCCCGAGGGTCACCTCCAGCGGGGGTCCGGACGCCGCCGGCGCCTGCGGCGCCGGGTCCGGCGGGGCGCTCGACCCGTTCGACGCCGCCTCGGGAGCCTCGTGAGCGGTCACCGGTGAGTCCACCGCCGGCATCCCGCCGTCGGACACCAGGCCGGCGGGGAGCGCCACCATGGCACTGATCCCACCGGCGGGCGACGACACCAGGCGCACGCCGATCCCGAACCGTGTGGCCAGGCGGCCGATCACGATGAACCCGAGCGAGCGGGACAGCGCCAGGCCCACCAGCGGCGGGTGCGTCAGCATCCGGTTGGCCTCGGCCAGCTGCTCGGCGCTCATGCCGATGCCCTGGTCGGACACCGTGATCAGGTAGCCGTCGTCGTTGGTGCGCTGGCCCACCACCTCGACGTGGGTCTCGGGCGGCGAGAACTGGGTGGCGTTCTCCATCAGCTCGGACAGCAGGTGGGCCAGGTCGACGGCCACGTTGCCGCCCACCGTCACCTCGTCGAGCGCCAGCAGGTTCACCCGGGTGAAGTCCTCCACCTCGCCGATGGCCACCCGCACCACGTCGGCCAGCGCCACCGGCCGGGCCCGGCGGCGGGGGGGCTCGGCGCCGGCCAGCACCAGCAGGCTCTCGGCGTTGCGCCGCATGCGGGTGGCGAGGTGGTCGAGCTTGAACAGGTGCTCGAGCTGCTCGGGGTCCTCCTCGTTGGCCTCGAGCTCGTCGATGAACTCGATCTGGCGGTCGAGCAACGACTGGTTGCGCCGGGCCAGGTTCACGAAGATGTCGCCGATCCCCTTGCGGAGCAGGGCGGCCTGCTCCTCGGCCACCTCGACGGTCACGTTCTGGATGGCGTTGAACGCCTCGGCCAGCTGGCCGATCTCGTCCCGTGAGCGCACCTCGATCGGCTCGACGACCATGGGCTCGCTGTCCATGCTCTCGGGCGAGCGCAGGTCCTCCACGAGCCGGGGGATGCGCTCGGACGACAACACGTTGGCCGCCTTGGTGAGCTTGCGCAGCGGGCGGGTGGTGGCCCGGGCCACGATGGAGGCCAGCAGCAGTGCCACGAGGGTGGCCGCGGCGGCGCCGGCCAGGTAGAGGCGCACCGCCTTCTCGGCCGCGAAGCTCTGGGCGGCGGCCTCGCCGGTGACGTTGTCCAGGATGGCGTCCTCGACGGACTTGTAGGCGTTGAGGCGGGCCGTCCCGGCGGCGATCTCGTCCTCCACGAGCACCCCGGAGTCGCCGCTGCCACCCAGGCCGCCGGCGGCGATGATCTGCGCCTGCAGCGCCTCGGCCTGCTGCACCTCGGGGGCGTCGAGCTCGTTGCGCAACCGGTTCCGGTACCCGGCGTTCTGCGACTCGAAGAACCGGGTGAGGTGGCTGTCCTCGTCGTTCGCGGTGGTGACCAGCGTGTCGAGTTGGCCGTCCTCGTAGGTGCCCGAGGCGAGCACACCGGTCAGCCCGGCGATCACCGCGGCACTGGCCTCCTTGGCCTTGGCCAGGCCCACGTAGTCGTTGAACGACGCAGCCAGCTCGGGTACGGCGATGCTGGCGGCGATCTCGCCGTTCAACGCGAGGAGGCTGTTCGTGATGCGGGCGTAGCCGTCCATGGCCGCCTGGGTGCTGAGCTCCGAGCCGTCGACCGACGAACGGAGGTCGTCGAGCCCGTTCAGCCGGTCCTGCACCGCCGCGACCTGCTCCCCCATGCCGGTGGTGGCCGACGAGAAGTCGATGCCGACCAGCAGCGGCTCGAGCCGGCTGATGGCCTCGTCGGTGGCCTCCCGCTGGCGGGCCAGGTCGTCGCCGCCTTCCTGGCCACCGCTGCCCAGGTACTCGGCGGTGAGGATGCGCTCGAGCTGGAGCTCGTGCACCACGTCGGAGTCGGCGGCGGCAACCTCGGTGAACTGCTCGACGTCATGGGCCGAGTTGGCGACGGCGAGGCGCTCCTGCACGCCCAGCCCCGCCAGGACCCCGAGCACCAGCAGCGGTGCGACGAGGACGGTCAGAATCTTGGTTCCGACCTTCATGTTTCTGAGCATTCCCAGCCCCTGTGTCGTCGAACGGCTACCGAGCGGCGGCCGGGAGGCGAATCCCCCGGACGCAGACGGCTCCTTGGACAGGGGTTCCATCGGACCAGGCCCCCCGAAGTTGAGCCGGGCGGCCGGCGGCCCGTGCGATTGGTTCCCCCTTGGATTCACCGGGCGATACCGTTCGCCCCGTGGCTGTGGAAGATCCCCGTACGGTGGGCGGACCGGTGGAAGGCTCGCTGAGCGACGTTCCCCTCGGCGACGTCCTGCGATCGCTGGCCGCCGCCGGCGGGCACGGCATCCTGCACCTCACGGGCAGCTACTCGAGCATCATCTGCCTGCGTGACGGTGGGATCTACCTCGCCCACGCCGAGACGGGGCCGTCGCTGCGCCAGGTCTTCCTGTCGTCGGGCGTGGTCGGTGCCGACGAGTGGGACCGCTCGGTCGAGGCCACCCGCCAGGGCGGCTCCCTGGTGGAGGCCCTGGTGTCGGTCGGCGGCGCCACGCCGGAGGGCCTGCGGGCCGCCCTGTACGACCACACGGTGGGCACCCTGTTCGAGCTGCTGGTCCCCAACAGCAACCGATTCCGCTTCGGCGCCGGCGAGATGCACCAGCTCGGCGCCCACTTCGTCTTCCCGGTCGACGACGTGTTGCAGGCCGCCGAGGCCCGCCTCCGGGAGTTCTCCGAGATCGCCCGCACGATCCCCTCCACCGACGTGGTGGTGCAGGTGGTGCCACGCCTGCCCGCCGGCACCCCCCAGGTCACCATCTCGGCCATCGAGTGGCAGGTGCTCGCCGCCATCGACGGCAAGGCCACCGTCGCCGACATCATCGAGACCGTCGGCCACAGCGCGTTCACGGTGTTCAGCACCCTGCACCGCCTGCTGCGCGCCGGCGCCATCGAGACCGTCGGCCGCGGGTAGCGCCCCGCCGTCGCGGTGCTGCGACCCGGCCTTCCGTGGATCACACCGCCCGAGGGACGGCCACCGTCGGGGCTCGCCACCACCGCCCCGCGCCGAGGGGCGGTGCGAGAGCTTCGGTAGGGTTTGCTGGTGTGGCACGCCGTCGAACCTCCCCTCCGGCATGGCGATGGCGTTGGCTGCTGGTCGTCGCCGTGGTCGGGCCACTTGTCGTGGCGGCGTGCGCCGGCACATCCGTCGACTCTGCCCGCACGCCGGTCGGCGAGTCCGCCTCGGGGCCCGAGTCGGTGGCCGACGCCGGCGCGGTCGACCCCAAGGGCGTCAGTGTGGTGGATGCGCCGGCGGGCCCGGTGACGTTCGCGTTCGGGGGCGACGTCCACTTCGAGGGGGAGATCCGCGGCGCGCTCGACGCCGACCCCACCCAGGTGATGGCGGCCATCGCGCCGTCGCTGTCGCAGGCCGACATCGCCATGGTCAACCTCGAGACCGCGATCACCGACGGGGGCACCCCCGAGCCGAAGGCCTACAACTTCCGGGCCCCGGCCACGGCCCTCGACGCCCTGAGGGCCGCCGGGGTCGACGTGGTGACGATGGCCAACAACCACGGCATGGACTACGGGCCCGTCGGCCTGGCCGACTCGCTGGCCGCCCGCGATGCCGCGGGGTTCCCCGTCCTCGGCGTCGGCAACAACCGCACCGAGGCGCTCACGCCCTACACCGCCACGGTCAACGGGCAGCGCATCGCCGTCCTGGCGGCCACCGACGTGCTCGACGCCAACCTCATCGCCGGCTGGACGGCCACCGACAGCCAGCCCGGGCTCGCCTCGGCCAAGGATCCCGGAGCGCTCATCGCCGCCGTGCAGGCCGCCCGGGCCACCAGCGACACCGTGGTGGTGTTCCTGCACTGGGGCACCGAGGGCCAGACCTGCCCCAACTCCACACAGCCGGGCCTCGCCCAGAGTCTCATCGATGCCGGCGCCGACATCGTGGTGGGCAGCCACGCCCACCGACTGATCGGCGCGGGCCACAAGGGCGAGGCCCTGGTCGCCTACGGGCTCGGCAACTTCGTCTTCTACACCTCGGGCGGCGCCGGCGCGCAGACCGGGGTCCTGCACGTCACCGCGACGGGCCGCCACATCGACAGCTACTCGTGGGAGCCCGCGGTGATCAGCGGCGGACGGCCACAGCCGCTCACCGGCGCCGATGCCGACGCGGCCGTCGCCGCCTGGGACGGCCTCCGCGCCTGCACCGACCTCACACCATGACCGGCACCCTGACCGGCACCATCGATCCCGCCGCCGCCCGCACCGACGACCTGCTGGCCTACATCGATGCCGCGCCGTCGCCGTTCCACGCGGTCGACCGGACGGCGGCGATGCTCGAGGCTGCGGGGTTCGCCGAACTGCACGAAGCCGACGCGTGGCCGGCCGAGGACGGATCGGGCCGATTCCTCCGCCATGCCGGCGCGCTGGTGGCCTGGGTGGGCGGCGGCGAGAGCGGCGCCACCGGCGACTCGGTGCAACCGTTCCGCATGGTGGGCGCCCACACCGACAGCCCCAACCTGCGGATCAAGCCCCGCCCCGACACCGGCCGGGTCGGCTACCGCCAACTCGGCGTCGAGGTCTACGGCGGTGCCCTGTTGAACTCGTGGCTCGACCGCGACCTCGGCCTCTCCGGTCGGGTCGCGGTCCGCGCCGGCACCGGCACCGGCATCGGCATCGGCATCGAGGCCCGCCTGTTCCGTGTCGACCGCCCGCTGCTGCGGGTGCCCCAGCTGGCGATCCACCTCGACCGCGAGCTCGACCAGCGGGGGCTGCTGCTCAACCGCCAGACCCACCTCACCCCGGTGTGGGGCCTCGGCACCAGCGACCCCGACGGGTTCCGGCGCCTGCTGGCGAGCGAGCTCGATGTCGAGCCCGATGCCGTCGTGGCCTGGGACGTGATGGCCCACGACCTCACGCCTTCGACCAGGCTCGGTGCCGACCGCGAGCTGATCAGCGCGCCCCGGCTCGACAACCTGTGCTCGTGCTGGGCGGGCACCCTCGCCCTGGTGGCAGCCGCGGCGGCGCCACCCGCCCACACCGCGGTGCTCTGCCTGTTCGACCACGAGGAGGTGGGCAGCACCTCCGAACGGGGTGCCGGCGGACCGCTGCTCGACGCCACCCTCGAGCGGATCGTCGCCGGTCGCGGCGGCGATCGCTCCACGCTGCGCCGGGCCCTCGCCGCCTCGTTCTGCGCGTCGGCCGACATGGCCCACGCGGTGCACCCCAACTACGTGGATCGCTACGAGCCCGACCACCACGTGGCCCTCAACGGCGGGCCGGTCATCAAGTCGAACGCGAACCAGCGCTACGCCACCGACGCCCTGGGCGCGGCCGAGTTCCGCCTGGCCTGCGAGCGGGCCGGTGTGCCGGTGCAGGAGTACGTGAACCGCTCCGACCTCCCTTGCGGCTCCACCATCGGCCCGCTCACCGCCGCCACCGTGGGCGTGCCCACGGTCGACGTGGGGGTGGCCCAGCTCTCGATGCACTCGGCCCGCGAGCTGGCAGGCGCCGACGATCCCCCACGGTTCGTGGCGGCCCTGACGTCGTACCTCACCTGACCCGGCTTCCGCGCCCCCGGTCCGCGGTGACCTCAACCCGTCTCGCCACCGAGGGTGGCCGGAGGTGGGCCTCCTCTCGCCCGCGGGGAAAAGTGGAGGGAATACCAGTCACCGGTGACTGGTATTCCCTCCACCTCGGCGCCATTGCTCGATTCGGCCACTGCCGGTGGCGGCCGACTCTCGGCCCGACCTCTACCCGGGAAGGGCCGCCTCGACGGCGTCGCTCAGGCCGTCCGAGGCGTCGGCCAGCGCGAGCAGTGACGCCACCGCCGCCTCGCCCGCCAGCGCGCCCTCGACCTCGCCGCGGACGATCTGGCGCAGCTTCTGGCACTCGAACACGCCGATCATGAACCCGTGGCGGGTGACGCCGTCGGGGTAGAGCGCGACCACCATCTCCACCTGACCGGGGCCGGCCGGTCGGGCGTCGACCATGGCCGAGCGCTGCATCACGGCCGCGTCCAGCAGGCGCACCAGGCGCTCGGGTGGCATCGGTCCCGACGGGCCGCCGGCCACATCGAAGCCGTAGCGCATGCGCAGCGGGTCGTCGGGCCCGGCGGGCCCGTCGACCGTGATCGTCAGCAGGCCGCCGTCGTCCTCGATGCTCACGAGGATGCGGAACGGGGCCCCGGCCTGCACCACCTGGCACCCGAATCCGGCGAGCGCGCACCAGCGCTGCAGTGCATCGATCAGTGAGCTCATGTCGGTTGGATCCTCCTGCGGGTCATACGCCCGCGCTCTCGAACGGTGTGGCCGATGGCCCGTCGCCACCGTCCACGAGACCGCGGTCGGCCTCGTCGATCACCGACTGGGCCCACTCGGCCTCCTCACGGGCGATCGCGTGCTCGCGTGCCAGCTCGGCCACCCGCCCGGCGAGCCGTTCCTGTGCGGCGACCAGTGCCGGCGCCGCCTGTTGCAGGGCAGCCAGCGCGTCGACGACCGCCATGCGGCGCTCCTGCCAGAGCCAGTACCGGGTGTCGTCGAGGCCGGACTCCGCCGCGATCAGCACCTGACGGTGCAACCCTTCGAGGCGCGCTGCGGGCGCGGTGACGTCGCGCCGCTCGCCGGGCGCCGGCGGGAGCAGCAGGGCCGCACCGCGGGCCGTGGTGGCCGCGAGGTTGGTGGCGGCGACGGCCAGCGCCATCACCCCCGCGTAGGACCACAGGAATTCGGGGCCGTCGCCGTCGCGCAGCGATGCCGCCAGTGTGCGAACGGCGCGTGCGTGGGCACGGTTCCGGCCGAGATCCGCCCTCGCCCGGTCCAGCACCTGCTCGATGGCTGCCATGGACGTCGTCGCCCCGCGCAACACCTCGATCGCGTCCTGGCGCTCGACCGCCGGATCGTGCACGGCCTCCACGGGAAGGTCGGCCGCGAGTGGCGCCACCGTGCCGTTGGAGTCCGGCGCCGGCATCGCTCCGGCGACCCCAGCGGTCCCGACTGCCCCGACCTCGAGGCGCCGGGCGCGGATCGCGGCGGCCAGGGCCCCCACCTCGGGGTCGCCGGCCGGCGCCGCCGCCTTCCGGCGCCGCGCGCCACGCCGCACGAGCATGACCACCACCAGCACCACGACCGCCGACGCGGCCAGCACCGCCACGGCGAGCGCCAGCGGCAGGTCCGAGGACGCCTCCGTGGCGGGGACCGTCACGTGGGCGTCGACGTTCGCGCCTCCCCCGCCGGCGCAGGGCGCGGCATCCCGCGGGACGTCCGCCAGCAGCTCGGTGGCCACCTCGTCGACCGCCGGCAGCACCTGGTCGGACAGGGCGTCGTAGGTCACCTGCGCACGAAGGCTGGGATGGTCGACCAGGCCCCGGACCCGTCCGTCGCCCGCCGGCTCCGAGGTCAGCTCGACCGTCGCGCACGTGAGGTCGTCGGCCGCGTACTTGCTCCAGGCCAGCGTGATGTCGGCGACCGACGTGCCGTTGCCGCGGTGGTACGGGCACAGCAGCGTGAAGCGCACGAGGATGCCCTCGTCGTTGGCGAGGGCGCGCGGGGTTCCCGCGAACTCCTCGTCGAGGTCGAGGGGGACGCCGTCGAGGGTGGCGGGGCACGACACCTCGTCGGCGGCGTCGCGAGCCCCGGTGGCCGCCGCCGCGGGTGCCGTGGCCGAGGGGTGCAGCAGGCCCAGCGCCACCAGCGCCGCGACCGCCGCGGCGCGCAGGGATGTGCCCACCCGCCCGCGGCCCCGCCGTGTCACGGCCGGCTCACGCGCGTGGCACGCTGCGATGGTGACCCACCCCCTCGATGCCCTGACCGCGGAGGAGATCGAGCGCGCCGCGTCCATCGTGCGCCGCGAGCGATCCTCCGATGAGCTGCTGTTCGCCACCATCACCCTCCGTGAGCCGGACAAAGCGGTGGTCGGCACCTATCGGCAGGGCGACCCCGTCGATAGAGAGGTCGCGTGTGTCGTCGTCGACGGCCCCGACTCGGTGGCCGAGGCGATCGTGTCGGTCACCACCGGCGAGCTCCGGTCGTGGCGGAGCATCCCCGGGGCCAAGCCTCCCCTGCTGTTCACCGAGATCATCGAGGCCATCGGCCTGTTGCACGCGTCCGACGACTGGCGTGAGGCCCTCGCCCGTCGGGGCATCACCGACCTCGACACGGTGCAGCTCGACCCGTGGCCCGCGGGTGCGTTCGGGGTCCCCGCCGAGGACGGCACCCGACTCACCCGGGTGGTGGCCTACCTCCGCCACGATCCCACCGACAACGGCTACGCCCACCCGATCGAGGGCCTGATGGCGGTGGTCGACCTGTCCGCCCGGCGGGTGGTGGAGGTGGTGGACCACGGGGTCGTCCCGATCCCCGCCGAGTGCTCCAACTACGACATCGAGCGGGCAGGGCCGCCCCGCTCGGGTCTGCAGCCGCTCGAGGTGAACCAGCCCGACGGCGTCAGCTTCACCGTCGACGGCAACCTCCTGTCGTGGCAGAACTGGCGCCTGCGGGTGTCGATGGATCCCATCGAGGGCCTGGTCCTGCATCAGGTGGGCTGGGACGACGGCACCCGGGTACGGCCCATCCTGCACCGCGCCGCGCTCAGCGAGATGGTCGTTCCGTACGGCAGCACCGCCCCCACCCACGACTGGAAGAACGCCTTCGACGCCGGCGAGTGGGGCATGGGCCGGTTCGTGAACTCGCTCGAGCTCGGCTGCGACTGCCTCGGCGAGATCGTCTACCTCGACGCGGTGATGGCCACCGAGACCGGCGGCGCCTCCACCGTGTCCCAGGCCATCTGCCTCCACGAGGAGGACTTCGGGATCCTCTGGAAGCACCAGGACCTGCACAGCGGCACCACCGAGGTGCGCCGGAACCGGCGATTCGTCATCAGTGCCATCTACACCGTCGGCAACTACGAGTACGCCTTCTACTGGTACCTCTACCTCGACGGCACCATCGAGCTCGAGGTGAAGCTCACCGGGATCATGCAGACCCAGGCGGTGGCACCGGGCGACCAGCCCGCCGAAGCGGTGATGATCGCCCCCGACCTCGCCGCGCCGCTGCACCAGCACCTGTTCAACGTCCGCCTCGACATGTGCGTGGACGGGCCCGACAACTCGGTGTACGAGGTCGACGTCGAGCCGTCACCCAAGGGCCCCGCCAACCCGCGTGACAACGCCTTTGCCACCGTCGAGACCCTGCTCGCCAGCGAGCAGGCGGCCCAGCGCCTCGTCGACCCGTCCCGCAGCCGCACCTGGCGGATCGTAAACCCCTCGGTGCGCAACCGCCTGGGCCGACCCGTGGCCTACAAGCTGCTCCCCGGCGCCTGGCCCACCCTGCTGGCCGGCAACGATGCCGCGGTCCGCCGCCGGGCCGGCTTCGCCACCAGGCACCTCTGGGTCACCCCGTATGACCGCGACGAGACCCGGGCCGCCGGGCCCTACGCCAACCAGAGCCCGGGGGGCGGCGGGCTGCCCGAGTGGACCGCGGGCGACCGACCCGTGGTCGACACCGACGTGGTGGTCTGGTGCACCTTCGGCGTCACCCATGTGCCCCGCCCCGAGGACTGGCCGGTCATGCCCGTCGAGCGCACCGGCTTCAGCCTGGTGCCGGTCGGCTTCTTCGACCGCAACCCCGCGCTCGACCTGCCGCCGTCACCGGGCCACTGCCACACGTGACCCCGCCGGCATCAGTGCCGCTGAGCGCCCTCGCGGTGGAACTCGTCGGCCTCGGCGGGCCGCATCCACAGGTCGACGGCGGTCCACAGCGTGCGCGATGCCGGCAGGAACACCAGCGGCACCACCACGGCGATGCCCACCGCGCTGACCGCGAGCGGGAGGAAGGGAACGTCGGGGTAGGTGAGCACGATGCCGCCCACGAGCGCCAGCAGCATCAACCCGAAGGCCACGATCGTGTTCATGGCGATGGCACCGATCCAGTGCCCCTCGACCCGCTCGAACCAGAACCCGCACCGGGGGCAGCGCTCGCGGATGAAGAACCACCGGTGGAACAGGTGGCCGCTCCCGCACAGCGGGCACCGACGGGTGGCCCCGCGCCACAACAGCAGCGCCGGTCGTGGGGTGCCCGCGGGTTGATCCACGCGGTCACGGTAGCGACGTGACCCCGGAGGAGGCACGCTCGGTCCTCGGCCTCACCGCCGCGGCCGGCCCCCGCGAGGTGCGTGACGCGTTCCTGCGGCGGGTGCGGGCCAACCACCCGGACGTCACCGATCACCCGTCGGGCGCGGCCGAGCGGACCGCCACCATCATCAGCGCTTACCGGTTGCTGCGCGACCGACCCACCGACGCGCCCACAGGCCCCGGCGCTACGGCGTCGCCCGGGTCGCCCCCCTCGCACTCCACGCACGCCTCGCACTCCTCGCCCGGCACCGTGGCGGCCGTCGAGGTCATCACCGACGAGGCGATCTGGGTCGATGCCGACGCCGGCGAGGTGGCGCGGGTGCTGCTCGAGGTGGCCGACGAGTTGGGCGAGGTGAGCTACGTCGACCGGTCGGGCGGGCTGCTCCAGTTGACGGTGCGGCCCCCCGCCGGGCCCACCTGCTGGTTCACCGTGAACGCCGTGGCCCGACCATCGGGCACCGTGCTGGTGGCGACGCTCGAGTCCATCGAGGCACAGCCCACCCCACCGCCACGGCCGCTCGTCGAGGCCCTGGCCCGCGCGGTGGCCGCGGGCCTCGGCACGGGGGAGATCTTTTCCCACGTCCCTTGATCCGCCCTCCCGCCCGGCTCCGAAAATGGGGCATGCGGTTCGACATCGACACCTACCAGGCCCACTCCGGGCGCATCACCTGGGACGACCTCGACTTCTCCGTGTTCCGCGAGCAGCCGCTGTCGCCCGCCGGTCTGCGCTGCCTCCGGTACATGCACGACATCGAGTTCCACACGGTCTGCTACCTGCGCGACCTGCTGGTCACGCGGGCACACGACGACCACCGCGTCACCACGTTCCTCACCATCTGGAACTTCGAGGAGCTGTACCACGGCGAGGCCCTCGCCGCGGTGCTCGCGGCGCACGACGAGGACGGCGGCTCGGCCCGGGTGGAGCCGTTGCGCAAGCGCCTCGGGTGGCGCCAGCCCGTGGGCACCCTGGCCTCGATGCTCGGCTCGCTGGCCATGCCGGACTTCACCGCGGTGCACATGATGTGGGGCGCGGTCAACGAGTGGACGGCCCAGGCCGCCTACGGCCGACTCGCGAGCCGAGAGGCGAACCCCGTGCTGAGCGCGCTGCTGAAGCGGATCATGCGCCAGGAGGGCCGCCACGTGGACTTCTACGCGTCCGAGGCGCACCGCCGGCTGGAGGGCAACCGCCACGCCCAGCGGATCACCCGCATGGCCCTCCGGCGCTTCTGGCGCCCGGTCGGCTCGGGCGTGGCGCCACCCGCCGACGTGCGCTTCATGACCACCCACCTCTTCGGCGACGACGACGGCCGAGCGGTGGTCGAGCGCATCGACCGGCGCATCCACCGGTTGCCCGGCCTCGACGGTCTCGATCTGGTGTCCCGGGCCCGCGCCGACCACCTGCGCGAGGCCGCCGCGGCCTGAGTTGGCCCAGCCACGGCCCGACGTCAGCAGTGGTAGGCCTGCACCCCCGCGACCACCGACGCGACCTCGTCGTCGGTCAGCGAGTGGTGGAGCGGTAGGCGGATCAGCCGGCCGCTGAACGACTCGGTGACGGGGCAGTCGCCTTCGGCGCCCCCGAACCGCCGGCCCATCTCCGACAGGTGCAGCGGCAGGTAGTGGAACGGGGCGCCGATCCCCCGGTCCCGGAGGTGCGAGATGAGGCCGTCGCGGGCGGCTCGATCGGGCAGGAGCAGGTGGAACGAGTGCCACGCCGGCCCGCAGCCCTCGGGGACCAGCGGGAGGTCGGTCCCCTGCTCGGCCGCCCACTCGGCGAGCGACTCGAGGTAGTGCGTCCAGATGCGCCGGCGGGTGGCCTGGATGGCGTCGGCCTCCTCGAGCTGGGCGGCGAGGACGGCCGCGAGCACGTCGGAGAGCAGGTAGCTCGACCCGATGTCCATCCACGCGTAGCGGTTCACCTCGCCACGGACGAACTGACTGCGGTTGGTACCCTTCTCACGGATGATCTCGGCCCGTTGCACCAGTGCGGGGTCGCCCAGCACCAGTGCGCCGCCCTCTCCGCACGTGACGTTCTTCGTCTCGTGGAAGCTCAGGGTGGCCATGGTGCCCAGTGAGCCGAGCGGCTGCCCCTTCCAGGTGCCGAACAGGCCGTGAGCGTTGTCCTCCACCACCGCCAGGTCGTGGGCGGCGGCGATGGCACCGATGCGGTCCATGTCGCACGCCACGCCCGCGTAGTGCACCACCACCACCGCCCGGCTGGCCGGGCTGACGCGCCGCTCGAGATCGGCGGGATCGAGGTTGCCGGTACGGGGGTCGATGTCGACGAACACGGGGCGGGCCCCACGCAGGACGAACGCGTTCGCGGTCGACACGAAGGTGAACGAGGGCATCAGCACCTCGTCGCCCGGGCCCACCTCGAGCAGCAGGGCGGTCATCTCCAGCGCGTGCGTGCACGAGGGGGTGAGGAGCGTCCTCGCGCCACCCAGCCGCGCCTCGAGCTGGCGCTGGCACGCGGCGGTGAACGGGCCGTCGCCGGCGAGCTGGTGCGTGGCCAACGCCTCGCCCACGTTCTCGAGCGAGCGGGCGCTGGTGGTGGGTCGGTTGAACGGGACGGGTCGCGGTTCCATGGGAAAGCGCGCCACACTACCGGTGACCCCGACCGGGCCGCGACGGCGCCATGAGCGGCACCGCAACTCTGCACGAGGCACGGCCCACCGACACCACGCCCCCCAGCGCCACGCCCCCCAGCCCAAGGGCCCCTTCACGCCGGTTCGGCAACGTGGCCGCGCTGTCGGGGTTCCGGGGCCTCGCCGTGGTGGCCGTGCTCTACCACCACCTGCCCACCACCGAGGGCCCCCGGGGGTTCGGGGTGATGGGGGTGAGCGCGTTCTTCGCGCTCTCGGGGTTCCTCCTGACCGCCGTGATGATCCGCGAGTGGGACCGTCGCGGCACCATCGGGCTCTCGGAGTTCTACCGCCGCCGAGTGGTCCGCCTGCTCCCCGCCCTGGTGCTGTTCATCCCCGTCGTGGTCGTGTGGACCGCGCTGCTCGGCTTCGACGAGACCCGCGAGGGGCTCTTCACCATCTTCCTGGTCAGCAACTGGGCCCGCATCAACAACGAGCCGATGGGCGTGCTGGCCCACACCTGGACCTTGGCCATCGAGGCGCAGTTCTACCTCGTCGCGCCGGCCCTCTTCCTGGCCGCGGTGCGCGGTCGCACGGCCAAGCACCCCTACCTGCTGCCGGCCGCCTTCGCGGCCGCCGTGGCCACGTGGCGAGCGTGCCTGTGGCTCTTCGCGGGCGGCCTGGTGGGATGGGCCGACGGTGGACTGCTGATCTACGTCACCCGCGCCACCGACACCCGGCTCGACGCCATCCTCGTCGGGGTCACCATCGCGTTCGTCTTCGCCCGCACCCGGGTGGTCGTCCCCGGTTGGCTGGCCGTGATCGCCATGATCGACCTGATCGCCATGGGGTTCGCCGACCCCGAGGGCGACTTCATGATCGTCGGCGGCATGGCCGCGGCCAGCATCTGCGCAGGCGTGATCGTCCTGCACCTCGTCACGTCGGACTCACGGCTGAAGCAGATGCTGGGGTGGCGACCCCTCACGCTCCTGGGGCTCATCTCCTACGGGCTGTACCTCTGGCACCTGCCCGTCTACAAGCTGCTCTTCTACCAGGCGCCTGGCCTCCCGTGGTGGCTCGTCGCCACCCTCGCGATCGCCCTCAGCGTCGCGCTCGCCGCCGGCTCGTACGCCCTCGTCGAACGACGCTTCCTCGGCCACCGACGGGTCCCGGCCGAGGTCCCGGCCGAGGTCCCCGCCACGCCCGCCGGCCAGCGCGAGCCGTCGGCTGCGTGAGCGCTGCTCCCGGGCGTTGCCGCGTGGGCGACGTGCACTACCCACGGGGCCGTGGCGGTGGCGGCGGATGATTTGAGTAGCGATTACTCATGGCACGGGCGGTCGCGTTGCCCAAGATGGCCTCACCGGGTGGCGAACGCCGCCCCCTGAGCGAAGGAGCGCCTCGTGGGCCTGTTCAAGGACATGAAGGACACCATGCAAGCGACACCGGCCCTGATCAACCAGGCCCAGCAGATGCAGCAGAACGCCATGGCCATGCAGGCGTCAGCCAACCAGCCGGTCGACCTGAACGACCCCGTCTGGTCGCCCATCGAGGGCATCACCCTCGACAAGTACGCGCAGCTGACCGCGGCGATGGCCCGCCAGAACCTGGGCACGCCCGACCAGGCCGAGGCCTGGTTGGAGACCCAGGGCGTGGCCAGGGGCACCTGGTCGAACGTGAACGTCGGCTGGGTGAACCGCATGGCCACCAACGAAGCCGTCCGTACCCGCTACGGCCTGCTGTACAGCCAGTCATGAGCATGAGGTTCTGGCGCGGGTTCAGCGCCGTGTTCATCGTCATCGGCGCCGTCCTGGTCATCTGGGGCATCGTCGCCCGCTCGAACAGCGAGGACGGGGTCAACGGCCTGGCCGGCAACATCCAGGGCCAGGCGCTGATCTTCAGTGGTGCGATCATGATCCTGATCGCCATCATCAACCTGGCCGTCTACAAGCTGTTCCGGCCGCTCACCGACGCCAGTGACAGCCTGATGATCTCGCAGGGCTACAAGCCGGGGTTCGGCGGCACCATGAAGATGGCCGCCAACTCGATGGCGCAGGCCAACGCCACCATGGCCGCCTTCAACGCCGGCCCCGCGCTGGCCAACGCCCTGTCGGTGTCCGGAGTGGACGGCACCGGCACCGTCACCGGCGCCCGCCCGACCGGCCAGCTGTCCAACCTCAACCCGGTCTACGAGCTGGACATGACCGTGAGCGCGGGCACCCTCGCGCCGTACGAGGTGACCCACACCACCGAGGTCAACACCCTCCGGGTGGCGCAGGTGGCCGTCGGCCGCCAGCTGCCCGTACGGGTGAACCCCGCCGATCCGACACAGATGCTCGTCCAATGGGAGAAGGTACCGGTCTGATGTACTCACAGATGTACTTCTGGTTGTTCGTCTCGCTCGCCATCACCGCCGTGGTGATCTTCTTCACCTACCGGGCCGTGGCCGGCATGACCGGCAACACGTCGGCGGGCCGAGCCCTGATGGCCACCGGCGCCGACGCCCCGGCCACCGTCATCGGCCTGCAGCAGACGAACACGTTCGTCAACAGCAACCCCCAGGTGGTGCTCACCCTCGAGGTGACCCCACCCGGCCAGGCCCCGTTCCAGGCACGCACGTCCACGATCGTCCCCCTGGTGGCCATCCCCCAGGTGCAACCGGGCAACGTGGTCAACGTGAAGTACGACCCCGCCGACCACTCGAAGGTGATGCTCGCCGTCGGCTGACCGCACCCGTCGCCTCACACACCCCCCATCCGGGCCTCGCCGGGCCCCGCAACCGACACCGCCCGACCACCGCGTCGGGCGGTGTCGTCGTTCCTGGGCAGCGCCCCGTCAGGTGGCGGGGCTCAGCCGGCGGCCGGTAGCCCGACCGTGTTCTGGGTGTTGGCGCCCTCGAGGTTGGCGCCGGCCAGCTTCGCGCCGGTGAAGTCGGCGTTGAGCAGATCGGCGTTGGAGAGGTCGGCGCCGGTGAGGTCGGCGTTGCGGAGGTCGGCGTTCTGCAGGCTGGCGCCTGCCAAGTTGGCGCTGGCCAGCTTGGCGTCGCGGAAGTCGGCGTTGAGGAAGTCGATGTTGCTCAGGTCGTTGCCCCGCAGGTCGGCGTCGCGGAACCGCGTGTTGTTGCTGCTCACCTGGGTGAGGGTCGCGCCCCGCAGGTCGGCCTCGTCGAAGATGGTGTTCTGGATGGAGGCCTGGGTGAGGTCGGCGTCGGACAGGTTGGCGCCGGTGAAGTCGGCGTTCAGCAACTGCGCCTGCACCATCGTCGCGTCGGACAGGTCGGCGCCGGCCAGCTGCCCGTTCGTCAGCTGCGCCTGGGTCAGGTCCTCGCCCGACAGGTTCTTGTCCTCGCACACCGTGTTGGGCTTGAGCTTGCAGCCGTTGACCGACGGGAAGCCGTCGTCGGCCGAATAGCAGCCACCGGCCAGCACGACCAGGACCAGCGCAGCGAGGAGTGGACGCAGGAGGGTTCGCACGCCCGGAATCTAGTCGGGCCCGCGCACGGCTCGGGCCTCAGGCCTGCGCCGCCTCGGAGGCCAGGCGGGCGTCGTAGGTGGGGATGAGGTGGCGGGCGGCGCGGGCCTCGTCGAGGCGGCGCACCGGGGCGGTGCGGGGGGCTTCGTGGGCCTCCTCGCCGGTCTCGGTGGCGATGCGGGCCATGGCCTCGCACAGGGCCTCGAGCGTCTGGGGGCTCTCGGTCTCGGTGGGCTCGATCATGAGGGCCTCGGCCACGATGAGCGGGAAGTAGGTGGTCGGCGCGTGGAAGCCCTCCTCCAACAGCCGCTTGGCCACGTCGAGCGCGGTCAGGCCCTGGGCCTTCTTCAGGCTCGTGGTGGACAGCACGCACTCGTGCATGTTGGGCCGGTCGAAGGGGATGTCGTAGACCCCGCGGAGGCGGTGGCGCACCCAGTTCGCGTTGAGGACCGCCACGTCGGCCACCGTGCGCAGGCCGTCGCCGCCGTTGGCCAGGATGTAGCTGTAGGCCCGGGCCAGGGCCAGGGCGTTGCCGTGCCAGCCGTGCACCCGCCCGATCGAGTCGGGCGGCGTCTCCCAGTCGTAGGCGCCCTCGGCCGTGCGCACCGGGCGGGGCCCGGGCAGGAAGCGGGCCAGCCGCTCCGACACCGCCACCGGGCCGGCGCCGGGGCCACCCCCGCCGTGGGGCACGGCGAAGGTCTTGTGCAGGTTCATGTGCACGATGTCGAAGCCCATGTCGCCGGGCCGCACCACGCCGAGGATGGCGTTGAGGTTGGCGCCGTCGTAGTAGAGCAGGCCGCCCACCTCGTGCACCGCGGCGGCGATCTCGGCGATGTCCTCCTCGAACAGGCCCAGCGTGTTGGGGTTGGTGAGCATGATCCCGGCCACCTGGTCGTCGAGCACGGCCCGCAGGGCGGCCACGTCGACACAGCCACGGTCGTCGCTGGGGACGGTGACGGTCTCGTAGCCGCCGAGGGTGACCGACGCGGGGTTGGTGCCGTGGGCCGAGTCGGGGATGATCACCTTCGTGCGGGGCGTGGTGGCCGCGCCGCCGGCCAACTGGGCGTCGTGCCAGGCGCGCATCAACAGCAGGCCGGTGAGCTCGCCGGACGCACCGGCGGGGGGCTGAAGGGTGGCGCTGTGCATGCCGGTGATCTCGCACAGCCACTCCTCGAGCGACACCAGCAGCTCGAGCCAACCCTGGGTGAGCGACGCGGGCGCCGACGGGTGGATGTCACGGAGGCCGGGCAGCGCCGAGGCGTCGTCGCAGAGCTTGGGGTTGTACTTCATGGTGCACGACCCCAGGGGATACGCGCCGAGGTCGACCGAGTACTGGCGGTGGCTCAGGCGGGTGACGTGCGCTACCAGGTCGCGCTCGCTCACCTCGGCCAGCTCGAGCGGCGCGTCGGCCAGGTGGTCGGCCGGAACCAGCTCGTCGGCGGTCCACTCGGGCAGGTCGGTTCGGGGGAACGACCAGGCCTTGCGGCCCGCGACGGAGAGCTCGAAGACGGTCGGCTCCTCGTCGTGGCCCATGATCGGGGCGCTCGTGGCGCGCCCGCCGGGCGCCGCGGCTCGGACGGGGGTGGTGCTCATCGGATCACCTGTCATCGGACCACCTTCTGGAGGGCCTGGGCGTAGCGGTCGATCTCGGCGCGGGTGCGCCGCTCGGTGGCGGCGATCAGCAGACCGTCGCCGAAGTCGCGGTCGTCCCCACCGGGCGCCAGGGCCACGCCGGCGAGGAAGCCCTCGTCGGCCATGCGGTCGATCACGGTGGCGGCGGGCACCGGTAGGCGCACGGCGAACTCCCGCAGGGTGGGGGCGCTGGTGACGGGCTCGACGCCCTCGATGGCCAGCACCGCCTCCTGGGTGTACCGGGTGGCCCGAGCGCAGCGCAGGGCCAGCTCGCGCAGTCCGGTGGTGCCCAGCCAGGCCAGGGCGATGGTGCACCCCACCGCGATCAGCGTCTGGTTGGTGCACACGTTGGACGACGCCTTCTCACGGCGGATGTCCTGCTCGCGGGTGCGCAACGTGGTGACGTAGGCCCGGGTGCCCGCCACGTCGACGGTCTCGCCCACCAGACGGCCCGGGAGGCGCCGCACATGCTCCTCCCGGCAGGCGAAGTAGCCCAGGTAGGGGCCGCCGAAGCTGAGCGGGGTGCCGAACGGCTGGGCCTCGCCCACCACCACGTCGGCGCCGAACGAGCCGGGCGTGCGCAGCAGCCCGGCCGACACAGGATCACCAGCGACCAGCAGCAGCGCCCCGTGGGCGTCGGCGCAGGCACGTGCCGCGGTCAGGTCCTCGATGCAGCCGAGGTAGTTGGGGTACTGCACCAGCACGGCGCCGATGTCCGCCGACCCGCCGTCCGGCGCTGCGGGCCACGCGGTGCGGCCGTCGTCGCCGAGGGGCACGTCGATGAGGTCGTGGCCGGTGCCCTTGGCGAAGGTGGCCATGGTGGCCCGCCAGTTGGGGTGCACGCCGCGGCTGACCAGCACCCCTTGCCTGCGGCTCGCGGCGACGGCCAGGTTCACCGCTTCGACGCAGGCGGTGGCGCCGTCGTACAGCGAGGCGTTGGCGATGCCGACCCCGGTGAGACGCGAGATGAGCGTCTGGTACTCGAAGAGCATCTGCAGCACGCCCTGGGCCACCTCGGGCTGGTAGGGCGTGTAGGCGGTGACGAACTCGCTGCGGAACATCAGCGAACGCACCGCCGACGGCACCTGGTGGTCGTAGGCGCCGGCACCGGCGAAGCACACCAGGTCGGAGGGCGCTCGGTTGGCGTCGGCCAGACGGGCGAACTCACCCAGCACATCGGCCTCGGCGAGGCCGTCAGGAAGGTCGAGGTAGCGGCCGTCGTCGCCCGCGACCAGGCGCAGGGCGGCGGGGATGGTCTCGAACAGGGCTTCGAGCGAGTCGAGGCCCACGAAGGCCAGCATCTCGGCGATCTCGACGTCGGTGTGGGGGACGTAGTGACCCACGGGCGGTCCTGTCTGTGAGGGTCAGCGGGGGCTGACGAAGGGGGTCTTGACCACTCGGGCCGGCAGCGCGGTGCCGCGGAGGTCGATGGCGACCTCGTCGCCGATCTCGACGGTGGGCGGCACGAAGGCCAGGGCGATGCCGTGCCCGAGCATGGGAGAGAAGTTGCCGCTGGTCACCACGCCCGCGGGTTCACCGTCGACGAGCACCGGCTGGTCGGCGCGGGGTGGGCGCCGGCCCTCCACCTCGAGGCCACGGAGGCGTCGGCTGATCCCCCGCTCCTTCTCGGCCAGCAAGGGGGCGCGACCGCGGAAGTCGCCCTTGTCCCAGCTGACCACCCAGCCGAGGCCGGCCTGCAGCGAGGTGATGCCCGCGCCGAGCTCGTGGCCGTGCAGGGGAAGGCCGGCCTCGAGGCGCAGGGTGTCACGGGCGCCCAGGCCCGCGGGCACCACCCCCGCGGCGAGCACCGCGTCCCAGAAGGCGGGTGCGTGCTCGGCGGGCACGGCGCACTCCACGCCGTCCTCGCCCGTGTACCCCGTCCCTGCGGCCAGGCACTCGATGCCCGACCACGTGAAGGGGGCCACGTGGAAGCGGCCCACGGCGGCGGCCTCGGGCGACACCGCGGCCAGGCGCTCGCGCGCCTCGGGGCCCTGGACGGCGAGGATGGCCCGCTCGTGGGTGACGTCAGCCGCGGCCACGGTGCCAGGCGCACCGTCGGTCAGTGCCGCCACCACGCGATCGGTGTTCGAGGCGTTGGGCATGACGTCGAAGCGCTGCTCGTCGACCCACCACACGATGATGTCGTCGAGCACCGACGCGTCGTCGGGGTCGAGCAGGTGCGTGTACTGCGCCCGGCCCGGCGCCACCTTGGCGAGGTCGTTGGTGAGCGCCCGCTGCAACATCTCGTAGGAGCCCTCGCCCTGCACCCGGACGGTGCCCAGGTGGCTCACGTCGAACACCACCGCACCGGTGCGACAGGCACGGTGCTCGGCCAGCGTGCCGTCCGGGTAGTTGAGCGGCATGTCCCAGCCCCCGAAGGGCACCATCTTGGCGTCGAGCGCCCGATGGGCGGCGTCGAGCGGGGAGGTGCGCAGGGTCACCCGGCGGATCGTACTGTGCCCCCCGGGGGCAGCCGCCACCCGGGGGGACGGGGCCTACCGGTCGCCGGCCGCCTCGGCCGCGATGGTCGTCGCAGAGGTGGTCGCGGGGTTGGTCGCGGTGGCGTCGGCCACGCCGTCGGGCGTCGCGGCGCGCAACTCGACGACCGCGTCGATCTCGGCCTGCACGCCGCCCAGCGGCAACAGGTTGAGCACGCCCTGGCCCCGGCGCACCAGGTCGATCATCTCCTCGTCGCTGGTGGCCAGCACCACCTGGCCGTCGCTGATCACCAGGTTGGCGCTGGTGACGTCCTCGCCCAGGTTCTCCTGGAGGTAGGCGAAGATGCTGCGAACCGTGGTGAGCCCGATGCCGGCGTCGAGCAGCTTCTTGATGATCTTCAGCTCGAGCAGGTCGCGGTACGAGTACCGGCGCCGGCTGCCGCTGCCGGCGGCGTCGACCAGCGAGGGCCGCACCAGGTCGGTGCGGGCCCAGTAGTCGAGTTGGCGGTAGGTGATGCCGACGATCTCCGCGGTGCGCTTGCCGCTGAAGCCTTCGGCGACGGACCCAGTGGTGGTGGGTGTCACAGGTGCCCTTTCCCGGTGTGGCGAGAGGGCCCTCACCCCCGAACCACGCCGATCTCCCGAACGACGTGTCTCTGCGAAATACACGTCCGGAATTACGTTGGTGTGACACGCAGGGTACGGCGGCGCGCGCGATCCGTCAACGGGCGATCGCCGCTGGTCGCCGCCACCCCGAGATCAAGAGGGCATGATCCCGGGGCCCGTGGGGTTGCGGAGCGCCACCTGGCGCAGGCTGAGCGAGTCCCAGGCCAGGCACAGGACGCGCGGCCACCACCCGGGGTCGGACTGCGGATGGGTCCACAGGTACTCGAGGATCTGCGAGGGAGTGCCCTGGAGGATGTGCCCGAGGTACCCGGCGGTACGCGCCTGGGTGCTGTCGAAGAACCGCTCGAGGTTGGTGGCCGACGCGCTCCAGAAGGTCTCCTCGACCACGAGCGGCCGCCCGGGCTGCTTGCAGTTGTTGACGGTGTTGATGTCCGCGGTCAGGGTCGCGTCCTCGGGGTACATGTGCACCATGTCGAAGTCCGCGATCTCCCGGCTCGCGCTGTTGAGCGCACCACCGCAGAACGACAGCTGACCCACCGACACCGGATGGGCGGTGTCGGCGGCGCCCACCTTGACCGCGTCGCGCATCCGGGTCGTCCAGGCCCGCGCCACCTCGAGCTGGCTGCGCTGGCGGCTCGTGTCGGCGGGATCGGTGTACGACTTCACCACGTTCGGGTTCCAGCAGTACTCGTCGGGGGCCATGTCCTCGTCGAAGCACCACGAGGTGGCCGGTGTGCGCACCGGCAACGTCGGTTCGTTGACCAGGTCGTACCACGCGACGGAGGTGTGCGGCCGCAGCTCGGTGGCCACGGCCTGCCAGAACAGCTCCTGGGCCTGCCAGCGTCGCGTCTCGTCCTCCGGTGAGGCGCTGAGGTCGTCGAACCAGCTGTGGTTGTGGTGGTGGGTGGCGATGCCGTTGCCGGTGATGTCGAGGTAGAGGCCCACCTGCTCCGCGGCCGTGGCCACGTCACCCAGGTGGTCGACCGCCGCCGTGTCGACCGTGGGCGGGCACGTGTCGCACGCCGGGGCGACGAGGTAGTCCTCGGTGTCGAGCAGCAGCCGGATCACGTTGAGGCCCATCCGCCGCACGTCGCGGAAGTCGTCGGTCATCACCTCGATGTCGGGATCCAGGGACAGGTCGCCGCCCCACACGCGGAACGCCGAGCCCGTCACCGTGCCCACGAAGGCCGAGCCGTCGTCGCTCACGCGGAGTCGCTCGAGGCCGGCGGCGGGCGGCTCCCCGATGACGCACCCTCGTGAGCCGTCGCCCTCCACGAACGACGCGTCGGTGCTCAGCGACGCCAGCTCGTCGGCGCCGGCGAGCAGGTTCGCCTGTGGGCACTTCCCCCAGGTGCTCCGGGGGTTGCCGTCCACGAGGCGGAACGAGGTGGTGTTGCCGGTGACGGTGGCGTGGGTCATGTCGTGCACGTCGATCCCGATGTTCGCCCGGGTCGGCACGCCACCGGTGGTGTTGCCCGTCACCGAGACACCGGTCGCCCCGGGATGCTCGGCATCGGGCGCCTGGTTGACGAAGCGGTGATCACCCCACAGCGCGCCGCCCCCGACCAGGAGAGCCACGTCGAAGTCGGTTCGCGTGCTCGAGAAGAAGCGGTTGTCGCGTATCCGCGCGCCGCTGAAGTCACGAGCGCCGCGCACGTCGAGGCAGGGAACCGGCGTGCCCGGGACCGGCGTCCCGGCCGGGTTGTCGATCGTCATCGCGAGGCACTGCCCCACCGGGTCGGCGCCGAGCGCCACGTGGGTGTCCAGCCCGGCGCTCAGCACCGTGTTGGCCCGAACGTCGGATCGTTGGGTCGCGGCGATCTCGTTGCGGTTCATCGCGCCGTTGATCACGATGCCGAGGTCGGTGACGTCCACCACTCCGTTGCCGGCCACCACCGCGTTCTCGCACGAGACGGTGATCCCGTCGACCCACTGGGCCTGCCCCCGCTGGTCGAACTGATGGCTCGACGAGTACCCGGTCACCAGGTTGCCCAGGGCCCGCTCGTTCACGCAGGGGGTACCGGTCGAGGCGCCCGCCATGCGCAGTCCAGTCCCGTCACGCGGAGGCTCGGACAGCCGACTGGCGATCACCGAGGTCCCGTCCTCGTACGGGGTGGCCGCGCTCTCGGACGCGCTCCCGGCGGTCTGCACGAGGGCGACCTTGTACTGGGCGCCGGAGAGGCCCTGGCCGTCCACCCAGACGCCGGCGAGGTGGGCCCCTGAGGCGAGGGCCACCAGCCCGATGTTGTTGCACAGGGTGCCGGCGCACACCCGACCGTCGGCCGGGTCGAGACCCGGTGTGACCCCTGGTGTGGTGTCGGCCACGATCCGCCCCATGCGCTCGTAGGCGAGGCCCTGCGGTGTGGCGTCGGGCGGCTCGGTGTAGGTGGGCCCGCCCTCCGAGGTCAGGGTCACGCCCGCAGGCACGACCAGCTGCTGGTTGGCGTTGGCGCTGCCCCCGATGCGGATGACCTCGCCCTGGCGCAGGGTCACCGTGCGTTGGGGGATGGTGGCGCCGCCCGACGCCGCCTGCAGGTCGGCCGCGAGCTGGGCCTGGGTGCGTGAGGGCGCCAGTGGCGGGCTCAGGTTGGGGTAGAGGGCCATGACCTTGGCCCGCAGGTCGATGGCCCGTGAGAAGCCGAAGGGGTACGCCGGCGTGGTCAGGCTGCAGAACGGCGCCGTCCCGACGAAGGCCATGATGAACGAATACAGCCGGTTCACCGTGCCCGACCAGGTCGCCGTGCCCGCCACGTAGGGCTTGATGGTGCTGTTCCAGTCGTTGTCGTTGGCCTCGTGGCCGTACGCGGCGCGGACCACCGCGGCGGCCCGCAACGCCCGGTCGAGGGGCGCGGCGGCCGGGTAGAGCGTGTCGAACTCGGTGGCGCGTCCGGACGGGAGACCGGGCACCGTCGGCGTGGTGAGCCCGGTGAGGTACATCGGCAACACCATGAGGCCCGCGGCGGTGCAGGCGGGCTGCGCGCCGTAGTAGTCGGTCCAGAGCTTCCACTCCCTCGGCGTGGGCGGCCGGCCCAGCAACTCGGTGAACTGGCGGGCCACCCACTGGGTGGGGGCACCGAAGGGAGCCGCCGCGGTCAGCGCACCATCGGCCGGGGTGGTCGCTCCGGCCGCCACCGCCAACGGCGCCGCCCCCGCGTAGCTGGGACTGTCCTGCCAGTACTCCTGCACGCGCCCACCGGTGGGGTCGACCATGGCCAGGCGGTACGTGCCGGGCACCAGACCGGCGAGCCGGTAGGCGCCGTCGCCACCGGTGGCGGTCGGGCCCCAGACCGACCCCGAACCGTCGATGGCCACGACCCAGATGCAGCCCACACCCGCGCCGGTGGGATCGTCGACCACCGTGCCGGCCACCGCACCGGTGACCGGGTCCATCACCGCGTCGACCGTCGCGGGAAGCTGCACCGTGGCCGCCGCCCCCAGAGCGTCGTGGCGCTGGCCTGCGTGCCACACCATCGGGTGCTCCCCCGAGGGGTCGAGGAAGCCCAGCTTGTACTCACCGGCCGGCAGGCCCAGGTGGTACCCACCCGCGGCGTCGGTGCGGGCACCCGCCGCGAGGCGATAGTCGCCGGCCCGCAGCGCCACCACCATCACCCCCGCCAACGGGCCGCCACCGCGTTCGGTGACGACACCGTCCACCGCCGTCGTGGTCGACGGCGCGGCCCGCGCCGCGAGCGCGGCCGACGCCTCGGTGGCCGCACCGGCGCTGACCTGAACAGGCACCGCCCCCACCGGCGACGGGGTCCCCCCGAAGTACTCGGGATCGTGCCCGCCCGCCGGATCGACGTACACGACCATGTGGGCCCCGGCGGGCAGGGCATCGATGACGAAACGACCATCGCCATCCGCGACCGCGACCCGTTCAGGCATACCGCTCGCCCAGTTGACCGCCACAACCCACGCCCCCGCCACCGGCTGACCGGTGGCCTCGTCGGTGACCCTCCCACTCAACGAGCCCCGACGCGGCGCCATCTGGGCGTCGACGCTGCTCACCGCCCCTCCGGAGACGGTCACCGCCGTGGGGCTCCCGTACATCCGCGCGGTGTGCTCACCGCTGGGATCGAGCAGATACAAGAAGTACACCCCCACCGGCACCGCCACGGAGAAGCGCCCATCGCCACCCGCCGCGACGCCGGCCACCATCGCCTGGTCACTGGCCCGAAGCACCGCGACATACGCCTCGGCCACCGGCGAGCCCGACACCCCATCACCCACCGTCCCAGCGATACCCGTCAACCCCGCCGCCGCACCGCAACCGACCTCACCACGAGCCGCACCCGCAGGCTCGGGGACCGCCGGCACCACCAGGGCCACCAGAAGGCCGGCGACGACCGTGACGACGAGCACGCGATCCCGAGCGCGCGGGTGGCGACCTGCCGCCGAGACCGGTTGCTGCCGTGGTCCGCCCATCACGCCCGATCGACCTCGCCGCTGTCGGAATTGAGCTGGTCGCTGCATCAGCCCGGCATGATCCCTGGCCCGGTGGGGTTGCGCAGCGCGACCTGGAGGAGGCTGAATTGGTCCCAGGCGTACCAGATCACCCGGGCCCACCACCCGTGCGTGGTCTCCGGGTCGTGACTGGCCAGCCACTCGATCAGCTGCACCGGGGTGCCGCCGATGATGTGTCCGACATAGCCCCCTGTCCGTCCCTGGGTGCTGTCGAAGAACCGCTCGAGGTTCTCGGCCGACGCGGTGTAGTAGGTCTCCTCCACGACCAGCGTCCGGCCGGTCTGCTTGCAGTTGTTGACCGTGTTGATGTCGGTGGTGAGCGTCTCGTCCTCCGGGTACATGTGGACCATGTCGAAGTCCGCGAGCTCACGACTGGCCGTGTTGAGCGCGCCGGCGCAGAACGAGAGTTGGCCGACCGACACGGGGTGGACGGTGTCGCCCGCCCCGACCTTGATGGCGTCGCGCATCCGTCGGGTCCATTCCCTCCCGACGTCGAGTGCCGTGCGCTGCCGGGCCGGGTTGGCCGGATCCGTCCAGGACTTCACCAGGTTCGGGTTCCAGCAGGGTGTCGTCGCGGGCAGGCTCGCCTGGAAGCACCACGTCGTCGCGGGCACACCCAGGGTGGGCTCGTTGATCAGGTCGTACCACGCCACCGACGTGCGAGGTCGCAGCTCGGTGGCCACCGCCCGCCAGAACAGCTCTTGGGCCTCCCACCGCCGCACCTCGGCCTCGGGGGAGGCGTCCAAGTCGTCGAACCAGCTCCCGTTGTGGTGGTGGTAGGCGATGCCCAGGCCCGTGATGTCGAGGTACAGGCCCATCTGCTCGGCAGCGACGGCGACATCACCCAGGTGATCGACCGCCGCGGTGTCGACCGTCGGGTCGCAGGTCTCGCAGGCCGGCGGGTCGAGGTAGTCCTCGGTGTCGAGGAGCAGGCGGATGACGTTGATGCCCATGCGCCGCACGTCGCGGAGGTCCGCCACCATCGCCTCGAGGTCGGGGTCGACCGGCAGGTCCCCACCCCACACGCGCAAGGTCGATCCGGTGACGGCCCCGACGAAGGCCGAGCCGTCGGGGCTGAGGCGCAACCCTTCGAGGCCGGCGGTCGGGGGCTCGCCGATCACGCAGCCCCGGGGGCGATCATCGGTGGCGAACGCGGCGTCCGTGTCCAGCGACCCGGCATCGGCGTCGCCCACGAGCAGCGGCGCCTGCGGGCACCGACCCCAGGTGATCCGGGGGTTGCCGTCGACGAGTCGGAACGACACGGGGTTGGCGGTGACCGTCGCGTGGTTCATGTCGTGGACGTCGATCCCGATGTTGACCCGCGCCGTGAGCCCCGCGGTCGTGTTGCCGGTCACCGCCACGCCGCGTGCATCGGGATGCAGGTCGTCGGGCGCCAGGTTGGTGACGCGGTGATCCCCCCACAGCGCCCCTCCGCCCACCATGAGGCCCACGTCGAAGCTGGTCCGGGACCCCGTGAAGAAGCGGTTGTCCTGGATGCGGGCGCCGGTGAAGTCACGCGGCTGCGCCAGGTCCAGGCACGGGACCGGTGGTTGTGGTGGGTTGGTCCCGGTGACCGGGATGGGCAGGCACTGGCCCATCGCGTCGGCACCGAGGGCGACGTGGGCGTCGAGGCCGGCGCTGACCACGGTGTTGGCCCGGACCTGCGAGCGCTGCGTGGTCATGACGTTCTGCCGGTCCAGCGAGCCGTTGACGATGATGCCGAGATCGGTCACGTCCACGATCCCGTTCCCGGCCACGGTGGCGTCCTCGCACGACACGACGATGCCGTCCACCCACTGTGCCTGGCCCCGCTGGTCGAACTGGTGCCGTGACGAGTACCCGGTGACCAGGTTGCCGAGCACCTGCTCGCCGACGCACGGGGTGCCCGTGGACGCACCTTCCAGGCGCAGCCCAGCGCCATTGCGCGACGGTTCGGAAAGCCGGTTGGCCACCACCGACGTGCGGTCGTCGTAGGGCGTGGACGGGGAGTCGGCGGCGCTGCCGGCGGTGCGCACCAGCGCGATCTTGTAGTTCGTGTCCGACAGGCCCATCCCGTCGACCCACACGCCGGCCAGGCGCGCGCCGGGAGCCAGCGACACCAGCCCGAGGTTGTTGCACCTCGTCCCCTCACACACCAACCCGTCGGCGGGGCTGACCGCGGGCGTCCCCGCCGTCGTGGCGGGCACGATGCGCCCCATCCGCGCGTATGCGAGGCCGCGCGGGCTGCCGTCCGGCGGCTCGGCATAGGCCGATGTGCCTTCTGAGGTGAGGGTAACCCCGGCGGGAACGACCAACGGCCGGTTCGCGTTGGCGGTGCCGCCGACCCGCACCACCTCGCCCTGGCGCAGGGTGACCGTCCGTTCGCCGGCGGTGGCGCCCCGTGAGGCCGCGTCCAACGCCGCCTCGAGCTCGGCCTGGCTCCGCGAGGGAGTGAGCGGCTGACCCGGTGTCAGCGCGGTCAGGTTGGCGCGCAGGTCGAGGGCGCGGCTGAAGCCGAACGTGTAGGCCGGGCTGCTCAAGCTGCAGAACGTCCCTGGCCCGGCGAACGCCATGATGAACGCGTAGAGCCCGGTCACCGTGTTCGACCAGGTGCTCGTCCCCGACACGTAGGGCCTGATGCGACTGGTCCAGTCGTTGTCGTTCGGGTCGTGGCCGTACGCGGCCCGGACCACCGCGGCGACCCGCAACGCCCGGTCGAGTTGGCTCGTGTCGGGGTACAGCGAGGTGAATTCGGTGGCGGGCCCGGGCGCCAGACCGGGCACCGTCGGCGTGGTGAGCCCCGTGAGATACATCGGCAACACGGTGAGCGACGCTGCCGTGCAGGCGGGCTGCGCGCCGTAGTAGTCCGTCCACACCTTCCACTCCTCCGGCGTGGGCGGCCGGCCCAGCAACTCGGTGAACTGCCGGGCCACCCACTGGGTGGGCGCGCCGAAGGGCGCGCGGGCCACCAGGTCGCCGTCGACGACGACGGCGGCGGCGCCCGGAGCGACGGAGAAGGTGGTTGCGCCGGCATACGACGCGCTGTCGCGCCAGTACTCCTGCACCCGGCCGCCGGTGGGGTCGACCATCACCGCGCGATAGGTGCCCGGCCGTAGGCCGTCGACGGTGTAGCGGCCGTCCGCCCCGGTCACCGCGCCCCCGGCGATGTTCCCGTCCGCACCGATCACCACCACCCAGGTGCAGCCCAGCGGCGCGCCAGACGGGTCGTCGACGATCGTGCCCGCGACCGACCCGGTGCCGGGGTCGAGCGCCGCATCGACCACGCCGGGCACCGTCACGGGCGTCGAGGCGTCCAGGGCGCTGTAGGCCCGGTGGTCGTGCCAGGCCATGGCACGGCGGCCGGTGGTGTCGACGAAGCCGACCCGGTAATCGCCGGGCGCCAGGTCGGCTTCGTACCGGCCCGCTTCGTCGGTGACCGTCGCTCGGGCGAAGCGGTAGTCGGCGGCGCGCAGGACCACGACGAGCACCCCCGGCAGGCCCGCGTCGCCGCCCGCCTCGCGCACGGTCCCGGACAACGGTGCGCCCGCGGCGATGCCGGTCGCGGCATCGAGTGCGGCGGATGCCGCGGCCGCTCCCCCTGCGGGGACGGTCACCACACTCGCCCGACCGGCGTCGGGAGCGTGCGGGTAGAACGACGGCGCATGACCACCCGACGGGTCGAGGAAGGCCAGCAGATGGGGGCCGGCGGCGAGGCCGGACAGGGTGTAATGACCCGATCCATCGGCAGTGGTTGCCGTCTCGGGCGCCGCGGTGGCGCCACTCAGCGCGACCACCCAGGCGCCGGGGATGGCCGCCGACGTCTCGTGATCCGTCACGGTGCCGGCCACCGAGCCGCGGGTCGCCGCCATGGTGGGATCGGCACGGGTGACGGCGCCGCTCGTCACGGTGACCGTCGTCGGCGCACCGAAGAGACCCGGCGCGTGGCCGCCGACCGTGTCGAGCAGGTACAGGAAGTACGACCCGGCCGCCACACCGACCGCGAAGGTGCCGTCGTCCGCGGTTGTCGCACCGGCCACCACGTTCTGGTCGCTCGCCCGCAGCACCGCCACCCAGGCACCCGAGACCGGCGCGCCGGACCCGACCTCGGTCACCGTGCCACGGATGCCGGTGGTGCCCAGGACCGGGGTGCACGGGCCGGCGGCCGCCGTCGCGCCCGGCGCGGTCGCCACCGCGGGCCCGAGCAGCGCAGCGAGGAGCGAGACGGTCGCCACCGCGACCACCGCCGCCCGCCGAGCGCCGTGCGCTGGGCCCACCGTCGTCCCCCTGTCCGCCTGGCCGCCCCTCGCGGCCGCCCCAGACTAGAGCCTCGACCTGACGGGCAGCCGCCCTGAGCAGTGGCTCAGGAGGCGAAGTCCTCGGGGTTCACGTTGTCGATGAACTCCTTGAACTGCTCGACCACGACCTCCTGCTGCTCCTCGTCCTCCTCGGTGAGGGCGTAGGCGGCCTCGTCGAGCACCGCCTCGGCCGCGAAGATCGGCGTGCCGGTGCGTGCCGCGAGGGCGATCGCGTCCGACGGCCGGCTGGACACCTGGTGGGACGCACCGTTGGCCACCAGGTGGAGCTCGGCGTAGAACGTGGCGTCCTTCAGCGCGGTGACCACCACCTGGGCCACGGTCACGCCGAGGTCGTCGAGGACGTTCTTCATCAGGTCGTGGGTCATGGGCCGGGGGGTCTCCACCTCCTCGAGGGCGAAGGCGATGGCGGTGGCCTCCGGCGCCCCGATGAAGATGGGGAGCAGGCGCCGGTCGCCGCCCTTCTCCCGCAACAGGACGATGGGGGCGTTGGTGGGAAGCTCGACCCGGACACCCACCAGCTCCATTTCGACCATGTCCCAACGCTACCGGACGACCGGCGGGGTGGGTCAGGCCCCCAGATGGTTCCGCAGCGCCTCGCGCAGCAGGGCCGACCGGAGGGTCTGGCCGAGGCTCGACAGCTCGTCGATGGTCGCCATCGCCTGGCGCCGGGCGGCCGGGTTGCGTTGCTTCAGCACCGGGGTGACGATCTGCTCCAGGAAGCCGGCCTCCCGGTCGGCCGCCACCTTGTACATGCGGAGGTGACGCGCCTCGATGCCGTGGCGCAGGAAGGCCGCGGCCACCTGAGCGACCAGCAGGGCGTCGTCGTCGTAGAGGGTCGACGCCCCCACCGACTTGCCCGACAGCAGCCCGAACCGCTCGAGGTCGGCCACCACGTCGGGCGTGATGCCGGCGGCGACGGCCAGCTCGTCGGCGGTCATGCTCACCGAGGTCATGGCCGTCTCGAACGTGGCCTGGGGCTCGGCGGGGGCGGCCACCGCGGCGGCGATGGGCTGGACCGACGCCAGCTTCGGTGGATCGTCGGGCACGGCCTGGTCGCCCGCCTCCTCGAGGCGGCCCTTGATCACCTTCAGCGGCAGGAAGTTCTCCCGCTGCTGGCGCAGGATCCACCGCAGACGCTCGACGTCGGGCTCGTAGAACTTGCGGTAGCCCGACGGCGTACGTTCGGGGTCGAGCAGGCCCTGGCTCTCGAGGAACCGGATCTTCGAGATGGTGACGTCGGGGAATTCCTGCTGCAGCAGCGCCAGCACCTCACCGATCGACAGGTGGGCACGCTCGCTCATGTCTCCCGCTCTCGGCGACTCGTACGGCTCATGTCTCCCGCTCTCGGCGACGAGGTCGCCGGGCCGCTCGGGCCCCCGCTCCGCTCATG
>CAZWMT010000005.1:0-76530 GCA_964635055.1 uncultured Microthrixaceae bacterium | reverse complement strand
CTCCCGCTCTCGGCGACGAGGTCGCCGGGCCGCTCGGGCCCCCGCTCCGCTCATGTCTCCCGCTCTCGGCGACGAGGTCGCCGGGCCGCTCGGGCCCCCGCTCCGCTCATGCGTCGCCGGCGCCCATGAAGAACACCAGCTTGTACTTGCCGATCTGCACCTCGTCGCCGTTGGCCAACCGGACCGGCGTGGTGATGCGCTCGCGGTTCACGTACGTGCCGTTCAGCGACCCGACGTCGCTGGCCAGATAGTGGTCGCCCTCCCTGGCGACCTCGGCATGACGGCGCGACACCGTGATGTCGTCCAGGAAGATGTTGCTCTCGGGGTGGCGGCCGGCGGTGGTGACCGCCTCGGTGAGGGCGAAGCGCGACCCCGCCTTGGGCCCCCGCTTCACCACCAGCATCCCGATGTCGTTGGGGAGCTCGTCGAGGTCGACCGCCAGCTCGTCATCCGGCCGGTCGGCCGGGTCGTCGGGGTGGAACGTGACCGTGGTGTTCTCCTGGTTGGCGAGGTCGAGCGGGCCGCCACACGACGAGCAGAAGTTGGCCCCGATGGGGTTGTTGTGCCCGCAGTTGTTGCAGAAGACGTCAGCCACGCCCAGCTCCCTTCACCATGGTCGTCGGTACGCCTACCCCTCGATGAGGGCCCGGTAGGCACCGGCGTCGAGCAGCACGTCGAGCTCGCCGGGATCGCTGGGCTCGATCACACAGATCCACCCCTCGCCATAGGGGTCGTCGTTGAGGCGCTCCGGCGCGTCACCGAGGCCCTCGTTGACCTCGACGATGGTGCCGGCGACGGGGGCGAAGATGTCGGAGACCGACTTGGTGGACTCGACCTCGCTGAAGGTGTCGTTGACCTTCACTGCTGTGCCCACTGCGGGCACGTCCACGTAGACGACGTCGCCGAGCGCGTCCTGGGCGTAGTCGGTGATGCCGATGCGCACCTTGCCGTCTTCCAGCCTCGCCCACTCGTGGTCGGTCGAGTAGCGCAGGTCGTCGGGGATGTTCATCCCCTGAACGCTACAAGACGCGCCCCACTCCCGGTTCCGAGAACCTCGCGCCCTACAGGCTCGCGCCACGCCACGTCGATACGGTGGCCGCCATGACCGACCGTCGCGCACCCATGGTCAACACGGGCGAGAAGGAGACCTTGGTCGTGTTCCTCGACTACCTGCGCGGGTGCATGGTGGCCAAGGCCGAGGGGCTCGACGACGAGGCGCTGCGGCGTTCGACGGTGCCGAGCGGCACCAGCCTGTTGGGCCTGGTGAAGCACCTCACCATGGCCGAGACGTTCTGGTTCCAGCACGTGTTCGCCGGTACTGGCGCGGTGGTGCCCGAGAGCGATCTCGCCGACGGCGACACCACGGCCTCGGTCGTCGCCGGCTACCAGGCGGCGTGTGCTGCCGCCAACGAGATCGTCGCCGCCTGCGACGACCTCGACCAGGTGGGCGTCCGCACGGGCACCAGATCGGTGCACCTGTCGCTGCGCTGGATCCTGGTCCACATGATCGAGGAGACCGCCCGTCACGCCGGCCACGCCGACATCCTCCGCGAGCAGATCGACGGCCAGGTGGGCCGCTGATCGGGTGACGCCGGACTGGGACGAGCACGACGGCGGCGGCAGCGACGACGAGGGTCACGCCCCGATCTGTGCCACCTGCGGGGTCACGGCCCTGCCCGCGGAGACGGCCAACGTGCTCGACGCCACCTTCGTGTGCGAGAACCCCGACTGCGCGGCCTTCGGCGAGCCGGTCTGACCACTCGTGGCGGCGGCGTTCAACACGACGCCTGCGCCTCGGCCATCAGGCGATCAGGTTCGCCCTCGGCGGGCGACGATGTCAGGCGACGGTTGTGGTTGAGGGCGGCGATGGCCCAGGAGAGGTCGTCGTAGGTGAGGCGGGTGCCGTCCCAGAGGCTGGTGGCGGTGTCGGCGTCGATGTCGAGGCCGTCGGCGATGTTGCGGAGCTCGAGCTCGGGGCCGTCGATGGCGCGGGTGGCGGTGTGGGCGAGGTCGGTTCGGCCGGGGCGGTGCACGATGACCTGGCCCATCAGCAGTTCGATGTGGTAGCCGCCCTCGTGCACCAGCCGATGGTGGAACGAGCACAAGGTCAGGAGGTTCTCGAGGGTGTTGGGGCCGTGGTGTTCGCGGTGGATGATGTGGTGGGCGTGGAGGTGGCCGGCCAGGCCGCAGCCGGGGAACTGGCACTGGCCGTCGTCGCGGATGCCGAGCTCGCGGCGTAGGCGACGGGACACGGTCTTGGTGGCCTTCCCGACCAGGCGGGGGGTGCCGTCGGGGCCGATGGCGATGGTGTAGGTGGCAGCATCGCACGCGAGCCGGCGGGCGGTCTCGGGCGAGAGGTTCGCTCCCCCGTCGAGCCGGCAGGTGCCGTCCGCGTCGCCCGACAACACGTCGTCGTCGACCAGCACCACCACCGTGGCGGTCGGTTCGCTCACCCCGCCCCGTGTGACCACGGGTGCATCGTCGCTGGGATCACGACCGGCGACCGCAGCGTCTCCGCCCCCACCGCCACCGCCCGACGCGGCGTTCACCACCGCGGCGGGCTCCGCGTCCGAGGCGGTGTCGGCGACCGAGGCGCCGGCAAGGTCGGTGGCGCCGGTGCGGTCGGTGGCGCCGGGGTTGGCGGCGCCGGTGCGGTCGGTGGCGCCGGGGTTGGCGGCGCCGGTGTGGTGGGTGGCGCCGGTCAGGACCCGGCGGCAGACCTCGGTGAGGGCGTCGGCCTGGCGGGCCACCCTGGGGTCGTCGCCCGGCTGGGGCAGGGGCTCACCGTGGTCATCGGTCGGGCGCTCCGCTGCGGAACGTCTTGTCGCCGGCACCGTGTGGGCCTGGATCGCGGCGATCACGAGCCGGGCCTCCTCCGGTTCCAGGCGCCCTCGGAAACACACCATGCCGTCGTCGTCGACCCACCACTCGAACGACCGCTTCTCGTGGCGGTCCTCGGCGCTCTGGTCGTCGAGTCGCCCGGTGCTGCGGTAGCCGGCCACGGCCTTCTCCAGCGCCGATGCGGTGGCGTGCCGGGCGATGTTCACCAAGAACTCCTCCGCCGCCGGACAGTCCGCCACCCGGGTGATGGCCCGCACCTGCGAATACGACAACTCACCGGTCGAGAACCGCGCCCGCACCAACGGGAGGTTGGCCAGAGCATGGGCCACCCGCAGGTGCTCCTGAGCGGTGCGCAGGCTCATCGAGCACTGCCAACTCAACCAGTGCGAACACGACCGGCACTCCCACGACGCCCACCCCTCCCGACGGTCGAACTCCGCCACCAACAGCAACCACCGACACATCGCCGCCGCCAGATGCCCCGCCAACGTCTTGATCTCCGCCTCCAACCGCTCCGTCGCCATCCCCGTAGCCCGCTCCATCACCCCAGCACCGACATCCGGGGCAACATCGACATCCGGCGCCGCCTCGACAACGGTTGACATGACCAACACCTCCAACGCGTAGGGGACGAAGAACCCCCATCATCCCCACCCCCACTGACAAGAACTCGAGCCCCGAAAACGTCCCGCGGAACGCCTTCGGAACCGGTAGCGAACGCACGACCGGTTGGCCCTTGCGCCGGCTCGACCGCCACGTGTTCCGCCGCCTCTTGACCGAGAGCCTCCGCCACCAGGACCTGACCAGGTCGCCATCGCCACCTTGGAAGGCATCCGCGGCCGCCTCGGCCCGCCGGCGGCGTAACGCCGGCGCTCGCCGCGCGACCGCGTGGTGGGGTTAGAAATACCTGCAATATGGCTTGTATGTATTGAAAGTGGTGGTACGTGCCTGGACCCATGGCCTACGCTGGCCACATGAGGTACGGCTCGCAGCGCCACAGGCTGGATCGATCGCCGTCAGACGACGACGTCCTCGCGTTCGAGCAGGCGACTGCCATCGCCTACGACCTGGCCGCGGAGCTCACCGGCCAGTGGGCCTCGGATCCGCTCTCACTCGAGGTGGGCGTCGAGCTCACCACCGGCGAGTACGGCGACCCGTTGTTCGTCTTCTCGATCAACTTCGATCTGCCCGACGACCTGCCTGCCGACGAGTACCCGATGGACCACCTGAGCGAGCTCAAGGAGCACCTGCGGTCCCGCATCATCGCCACGCCATTTGACGAGTGGAAGTGGCTCGTCGATGTGGGCACGAAGGCGCGCTTCGCCTCCCCGTGATCCAGCCGGACGCATTGCTCGATCATGCTCGCTCGCTGGCAGTAGACGGACATGGGCGACCGTCGGATGCAGCGCTTCGCCGCGCCGTCAGCTCGGCCTACAACGCCGTGTTCCACGATCTCACCGATCAGGCAGCACGCCACCTCATCGGTTCGGCACCCGATCAGGCGCGGAACCGGGTCCGGCGGACCTGGACCCATGGTGAGTTCGTCGCCGCGGCCGAGATGATCGTCGATCGTGCCGGAACGCTCGCCGCCGCACCGAACGCTCCATTGAAGAAGGAGGCGGAGGCCGGAGGGCCTTTGGTCGACCTGGCTGCCGCAGATGCCGACCTCGTCGAGGCTCTGCGCTTGTTCGCCGCGTCGCAGGCGCGTCGCCACCGCGCCGACTACGACCACGACGCGAGGTTCGACATGCCGCTCCTGCTCACTGCCTGCCGGGACGCAGCAAACGCACGCGATCGCCTCGCCACGGCCAGCGCGTCGAGCCGGGAGGCGCTGTTTGCCTTGCTGACCGTGCGGCGAAGCGACTTCCGCGAACGGGCCTGAGCCCGCCAGGCGGGCGCTAAACGTTCCGCGGGACGCCCCACTGAGCGGCTCCCAAACGCCTTCCGTGCCGGCGCGCTCGGCGGCAGCAGCTCGGCGGTGAACGGAGCAACCGCGCCAACCAGTGGCTGACGTGGTGGACGTCGGGGCCGAGCACCAGGGCTGCCACGCTCGACAACCGTCTGCCACGGGACGTCGAGCCGAGGCACTGGGATCGACCGGCTCAGGTGGCCTGACCGGTCGGCGTGCTCGCCCGCCGACCCCAGTCCGGCGACGCGGTGGCGCGAGGACCCACATCATGAGCCTGCTGATCACCATCGGCGCCATCGGCGTGGCGATCATGGCGGCCGTCATGGCGGTCTCCGGCTGACCTGGGTGCCCCGCACCCGGGGTTCACCGTTCTGGGAACGCCGGCGCCGCCGTCGGCGGCCCCTCGGTGCCGAGATCCCGGCCCGCGCCCAAGCATCACCCTGACGTACCGGGCGAGGCCGCGCCGCCCCGGCCGCGGCCGACCACGATGGCGCTCAGGAGTTCGCCGTCGCCTTCATCCCGCGGTGATCCCGCCGAGCACCACGTCGAGCACCTGCTCGGCCAGCTCGGCGCTGAGGGGGCGCCCGGTCACCAGCAGGCGGGCGAAGAGGGGGGCGGTCAGGCAGTCCACGACCACCTCGGTGTCGAGGTCATCGACCAGCTCGCCGCGCGCCGCCGCCCGTTCGATCACGGTGCGCCAGCGCCCGCGGCGACTGTCGGAGAAGTCGGCCAGCAGGGCCCGGATCTCGGGATTGCGGGTGCCCTCGGCCACCATCTGGGGCAGCATCTGGCCGGGGACCCCGTCGATCAGCGCCGGCAGGAACCCCTGGTAGAGGGCGAGCAGGTCGTCGCGGAGCGAGCCGGTGTCGGGGAGCTCCTGCGGCCCACCGGACAGGCAGCTCGCGGCCTCGAGCAGCAGCGCCTCCTTGCTCGACCAGCGCCGGTAGATGGTGGCCTTCGACACCCCGGCGGTGGCCGCCACCGTGTCGACGGTGACACCCGCGAAGCCCTCCTCGGTGAGCAGGGTCACGGCCGCGTCGAGGATGTCGGTGCGGGCGTGCTCGTCGAGCGGGCGCCCGGGTGGCCGCCGGACGGTATCGACGACCGCGTGCTCGGCCTGCGCGGCGGTCATCCCGCCGAGTGCTCCAGGTCGGATGGGGCACGGGCGGGCAGGAAGACGAGGGCGATGATCGAGCCGAGCAGGGCCACACCGGCCCCGACCCACAGCGAGGTGCCCATGCCGTCCACGTAGGCGGCACGGGCCGCTCCGGTCAGCGCGTCGGCCGCGGGTGTGGGGAGCCGCGCGGCCACCCCCACGGCCGCGCCGACGCTGTCCTGGATGGCCGCCGAGGCCGCCGCCGGCACGGGGACGGGCACACCGGCCAGGAAGTCGGCCATCTTGGCGCCGTAGCTCGATGCCAGCAGGCTGCCCAGCACGGCGACCCCCATGGCGCCACCCACCTGCCGGGTGGTGTCGTTGACCGCTGAGCCGACACCGGCCTTGGCCAGCGGGAGCGAGCCCATGATCGACTCGGTGGCCGGGGCCATGGTGAGGCCCATGCCCACCGACATGACCAGCAACACCCCGAGCAGCGGCAGGTAGCCGCCGTCCGCGGTGAGGAACGTCCCCAGGGCGAGGGCGATGCTGGTGAACAGCAGGCCGGTGGCCACCACCGCCTTGGTGCCCACCTTCTCGACGATGCGGGCGCTGGACGGGGCCACCACCATCGTCACCGCCGCCATGGGGATGAACCGCACGCCGGTGGCCAGCGGCGAGTAGCCCAGCACGAACTGCATGTACTGGGTGAAGAGGAAGAGGGTGCCGAACATGGCGAAGAACGTCATGGTGATGGCGCCGCTCGCCGCGCTGAAGCGCGGGTTGCGGAAGAAGCTCACGTCGAGCATCGGGTGGTCGCTGCGCTTCTCGTGGATCCCGAACATCACCAGCAGCACCCCCGCGACCGCGAACGCGGTGAGGGTGACCGGGTCGGTCCATCCGTGGTCGGGGGCCTCGATGATCGCCCACACCAAGGTGACCAGTCCCACGATCGACAGCACGGCCCCGAGCGGGTCGAGCGCCGGCGGGTTCGGGTCCTTCGAGTTGGGGATGAGGCGGTAGCCCGCCACCAGGGCCACCACCACCACGGGCACGTTGACGAGGAACACCGAGCCCCACCAGAAGTGGTTCAACAGCCAGCCGCCGGTGACGGGGCCGATGGCGACCGCCATCCCCGACGTCCCGGCCCAGATGGCGATGGCCCGGGCCCGCTCACGGTGGTCGGTGAAGACGTTGGTGAGGATCGACAGGGTGGCCGGCATGATCAGCGCACCACCGACGCCCATCACCGCCCGCCAGAAGATCAGCTGCTGCGGGTCGCTCGACCAGGCCGAGATGGCCGAGGCCGAGCCCATGATGGCGAGGCCGAGCGACAGGGCGGGCTTGCGTCCGTAGCGGTCGCCGAGGCTCCCCATGGTGAGCAGCAGCCCCGCGAACACCAGCACGTAGGCGTCCACGATCCACTGCAGTTCGCTGCCCGTCGCCCCCAGGTCCTCCTGGATCGTGGGCAGGGCCACGTTGACGATCGTGTTGTCCATCACGATCAGCAGGAGGCTGAGGCAGAGCACCACCAGCGCCCACCAGCGGCGGGGGTCGAGCTCGACGTCGTTGGCGGGCGGCGCGGCCGTCACCTGCTGCGCCGGCTGTCCGTGGGTGGAGGGAGAGTCGATGGCCATGCGGGGCTCCAATACGAAACGACACCGTTTCGTATCTATCTACCCCGCGCCGGCCGGGCTCGCAACCTCAGCGCAGCATCTGGCGGATCCTGCGGGCGTACTCCTCCGCGAGCTGGCGGGCGGCGATCTCGGTGGCGGCCTCGGCCCACACGTGGGTGACGGGCTCCTCGGGGTCGGGCAGGGCCAGCGCCCAGGCGTCGTCGTGGCGCACCTTCACCCCGTCGACCAATTCGAGCTCGCGCTCGGCGGAGTGCTCCACCAGCGTCCGCATGACCGTGCCCTTCTGCTCCCAGGGGGTGATGACCCGCTCGTGGGCCATGTGGATGCGAGGAAGGCCCTCGACGATGTCGGACAACGAGCCGTCGAAGTGGGCCAGGAGATCGAGCGTCTTCACCAGCGACGCGGCGGCGTCGAACGCGGGGAGGAACGAGGGGAAGATGAACCCCCCGCTGAGGTCGGCGGCGAACCCCACCCCCTTGTCGGTCGAGGCATCCATGAGCGCGGCAGCCGACGTCTTGGTGGGAACCACCTCGATCCCCGCCTCGACCATCACCTCGGCGGCCCGCATCGTGGCCGACACCGGCAGCGCCACCCGGTCGCCGTCGAGCTGGTCACGCAACAGGGTGAGCAGGGCGAGCAGCGACTCGTTCGGCTCGAGCACGTGGCCACGGTCGTCGATGAGCACGAGGCGCTCCCCCGAGGGGTCGATCACCGCGCCCAGGTTCGCCCCGGAGGCCCGCACCAGGTTGGCCACCTGCGCGGCGTGCTCGGCCCGATCGAACTGCACCACCCCCTCGGTGGACACGTAGGGGTTGACCGCCAGCACCTCGGCGCCGAGCTTCGAGAACACGTTGGCCATCACGAATGATGTGGAGCCGTAGGAGTAGTCGACGACCACCTTGAAGCCCGCTGCGCCCACCGCGGCGACGTCGACCACCGACTCGAGGGCAACCGCGTACTGCTCGAGCGCCCGCGGCGGGAAGCCGATGTCGCCGATCTCGCGGGGCAGGACCCGGCGGTAGTCCTCGCGGTTGAAGAGCCGTTCGATCTTGCGCTGCGTGTCCTCGTTGATGTCGGCGCCGTTGGTGTCGAAGAACCGAATCGTCACCGACTGCGCGTCGTCCTCGGAGAGGCGCAGCGTGATGCCGCCCACGCAGTCGGGGCGCCGGGCCTGGACCCTCGTCACCGGCACGCTGGCCACCTCGAGGTCGAGCACGTTCACCCCGCCGGCGTTGAGCCCGGCCATCATCGCCCGCTTCAACATCCGGGCCGATCGGCTCGAGTCGCGGCTGGTGATGACCGTGCTGTCCTTCTTCACCGTGGTGGCGAAGGCCATGGCCACCCGGGTGGCGAACTCGGGGGTGATGTCGACGTTGGCCAGGCCCGACACCCCGTCGCGGCCGAACAGGCTGCGGGCGCCGCGCGACTCCCAGACGATGGACGAGTTGATGATGGCCCCGGCCTCGACCGTCTTGAACGGGTACACCTTCACGCCCGCGCCCACCACGGCGTTCTCGCCGACGAAGCACTCGTCGCCGAGCACCACGCCTTCCTCGAGACGCACGCCGCGGCGGAGGTCGCAGGCCCGACCGATCACCGCTCCACCGAGGCGGCACTGCTCGCCGAGGTAGGCGTTGTCATGGACGACGACGCGCTGCATCTGCACCTGCTCACGCACCTTCACGTTCGTGCCCAGCACGGTGTACTCACCGAGGCGGGCCCCGGCCTCGATGCGGCAGTTGTCGCCGATGACCGCCGGGCCCTCGATCACGGCCTCGGGGTGCACCTCGACGCCGTCACCCACCCAGACCCCCTCGGACATGCGGAAGCCCGGGATGTCGAGGGCCACCTTGGCATCGAGCGCGTCCTTGTGGGCCCGCAGGTAGGCCTCGAGCGTGCCCACGTCCTCCCAATAGCCCTCGGCCACCGCGCCGTAGAGCGGCCGGCCCTCGTCGAGCAGCTTGGGGAACACCTCACTCGAGAAGTCGACCGGGCGGCCGGGCTCGATGTAGTCGAAGATCTCGGGCTCGAGCACGAAGATGCCCGTGTTGATCGTGTCGCTGAACACCTGGCCCCAGGTGGGCTTCTCGAGGAACCGCTCGATGCTGCCGTCCTCGCGGGTGATGACGATGCCGAACTCGAGGGGGTTCTCCACCGGCACGAGGCCGATGGTGGCCAGCGCGCCCCGCTCTTCGTGGAAGCGCACCATCTCGCCCAGGTCGATGTCGGTGAGCACGTCGCCGGAGATGACGAGGAACCGCTCGTCGAGCTCATCCATGGCGTTGCGCACCGAGCCCGCGGTGCCGAGCGGCGACTCCTCGATGGCGTAGACCATGCGCACCCCGAACTCGGAGCCGTCGCCGAAGTACGTGCGGATGGCGTTGGCCATGAAGGCCACCGTGACCACGATCTCGTCGAAGCCGTGGGTCTTCAGGAGCTCGACGATGTGCTCCATCATCGGCCGGTTGACGATGGGCATCATCGGCTTGGGGATGTTGGAGGTGAGCGGACGCAGGCGTGTGCCCTCGCCGCCCGCCATGATCACTGCCTTCACGTGGCCTCCTCGACCAGGGCGGCCCTCCGGGCGGCGCGCCCGTCACGCAGCGCCGTGAGACCGATGGGTATGTACAGCAGGGCGGCGTAGTAGCTGAGCGCCAACCCGGGAATGCCGAAGCCCCAAGCCGCGAGCGTGAACAGGTCGGCACCGGCCAACGACGTGTCGCTGCCCGCGAGGAACAGCGGGAACGCGAACATCAGGCAGAACGTGCCGGCCTTGCCGTACCAGGTGACGTCGATGCGCCTCGCGCCGAGCGCCGCGAGCCCGAGCACCGCGAGCGACACGAACGCCTCGCGGGCCAGCACGGCGATCGAGAACCACAGCGGCGCCGACCCGTCGATGATGATGGCGCCGACGCCGACGAAGAACAGCAGTCGGTCGGCGACGGGGTCGAGCACCTTCCCGAAGGTGGACACCTGGTGGTAGCGGCGGGCGATGTAGCCGTCGACCCAGTCGGTGGCGCCCAGCGCGGCCAGCAGGGCTGCGGCGGCGGCGCGGTTCGACCGACCGAACAGCAGGTAGAGGAACAGCGGCAGGCACGCCAGGCGAACCAGGGTGATGAGGTTCGGCACCGTCAGGATGCGGTCCTCGCCGTCGTGGTCGTCCGGGGCGGCCATCAGTGCCACGCCCGGGAGAGCGTGCTCACCGGGAGGTCCCACGCTGTGCTCACGGGTGCCAGCCTACGATCTCGCGATGGCGACCATCTTCACCCTGATCATCCGCGGTGAGCTGCCGGGCCGATTCGTGTGGCGGGACGACCGCTGCGTGGCGTTCCTGTCCATCAATCCCCTCCAGCCCGGCCACACCCTGGTGGTGCCGATCGCCGAGGTCGATCACTGGGTCGATCTCGACCCGGAGCTGATGAGCCACCTCACCGGGGTCGCGCACGCCATCGCCAAGGTGCAACAGGCGGTGTTCCGTCCCGAGAAGGTGGGCCTGCTCATCGCCGGCCTCGAGGTGCCCCACGTCCACCTCCACGTGGTGCCCATCCGCGGCGTGCACGACCTCGACTTCGCCAACGCCGTGGCCGAGCCCGACCCGGCCGACCTCGATCGGGCGGCCGAGGCGCTCCGCGACGGCCTGCGCGCCGCCGGCCACTCCGAGGCGGTCGACGGACCGGGCGGCGCCTGACAACGACCGGCGCCCGATCCCCGTCGGGCCGGTCACCCGCGCCGGTAGACGGTGATCCCCTCGACGTTGAACGTGCGGGTGAACCCCAGCGCCAACATCCCCTCGTGGAACAGCCGCCGGTCGTCGTCGTCCCACCCCACCTCGGCCTGCTCGTCGAGCAGCACCACGTCGACGTGGTCGGCGGTGGCCCGCCGGACATGGGGTGGATGGGCCGTGTCGAGCTCGTAGAGGTGGTGGCGCTCCGCCAGCAACGGCAGCAGCTCGGGCGATGCGCGGACGGCGTCGTCGGGGCCGATGGTGTCGACCGCGTCCAGCCGGGCCCCGTCGATCGCGTCCTGGCGGCCCAGGTTCCAGGGCTCGCGGTAGGGCGAGGTCGCAGAGTCGCGGACGAAGAACACCATCGCCGCCAGCAGCAGCGCGCCGAGCACCCGTCGGTCGACCCGCACCCGGTCGATGGTGCGGGTGCCGATGCGGCTGAGGGCCATGGCCGTGGCGAGGAACACGAACGCGGTGATGGCCACGTTCTGCTCGACCCGGGGCGCGCGGAGGGGGCCGGCGTTGGCCACCAGGTACAGCAGCTCCAAGGGCAGTGCGGGCAACAGGTAGCGGGGCGCGAGGACCGGTAGGAAGACCACGGGCGCGAGCAGCAGCACGATGATGTTGAAGTTCTCCTCGGCGGTGATGTCGCCGAGGACCGAGAACGGGTGGGCGATCATGCCGCCCAAGACGCCGAGCGGCGAGGAGCCGTAGGCCGCGAACGCGCTGGCGTGCACGAACCCCCCGTGGGCGTAGTACGGCTGCACCACCAGCAGTGCCACCAGCATCCACGCCAACCCGAACCCCGCGGTCAGCGCCCCCTCGCGCCGGCGGCCCTCGATGGCGAGCAGGCCACCCAGCCCGGCGATGACGAGGGCGAAGTCCGCACGGCACAGCACCACGAACAGCGCGCACACCGCGAACAGGCGCCAGCGACCGGTCAGGCCGAACAGCGAGGCGGCCAGCAGCGCCGGCAGCGCCAGCGTGGCCAGGTGGAAGTCGGCCTGGTTGATGTTGTGCAGTGCCGGGTACAGCGCGTAGGCGACCACCACCGTGCCCGCGGCGCCGGGCCGCAGGCGGGCCACGCGCCGGGCGATCCGCCACAGCGGCACGACACCCAGGGCCAGGGCAGCCGACTGGACCAGCAGGAAGAGGGGCACTGCGGGGACGAAGCGGGTGACCAGGGCCAACGGGTAGAAGATGAAGCCCGCCTGGTCGGAGAGCAGGTTCGTGCCGGTGATCGACAGCCACGGCGGGTCGCCCGCGTTGACCAGCCAGGCGCCCTGCAGGTACGAGGCCAGGTCGGCGCCGGCATCGAGGGAGCGGGCCCGCGCCAGCGCCAGGCCGGCGAGCACGACGAAGAGCACGAGCGCCGAGACCCACGGCACGATGCGGTCGGCCGAGTCGCTGTCGAGGCGCGCCTGCCAGCGCAGGACCAGGTTGTCGAGCCGTCGCTGCCGCGTCTGCCATCGGCTCGGTGCCGTGGGCACCGACCTGCTCCCACCCCCCGCGCTCACGCCGGCGCGTCGCCGGGCGCGTCGATCTCGTCGATGAGCTGCGGGCCCCCGTTGCGCACGTTGTTCACCTCGGTGCTGACCGGGTGCATGGTGATCAGCGCCGAGGGGGCGGGCACGAGGAACCGGCCCAGCAGGTCGAGGTCGTCCACCTCGGGGTCGAGCCACGTGTCCCACGCGTCGGGCGGCAACACGATCGGCATGCGGTCGTGGATCGCAGCCATCGTCTCGTTGGCCGGGCCGGTGACGATGGTGGCGCTGGGGAACGGCTGCCCGTCACGGTCAGGCCCCCGCCACACCTCCCACAAGCCCGCGAACGCCAGCGGCTCGCCGTCGGCCCGCTCGATGTAGAACGGCTGCTTGTGCTTGTGGCCGGGGCGCTTCTGCCACTCGTAGAAGCCGTCGGCCGGGACGATGCAGCGTCGCTTGCGGAAGGCCCGCTTGAACGCGTTCTTCTCCGCCAGGGTCTCGGCGCGGGCGTTGATCATGCGATTGCCCACCTTGATGTCCTTGGCCCACCACGGCACGAGGCCCCAGTGGATCGGCTCGAGGCGCCGCACGCCGCCGCTGACCAGCACCGTGTAGATGTCGGTGGTCGGCGCCACGTTGTAGTTCGGCTCCAGCAGCGTCTCCGACGTCTCCGCGACGTCGAAGTACTTGGCGATCTGGTCGGGCGGGGTGGCGGAGACGAACCGGCCGCACATCGCCCCAAACCTAACCCGGCGGATCGAAGCGCGGCTCCGTGCACGACTCGCCGTGGCAGCCGCGCAGCGCCACGAGGAGGTCGGCCAGATGACGCTGCAGCCCGGCATAGGCGGGGTCGCCGGCCACGTTGTCCAGTTCCCAGGGGTCGGCGGCGAGGTCGTAGAGCTCGCGGGCGCCCGGTGCGTACTCCACGTAGACGTATCCCGGCACGCGGACCCCGTCGAAGTGCGGGATGTCGCCCTCGCCGGTCGGGGCGTTCTGCACGTAGACGGCCCGGTCGTCGGCGACGCCTCCGGGGTCGGACGCCAACGCCAGCAACGACTGGCCGTCCTGCTCCAGGCCGGCGGACACCCCCGCCAGGTCGAGGATGGTGGGCGCGAGGTCGATGTTGGCGGTCAACTGCGGCGCGGTGGCGCCCGCTGGGAACCCGGGGCCGCGGATCAGCAGCGGGACGCGGATGGCTTCCTCGTACGGCACGGTCTTGGCGTCGCGCACCCGGTGCTCGCCCTGGAGGAAGCCGTTGTCTGAGGTGAACACGATGACGGTGTCGTCCAGCACGCCGGCGTCGTCGAGCGCGGTGACGATGCCATCCACCGCCCGGTCCACCGCCAGGAGCGACTCGAGGGCACGCTGGTAGTGCGCCTGCGCGGCGATCTGGGTGACGGGGAGCATGCGCGACATCTCCTGGATGAACGTCGGCTTGTCGCTCACCTCCTCCTCGTCGAACGCCGGCGCCTCGTCGGTGGTCCACCACTGCTGCTCGAAGGTGTGGAGGTCGCGGGGCGCGGGGACCGCCTGCAGGTCCGGCGCCAGCGGGCTGCGCTCGGGCTCGGCCACGTGGGGCGCAAGGGTCCACAGGTTCAGGAAGAACGGCTGGTCGCCGCGCGCCAGTCGCTCCACCTCGCTGACCGCCCGCTCGGCCATCACGTCGGTCTGGTAGTCCTCTTCCTCGTGCCCGTAGCGCACGACGCGGCCGTTGTCGTTCACGTCGTAGTCGAAGTAGTGGAAGGTGCTGGGGTCGATCGTGGCGAACCAGCGATCCCACCCCGGTGGGATCTCCCGCGGGCGCCGGCTCCCGTAGCGGTACAGGTAGTGGCCGACGAAGCTGGTGGCGTAGCCGGCCCGTTGCAGCCACACCGGCAGGGTCTGGCGGTTGTCGAGCGAGTAGTAGCCGCCGTTCGGGCCGATGTTGTCGACCACGCCGTGGTTGAACGCGTACTGGCCGGTGAGGAACGTGGCTCGTGACGGGCAGCAGAGCGGGAAGCTGGTGACGAACTCCGAGAAGGTGGTGCCCTGGTCGGCGAGCAGCGCCTTGGTGCGGCTCATCACCCGCATGCTCTCCACCGTCTGGTCGTCGGTCATGATCACCACGACGTTCGGGGCATCGGGCGCGGCCTGCGGAACGGTAGACGCGCTCGGGGTGCCCGCCTCGCTCCCGCCGCCGCACGCGGCCGCCAGAAGGGCCATGGTGACGCAAGCGGCGACGACGGTGGGAAGCCGGAGAAGAGGACGCACGGGAGGGCCGACGATAGCGGTGGGCACCGAGCGCGGCCGGTCGGGCGGCGGCGGCAGCGGCGCGCGAAGGTAGGCCCATGGATCCCGGCATGCAGGGCACACGCCCACCGACGGTCGAACCGGGCGTCGAGACGCTCACCATCACCGGAGCGACGCCCGGCGCGGCGCTCGAGGTCCTGACCGCGGACGGCCGTCCGGTCGTGACGGTGGTGGCCGACGAACGGGGCAACGCCCACGTGGCCTACGTGCCCACCAGCCATGCGGTGCTGGCCACCATCGACGACCTCGTCGCCGCGGTCGGCAACGGGGAGACCCTGGCGCCCGGCGACTACCTGGTGCGCGACCACTCGCACACCCCGGCCACCACGTTGGGCCCCGTGCGGGTGCTCGCCGTCGAGGATCATCCGGACCCGTCGCTCTACGACCAGGACCTGCCCGAGGGCTTCGGCTACCTCCGCACCCGCGACGGCATCTCGCTGTCGGCCATGGTGCGGTTCCCCGACGAGGGCCTCTACGGCCCACCGCCCTGGCCCACGGTGGTGGAGTACTCGGGCTACGGCCCCTCCAACCCCGACCTGCCGCAGCCGGGCACCCTGCTGGCCAACCTCCTGGGGTTCGCCACGGTGGGCGTGAACATGCGGGGAACGGGCTGTTCCGGCGGCGTGTTCGATGTGTTCAGCCCCGCGCAGGCGGCCGACGGCTACGACGTGATCGAGACCGTCGCGCGCCAGTCCTGGGTGCTGCACGGCCGCCCCGGGATGGTGGGCCTCAGCTACCCGGGGATCTCCCAGCTCTTCGTGGCCGCCACCGCGCCGCCGAGCCTCGCGGCCGTAACCCCCCTGTCGGTCATCGACGACCTGTGGCGCCAGCAATGGCCCGGCGGCACGTACAACTCGGGGTTCACCCGGGCGTGGCTGGCCCAGCGCGATGCCGAGACCCAGGTGGGGGGCATGGCCTGGGACCAGGCCCGCATCGACGCCGGCGACGCCCAGTGCGCCGCCAACCAGGACATCCGCTCGCTGAACCTGGACTTCGAGCGCTTCGGCCGGGCCATCGAGACGTTCCGCCCCGCGCTCGAGGCCCGTCGTGTGGCCAACCTCATCGACCGCATCCAGGTGCCGGTCTACCTGTCCGGGTCGTGGCAGGACGAGCAGACGGGGAGCCGCTTCGCGCTGATGCTCGAGCGGTTCCAGGCGTCACCCCACGTGGTGTTCACCCTCTTCAACGGCCACCACCCCGACGGCTACAGCCCCATGGTGATCGCCCGGTGGTTCGAGTTCCTGTCGTTCCACGTGGCCCGGCGGGTGCCGGTGGTGCCCGACATCGTCCGTGCGGTGGCGCCGGCGGCGTTCGCCGAGCACTTCGGCTACACGGCCGAGATCGAGGCCGACCGCTTCGGCGACCTGGTGGACGACTACCCCGCGGCCCTGGCCCGCTACTTGGCCGACCCGCCGGTGCGCATCCTGTTCGAGAGCGGCGCGGGGGGCGAGGTGGCCGGCGCACCGGGCGCCCGCTACGAGATCCAGGCCGAGTCGTTCCCCCCGCCGGGCTGCACGCCGGTCACCTGGTGGCTCGACGCCGACGGCACGCTCGCGGGAGCGCCACCGGCGGCGGCCGGCGCCGATCGCTACCGGGACGACCCCGAGGCCGGCGAGTCGTGCTACTCACTCACCGAGCGGTTCGACGACTTCATACGGCCCACCGTGCCCATCGAGTGGACCAGGTTCGCCGACGAGCACACCGCGGCCTACGAGACGCCGCCGCTCACCGACGCGCTCACGGTGATGGGGCAGGGCCACGTCGACCTGTGGCTGTGCCCCGGCACGGCCGACACCTCGGTGCAGGCCACCCTCACCGAGATCCGCCCCGACGGCCGGGAGCTGCGGGTGCAATCGGGCTGGCACCGGCCCGTGCACCGCCGCGAGGACCCCGAGCGCTCCGACCACCTGCTGGTGGACTACACGTTCGCCCCCGAGCATCGCGAGGCGCTCCGACCCGGCGAGTGGCTGCGCTTCCGCATCCCCATCATGCCGGTGGCCCACGTGTTCCGACCCGGCTCCCGCCTGCGCCTCACGCTGTCCACACCGGGGCGCGATCAGGCCTTCTGGTGCTTCGACAACCCGGTTGAGCCCGGCGCGTCGCACCTCGTCGGCCGCGGTGGCAGCCATGCCTCTGCGCTGGTGCTGCCTGCGTGGGAGGGCGTCGACCACCCCGACGATCACCCGCCGGCCGACGCCGTGCGTGGCCAGCCGGCCCGGCCGGCGCGGCCGATCCGCAACACCGACGCCGGGGTGCCGGCCGGCGCCTGACGCACCGGGACGGCGTGCGCGTCAGTCCTTCAGGAGCCAGGCCCGAACCTGGGCCTCGTGGTCGACGTAGTGCTCACCGGTGACGTCGACGATCACCTTCTCGATCGTGCCGCCGGTGAAGGGGAACGGTGCGTCGTACTCGGGCGACACCGCCGAGGCGCTGTCACGCCCCACGCAGATGCCGTCACCGGTGAGGCAGAAGTACCCCGGCTGCGTGACGATCTCACCCGAACCGACGGCGTCGTCGTCCACGTACAGGGTCAGCGTCCCCGCCATGCCCGGCATGGCGGGATCGGCACTGGGCCCCGACGCCACGAATTCGGCCGTGCACACATGCTCACCCACCTCGAGCGGGCGGTCGGCGACGACGTCCTGGAGCGTGGTGCCGATCCAGTTGAACGTGTAGCGCAGGGTGCCGTCCTTGACGTAGAGGCTGTGGCCGCCGGGCACGCCGCCGGCGGCCCAGATCACCCCCTGCACGTCTTCGGAGTCGACCTGGACGCCGGCCTGGATGGAGTACGAGCGACCGTTGATGGCCGGTCCGGCCGACTCGGGCACGTCCGCCGAGCCGGGGTAGAAGATGTAGCGGCCCCGGTCGGGGGCGCCGTGGGGACGTTCGGCCAGCACCTGCTCGAGCGCCGATCGGTCGTCGACCGGCAGGCCGTTGTAGATCCCGGCGTAGTAGAACCACAGCCCTTTGAGGGCCTCGAGTCGTTCGGGCTCGTCGGCGGCCACGTTGCGGCTCTGCGAGCGGTCGGACTCGAGGTGGAACAGCTCCCACTCGTCCTTGTCGAAGTTGCCCCAGCCGCTGAGCGGCGGGTGCACCGTCGAGGCCAACCAGCCCTCGTGGTAGATCGCCCGCTGGCCGAGCATCGTGTAGAACTGCGACGACTTGGCGGGGGCGTCGGGCTCGGTGAGCGCCGCGGCGAAGCTCTCGCCCTCGATGGGGCTCTGCACGTACCCGTTGATCACCTCGGGTGGCTCGATGCCGAGGAGCTCGTACACCGTGGGCACCACGTCGACGGCGTGGATGTACTGCTGGCGGGGCGTGGCGTCCGGGGTGATCCTGGCCGGCCAGGCCACCAGGCACATGTCGGCGCAGCCCCCCTCGGCGCCAGCCCAGCGCTTCCAGTACGGGAACGGCGTGTCGAGGGCCCAGGCCCAGCCGGTGTTGTAGTGGTTGTTCGACGCCGGGGTGCCCAGCTCGTCGATGTGGGGCAGGGTGGTCTCGACGGTGTCGGCGACACCGTTGAAGAACCGCCATTCGTTGAAGCTCCCGTTCGGGCCGCCTTCGCCGCTGGCCCCGTTGTCCGAGACGACGATGATCAGGGTGTTCTCCAGATCACCGGACTCCTTGAGGTGATCGAGGACCCGGCCCAGGCGGTCGTCGTAGTAGGAGATGTAGCCGGCGAACACCTCGGCCATGCGGGTGAACAGGCGCTTCTCGTCGTCGCTCAGCGTGTCCCACGGGCGCACGGTGTCGAGCTGCGGCCAGGGCTGGCCATCGGGCCCGGTGCGACCCGGCTCGCCGTGCGGGTTGATGGGCGACAGCTGGGTGTCCGCGGGCAGCAGGCCGAGCTCGATCTGGCGGGCCAGGATGCCCTCGCGGATGGCCTCGTAGCCGTCGTCGAACACCCCCTTGTAGCGGTCGGCCCACTCGAGCGGCACCAGGTGCGGGGCGTGCCCGGCCTGGGGCGCGAGGTACATGAAGAAGGGCTTGTCCGGGTCGATCACCTTCGCGTCGCGGATGAACTCGATGGCCTTGTCGGCCAGGTCGTCAGCGAGGTGGTAGCCGTCCTCGGGCCGCGCCGGGGCCTCGATCTGGTGGTTGTCGTGCACCAGGTCGGGGAAGTACGAGTTGGTCTCGCCGCCCAGCCAGCCGTAGAAGCGCTCGAAGCCCCGCCCCAGCGGCCAGCGGCCCTTGTAGGCGGCCAGGTTGCACTCCTCCCCCGGGGTCAGGTGCCACTTGCCGACGCAGTAGGTGTTGTAGCCCTGCTGGGCCAGCACCTCGGAGAGGAAGCCGTTCTCGAAGGGGATCCGGGTGGAGATGCCGGGGAAGCCCGACGCGAACTCCGCGATCGTGGCCATGCCGTTCGAGGTGGCGTTGCGGCCCGTCAGCAGGGACGCACGCGTCGGCGAGCAGAGCGCGGTGGTGTGGAAGTTGGCGAAGGTCACCCCCATGTCCGCGATGCGTTTCATGTTGGGGCACTCGACGGGACCGCCGTAGGTGTCCATGGTCGCGTAGCCCAGGTCGTCCCAGGCGAGGATCAGCACGTTGGGCGCGCCCTCGGCGGCCTTCGGTGCCAGGTACGGCCCCCAGTCCGGGGTCGAGTCCCGGATGTCGAGGTTGATGGTGCCGTTGAACGACGGGGGCATGCGCCAGCTCCTGATCCGATGGGTCGATCGAGCGTAGGCCGGAGGTCACGCCCAGTCCCCTACCGTGCGCTGACGCGGCCATCGCCTCCGGAGAGGTTCTCTCCCGTGTCATGGGACCGCGGCCCTGTGTTCACCGGGTGGTCAACCGGGTTCTGCCGCAGGTGCGGGCCGGGTGGTGAAGCGCAGCTCCCAGTCCTCGTCGGTGTCGTCGTCGATCCAGAGCTTCCACACGAGGCGCTGGTCGGCCGGAAACGGCACTGCGGCCAGGTTGACCGCGAGGGCCAGGTCGATGGGCGTGCCCTCGGGCGTGCCCGCCGGACGGCCCACCTCGAAGTCGCCGGTCAGCACCAGCGCCTGCGGGCCGGCAGGCGACGGGAGCAGGGCCTGCTGGCCGTCGGCGTCGACCAACTCGATGCGCCACTGGTGACGCCGGTTGGTCTGGTCCCACGGCACCTCGATCTTCAGCGCGATCGCCATCGTCGTGGGTCCTGGGCCGGTGACCGACCACCCTCCACCTAGGATGAACAGCTTGTTGTCCACCGACTGGGCGGCGTCGGCCAGCATCAGGGTTACGCGCACGCGCTCAGGCTACGGGCACCGGCCTCGGCGACCGCGGCGCCGCACCGGCTGCTACCTTCGCACCCCATCGCTTCCGCGCCGCGGGGCGACCCGAGCACCCGGGGGGCGGACGCATGTCGATGATCCGAGGTCGTCAGAGGGTCGACGCCATGGCCCTCCACCGGCCGGTGTCGGGGCGGCGAGCCCGGTGCGCCGGCGGCGTCGGTGTCCGTTCACACACCATGAGGAGCCCCGCGTGATCATCTTCGGCTTCGGTAGCCGCCGCCCGAAGGACCGGGGCGGCGTCGTCCCGATGTCCTGCCCCCATTGCAGCAACGAGTCCGTCTTCCGTCACATCTCGCAGACGAAGTGGTTCTCGCTGTTCTTCATCCCACTCATCCCCTACAGCACCAAGCACTTCCTGCTGTGCCCCGTGTGCAGCCAGGGCCGGCAACTGACCAGCAGCCAGGTGGCCAGGACCACGGAGATGATCGGCATCACCAGCGCCTACCAGCAACAGAGCATCAGCGCGGAGCACTACGTGGAGCGCGCACGCGGGTACGGCAACTTCCTGAACGCCATCGACGTCGGGCCGACGCCGCCCGCGGCGGAGCCAATTCCACCACCACAGAGCGTCCTTCCCGCGCCGGCCCCCGCCCTGCCCGCCTCCCGGTCCTGTGCCCACTGCCAGTGCCCGATGCCACCGGCGGCGGCCTTCTGCCCCGGCTGCGGCACCGCGACGGCCTGACCGACCGGCCTCCCATCGCGGCCGAGGCAGGCCGGTGCACCCCAGGGTCCACCCAGGGCGATCATGGGGCCGACTTGGTACTCTCCGGGCCTCGACCTTGGGGTGACATGACGGACCAACCACGGGGGCCAGACTGGCAACAAGCCTTCGACGGCCGTTGGTACGCGCCCGGAGTGCTTGGACGCGCAGGATGGTCGTGGCGGGCAGACGGTCGGTGGTACCCACCATCGCCTCAGCCGGCACCGCCCCCGCCGCGGAGCGCGGTGCCGTCTCCTCCAGCGGGGTATCGGCCGGCACCGCCCCCGCCGCGGAGCGCGGTGCCGATTCCTTCAGGCGGGTATCGGCCGGCACCGACCACGAGCGCCACCACAATCGGTGTCGTCATCGGCGTCGCGGCGGTGTCGCTCGTCGCGCTCGTCGCGGTCATCATCGTCATCGCGGCATCTAGCACGAATCGCGATCCGGGCGTGTCGGGCGCGAGTGGTTCCGGCTCTCGAGCCTTCGGATCGGAGGCTGACTACTGTGCCGCGCTCGATCAAAGCGACCAGATGGACCCTGCTACAGCCATTGAGACGTTGTCCGAGACGGCACCTGACGCCGAACAACGGCAAGCACAGGCGACACTCGGCCGAGTCCTCGGCCAGATGACCGATGACCACCCTGAGGGGGGATCAGGGCTGGTCGCGGCTGGCCGGGAGGCGCTCCGAGACCGGCAGTGAGCGAAGCCGACCAAGCGGTGGCGGACTACGCGTCGAGCCACTGTGGGATCGATGGCCTCGAGACAATTCCTCGGTGACGAGCGACGTGGTGGCTCCCTCTCTTCTGGGCAGGGAGTAACGGACCCACCCGACGTTTCGGGAACGCTGGCCTGACGCACACCACCATCGCCCTCCAGGCCGGCGTGCATCCGAAAGTGGTCCAGGAACGCCTTGGGCACTCCTCGATCAGCATCACCCTCGACCTCTACAGCCACGTCGTGCCCGGCATGCAGGAGGACGCCGCTGCCAAGGTCGGAGCGCTGATCTTCGGCTAAGGCCGCATCTGCTGCAGGAACAAGTTCACTCCCTGTTCCATGAGACTCGCGTTCTCACGCTTGATTGCATCGAAGTCCCCGTGAGCGGCACTGTTGCGAAGCCCCGCCCAGGCGTCGATGTCCTTCTTCTGCTGGTTGTCGATGAGTCCGACTGTCTGCAGCCCCGTCGAGTAGCTGTTGAGGCCGGGCTTGCCGTTGACGGTCAGCGTCGGGTCGCTCTCGACAAGAGAGCGCAGTGCCTCCTCGAGGGCTGCACCAGCGAGCATCTCGGTGTACGAAGCTCTTGGTGCAACTCGGAGAAGGAACTCGGCTGCCTTGTGACAGAGACGGGCGTCCGCCTGGTACCCGTCGATCGCACCTCGGATCTCAATAGAGAGAGCCCTGGCGTACTCGATCTGCTCAGCTTCGCTCACTTCGACTCCACTGCGCTGACAAAGCGCTGACAAACGGCCCGCTCGGGTCCCGGCCCGGAGGCCGGGATCCCGTGCGATGGTTGGTCGGGCTGCCGGGATTTGAACCCGGGACCTTCGGTCCCCCAGACCGAACCGGCATGTCGCGGACTCCCCCGCCATTCCGGGGAAGACCGGGGCGAGCTGCGGAAACCCCCGCCCTTGACTACTCGTTGTTGCTCGGCATTTCCCGATGTTTCTCGACCTCCTGTGGCCTGACCGCGGCCTGAGCGGGGCCGGTCTCGGTCTCAAGCCGCGGCGCTGGCGGCCCATGCCGCTGTGCGTCGGCCATCACCTGTGATCGCCGGTGGTTCTCCTCGTGCGCCCGGACCCGCGCATCATCATCGTTCATCCTGCGAGCATGACCATGGGGTGCGACACTGTGCCCCGCCAACCGAGAGTCGGCGCGTGCGGGAGGGACAGGCGGATGGGGTTCTTCAAGAAGCTGACGGCGCCGGTGGCCGCTCCTCCGCCGGCTGCGCCGAGGACGTACACGAAGCGGCCGGGGCTGCTGCTGAGGGCGTTCACGAAGACCGGGGCGGCCGAGGACGGGTCCGAGTTGACCACGTCGGGCTACAGGCTCCTCAGCGAGTCTTCAGGCACGTTGGTGACCGGTGACGCAGCGCAGCTGAAGAAGGCAGGTATCACGCTCGTCTACACCGTCGCCGGCGTGAGCTACCGGGCCGACGACCTGCAACGCCCTGAGTTCGAGCCAGGCCGGCGGATCGAGCTCAGGCCCGACCCCGCGGAGAAGCACGACCCGAACGCAGTCGGGGTCTGGTCCAAGGACGGCCTGGTGCAGGTCGGCTGGATCCCCAAGTAGATGGCCGCTGAACTGTCGCCGCTGATGCAGTCGGGTGATGCCCGGGCCGGTCTCGTGATCGCCGAGCATCGCAGCACCGCTGGCGTTCGCCTCGGGATCAACCTGCTGGTGGGTCCGCCGCCCGTCGTCGACTACCTGCTCACCAAGCTCGAGGACTGAGGTTGACGGGCCCCGAAGCCGTCGGCTCTCTCGACGAGCGAACCTGGTTGGCAGCCACGTTCACCGAGGCGCAGCTGCCCCACATGCGCGAGGTGTTTCAACCTCTCGGCACCGGGCAGACCAGCGTCGAGTCGCTGCTCGTCGGACCGTCAGACCGTGTCGTCGCCAACGTCGGACAGCTGGTCGGCTGGTTCGACAACCCACGCGACCGCGAGGAGTACGCGGTGCCGATCCTGCGCCGCCTGATCGACCTCCTCGGCCAGCTCGCGCCGCGGTGGTCGGGTTCGATCGAGGATCTGCACTTCGCCTACCAGGCGGTCATGGAGACGGCCTACAAGCTGCGTGACGAGCCGGGGTGGCTGGACCTGACGGTCTGGGCTGCCCGGTCGCAGGTTGCCATCGGCCCACAGGTCGCGGCGGCGATGCGAGCCGAGTACCGGGACCAGCCGCTGCCCCGCCACGTTGGCTTAGAACGGCTGGCGGTCCTGGCCGACAAGGCCGGCGACGACGAGGAGGTGCTCAGGTTATGCGCAGCGGCCACCGGTCAGGGATGGGCCGGCACGTGGGACAAGCGCGAGGCGAAGGCCAAGAAGCGGCTCGGGGCTCGATGATCGGGGCGATCTAGGACTCGTCGACGGCCACCTCGAGGAGGTCGTGGTCAGCCTCGGGCTTCCGCATCGTCAGTCGCACCTTCGCTACGACCTGGTGGTGCCGGGCTTCGCGAATCCAGACGTGGGCCACGACATGGTCATCGTCGGCGAAGTTCCCGGCGTTCAGCTCCTCCGGCTGCCCGTCCTTCGCGCTGACGTAGAAGTACGGACGGTGCCGGTGTTCCACGAGGCCGACCTTCAGCATCTCGTTCGACTCGGGCGGGATGAGGGTCTCACGCGCCAGATCGTGCCGCCACGGTACCCACCATGGGGGTTCGGGCCCGGGCTCCTGGTGCTCGACCTTGACCACCTGAGCGTAGAAACGGTGGCCGGACTTGCTCTCGTTGGTGATCCGAAGGCGCGCAAGGTGCCCGTCGATGACCTGTTGGTTCGGCAGGACCGCCTTGACGGCTACAGGCTCGACGAGGGCCACCGTGACCGGAGGCGGGTAATACTCGGAGAGTTCGTCTTGGGCTTCCTTCCACATCTGCCACGGGTTCACCACGAAGACCAGCACGGCAGGCACGATCAGGGCCAGGGACAAGGCAGACCAGAATGAGAAGTCCTCGAGCTTCGTCTCCGCGACCCTGCCACCAACTAGAGCGATGATGAGGCCAGCGATGGTCAACCCCACCTCGATGGGGGCCCACACGCGTGAGAGGTTCTCCTTCCAGTATCCGCGTTCGACGTCGTCGGGTGAGTTCATCGCGCCAGACGTCCAGTCAACCTCGCCCAGTGCTCGACGTCCTGGCGGCGCCAGAGGACGCAGCGGCCGGCGCCCTTCTCGATCAGCGGAGCGGGGAAGTCGGGGTAGCGGCCGCGGTAGGTGCTGACCGCGCGGTTGCTGGCCAGGCCGAGGAGCTCGGCGACGTCGTGAGAGTCGAGGAGGTCGTCGGGATCGATCACCTTAGCGATGGTAGTTGACGGTCGTCCACGCAACCCGTAGGTTGACGGTCGTCCACATGAAGTGGCCCCGGCGTGGCGGTAACCACCCGGGGCCTGACCGGAACCCTCTGGAGGTCCCGATACCCCTCGACACTACGCCCGCCCGCTGCTCCTACGGCCCAGACCAGTACGGGTGCGTCCTGGCCGCGGGCACCAGGGCCCGCACCGCGACCCGCTGCCGCGGCTCCACGAGATCGAGCCCGAGATCGCCGAGGTCATCGACCTCCTGGTCGTCGCCGTCGTCGAGCTCCTCCACCAGGGCCGCGAGGAGGACTCCCGGGCCTGCTCCGCGAGTTCGGTGACCGGTTCACGGTCACCGACGCGCTGCGGACCCCCGACGACCGCCAGGAGGCCTCGGAGTGGATCGCGGAGAAGAGCCGATGAGCGAGGCCGACGAGCTGCAGCGCTCAAGGCTCGACCGCCTCGAGGACCTTCTCGCTGGCATCGCCGCGCTCGCTGAGTGGGCAGGCGACCCGCTCGACGTCCCAGGGCCGGCAGCTGGCCCCGAGGTCACCGCCCGGATCCGGAACATCGAGAACCGCCTGCAGTCGATCGCGGCGCTGGCAGACGTGGGGATCTAGGGGTCGGTGAAGTCAGAGGCTCGGATGATGGTCAACGTCGGGGCGGTGGTGCTGTAGTCGCCTCGCTTGCGGCCTGGGGTTGGCTCGTTCGCCACGGGCTGCAGACCGAGGCGCAAGGTGCGCTTGGCTCGGCCCTCGCGCATCGTGTCGGCGACCGCAGCCAGATCCTCGAGGATCATGGCCACGAGCTCGGGCAGCCATTCGTCCGGGCCGACGTCATCGTCGTCGTCGTCCTCCTGGTCGTCGAGAACGCCGGCCACGCGCGACCAGGAGGCGTGGGCGAGGTGCCGGTCGATGGTGCGCAGCCGCTGCCTATACGACCTGCGACGCTCAGCAGTGAGCACGGGCTCCGACGCCCCGAAGTCCGCCGGCCACATGTCAGCGGGCTTGCGGTGGCGGATGCCGAGGAACTCGAGAAGGGCCCGGGCGTGGGTGAGGCAGGACTCGAGCGCAGCGTTCTCCCGCACGTGGTCGCCGGGCGAGATGCGGGCCGTGTGAGAGGTGGACTCGCTCAGCACGAGGGCTGAGCCCATCATCCACGCCTCGTAGGCCAGGTGCTTGGCGCCGGCCTCGAGCTGGTCGTCGGTGAACGATTCGGGGTGGGGCTGCTGTGCCACATCCTCACCGTAGAGCGAGGCGCCGGCAGGGCCGATCGGGGTTACCGCCGAAGCGTGGTCGTCAGTGGTTCGCGGCGCCGTACTGAGTCGCCGCGGGGTCACCGCCGAGCTTCGCTGCGGCGGAGTCGAGCGCTTCCATCACGCTGAGCTCGTGCATCTCGTCGCCTGCGTCGTCGTGGTGCTCACCAAGCAGCTTCCCCACGTTCTGCTTGTGGTTCCAGAGGGCGCTCAGGGTCAGCCTGCGTTCGTAGGGGGTCAGATCGTCCACGGACGGCACGGTAGTTGCGGGCGCTTCTCAGGCGGCGGGTGTGGCGAGGCGGCGGCGGTCGGCGTCGCTGGTGCCGCCCCACACGCCCTGTAGCCCGGCCTCGAGGGCGTAGGCGAGGCACTCGGCGCGGACGAGGCAGCGGCCGCAGATCGCCTTCGCTGGGGCGGTGGACTCGCCGACGCTGGGGAACCAGGTCAACTCGGGCTGGTGGAGGCGGGACCGGGTCGTGAATCAGCGGTTGCGGATCTCGTCGAGCGCCGGCACGGCATCGTGTCCTCGGCGCTGTCAAAACGCTGTCATCTGGCCGGGCCTGGAGACTCCGGCGAGGAGCCTCCAGGCCTCTGACCTGGTCTTTCGCTGGTCGGGCTGCCGGGATTTGAACCCGGGACCTTCGGTCCCCCAGACCGACGCGCTAACCAAGCTGCGCCACAGCCCGTCCGTGAGGGATCAGACTCTATCGGGACACGCCGCAGCGCCTCGCACCCGATGGCTGAAACCCTGGCCCGGCCTGCAGAATTACCCACGGAACTCCTTGCGCCACTCCCGCTGGCGCGCTATTGTGTCGAACATCAGTTCGCAGCCCTGATGGTGCAACGCTGGCTGCCGCTTCCCCGTTGAGATGTCGTCCGTTGGGAGTGGTCGTCGTGCGCGCACAGCTGGTCCATCTTCGTGAGAGCACCGAGAAGCTGGGCGGGGTCACCTGGGCCAACGAGCCCGTCGCCACGTTGGAAGAGGCCATCCTCGAGGTGGCCGCCGATCGGGCCCGCCTCGACGCCATCGAATGCGCACTGCTCGCCGCCTACGACTCGTCCAAGGAGTGGAAGGCCACCGGCGGCTCCTCCGCCGCGGCCCGCATCGCCTGGCTCACCCACTCCCGCAAGAGCGACGTGGACCGCAGGTGCCGGCTCGGCCGCCAGCTGCGCACGATGCCCCACACCGTCGCCGCGTTCGAGCTCGGGTCGATCACCCTGGACCACGTCGACATCCTGGCCAAGGCCAACCTGCCGTCGCTGGCGGTCCGGTTCGCCCACGACGAAGAGCTCCTGGTCGGCTGGGCCCGCGACCTCACCTACGGCGAGTTCTGCCAGCAGGTGTCGCGGTGGCGCGACATCGCCGACCCCGACGACGCCGAGCGCCGCGCCCTGTCCCAGTTCGAAGCGAGGGAGGCCCACTCGTCGGCCACGTTCGAAGGGATGGGCCGCCTCGACGCGTGGCTCGACCGGATGGGCTTCCACGAGTTCGACACCGAGCTCGACCGCCACTATCAGCGCCTCTGGGAAGCCGACTGGGCCGATGCCCGCGCCCGGTTGGGCGACAAGGCAACATCTCGGGACCTGGGCCGCACCACCGCCCAGCGCCGCGCCGACGCCCTCGTCGAGATGGCCCGGGCGTCGCGGGCCCACGGCGGCAAAGGCGCCGAACCCAACCTGGGCACCACCATCGTGTGCGACCACGACACCTACCTCACCGTGTGGGCCCGCATCATCGCCGAGATCAACGGCCAAGACCCCAACGCCTACCCGTACCCGCTGCAACGCCGCTGCGAGTTCGCCGACGGCACCCCCATCACTCCCGAACAGGCCCTCTTCGCCTCCATCACCGGATGGCTCAACACCCTCGTCACCGACCCCAACGGCTACCCCCTCAGCTATGGACGGGAACGCCGCTGGTTCAGCCGCCCCCAACGCCGGGCCGCTCAGATCGCCTTCCCCGTCTGCAAACAGCCGTCCTGCGCCATCCGCTCGGTGCACTGTGAGATCGACCACATCCTCGCCTGGATCGACGGCGGCCTCACCGACAGCACCAACGCCGACCCCCAGTGCAAACCGCACAACCTCTGGAAGGAACACATCACCGCCAGAGAACGCCGCCGACGACCTACGCCCTGACGGGCGCAGGCGGCGACGAGTGAACCAGGCCGCGGCCAGATCCAGCGCGCCACGCCCATGCTGCGAGCGCCGGCCGGCGCCCCGCCGGAACCACTGCGGTGCCTCGACGGAGATCGCAGCGACCGTCGCTGGCCCGCGGGCGCAGCTCATGGATCCAGATCTGCTCCACGTGCCACGAGTTGCACCTCGTTCACCGGCCCGGCAACGGGTGACTGCCGCCCCACGAGCAGCCGACGGCCGGCGCCGACCGCCGCCTCCACGGCCACGCCGACGCCTATCGCCAAGAGGGGCGCGACGGGCTGGTGGAACCGCGGCACCACCGTGACGAGCAGGGGCAGCGTCATGACCGACAGGTAGGACGCGGCCAGCCACCGGGTGCTGCGACGCCGCACCAGGATCGCCACGCCCACCACCGCCGGCGCCAGGACCACCCACCAATACCAGTCCGCGACCCGGCGGGCCGTGTCGGCGGTCGCGGGCGACCACTCGGGGTCGGGGCCGTTGGGATCGACGAGCTCGCCGACGATGTCGCCGTCCTCGCGGAGCAGGACCCCCGCCCGCTGCACGACGAGCACCGCCTCGGCGCCGGGATGGGTGGCCATCCAATGAAGGGCCCGGTTCCGCAGGCGTCGGTCGTTGGCGACCTCGCTCGTCCCCCGGAACTCGCAGTAGCGGTCGGCGGGGTCCTCGGGGCCCGCCCCGGGACGGTTGGACTGGCACAGGGCGTAGCCACCGTGGGTGTCGGTCGGGACGAACGAACCCATCTCGAGCGCGTTGCGGAACACCCAGGGCAGGAGGGCGAGCAGGAACCCCACCGCCAGGGCACCGCAGGCCTGGCGGGCCCGATCCGCATCGGCCCGTCGAGCCCAGACGGACAGGGCCACCACCGCCACCACGGGAACCGCCGCCGGCCGGGTGAGCGTCGCCAGGCCCAGCACCACGCCGGCCCACCGCAGGCGCCGCTCCCCGGGATGCTCGGACCAGAAGGCGATCGCGATCCCGCACGCGAGCAGGCAGGTGAACAAGGTCTCGGTCAGCGCGATGCCCGTCATCAGCACGAGGCTCGGCCACAGGGCCAGCACCGACGCGGCCACGACCCCGGCCAGGGGCGAGCAGCGGCGCCGCGCCAGGAGCCCGGTGACGATGACGGTGACGGTGCCCACGACCGCCTGGGCGAAGCCGATGATCATCCGGATGGGGAGCTCGACCGGAACGGCGTGGCCGATCCGGATGGCGCCGGCGAGGAAGAGCGGGTACCCGACCGAGCGGAACGCCGTGCGAGCCCCGCTGGCGGTGCGGTACCCGTTGCCCCCGATGATGTCGTAGGCCAGCGTGCGGTAGTCGGCCTGATCGCCGTCGTTGTACCCGCGCACGTACCCCAACCGGTGCGCGACCACCACTCGCACCACCAGTGCGGCCGCACCGATGGCGAGCACCGCCCAGAACGACCGGTCGCGTCCCCCCACGACGGCGCGCAGGCGAGCCACCCACCGCCGGGGAGCGCTCATCGACGCGGGCTCACCCGCTCACAGGTGGTGCGCCAGCCAGCCGATGCCCTGGACCATCCGCCAGCCCAGGTAGATCGCGAAGCAGATGAGCAGCAACCAGAAGTGCCACGGCATGTGGGGCCTGTCGTCACGCTCGTCGCCGGTGTCGTACAGGGTGCGGCCGCACTTCGGGCACGTGCCCCCGACCGACAGCGACGTGGGTGTGTAGAACTTGTCGCAGTCCTCACAGAACGGCATCGGCGCAACCTCTCAGACCAGAGCCTCTCGACGTGATGCCTCTCGACGTGATGCCTCTCGACGTGATGCCTCTCAACGTGATGCCTCTCAGACCGGTGGGACGCCGTGACGTCGGTCGCTGAAGTGCCGGTTCTTCCCGCGCGCTCGATCCAGGCGACGCACGATCTCGCCCCGCAGGTCACCGAAGTCAACCACCGCGTCGACCACCAGCTCGCTGGCCAGCCGCATGATGTCCACGTCGGCCTCGTAGAGATCCCTCTCCCGGGCGATGAACGCCTCCCGCTCGTCGGCGTCGTCCATCTCGGCGATCTTGTTGGCGTACACCGCGTTGACCGCGGCCTCGGGGCCCATCACCGCGATCTTGGCCGTGGGCAGGGCGATCGTGGCCTCGGGCTCGAAGGCCGGGCCGGACATCGCGTACAGGCCGGCCCCGTAGGACTTGCGCACGATCACCGACACCTTCGGCACCGTGGCCTCGGACACCGCGGTCACCATCTTGGCGCCGTGGCGGATGATGCCCTGGCGCTCGACGTCGGTGCCCACCATGAACCCGGGCACGTCGGACAGGAACACCAGCGGGATGTTGAAGGCGTCGCAGCACCACACGAACCGGGCGGCCTTGTCGGCCGAGTCGACGAACAGCACGCCGCCCTTCTGCAGCGGGTTGTTGGCCACGAAGCCGACGGGCCGGCCGTCGAGGCGGCCGAGACCGCAGATCAGCTCCGGAGCGAACAGCGGCTTGAGCTCGAAGAAGCTCTCGGCGTCGACGAGCGCGTCGATCACGTCGTGCATGTCGTAGGCCCGGCGCTCCTCGTCGGGCACCACGTCGGCGGTCAGTGCCCGCGCCGGCGGCTCGGCCTGGTACACGGGCGGGTGGTCCCGCCAGCGATCGGGGAAGTACGAGAACCACGCCTTGGCCTGGTCGATGGCGTCGGCGTCGTCGGCGGCCAGGTTGTCGCCGCACCCGGACACCGTGGCGTGCATGCGCGCGCCGCCCATCTCCTCCAGCGTGGTGCGCTCGCCGATCACCATCTCGGCCATCCGGGGTGAGCCGAGGTACATCGACGCGTTGCCCTCGACCATGATCACGATGTCGCAGAACGACGGGATGTAGGCGCCGCCCGCGGCCGAGGGCCCGAACAGGCAGCACACCTGCGGCACCCGGCCCGACAGCTTGATCTGGTTGTAGAAGATGCGCCCGGCGCCGCGGCGTCCCGGGAACAGCTCGACCTGGTCGGTGATGCGGGCCCCCGCCGAGTCGATCAGCCAGAACACCGGCAGGTCGTACTGCAGGGCCTGCTCGGTGGCCCGCACGATCTTCTCGACCGTGCGCGCGCCCCACGACCCCGCCTTCACGGTCGGGTCGTTGGCCACGACCACCACGGTGCGGCCGTCCACCTCACCGGTGCCGGTGACCACCCCGTCGGCGGGGAGGTCGGTGGCCGACGTGTTGGCCAAGAGCGCGTCCTCGACGAAGGTCCCCTCGTCGAGCAACAGCCCCAGGCGGTCCCGGACGAACAGCTTGTTCTGGCGGGCCAGCTTCTCGCCGACGCGGGCCAGGTTGCCGGCGAGGGCCCGCTCGGTGGCCGCGGCCAGCACCGCCCGGTGGTCCCCCGCCGGCGGGTCGGGCGGTGTGTCGGGCTGGGGCTCGGTCACGGCCCGAATAGTGACCGCTCGGCGCGGCTCGCCGCTACTCCCGGCGGATGGCCAGGATGGCCACGTCGTCGGTGAGCGGTCCGCTCGAGAAGTCGCGGGCGGCCTCGAGCAGCGACTTGCACAGCACGTCGGGGGCCACCCCCGGGTCACGTCGCAGCGTGTTGGCGATCCGGTCCTCGCCGAAGAGCGTCTCGCCGTCGCGGGCCTCGGCCAGGCCGTCGGTGTAGAGCAGGCACAGGTCGCCGGGCTCGAGCGGGATCTCGCGGCTGTGGTACACCCCCCCGGGGTCGAGCATCAGCAACGGGCCGGTGGCGCGCAGCGGCCGCACCTCCCGTTGGTGCCACAGCCAGGCTGCCGGGTGCCCGGCCGACGCGAACCGCAGGGTGCCGGCGTCGGTGTCGAACACCACCACGCACACGGAGATGAACTCCTCGGGTCGCTCCATCGCCGCCATCTGGGCGTTGAGCTCCTCGAGGGCCTGGGCCGGGTCGCGGAACTGGCGCAGGAAGACCCGCAGGAGGTACTTGGCCTGGAAGGCCGTGATGGACGGCTCGATCCCGTGGCCGGTGACGTCGCCGATGACCGCGGCGATGCGGGTGGGCGCCACCGGGAACACGTCGTAGAAGTCGCCGGCCATCAGGCCGGTGCCGGCCTGGTACACCCGACCCACCTCGAACCCGGTGAAGTCGGGGAGCTCGTCGGGAGCCAGGCGGGCGGCCCACCGCCGCGGGGCCAGCTCCTCCTGGCTCAGCACTTCCTGGGCACGGCGCTCGAGCTCGCCGCGGCTCTGCACCAAGCGCGCGTCGCGCACGAAGTTGCGACCGAAGATCACCGTGAACACCACGGTCACCAGCACCGCGCCGAACAGCAGCACCGGCAGCACCCGTTGCGGCGGGCGGGCCGCGGTCGCGGCGCACGCCACCGCCAGCAGCAGGTACAGCACCGTGGTGTGCAGGTCCTTGCGGTAGTCGCCGAGCGCGATGGTCGCCGCGTCGACATCGCCACCGCTGGCCTCGACGCGACGCCAGACCCGGTGGCGATGGCGCGCCGAGCGGCCCCAGACGAGGGCGGCGACGAGACAGCCCAGGGCGGCGACCGCCAGGAGAGTGGTCGTCATGGAGGCCCCGAGCGTAGCGCTGCGCGCCGGGCGGCGAATGAAGAAGCGGTTACAGCTGCGGCGCCGTCGGGTGACGGTCTCCGGGCCGCGCCGCGACCACTGATCGCTCCTCCCGCGGCCGGATCCGCCCTCGTGTGCGCGCTACTCGGAGCGGCGGCGGACGCGGATCTTGATGGGTGTGGCCCCCATGGCGAAGGTCTCGCGCAGGCTGCGCTCGAGGTAGCGCAGGTAGGTGGGCGGCAGGGCCTTGTTGGCGAAGAGGGTGAAGGTGGGCGGGTCGACCGCGCCCTGGGTGGCGTAGAGCACCCGTCCGCCGTGGGGCGCAGGTTGCGCCGCCTGCGCCGCCCGGATGGCGTTGTTCACCTGCCGGGTGGGGATCCGGCGGTGGTAGTCGACGATGGCGCCCGACAGCGCGGGCATGAGCTTGGACACCCCCTTGCCCGTCAGGGCGCTGATCTTCAGCACCGTCGCCTCCCCCAGGAAGTGCAGGCGGCGCTCGATCTGGGCCGACACCTGGGCGCGGGACTCCGCGTCGAGCGTCTCCCACTTGTTCAACAGCACCACCACCGGGCACCCGGCCGCGTCGACCCGCTCGGCCAGGCGCTGGTCCTGGTGGGTGACGCCGACGGTGGCGTCGATCACGAGCAGGGCCACGTCGGCCTGGTCGACCGACTGCAGGGCTCGCACGAACGAGTAGTACTCGGTGCCCTCGTCGATCTTCCCCTTGCGGCGCATGCCCGCGGTGTCGACGAAGCGGATCAGCCCGTCGCCGGTGTCGACCACGGTGTCGATGGAGTCGCGGGTGGTGCCCGGCATGTCGTGCACCACTGCCCGCTCCTCGCCGATGAGGCGGTTGAACAGCGTCGACTTGCCCACGTTGGGCCGTCCCACGATGGCCACGCCGAACACACGGGGCTCTTCGTCGGGCGCCTCCTCGACCACCTCGTCCTCATCGTCGGCGGGTGGGAACAGGTCGACCAGCGCGTCGAGCAGGTCGCCCGTGCCGCGTCCGTGCAGGGCGCTCACCGGGTACGGGTCACCGACGCCCAGGCGGACGAATTCCCACACGTTGGGCTCGCGGTTCACGTCGTCGACCTTGTTGGCCGCGACCAGCACCGGCACGTCGGTGCGTCGCAACAGGTCCGCCACGCGAGCGTCCTCCTCGACGATGCCGAGGGCGGCGTCGACCACGAAGACGATGGCATCGGCCTCCCTGATCGCCACCTCGCTCTGGCGGCTCACCTTGGCGTCGAGGTCGTTGCCCCCCGGCAGCCAGCCGCCGGTGTCCACCAGGGTGAACGATCGCCCCCGCCAATCGGCGACGACCTCCTTGCGGTCACGGGTGACCCCGGGACGCTCCTCGACGATGGCCTCGCGCCGGCCGACGATGCGGTTCAACAGGGTGGACTTGCCCACGTTGGGACGGCCGACGACGGCGACCACGGGAAGGGTCACGTTCCCCGCTCCAGTGCCGAGCGGAGCGCCAGTCCGTCGGTGGCCACGACCTCGACCGGGCGGGGCAGGGCGGCCGGCGTGACGCCGTCGAGGAAGCGCCCCTGCGACAAGCAGACGTCGGGGAGGAGGTAGCGGTGGCCGGCGGGCTGGTCGGCCAGCACCCGTTGCAGGTCGGCGCCCACCATCAGGCCCGTCACACCGATGTTGCCCCCGAAGAACTCGTTGTCGACGGTGAGCACCCGCACGTCCTCGCGGCCGAGGCCGGCGACCAACGGCTCGAGGACGGCGGCGCCGAACGGCGCGGTGAGCACCCCGACGGGCGCGTCGCGACGAGGGCCGATCGTGAGGCCGGCGGCTGCCGGGGCGCCTCCCGTGACGGTGCGGGGGGCGCGGTACCCCTCGGCGGGGGCGCCGTCGACCGACGCGAAGAACCCGGACTGCGGGCCCGTGGGCTCGCCCACGAGGCCCAGGAACTCCTGCTCGAACGTGCGGGCCATGCCGATGCCGTCCTCGTGCATGGGGAAGCCCTCGTAGTCCTGCGCCGGCGGGAACGGCCGGTCGGCCATCAGGTAGTACTCGTCGGCCGCGAACACGAGGCGCCGGCCCAGCACCCTGAGGAACAGCTCCTGCCAGTCGTGCACCGCGTCGAGCACCGCGTTCGCCTCGTCGGTGGTGTGCGGACGCATGCGACCCTCAGGGGCGAACCGGCTGATGCCCAGCGGCACCACACACAAGGTGGCCAGTTCGGGGTAGCGGTCGAGCACCCCGGCCAGGGTGTCGTCGAGCACCGCGCCGTCGTTGATGCCCGGCATCACCACCACCTGGCCGTGCACCGTCACACCGTGGTCCAGCAGGGCCCGCAGCCAGCGCAGGCTGGTGGCGCCGCGGCGGTTCCGCAACAGATCGGCCCGCACCTCGGGGTCGGTCGCGTGGATGCTCACGTGCAACGGCGACAGGCCCTCGGTGACCACTCGTTCGAGGTCCGACTCGGTGAAGCGGGTGAGGGTGGTGAAGTTGCCGTACAGGAACGACAGCCGGTAGTCGTCGTCCTTGAGGTACAGGCTGTCGCGCAGGCCCGGCGGCAGTTGGTAGATGAAGCAGAACTCGCAGTGGTTGTCACAGGTGCGCACCTGGTCGAAGAGGGCCGACGACACCTCGGCGCCCAGCGGCGCCCCCGCCTCCTTCTCCACGTCGATCTCGAGGGTGAGGCCGCCCCGCAGCACGTCGAGGCTCACCTGCGGCTCGTCGGTGAGGACGCGGAAGCGGATGATGTCGCGTGGGGCCTCGCCGTTGAGGGCCACGATCTCGTCGCCGGGGCGCAGACCGGCCCGATCGGCCGGCGACCCGGGCGCGACGACCGCAACCGTGCACGCTCGCTCCTGGCTCTTCGGCTGGCGCCTCAGCGCACCTTGCTGGCTCTTCGGCTGACGCCTCATCGCATCCTCATGGCTCGCTCGTCCCTCGCTCGCCGCGCGTGGGGCGGTGCCTCGTAGCCTGCAAGCCTATGGCCGTCGACCGCGTTCTCCTGTGTGCCCCGCGCGGGTTCTGCGCCGGCGTCGAGATGGCCATCAAGGCCCTCGCCTGGATGGTGCGGGCCTTCGAGCCACCCGTCTACTGCTACCACGAGATCGTCCACAACCAGAAGGTGGTCAGCCGCTTCGAGGACATGGGCGTGGTGTTCGTCGACGACGTGGCCGAGGTGCCACCCGGGTCGCCGCTGATGCTCAGCGCCCACGGGTCCGCGCCCGAGGTGGTCGCGGCCGCCCGAGCCAACGGGGGCTACGTGGTCGACGCGGTGTGCCCGCTGGTCACCAAGGTCCACCACGAGGTGAAGGTTCGGGCCGCCAAGGGGTACCAGATCGTCTACGTGGGCCACGAGGGCCACGAGGAGGCGGTGGGCACCATGGCGGTCGCTCCCGACGCGATCCACCTCGTCGAGACCGAGGCCCAGGTCGACGCCCTGCCCGACTTCGACCAGCCGGTGGCCCTGTTGGCCCAGACCACGCTCAGCCACCGCGACTGGCAAGGGGTCATGGAGGCCACCCGGGCGCGGTTCGCCAACACCTGGATGCCGGGTCGCAGCGACCTGTGCTTCGCCACCACCAACCGCCAGTCGGCCCTGGGCCAGATCGCCGACCGGTGCGACGCCACCATCGTGATCGGCTCGGCCAACTCCTCCAACACCCGTGCCCTCGAGAAGCTGGCCCGCGACTCGGGCTGTCCCCGCGTCGAGCGGGTGAACGGGGTCGACGAGGTGCCGGGCGACCTGCACGGCGTGGTGGGGGTGACCGCGGGCGCGTCGGCACCCGAGGAGCTGGTCGAGGCCATCATCGCCCACCTCGACCCTGTGGAGGGGGTGGAGGAGGTCCGCTTCACCGACGAGGACGAGTACTTCCCGCCGCCGCGCAGCTTGCGCGACCTGATCGACGCCGTCGACCTGTTCGCCACGTTCACCCTCGGCGGCCCGCTCGACGACCGGCCCGGTGTGAACGACCGCCAGACCAAGGCCAGCGACGTGCTGGCCGCGTTGCCCGCTTCGAGCTGACCGCCACGGGCGGTCAAGCTGTGGCCATGTTGCCCGTCACCGCCACGACCGTCCGGCTGTTCCTGCACGTGCTCGCCGCCACCGTGTGGGTCGGCGGCCAGGTCACCCTCGCGGGCCTGGTGCCGGGCCTGCGGGCCCTCGGCGAGGATGCCCCCCGCACCGTCGCCCGCCGCTTCAACCGCATCGCCTGGCCGGCGTTCGCGGTGCTGGTGGTCACCGGCATCTGGAACGTGGTGGCGGTGGACGTCGCCGACACCACCATCGAGTACCAGATCACGCTGTTCGTGAAGCTGGTGGTCGTGGCGGCATCGGGCATCAGCGCCGCCGCCCACATCGGCGCCCAGTCGCGCCAGGCGCTGGCGTTCTGGGGCGCGCTGAGCGGCCTCACCGCCCTGGCCGCCCTCTTCCTCGGCGTCATGCTCGCCGCCGGATAGCGCCACGGTGGAACAATGGGCGCCATGACCACGACCTTCACCCGCATGGACGAGTCGACCGCCGAACAGTGGGGGGTGATCGGCGTGGAGACCGCCAAGAACCAGTCCCGGGTCGCCGATCGGGTGCTCGACCTGTTGCGCTCCATGGCCGACATCACCGATGGCTTTTCCACCGACCAGCTCACCCACTGCCTCCAGACCGCCACCCTGGCCGAGCGGGCGGGCGCCGACCAGGAGGTCGTGGTGGCCTCGCTGTGCCACGACATCGGCAAGGCCATCAGCGTGCCCAACCACCCCGAGATCGCGGCGGCGATCCTGAGGCCCTACGTGCGCCCCGAGGTCCACGACATGATCCGCGTGCACCAGGACTTCCAGGGCCGGCACTACTACCACCACTTCGGCGGCGACCCCGACGCGCGCGAGCGCCATCGCGACGAGCTGTCACCCGAGGTGTTCGAGTTGGCGGCGCGATTCGCCGACGAGTGGGACCAGGTGGCCTTCGACCCCGACTACGACACCCTCCCCCTCGAGCACTTCGAGCCCGCCGTCCGCGAGGTCTTCGCCCAGGCCAAGCTCTTCTGAGCGGGGGCCGGGCACCGGTCAGCCCGAGAACGACCACCACGTGCTGACGGCCATGGTGGCCATGGCGAAGGCGATCGAGCCGTAGAGCACCGGCTTACTGATCCTGCCGTCCTCCCCCGCCGGCAGCCGGCGACGCACCCGATCAAGGGTGCGTTCCGCCCATGCCACGTCCTTCGACAGGATCCCCAGGCCGATGGCGATGACCACCCAGCCCGGTCCGGGCAGGGGCAGCAGGATGGCACCGGCGATCAACACGGCGGAGCCCGCGCTCATCCGGGCCACCCGGATGGCGACGTGGGCCCGGGCCTCGTCATCGGTGTCCTCATGCTCGCCGGTGTGTCGCTCCGCCTCGAGGGCGGCCTCGCGGAGCCGCTCACGGAAGTCCGGGTGCTGGACCGATTCGACCGCTGGCCCCGGCGCGTCAAGCGGCGAATCCTGGGGCTCGCTCATGCCCGGAAGGCTAGGAGTGCTCGTTGGGCTTGCCCACCCGAGCCTGAGAGGTGTCGAACAGCTCCTGGATGTGCTGTCGCAGCTCCTCGGTGACGTTGCGCACCGCGTTGCGCGGCACCCGGCCCGAGACGTGCTCGGGCGGGTAGATCGGGGCCCCGATGTCGATGGTGATCTTCACCGGGCGGATGCCCTTGGCCCCTTTGGGCATCGCGTCCTCGGAGCCGCCGATGCCCACCGGAACGATCGGGATGCCGGCCTTGCAGGCCACGTAGGCCGGGCCGTCGTGCATGTGCTCGGGCAACAGCACCGGACCGGTGCGGCGCGTGCCCTCGGGGAACATCACGATGGGCTCGGTGCCACCGGCGATCTGGAGCGACAGCCGCATCGCCTCGCGGTCGGCCACGTCGCGTCGTACCGGGATGCCACCCATGGCCGAGAAGAACCACGCGGACCAGCGGTACTTCCACATGGTGTCCTTGCCCATGTAGCGCATGCGCCGCCGGGTGCAGGCGCACACCACCACGGTGTCGATGTTCGAGCGGTGGATCGGCGCCAGGATGAACGAGCCCTCCGCCGGGATGTTCTCCTTGCCCCTGACGCTGAGCCGCCAGAAGAGCCGGGAGAAGCCCTCGAGGGCCCCTCGCACGAACGCGTACAGGGCCAGGGCCGACCGGGTGGGCGGCGCGCTGTGGCGGTCGGCGCCGTACTTGGTGGTCATGCACCATCCTCGTCGTCGTCGTCGTCGTCGGCGGCGGCGGCGGCGTCGGTGGCAGCCGGTAGCAGGGCCAGCAGGTCGTCCACGATCTGATCGACCGACCGGTCGCTGGTGTCGACGACCACCGAGTCGTCGGCCTCCTGCAGGGGGCTGTCCTCGCGTCCCTGGTCGAGCGCGTCCCGGCGGGCGATGTCGCGGGCCACGGTCTCGTAGTCCAGGTCGGCCACCTCCTTCGACCGGCGGCCGGCCCGCACCTCGGGCGAGGCGGTGAGGTACACCTTCAGCTGGGCGTCCGGGAACACCACGGTGCCGATGTCGCGGCCCTCGATGACGCCGCCACCGTGACGCTTGGCCCACTCGCGCTGGCGGCTGCGCAGCTCGGCCCGGACCGCGGGGTTGGCCGCCACCATCGACACGGCCCGGGTGACCTCGGGCCCGCGGATCTCGATGGTGGCGTCGACCCCGTCGACCACCACCGAACGGTCGCCCATCTCCAACTCGAGCGAGGCCATGAGGTGGGCCACGGGCTCGGCCTCCGAGGGGTCGATCCCCCGCCGCAGCGCCGCGAACGCCACCCCGCGGTACATCGCGCCCGTGTCGAGGTACTGCAGGCCCAGGCGCTCGGCCAGGGCCCGGCCCACCGTGGACTTCCCCGAACCCGCGGGCCCGTCGATGGCGATCACCTTCACCTGGGTGGTCCCTTCCTGTCCGGTGGTCATCCTCGGCACCCACCCGTGCCGGGGATGCCGCTCGTGATCGTGGTCGTGCTCATGGTGCGGTCCACCCTCTCAACGATTCCAGATCCTGCTCGAACCCGGGATAACTCGTGGCCACCACGTCCCAGTGACCGATCTCGGTCGCACCCTCCGCGGCCAGCGCCGCGATCGCCGCGGCCATGGCGATGCGATGGTCGCCGTGCGAGTCGACGTGGCCGGCCCGCAACCGGCCACCGCCGGCGATCACCAGGCCGTCGGCCAGCGGCTCGACCCGTGCTCCCAGGGCCCCGAGCTCGGACACCACCGTCGCGATGCGGTCCGACTCCTTCACCCGCAGCTCCCCCGCCCCCAGGAACCGCGTGGGGCCGTCGGCCACCGCTGCGGCCACCGCCAACGCCGGCACCTCGTCGACCAGGCCCGGGATCTCGTCAGGGGTGACGTCGGTGCCGTGCAGGGGTGCGTGCCGGGCGCGGACGTCACCGGTGGCGCGATCCACCTCGAGGTCGGCGCCCATGCGCGCGAGGACGTCGAGGAACCCGTTGCGGGCGGGGCCCAGGTAGATCCCCTCGACCGTCACGTCGCTGCCGGGCACCACGCTGGCGGCGACCAGCCAGAACGCAGCCTGGGACGGGTCGCCCGGCACCACCACGTCGCTCGCGGTGAGCCGCCCCGGACGCAGCCGCACCTCGCCGTCGGCCACGGCCACGTCGGCGCCGAACGCGGCCAGCATCTCCTCGGTGTGGGCCCGGGTGATCTGCACCTCGCGCACCACGGTCTCGCCCTCGGCGGCCAGGCCCGCCAGCAGCACCGCACCCTTCACCTGGGCACTGGCCACCGGCAGTGCGTAGTCGATGCCGCGGAGCGCGCCCCCGGTGACCGCCAGCGGCGCCCGGCAGGTGGCACCGGTGCCCTCCACCGTCGCGCCCATCGAGCGCAGCGGGACGGCCACCCGGTCCATCGGGCGCCGTCGGATCGACTCGTCGCCGTCGAAGCGCGTGGTGCCCGCGATGCCGGCCGCCAGCCCCATCAGCAGGCGCAGGCCCGTGCCCGAATTGCCGACGTCGACAGTCCGCTCGGGAGCTCGCAGCGCGCCGCCGGTGACGGCGATCGTTCCCTCACCGCCAGGGCGGTCCACCCTGGCGCCGAGGGCCTCCACCGCGTCCCGGGTGTGGGCCACGTCCTCGCCCTCCGACAGCCCGCTGATGGTGGAGGTGCCGTCGGCGAGCGCGGCGAGCAGCAGGGCCCGGTGCGAGATCGACTTGTCGCCCGGCACCCGCACCCGTCCCCGCAGCGGTGCCGGCCCGTGCACCTGCAGCGCCGTCGGCATCGTCAGCGACCTTCCAGGGGGTGCTCGGCCACCACGTAGCCGCGGCGGTGCAGGGCGGGGATCAGGCGGTGGGCCTCGGTCGACTCGACCAGCAGGATCATCACGCCCTTGTCGCCCTCGGACGAGTGGGCCAGCTCGAGGTCGGCGATGTTGACGTCGAGCTCGGTGGCGAGGGTGGTCACCTCGGCGAGGGCACCGGGCCGGTCGGGTACCGGCACGCGGAGCTCGGTGAGCTGGTCGGGCTGCGCGTAGCGGACGGGCAGGTTGGCCCGGGCCAGCCGAGCCGACTCGAGCCGACCCAGCAGGGCCGCTCGGTCGCCGGCGGCCACCACGTCGCGCATCTGGCCCAGCGCGGCGATGAGCCGGTCGAGCGTCTCGACGATGGCACCCTGGTTCTCCGTGCAGATGTCGGGCCAGATGCCGGGGTGCCCGGCCGCCACCCGCGTCATGTCCCGGAAGCCGCCGGCGGCCAGGCGCAGCAGGGCCCGGTGGTCGGCCGACCGCTCGTCGGCCAGGGCCATGAGCGTGGCGGCGGTCAGGTGCGGGACGTGCGACACCACCGCCACCAGCGAGTCATGGCGATCGGGGGGGAGGGCCACCACCTCGGCGCCGAACGTCGACACGGTCGACCGCACGGTGGTGTAGGCGGTCTCGTCGGTGGTGTCGTCGGGCGTGAGCACCCAGACCGCCCCTTCGAACAGGTCGGGCCGGGCGCCGTCCACGCCCTCCTGCTCGGAGCCGGCCATGGGGTGCCCGCCGACGAACCGGGCATCGCCCACCGCCCGCACGATGGGGCCCTTGACACTGCCGACGTCGGTCACCACCCCGGTGCCCGTCTCGAGCACGGCGCGGGCCAGCTCGGCGACCGCTCCCACCGGGGTGGCCACGAAGGTCACGTCGGCGCCAGGGTCGCGACCCACGGCGTCGAGTGCCCCGAGCTCGAGGGCGCGGGCGGCGCGGTCGGGATCGAGGTCCACGCCGCTCACGTGCCACCCCTGGCGACGCAGCGCCATCCCGATCGAGCCTCCGATGAGGCCGGTGCCGACGAGGCCGGCACGCCCTGCCATGACCGCGCCGCCTAGTCGGGGAGGTCGTCGCGGAGGCCGCGCGCCCCCTCGAGGTACACGTGGTGCAGCTCGGACCGCGGTGTCTCGGTGTCGAGGTGCATGAGCACGCGGATGCACAACGGGGTGCCCCCGTCGATGACCAGCTCCTGCGCGCAGAGCAGGGGGACGTCGCCGAGCCCGGCGCTCCGCGCCACCGTGGCGGGAAAGGCCGAGTGGATGTCGGCGGTCGCCGTGAAGATCACCGAGATGAGCTGGTCGTGGTCGATCTCGTTGCGGGCGAACATGGCCTCGAGCAGGGCCAGCACCCGCTCGCCGAGATGCTCGCGGTCGTCCTTGTCGATCGTGGTGGCGCCACGCAGGGCTCGCACGGGAGACACGACCCCGGAGCCTACCGGTGCCCGCGTCGCGCAGGGTCGTGGTCCTCGTGGTCCTCGTGGTCCTCGATCGATTCGGCCGCGAGGCGGAGCTCGTGCACCTCGGCGCCCGTGAGCACGCGCCACTCCCCCGGGGCCAGCGTTCGGTCGGTGAGCGGCCCGATCCGGGTGCGCACCAGCCGCCGCACGGGATGGCCCACCGCCTCGCACATCCGCCGGACCTGGCGGTTGCGGCCCTCGTGGAGGGTGATGCGCAGCAGGTTGCCCTCGAGCAGTGAGACCCGGGCGGGGGCGGTGGGGCCGTCGTCGAGCTCGACGCCCTCGCGAAGGCGTCGCAGCGCGCCTCGGCTCGGGGTGCCCACCACCTCGGCCAGGTACTCCTTGTCCACCCCGAACGACGGGTGGGTGAGGCGATGGGTGAGCTCACCCTCGTTGGTGAGGAGCAGGAGGCCCTCGGTGTCGAGGTCGAGGCGGCCCACCGGATGCACACGGGGCGCCGCGGGCACCAGGTCGAGCACCGTGGGCCGCCCCTGGGGGTCGTCGGCGGTGGTGATCACGCCGGCCGGCTTGTTCAACACGTAGTGCACGAGACCGGGGCGCACCCCCACCACGGCACCGTCGACCGCCACTTCGTCGGCGTCGGGGTCGACGCGGTCGCCCAGCGTGGCGACCACACCGTTCACGGTCACCCGCTCGTCGGCGATCAGCTCCTCACACGCCCGCCGGCTCCCCAGGCCGGCCCGGGCCAGGGCCTTCTGCAGTCGCTCTCGGGTCGGCGGGTCGTCAGCCGTCGACACGGGGAGCCGCCCCCGGGTCGGTGGGCCCCGGCGCGGGCGGCGCCTCGTCGGGGCGCTCGGGCCGCAGCCCCTGCTCGAGCGCCTCGACGACCCGGGCGTCGGGCACGAACTCGCCGAGCGGGGGCAGGTCGTCGAGCGAGTAGAGGCCCAGCTTCTCGAGGAACAGGTCGGTCGTGCCGAACAGGATGGCCTGGCCGGGCCCGGGGTCGCGGGCCGTCTCGGCGATGTAGCCACGCTGTTGCAGGGTGCGCATCACCCCGTCGACGTCGACGCCGCGTATGGCCGACACCTGCGCGCGCGACACCGGCTGCTTGTAGGCGACGATGGCCAGGGTCTCGAGCGCCGCCGCGGACAGGCGGGCCGACTGGCCCTCGAGCACGAAACGCTCGACGTAGGGAGCGAGGTCGGGGTGGCTCTGGAACCGGTACCCGCCGGCCACGCGCACGAGCGAGAACCCTCGCTGCTCGGCCTCGTAGCCCGCGGCCAACTCGGCGCAGAGCTCGTCGACCCGGTCGGCCGACACCTCGAGGAGCTGCGAGAGCAGGTGGGGCTCGACCGGTTGGTCGGCCACCATCAAGATGGCCTCGATGGCCCGAACCGCTTCGCTGGCCACGGCCGTCAGCCCTCGTAGGCGTCGATCGAGGCGAGCTCGGTGTGGGCGGGGCCCGCGTGGTCGTCGGCGCCGGCCCCGATCCAGAGGATGCGGATCTCGCCGAAGGTCTCGGCCTGGTCGAGATCCACCCACCCCTGCTTGAACATCTCCAGGATGGCCAGGAACCGCACCACCACCTCGAGCCGCTCGACGAGGGACTGGGTGAGGGCGCGGAACGAGATGGCCCCGACCCGGGGCAACTCGTCGACGAGCTCCTCGACCGCCTCGGCCACGCTCATGCGGATGGGGGCGACGTGCTCCAGGTCGATGCGGGCCACCGGCTTGGGGGTCAGGGCCCGCACCAGGGCGTCGCGCAGGTGGTCGGGCGACACACCGGCCAGCAGGTCGGGGGCCACGTCGAGGAACCGCTCCTCGAGGCCGGCGGTCCGCGGCAGCGAGCGGCCGGCCTCGGCCGCCAGCCGGGCCAGCACCACCGACGCATCCTTGAAGGTCTTGCACTCGAGCAGGCGGGCGAGCAGCAGGTCGCGCTCCTCCCACAGGGCCAGCTCGTCGTCCAGGTCGAGCTCGTCGTCGCCGGGCAGCAGGCGGCGCGACTTCAGCTCGACCAGCGTCGCCGCGATCAACAGGAATTCGGTGGCCACGTCGAGGTCGAGCGTCTCCATGCGCTCGAGCTCGATGAGGTACGCGTCGACGATCTCGGTGAGCGTCACCTCGTAGAGGTCGACCTGGTCGCGCAGGATCAGGTGCAACAGCAGGTCGAAGGGGCCGTCGTACACGGGGGTGTGGACCGCATACGACCCCGTCGCCATCGGGGTCGTCGTCGGGGTCGTGGTCTGGCCTGGTGCGCGCTCGGACACTGTGCTCCGACTCTAGAGGCCTGGCCGGGCGCTCCGGTGCATGCCGGAATCCGTCTCGGGCGCCAGAGCGCCTGATGCCTATCCTCGGGGCCATGGCCCGTGTCTTCTCCGGCATCCAGCCGACCGGCGACGTCCACCTCGGCAACCTGCTCGGCGCGCTGATGCAGTGGGTGACCGCCCAGCACGAGTCCGACTGCGTGTTCTGCGTGGTCGACCTGCACGCCCTCACCGTCGCCCACGACCCCGTGCGCCTGCGCGACCACACCCTCGCGCTGGCCCGCCTGCTCGTGGCCGTCGGGGTCGATCCCGACGTGTGCACCCTCTTCGTGCAGAGCCACGTGCACGAGCACGCCGAGGGCGCCTGGCTGATGGAGTGCACCGCCTCGTTCGGCGAGATGCGACGCATGGCCCAGTTCAAGGACAAGTCCGAGAAGGCCGACTTCGTGTCCACCGCGCTGCTCACCTACCCGGCCCTGCAAGCGGCCGACATCCTCCTGTACGACACCGAGCGGGTGCCCGTCGGCGAGGATCAGCGCCAGCACGTCGAGCTCACCCGCGACGTGGCGTTGCGCTTCAACCACCGCTACGGCGAGACCTTCGTGGTGCCCGAGGCCGTGGTCCCCGCGGCCGGCGCCCGGGTGATGGACCTCCAGGAGCCGACGAACAAGATGTCCAAGTCGGCCGACTCCGCCGCCGGCACCGTCCTCGTGCTGGACGATCCGGCTGTCATCGCCAAGAAGATCAAGCGAGCCGTCACCGACACCGAGTCCGAGGTGCGCTACGACGTCGCCGCCAAGCCGGGGGTGTCCAACCTGTTGTCCATCCTGGGCGCCGCCACCGGCCGCACCCCCCAGGAGGCGGCGGGCGACTACACCCAGTACGGGGCACTCAAGGCCGACACCGCCGAGGCTGTGGTCGAGCTGCTCCGCCCGATCCAGGAGCGCTACGCCGAGCTGGCCGCCGACCCCGACGCCATGCACGCCATCCTCGAGAAGGGCGCGGCGAAGGCCCAGGCGGTGTCGTCCGAGGTCCTCGACCGGGCCAAGCGCAACATCGGCCTGCTCCCCCGCTGAGCCGCGGTTACGTCACCGCTGAGCCTCGGGCAGCGGCTTCTCGAACCAGTGGTGCGCGTAGGGCTCGTCGTTGAACGCCTCGATCTCGACATAGCCCGAGGAGCGGTACAAGGCGATGGCCTCGGTGAGTGATCGGTTGGTGTCCAGCTGCACCGCCGGCGCGCCCCGCTCGGCCGCCAGCCGCTCGAGCTCCGCGAGCAGGCGACGGCCGACGCCGAGGCCCCGGGCCGACCCGTCCACCCAGAGCCGCTTGATCTCGGCCGGCTCGTCACCGTGCAGCTTCAACACCCCGCACCCCACCGGGTGCTCCCGCAGCGACGCCAGGAGGAACAGCCCCGCCGGCGGGCGCATGTCGTCGACCGTCGTGGGCCGCGCCACGGACGGCTCGAACCCGGCGTCGAAGCGCTCGTCCAACTCGGCGTAGTACGCCGACAGGCAGTGCCTCGCGTGTCGGTGCGCAGGATCGACGACCGCGAGGGTCACCGGTGCGGCGGCGGGCGGGCGCTCAGCGAGATCGGCGCCATCGGTCGCATCGCCCAGATGGGTCCGCTGGGCGTCGGCGGGCGGTTCGACCGGCCCGAGCCTAGTCGGCGACCATCGCCTGGTCCTGGGTGAAGAAGAGGGTGACGATCCGGTCGACCATGGCCGCGTCGAGGACGGGACTGACGTCCTCGTACTCGCTGATCGACACGACGAGGTCGCACACCGCAGAAGGCAGGTAGGGCCGGAGGTCGCCGTCGCCCTGCTGGCGGCTGGCGGCCCGCAGGCGCTCGGACGCGCCCGGTGTCAACTGCACGCCGGCGTGCCGGGCGACCCGCGACAGCACCTCGTCGAACTGGGCGTCGTCCATGGCGGGGATGAGCACCTTGGAGCGGATGCGCCGGAAGAACGCCTCGTCCGCCAGGTTCGCCGGCTCCATGTTGGTGGAGAAGACGATCTTGGTGAGGCAGGGCACCTCGAACTTCACCCCGTAGTCGAGCGTCAGGTAGTCGATGCCCCGGTCCAGCGGCACGATCCACCGGTTCAACAGCTGCTCGGGCCGCACCGACTGGCGGCCGAAGTCGTCGATCACCAGGATGCCGTTGTTGGCCTGCATCTGCAGCGGCGCCAGGTAGATCCCGGCGTGGGACTGGAAGGTGAGGTCGAGCTGACCGGCGGACAGCTCCCCGCCGACGATGACGCTCGGTCGCTCGCAGAGGATCCAACGAGGGTCCAGCCGAGCCGGCTGCGACGCCGCCGGACGATGCAGCACCGGGTCGTACACGGTGATGATCTGCCCGTCGACCTCGACCGCCTGGGGGATCAGGACGTGGTCTCCGTGCACCCGGATGAGCCGCTCGGCGATGGACGACTTGCCGGTCCCGGGCGGGCCGTAGAGGAACATCGCGCCCTTCGAGCGGATCGCGGGCCCGAGCTCGTCGAGCAGGCTGTCGTTGATCACCAGGTCGGTGAACGCGGAGCGGATCGTGTCGTGGTGGACGTTGGGCCGACCCTGTTGCGCCCGCACCACCCGGTCGTAGTAAGCGAGGCTGACCGGGACCGCCCCGACATACCGGCACAAGGCCAGGCGAGCCGTCGCCTGCTCCCGGCCCAGGTCGGTCAGCACCACCTCCATGTTGCGGCCGTCGAGGCGCAGCACCTCGACGAGTCGTAGGTCGCGCAGCTCGGAGAGGGCCTGCTCCATGGCATAGGGCGTCACGGCCACGTCGTGGGCCAACCGCACCGTCGACGAATGCCCGTCGCGCAGCATCCTGCGCAGCACGATGTCGAGGACGAGCGCCTCGGGCACTCCGAGTTGGGCCAGCGAACCGGGAGCCGAGATGTCGATCATTGGTCGGTGATCGACATCGCGCCGGCGCGTGCACAGAGCCGTTCGGCTCATTTCCGTCAGGCTCGTCGACGCGCTGGCCGGCGAAGACCGGCCTCGCGCAGCCGGCGGACCAGCACCCGGGCGTCCACGGCCTCCGCGCCCAGGGCGATGGCCCGCTCGCGATAGTCGGCGGGCACGTCGTAGTGGTCACCCTGGAAGGCCCGGCGGGGGATGCCCAGTTGCTCGGCGAAGGCGTGGAGCTCGTCGTAGTCCCGGTCGCTCACGAGGTGCGCCCAGCGCCGCCCGCGCCACGGCCAGACCGCCTGGTCCACGAGGATCGTCACGAGCGCGCCGGGCTCACTCGTCGGCGGCGGCGAGCACCTCGCCGATCTCGAGCGGGATCGTCCACTGGTCGGGCGGGTCATGGTGCTCGCGCGCCCATGCCACCGTCAGCGGGTCGCTCCCGGCCAGGGCCAACATGTCGGCCCCCAGCGCGGTGTACTCGGCGTACAGGCCGATGCGGCGCCACAGGCCCCGGGTCTGGGTCCATGCCGCCACCGTCCGCTTCCCCGCCAACGCGATCGTCACCGTGGCGATCACCCGGCCGTAGGTGCGCAGGTGGGCATCGGTCTTGCCGACATCGTGCAAGAGCGCGGCCGCCATCACCGGCGCCGTGGCCTCGTGACCCAACGCGATCTCCACCCGCCGGGCCACCCGCACGGCGTGGCGCTGGTCGGGGTTCGACATCCGACGCCACAGCTCGACCTCTGCGGGCGACAGATGACCCTCGGCCCACGCCCGGTCCTGGCGCGACGGCGGACCGGGCCGCAGCGACCCGAAGAACCGTCGCACGTTGTGGAGGAGGTTCATCGAGCCACCGAACCTCGACGCTGCCGACGGCGCTCCGACCGACGAGGAGCCGACACCGCGCCGATCGAGGCTGCGGAGCGGAGCGGAGCAGCGGCGCCGGCCGGACTCGGATGCCGAAGGCGCTCCGAGGAACGAGGAGCCAATGTTACGCGTGGCTGATGCAGAACCGAGTGGCCGGCATGGCCTCGAGGCGAGCGTCGGCGATGGGGTCGCCACAGGTCTCGCAGGTTCCGTAGGAGCCGTCGTCCAGCTTCGCCAGCGCCGCGTCGATGTCGGCCAGCTGGCCCAGCAGCGGGCCGGCCAACGCCTGCGCCTCGCCCTGTTCGGCCGCGACCTGCCCCGAGTCGGCGAAGTTCTCGTCGAAGGTCAAGCTGTCCTCGGTGCCGGGCACGAGCTCACCGAGTTGGGCACGCAGGTGCTCGCGCTCGCGCTCCAGCGTGGCGCGGAGGACGGCCTGGGACTCGGTGGACACCAGGAAAGGCTACCGAACCGCGGTCGAGGGCGCGCGACGGCTGCGAACCCGCGCCCGCGGGTGGGCGGCGTCGTACACCTGCCAGAGGCGCTCGGTGGACACCCGCGTGTACACCTGGGTCGTGCTGATCGAGGCGTGACCCAGCAGCTCCTGCACGGCTCGGATGTCGGCACCGTGGTCGACCATGTGGGTGGCGCAGGAGTGACGCAACACGTGGGGCGACAGGTCGGCCAGCCCTACCCGGGCCCCATGGCTGCGCACCACGTTCCAGGCCGACTGGCGACTGAGGCGTCCCCCGCGCCGGTTCAACAACACGGCTTCCTCGTCGCCCCTGCCGGCCCATCGGGCGGGCACCAGCGCCGGTCGCCCCCCCGGGCCCAGCCACTGCTCCAGGGCCTCCCGCGCCGGCCGGCCGATGGGCACCACCCGTTCCTTGGCGCCCTTCCCGAAGGCCCGCAGCATCGACGCCTCGAGGTCCAGGTCGCCGAGCGACAGCCCGACCAGCTCGGAGATCCGCAGGCCCGTGCCGTAGAGCACCTCGACGATCACGCGATCGCGCCGATCGGTGGGTGCGTCGCCCTGCACCGAGTCGATCAGCGCCATCACTTGCTCCTCACTGAGGGGCTTGGGCAGGCCCGCGGGCACCGAGGGCGGGTCCACGTCGGCGGCCGGGTCGGAGGCGGCCAGGCCCTCGGCGGCGAGGAAGCGGTGCATCGTGCGCACGGCCACCAACGCGCGGGCCACCGACGCGTCGGCCCGTGCGCCGGCCCGAAGCTCACCGACGTAGGCGATCACCACCTCGGGCGTCACCTGGGCCAGGTCGAGGCCCCGGTGGTGCAGCCAGGCCCAGTACGACCGGAGGTCACGGCGGTAGGCCGAGAGGGTGTTCGCCGAGCGCCCCCGCTCGACGGCCAGCCAGGTGAGGAACTCCTCGATCTCGAGCGGGAGCGGGGGCACCGCGACCCGGTCGGTGGCATCGTCCTCGGCCATGACGCGACCGTACCGGCCGCCGCTCGCCCGTCGGCGCTCCCCGACGCGTGCGGCGCGCCTGACGCGTGCGCCGCCCGGGTTCGCCGGCCGCCTCGACTCCCCGGGCTGCACACGCCGCGACGCCCCGCCCGGCCTACCATCGCCAGGATGTCGAACCACCGCCGCCTGACCCTCGCCCTCGTGGCCGTCATGGCCGCCGTCGCGCTGGCCGGGTGCTCCAGCGACGGCGCCACCGACGATGCCACCGACGTCACCACCGCGGCACCGTCGACCACGTCGAGCGTGGTCGCCGACACCACCACCAGCACCTCGACCGCTCCCCAGAGCGTGCCGCCGGGCCAGGCTCCCACCACGGCCACCGATGCCACCGCGCAGCAGGCGGGCCAGCGCCTGATCGATGCGTGGACCGCGGGCGACATCAACGCCGCGGTGGCCGTCGCCGGAAGCGACGTGGCCAACGCCCTGTTCTCCTACCCGACGCCGGAGAACCTGCAGTCACTGCCTTGCCGAGGCTCCGAGACCGTCGACGCCGCCGTGGAGTGCGACTACGGGGACACCACCGGTACGGTCACCCTGCTCATCACCGGCAACGCCAGCAACGGCTACCGGGTGACCAACGTGGGCTTCGTGCCCGCCGAGTAGGGCTGGTCCTCACCGAAGACCGAGGGCCTCCCGCGCCAGCAGGAGACCGATGATGGTCTTGGCGTCGCACAGGCGCCCGTCCGCGATCATCGCCGGCACGTCGCCGAGGGGCAGCCGCTCGATCGTCATGTGATCCTCCTCGAGGCCCTGGGTCGACCGCTGGACCTCGGTGAGGTCGAGACCCAGGAACACGTGCGACAGCTCGTCGGAGAACCCGGCCGAGTTGTGGAAGCGGGCCAGCGCCTCGAGGCGGCCGGCCACCAGGCCGACCTCCTCGGCCAACTCGCGGTGAGCGGTCTCCTCCGGGGGCTCTCCAGGGACATCGCGCGTGCCCGCCGGGATCTCCAGGAGGTGGGCACCCACTGCGGCACGGTACTGGCGCACCAGCACGACCTCGCCGGCGTCGGTCACCGGCACCACCGACACCGCGCCGGGGTGGTGGACCAGGTCACGCTCGAAGGTGGTGCCGTCGGGCGCGGTGAACCGGCCGACCGCCAGGCTGATCACCCCGCCCCGGTAGACCTCGCGCTCGGGCCCCTTCTCGAAGCCGTTCGGTGGGACGCTCAACGCGGCGACGACGCCGCCACCTGCGAGCCCAGGTCGGGCTCGAGGTCGAACAGGTGCGGCTTGCGGCCCTCGGCGCGAGCCACGGCCGCACCCACGAACTCCCGGAACAGGGGTGCCGGGCGCTCGGGCCGGCTCTTGAACTCGGGATGGGCCTGCGTGCCGATCCAGAACGGATGCTCGGGCACCTCGATGAACTCGACCAGCCGGCCGTCGGGCGACGATCCCGAGCACACGAAGCCGCTGCCTTCGAACTTCGACCGGTAGCGCGGGTTGAACTCGTAGCGGTGGCGGTGGCGCTCGGACACCACGTTCTTGCCGTAGGCCTCAGCCACCCGCGAGCCCGGCTGCAGCTCGGCGATGCACGCGCCCAGTCGCATGGTGCCCCCCTTCTCGGTGACGTCGCGCTGTGATGCCATGAGGTCGATCACGCGATGGGGCGACCCGGGGTCGAACTCGCTCGAGTTGGCCCCTTCGAGCCCGAGCACGTTGCGGGCGAACTCGATCGTCATCACCTGCATGCCGAGGCAGAGCCCGAGGCAGGGGATGGCGTTCTCGCGGGCGTACCCGGCGGCGGCCACCTTGCCCTCGATGCCGCGTTCGCCGAAGCCGCCGGGGATGACGATGCCGTCGAGCTCCCGCAGGCGACCGTCGGCGAGCAGACCTTCGACGTCCTCGGCCTGGATCCAGTCGAGGTCGATGTCGGTGCTGTGGTGGAACCCGCCGTGCTTGAGCGCCTCGACCACCGACAGGTACGCGTCCGGCAGGCTGACGTACTTGCCCACGATGCCGATGCGCACCGAACGGTCGATGGCGTCGATGCGCCGCACCAGGCCGGTCCACTCGGAGAGGTCGACGGGGCCGGCGTCGAACCGCAGCAGGTCGCACACCACGGTGTCGAGGCCCTCCTCGTGGAGGACGAGGGGGATCTCGTAGAGGCTCCGGGCGTCGGCGGCGTTGACCACCGCGTCGACCGGCACGTCGCACAGGTTGGAGATCTTGCGCTTGAGGTCGTCGCTGATGGCCGACTCGCTGCGGCACACGATGGCGTCGGGCTGGATGCCCCGGCTGCGCAGCTCGGTGACCGAGTGTTGCGTGGGCTTGGTCTTCTGCTCACCCGACGGGCCGATGAACGGCACCAGGGTGACGTGCAGGTAGCAGACGTTGTCGCGCCCGACGTCGAGTCGGAACTGCCGGATGGCCTCGAGGAAGGGGAGGATCTCGATGTCGCCCACGGTGCCGCCCACCTCGGTGATGACCACGTCGACGTCGTCGGTGGCCAGGCGGGTGATGCGGCTCTTGATCTCGTTGGTGATGTGGGGGATCACCTGAACCGTCTTGCCGAGGTAGTCGCCACGGCGCTCGGCGGCCAGCACCGCGGAGTAGATCGATCCCGTGGTGGCGTTGGAGTCCCGGGTGAGGCCCTCGTCGATGAAGCGCTCGTAGTGGCCCAGGTCGAGGTCGGTCTCGCCGCCGTCGTCGGTGACGAACACCTCGCCGTGCTCGAACGGGTTCATGGTGCCCGGGTCGACGTTGATGTACGGGTCGAGCTTCTGCATGGTGACGCGCAGCCCCCGTGCCTTCAGCAACCGCCCGAGCGACGACGCGGTCAGTCCCTTGCCCAGCGAGCTGGCCACGCCTCCGGTCACGAACACGTGCTTGGTCATGCTGCCTCCGAATCGAGTCTCCAACACCTGACTGGACTCGCCGGGATCGGCGGCACCTCATGGTTGCAGCAGGTGGTGCAGAGGTGGGTCAGGTGGGTCGGGCGCTGCCGACTCGGAGAGGCCTTTGCGAAGCTAGCATGAGCGGCACCCGGTCGCGGTGAACCCTCCGACGAGTCATTCGTCACACCGGCCCCGCACCCCCACGCGAACGGCCGCGATCCTGCCGCGAAGCCCTCTGCCGTGACCTCTGCCGCCGCCCCGCCCACCGCCACCGAGCGGCCCGACCGCAGCCGGCACCGACGCGACCTGTCGGTGTTGGTGGCGCTCGCGATCGTGCTGCGGCTGCCCTCGCTGCTCGCGGCCCGCCACCTCACCTTCGACGACGGGGTGTTCGGAGCGTCGGCGGTGGCCATGCGGTCCGGCGGTGTGCCGTTCCGCGACGTGTTCTCCAGCCAGGGCCCGCTGTTCCTGCCCCTCGTGTGGCTGGGCGACCTGGTCGGCCTCCACACCCTGAACGCGCCCCGACTCACCACCGTCGCCTCCGGCGTGGCGCTGGTGATCGTCCTCTACCTCGCCGGCTGCGAGGTGTCCGACCGCCTCGGCGCGCTGATCGCCGGCGGCCTGGCGGCCGTCACGGGCAGCAGCCTGGCGGTCACCGGCTCGCTCGCCGCCGACGGCCCGGCCATGGCCCTCGCCGCCGGATCGGTGCTCGTCGCCCTGCGGTACCGGCGAGACCCCACCACCGGCCGCGCCGTGCTGATTGGGGTCCTGTTGGGCGCCGGCCTCTGCGTCAAGGCCCTGGTCGTGCCCGCGGCGTTGCCGATCGGGCTCATCTTGTTGCTCGGCCGCCGACCGTGGCACTGGGTGGCCGCGGTGGGCAGCGCGGTCGCGGTGGGCCTGGTGTCGTCGCTGTCGTTCGGCTTCGCCGACGTCTGGGACCAGTCCGTGACGTACCACGTCGACGCTCCGGGCGCGAGCGATCACGTGGCCAACCTGGTGAAGGTGTTCGACACCCTGGTCACCCGTGACCCGCTGTTGTTGGCCCTCGGCGCCACTGCCCTGGTGCTCGCGTTGGTGCGTCGCCGCCGGGGCCAACCCGTCCGGCCCGCGCCCGAGGGCGAGCATCCGCCCGCCGAGGGCGAGCACCGCCGGCCCGCCCTACCGCTCCTGCTCGGGCTGTGGGCCGCGGCCATGTTCCTCATGCTCGTGACCGAGCACCCCATGTGGCGCCCCCACGTGTCCGAGATGGTGCCACCGTTGGCGCTGCTGATCGCCGCCTACCGTCCGTCGCCCAAACCGTTGGTGATCATCACCGCGATCGCGGTGCCGCTGTCGCTGGTGTTCGCCTGGGGCGCCATCACCCCGCTCGGCTACCGCGGCGACGAGGCCCGGGTCGTGGCCCGACTCGAGGCGTTGCCCGACGGGGCCCTGGCCATCAGCGACGAGCCGGGGCAGGTGTGGCGCTCGGGCCATCGCACACCGGACTGGCTGGTCGACACCTCGGTGCTGCGCACCGATTCCACCCGACCATCGCTCTGGATCACCACCGACACCATCCTCGATGACGCCGTGCGCCCCGAGGTGTGCGCGGTGGTGGCGTGGACGCCCCGCTTCCGCGACGACATGGTCGATCTCGACCAGCGCCTGATCGACGCCGGCTACCACGTCGAGGAGACCTACGCCCTGAACCGCCGCCTGTTCCTCAAGGACGACTGCCGCCCCTGAACCTGCTCGCTCGGCTCAGCCGGCCTCGGCGGCGGCCTTCACCGCCGCGAGGGTGGTCTCCATGCCCTCACGGTTGTGGGTGGACCGGTCGCCGACGCCGGTCGCCAGCCGGCCGCCGACGGTGATGATCGTGCCCCGCTCGTCGGTCCACGACTCGGTCACCGTGGTCGGGCCGTCGGGGTCGTCGCCCATGAAGGCGTAGCGCCAGAGCGCCACGCGGAGCCCGAACGACGAGGTCCGGAAGGCGAACGCCCGGCCGGGGTCGGCCTCGACCACCTCGTTGACCGTCGACCACCGCCGCCACCCCCGCTGGTTCTTGCCCTTGAAGCGAGCCCCGACCGACGCCCCGGTGGCGCCACCCAGCCAGGTGCAGCCCACGTTCTCGGGGCTCCACTCCCCCATCCTCGGGACGTCGCTCACCATCTCGTAGAGTGCCATCGGCCCCGCCGCCACCTCGACGGTCACCTCGGTCCTGTCAGCCATGCCCGCATGCTTGCAGGTTGCCGCCTCGCCCGGGGCCGGCGCCCCTCACCCGCACCACGAGCCGGCCGCGACCGCGCGGGTCCTCACAGTCAGGTGAGGGCCCTCGCCGGCTCGAGCGCCTCTTCGTCGTCGGGGTCGGGGCCGCCGTAGGGATCGGGGAGGTCGTCCTCCACCAGCACGACGTAGACCAACGAGGCGTTGAGCACGCCCAGCATCACGCCGGGGATGGCGATGCCCGAGTCGTTCAGCGCGAAGCCCAGGATGGCGACCACCGTGAACCCGTACAGGCTGGCCCGCTCTTGCGGAATCAGCTCCTGGATGCGGTGCAGACGGCCGGGGGCCCGCCAGATGAGGTACAGGACGAAGGCGAAGACCACCGGCACCATCAGGATCCACTCCGAGCCGGCCAGCACCGCCAGGTTGGCCGTGAGCTTGCGGAGCACCACGGTGAAGAAGGCGTCGAAGCCCTCGTTCCCGATGCGCTCGAAGAGGCGACCGAGGTGCGTCCGGCTGTCGGGCGGGCGGGCCAGGTCGATGAAACCGACCGCCACCATGGCGAGCACCCCGCCGAGCACCCACACCAGCACGGTCCGGAACCGGATCCTCCAACCCAGCAGGGCCACCGCGGTGATCCCGGCGCCGGGGACGAACGACAGCACGCCGCCAACGTCCGACCCCCACCACGGCGACCCGTCGGCCACCACCGCCACCACGAGGATGGCGACGCCCACCCACGCGCCGCGACGACCGCCGATCCGCCACGCCACCAGGCCCGCGAGGATCAGGCTGGCCGCGGCCAGTTGCGCGAAGGCCAGGTTGCCGAGGCCGGCGAAGCGGCCGGCGATCGTCGGCGTGTACCCGAAGCTGGTGTTCAGCTGCAGCGGGGCACCCACGAGCAGGTCGACCACCAGCAGGCCCACCACGAGGCCCAGCACGCCGATCAACGGGTCGATCACGCTGCCCAGGCGGCGAAGCTGGTCGCAGAGGATGCCGATCACGGCCGACCCGGTGACGAGGAACAGCCAGTACGGGCCCGATCCCAGGCGGTCGAACGGGATGAGCCCGGCCAGGTAGGTGGTGGGCAGGAGCGCGAGCACGCTGAGGGCGGCGACCTGGATGACCCGCCGCAGCCGGGGCCGGTGCCGCCGGAACGCCAGCACCGCCAGCACCCAAAGGGCCAATTGCAGCAGCACGAAGAACGTGGAGACCCCCGCGACCTGGTCGTCGCGGAACAGCGCGCCGCTGTTCGCGTCCGCGAGCCAGGCACGACGATCCTCGGCCGAGCCACCGCTCGACACACGCTCGAACGGACGCCCCTCCATCTGCTCGGGTGCCTCGATGTCCAGCAGCCCCAGGACGGTGGGGGCCACGTCGGCGAGGGTGACGAAGCCCGTCCTGCGGGTGACCGCCGACTTCATGAGCCCCGGTTCGATCCCCGGCGCCCGCATCCCGGCGATGGTGAGGTGGACCCCCGACGAGGCGTGGTAGGGGCCGACCACCAGCACGGCGTCACGCTCGGGGTCCACCCGCTCGAGGAGGCGACCCACCAACTCGTCGGACGATGCGATGGCATCGGCCCGCAGGCGCCGGCGCTGGGGCTTGGTCACCCGATTCCGGTAGGCGTCCTCGCGCACCAGGTCCGACGCCTCGACCAGCACCACCGAACGGTCCTGCCAGACCTCGTCGAACACGGCATCGACCTGGTCGAGGTCGAGGCGCCGGCCGAAGGGGGCATCGGGGTCGTCCTGCAGCAGGTCGGCTCCCACCGATCCCTCGGGGACGACGCCTCGGGTGTCCATGAGCCCACCGCCGACGGCGCGACCGAACTCCACGTCGAGCTCCTGCTCGGAGCCGTCGGCGTTGCCGATCACCGCCCGGTCGTAGTCGGCGTCCGTCAGCGTCTCACCCAGCGCGCCCACCTCGGCGTCGTAGGGCAGTCGCTCGTTGGCGGCGACGATCTGGGGCAGCCCGAGGTTCACCACCCCCTCGGTCACGTGGTGGCCGGTACGCCGGGCGAACACGTCGGTCACCGGGTAGCCGCTGAAGGACTCGTCCACGTCGAACGCCAGCCCGTCGGTCCCGCGAGCCCCCCGGGCGCGGGCTCCCGCGTCCAGTGTGGTGTAGCCGTCGCCGGGCGTGGTGCGGCGCACCACGCTGCGCGTCGACAGGTCGGCCACCGCCGACTCGTCGAGCAGGCGCTCGAGGTTGGGCGCCTCGAACTCGTCGAGATCCTCCCAGGACAAGGTCGGCACCGAGATGATCAGCACGCGATCGACCGCGGGCCCGTCGGTCGCCGCTCCGACGACGCCGGCCGCAGGGCCGTCGGCCGCGGCGCCGGCGCCGGAGGTGCCGGTGAGCACGACGAGGGCGACGAGCGCCGTCGCCATGAGGCGCTTCACGACCGCGCTCCCGAGTGGATCGTGAGGCGATCGGGTGCCAGCCCCAGCACGCGCACCGCGCCCCACCACAGCCCCAGCCCCACGGCACCCACCAGGGACAGCGCGACCACGTCGCCGAGACGGGTGCCCGGATCGAGCGAACTCACGGCCAGCCAGGCGGCGCCGGCCAGCGCCACCGAGACCACCAGCGCCAGCGGGAACGCCCGGGGGAACAGCGGGGCGTGCACACGGCGGCGCAGGCCCACGCCCAGGCCCAGCGCGCCGAGCAGGAACGCCACGGAGTGCCCGATGCCCAGGAGGTAGATCGTGGTCGTACCCTCGCTCAGCCCGGACGCCCCGATCATGAAGGCCACGCCCACCACGGCACTGGCCACGGCGGCCAGGGCGGGGGTTCGGCTGTCGCCGAGCGCGTAGTAGGCCGCCGCCAGCAGGCGGAACGCCCCGTAGGCGAAGAGGCCGAGCGCCAGCGACGCCGTGGCCGCGGCCATCAGCTCGATGCCTCGAGTCGAATCGGCCTCGCCGAACGCGATCACCGCCATGAGCGGGACCGACAGCGCATAGAGGGCGGCCGACACCGGCAGCACGGTCACCGAGAGGGCGTCGAGGCCCCACCGCACCGCGTTCGCGTAGCTGGGGAGGTCGTCGTTGGCGACGTCGGCGGCCAGTTCAGGGGTGACCGCGGTGTGGATGGGCTGCGCCAGCACCCCGTAGGGCGCGAGGAAGACGTAGAAGGCGACGCGGTAGGCCACCACCCCACCTTCGACCGCACCGCCCAGGATGATGGCCGCCCCCAGCAGCAGCGCCGCGCCGGTGTGTTGGAGCACCGCCCATCCCGACAAGCGCAGCAGACGGTTCACCGCAGGGTCGCGGGGCGTGAAGCGAGGCACCAGGTGGAACCCCCGCCGCCGCAGGTCGACCAGGGGGATGGCGACGAACGCGGCCACGCCCAGGGTGCCTCCCAAGCCGAGCACGACCTTCTCCGCGGTGGTGAGTTGCAGGCCCGGGTCGGGGCCGGCCAGCGCCGCGAACACGATCATCGATCCGACGATCACGATCGTGTTGCCGATCGGCGCGGCCGCCGGGAGCGCGAACACGCGCTTGGCGTTCAGCAGGGCGATGGCGAGGAAGCCGTAGGCGTAGAGGACCAGCTGCGGGAGGAAGAACCGCAGCAGGAACGTGGCCAGCTCCTGTTGCTGGGCGGCCACCACCGGGTCGGTGACCGCGCTGGTGAGCACGCGGGCCAGCCACGGCGCCAGGGCCATGCCGAGGACCGTGAGCGTGCCGAGGATCACCAGGAAGATGCCGAGCAGCCCACCGGCCTGCCGCTCGGCTTCGCTGTCGTCCCCGCGGTCGAACAGGTCGACGAAGCTCGGGACCAGCACGGCCGACAGCGCACCGGCGGCGAGCAGCTCGAACACCACGGTGGGCAGCGTGTTCGACGCCTCGAACGTGTTGCCGAGGAAGCTGGTGCCGAGGACGGCGGCGACCACGATCACGCGGGCGCCGCCGAGCGCCCGCGACACGGCGGCCGCCACGCCCATGCCGGCCGCGGCCCGGCCCACCGAACGGGTCGGTGCCTGGTCGGCCGGCACCGGGGCGGGCACGTCGGACGGCGGCTCGTGCGGTGCCCCGGACGGCACCCTCGTGGCGCGCTCGGGGGTCAGGACGACTCGGGCCATTCGGGCATCGGGCCCTGGGCGCCGCGGCCGTAGCCGTAGTGGCCGACCACACCGCGGGACGCGTCGGACTCGGCCAGCACCGCGGCGAGACGACCCGAGGAGGTGGCCAGGTCGTCGACCGTCGAGATCGCGGCGGCCCGCTCCGGGTCGTCACGCACGACCGCCACGATGTCACCTCGGGCGGGCCCGTCCTCGTGACGGCGGAACTCCTCGGCCACCACACCAGGTTGGCCGCGGTCGATGAGCACATCGGTCATCACCGCGAGGTGGGCGAACGACGGCAGGTCGGACTCGGTGCCCGACGCGATGAGCACCTGGAACTGCTCGTCGGCCAGGTCGGAGAGCTGGTTGGCGCCTTCGCCGACCGACCTGAAGTCGAGGAAGCCGGCGTCGATGAGCGTCGCGGTGGCACCGTCGTCGGCGGCGCCGGCGGCAAGGTCCTGCAGCACCCGTCGCCAGGCCTGGCGCTGGACGGTGGCGGCGTCCGCGACCGGCACGTCGATGGCCTCGGCCAGGGCCGTCACCTCGTCGGCGTCCTCGAGCCCGAACGAGGGCTCGACCCACAGCGTGCCCGGCGCGGTGGCGCCGGCCTGCTGCAGGAGCTCGTCGGTCTGGTCGAGCACGCCCTCGTCGAGGCCCCGGTCCGCGACCACCAGCACCGAGATGCCGTCGAGGCGGCCATCGGCCGCCCACGGCGAGGCCAGGGCGATGGACGCTTCGATCTGGTCGTTCTCGCGGGTCAACCGGTCGTTGGACTCCTTGCGCTGGTCGAGGGTGCGCGACACGTCCTCGACCTGGTTCTGGAGGCTCTCGACGACGGACGGCCCCACGAAGGTGGAGCCGACCACGATGCCGACGGCAAGGGCGAGGAAGACGGCCACCAGCGTGACCAAGTGGTACCTGAAGGTGAGCACGTCAGAAGTTCCCGGTGAGGGTGACCCAGGTGTTGCGCAGCATCAGCCACACCGCGTCGAGGATGGTCTGCAGCGATTCGGACAGGAACAACAGCACGAGCACCACCACGAGCACGGCCAGGGTCAACACGCCGAGGTCGCGGCGGCGGAGGCGTCCCTCGTAGAGCTTGCTGATGCCCTTGGCGTCCACCAGGATCGGGCCGAGTCGCAACCGGGTGAGGAACGTGGACGACATGCCCGCCCGACCCTTGTCGAGGAACTCGACCATGGTGGCGTGGGTGCCGACCGCCACGATGAGCGAGGCGCCCGCCTCGTAGGCCAGGAGCATGGCGGCGTCCTCGCTGGTGCCCTCGACCCAGAACTCCTCGTAGGACACGCCCGCCTCGGCCAGTTCCTCGCGCCCGGGGCCCCTGCCGTCCGGGTGCACGTGGTGGACGAGGTCGGCGCCGCAGCGCAGCGTCTTGTCGGACACCGAGTCGTAGTCGCCGATGATGACATCGGGCTTCAGGCGGTTGGCCATCAGCGCGTCGGCGCCACCGTCGACCCCGATGAGCACGGGGCGGTACTCGCTGATGTAGGGACGGAGCGCCCGGAGATCCTCGCGGTAGTCGATGCCCCGCACCACGATCAGGGCGTGGCGGCCCCGGAAGTCGGTCTTCAGCGGTGGGATCTCCAGCGGCGCGAACGTCAGCTCGGCCTCGGTGCGGATGTACTCGAGCGTGTTGACCGCGAATTGCTCGAGCTCGTGGCCGATCGAGCCCCGGGCATGTTCCATGCGGGCCACGATGTCCTCGTGGTCGAGCAGCTTGCCGGTGGCCACGACCTCCCCGCCGCAGCGCACCTCCCCACCCTCGATCGTGACGGTGTCGCCGTCCTTCAACCGCTCGAGCAGGGAACGGTCGACCTCGTCCAGCAGGGGGATGCCGGCGGCGGCCACGCGGATCGGGCCGCCGTTGGGATAACGACCCGAGATCGAGGGAGAGGCGTTGAGCACCGCCGCGGCCCGCTTCTCGACCAGGCCGTCGCCGGCGACACGGTCGAGGTCGGCATGGTCGATCACGGCGATCTCGCCGGGCTGGAGGCGCTTGATCAGGTCCTTGGTGCGCCGGTCGACCCGGACCCGGGCCGTGATGGGCGCGTCGAGACCGGTCTCCTGGGTTTTCAGACGGCGCGCCATCTCACGTCTCCAACTTCCGGGTGGTGGCAACGATGGCCAGCCCACCTGGGGGCCGAGCGCTGCCGGTGCGTAACGCTCACATGGTACCCCTCGGGCGGCGCCCGACGCGGTCGAGGGCCCTCAGCGGCGGCGTCGCGTCGATCACACGGGAGAACGACACCCCCTCACTGGCCAGGTTGAGGGCGGCCACGACCACGAGGGCGACGGTGCGTACCTCCGGCGCGGTGACGAGCACCAGGCCGAGACCGAGCACCCCGCCCACCACGTTGGCCCCCACGTCGCCGAGCATCAGCTCCTCGCGGAGGTCGGGCACCAGGAGGGCGGCGGCCGCACCCATCACCAGCGCCACCCCGGCCAGCTCGGGGGGTGCTCCGGTGCACGCCACGAGCACCGCGAAGCCGAGCAGCCCCACCTTCAACGTGCGGCCCGGGGCACGGTCGAGCAGGTTGGCCAGGTTGGCGCAGAGCGCCACCAGCGCGGCGTCGAGCAGGATCCGCCCGATCGAGCCGCTGCGGGGGCCGGCCACGGCCAGCACGCCGACCGCCCCACCCCCGAAGAGCTTGAGCGACCCCGTGGTGAGGCGGCCCTTCGCCAGTGCCGCGAGGTGTCCGCGGAACCCGCCCGACTCTCCGGCGCCGGCCAGGTCGTCGAGCAGGCCGAGGAAACCCAGGCCCAGTACCGCCACCAGCACCATGGCCCGGGTGTCGGCGGTGGCGGGCTGCAGCGACCACCCGCCGGCGTCGGCGAGGATGACCACGCCCTGGGCGGCAACGGCGGCGAGCACCACCACCAGGCCGGCGGCAGTGGGAAGGGTGGCGTCCCGGTAGTTCGTGCGCTGCAGTGCCGGGACCGCCAGCACGGGCCGGGTGGCCCACCAACCGGCCAGGCCCAGCACCAGACCCACGGTGAACGCGACCAGATCGGCCACCTCAGCGACCGCGCTGGCGCGCCGCGGTGGCGAGCAGCTCGGCGGCATGGTCGTGGGCCGCTTCGCTCTCGGGGGTCCCCGACAGCATGCGCGACAGCTCGATCACCCGCTCGGCCTCGTCGAGCACCGCGACCTGGGTGGTGGTGACCGACCCGTCATCGGCCTTCGCCACCGCGATCTGCGCGTCGGCGAACGCCGCGACCTGCGGCAGGTGGGTGACCACCAGCACCTGGTGGTCGGTGCCCAGCTCGGCCAGCGCCCGGCCGACGGCGAGGGCCGCGGCACCACCGATGCCGGCGTCCACCTCGTCGAAGACCAGCACCGGCGGGCCCGCCGTGAGCACGAGGCGCAGTGCCAGCATGGTGCGGGCCAGCTCGCCGCCCGACGCCACCTTGGCCAGCGGCAACAGGGGCGCACCGGGGTTGGCCGCCAACGTGAAGGCCACGTCGTCGCCGGGGTCGTGCTCGCCCACCGACACCGCCAGCGCGGCCTTCGGCATGGCCAGGGCGGCCAGGTGGGCCTGCGTGGCCGCGGCCAGGCCCGGCGCCGCCGCCCGGCGGGCCCGACCGACGTCGGCCGCCGCGACCGCGCACGCCGCCGACGCCTCGATCCGGCGCCGGTCGAGCTCGACCGCCCGCTCCTCGTAGGCCTCGAGGTCGGACAGCCGGGTCGCGACCTCTTGCCCGTACGCGATCACCTCGGCGAGGGACTCGCCGTACTTGCGGGTCAGCTCGTGCAGGAGCCGTCGACGGGAACGCACGGCGGCCAGCCGCTCGGGGTCGTCGACGATGGCCTCGCCCCCCTCGCGCAGGTCGGCGGCGACGTCGGCCAACTCGGCCTGCAGGGCCAGCAGGCGGCTCTCGGCACCGACGAACGGCGCTCGACCGGCAACGGCGGCCAGGGCCGCGGCCAACCGGTCCTGGCCGCCTCCCTCACCCGTCAACGCCTCGACCGCCGCGGCCGCAGCGTCGCGGTGCGCGACCGCGTCGGCCAGCCGATCCTCCTCCGCCTCGAGCCCGTCGTCCTCGCCGGGGTCGGTGAGGCCCGCCCGGTCGAGCTCGTCGACCTGGTAGCGCAGCAGGTCGATCTCGCGGGCCCGGGCCCGCTCGTCGCCACCGAGGGCCGCCAGCTCCCGGTCGATCTCCATCAGCCGCTCTCGGGTGGCGCGCAGCGCGCCGAGGTCGATCCCGCCGTACCGGTCGAGGGCGCGCCGCTGGACCGATGGCGAGAGCAGCGACTGGTGGGCGTGCTGGCCGTGCAGGTCGACCAGCTCGGCGCCGATCTCGGACAGCGCCGCCAGAGTGGCGAGGCGGCCGTCCACGTAGGCCCGGCTCCGGCCGTCCCGCGGGATCACGCGGGTGAGCACCACCTCGTCGTCACCCCGCACGAACCGGGCCTCGACCCGCGCCTCGTCGGCGCCCGGGCGCACCAGCAGGGGGTCGGCACGACCCCCCATCAACAGCTCGATGGCGCCGACGATCAGGGTCTTGCCGGCACCGGTCTCGCCGGTGACCGCGGTCATCCCCGGGGCCAGGACGATGGACAGGTCGGCGATCACGCCCAGGTTCTCGACCGCCAGCTCGCTCAGCACCCGCGCGTCACCGGTCCTCGAGGCCGAACTTGGCCTTCAAGATGGCGTGGAAGTCGCGGGCGCCGAACGTGACGAGGCGGGCGTTGTGCTCGGACCCCGTGCACACGATGGCATCGTCGGCCGCCAGCTCGCCCAAGTTGCGACCGTCCACCGACAAGGTGGCGGGCCGGTGGCCGCGGACCTCCAAGCGGATCTCGTCGTCGGGGTTCAGCACCAACGTCCGGTCGAACAGCATGTGGGGCGACACCGGGGTGAGCTGCAGTGAGCGGTGCGTGGGCGCCACGATGGGGCCCCGCGCCGAGAACGCGTAGGCCGTCGAGCCGGTGGGGGTGGCCACGATGAGCCCGTCGGTGGCGTAGGTGGTGAAGAACCGCCCGTTGACCCAGACCGCCAGCCGCACGGTGTGGCCCGACGGCGTCTTCTCCAGCACTGCCTCGTTGAGCGCCAACGGCCGGCGGGGCCCGTCGCCGATGGCGTCCGACTCGACCGACACCTGCAACAACATGCGCTCCTCGATGTCGTGCTCGCCGGCGAGGAAGCGCTCCAACACCGACTCCAGCACCTCCGGCTCCACCTCGGTGAGGTAGCCGAGCTGGCCGATGTGCACACCGAGCACCGCCACGCCGTCGGTCGACACCAGGTCGACGGTCCGCAGGATCGTGCCGTCTCCTCCCAGGCTGACGGCGAGGTCGAGCCCGGGTGGGAACGCGTCGTCGGCGACGCCGTGCGCATCGAGGCCCACGATGGCCGCATCGACGATGGGCACCCGCACCTGGTGGCCCCGCTCGAGGAGCCATGCGGTGATGCGCTGCGCGGTGCTGGCTGCCTCGTCGCGCTCGTGGTGGACGACCAGCCCGATGACCGCCACCTCAGGCGCTCGCCTGCCGGGCCGCGGCCTCGGCCACCGGCTCGCCGAGATCGACCGGCACCTGAGGCGCACGCGCCCCACCTGGAGCGCGTGCCCAGAGGAGGAACTCGACGTTGCCGTCAGCACCGGTGAGGGGGGAGACCATGGCCCCCATGATGTCGGCTCCGTGGTCGACGAGGGCGGCTTTCACCTCGTCGAGCACCCGCCGCCAGACGAGGGGGTCGACGACGATCCCCCGCCCCTTGGCCACCTCGCGCCGCCCGGCCTCGAATTGCGGCTTCACCAGGAGCACCAGGTTGGCGCCCGGCCGACACACCGCGAGCAGCGCGGGAAGGACCGTGCGCAGGGAGATGAAGGAAAGGTCGGCCGTGACGAGGTGGACCGAGCCGCCGATCGCGTCGCCGTCGGTGAGGTGGCGGACGTTGGTGCGCTCTCGCACCACGACGCGGTCGTCGTGGCGCAGGCGGCTGTCGAGCTGGCCGTGGCCGACATCGAGCGCCACGACCCGCGCCGCGCCGCGCTGCAACAGCGCGTCGGTGAAGCCGCCGGTGGAGGCGCCGGCGTCGAGCACGTCGCGTCCGGCGACGTCGATCCCGAAGCGCTCGAGCGCGGCGTCCAGCTTCTCGCCACCCCGGCCCACGAAACGGGGCGGAGGCCCGAGGATCTCGACCGGCTCGTCGGGGGCGACCAGACGCGCCGCCTTGTCCGCCGGCGCCCCCGACACCGTGACCCGTCCGGCGGCGATGTGTTCCTGTGCTCGGCGCCGGGTGGGCGCCAGTCCTCGACGAACCAGCTCGGCGTCGAGCCGACGACGGGGCGCCGTCGGAGGCCTCAGGCGCTCGTGGTCGGCGCGGCCTTCTTGGCGGTGGACTTCTTGGCCGCCGCCTTCTTCGTGGTGGCCTTCTTGGCCGCCGGCGCCTTCTTCGCGGCCGGCGCCTTCTTCGCGGCCGGCGCCTTCTTCGCGGCCGGCGCCTTCTTGGCCGCCGGGGCCTTCTTGGCGGGGACCTTCTTGGCCGCGCCGTCCTTGGTGAGACGCTCGATCTGGCGCTCGAGGCGGGCCAGTTCGGACTTGGTGACCAGCTCGAGGCTCTTCACCTGCTCCTTCACCTCGGCGCGGATGCGTGCCGCCAGCTTCTCGCTGCGCTTGCGGCTCTCCTCGAGCAGCTCCTGGACCCGGTCCTGGGCCTGCTCCTGGCGCACCTGACCGGCCTTGACGCCATCGCGGACGATGGCCTCGGCGCGTCGCTGCGTGAGCTGGGTGAACTCGACGACCCCGTCGATGTACTTCTGCAGGAAATCGGTCTGTGCCATGCGGGCAGCCTAGGGCCGCACGCCAGTGCTTGCAATAGTTTGCACGTCGGCTCCGCCGTGCCGTGTCAGTGGGTGGCCCGCGATGCGTAGCGCTGCTGCGACGACGCGATCTCGGCCTCGGCTGCAGCCCGGCCTTCCCAGCCGCGGACCTCGGCGTACTTCTTCGGCTCGAGCACCTTGTAGATCTCGAAGAACTGCGAGATCTCGGCCAGCAATTCGGGCCGGAGATCGTCGAGGTCGGCGATGCCGTCCCATCGAGGATCGCCCGCCGGCGCGCACAGCACCTTGGCGTCGGGGCCCGCGTCGTCGCGCATCCAGAACACCCCGAGCGGGCGGCCCATCACATGGCAACCCGGGAACGTCGACTCGTCGAGAAGCACCAGCGCGTCGAGCGGATCGCCGTCCTCGCTCAGGGTGCGGGGGAAGAACCCGTAGTCCACGGGGTAGCGCGCCGCGGTGAACAGATGACGGTCGAGCCAGATCGCGCCGGTCTCGTGGTCGGCCTCGTACTTGTTGCGAGATCCCTGGGGGATCTCGATCACCACCTCGATGTCCATCAGGATCCTCCGGGTCCGGCCTCGGCGAGGCCCTCGTCCACCAACCAGCCACGCGCCACCTCACGCGGCGATCGCCCGTCGAGCTCGACCGCCGTCCGCAGGTCGCGAATCGCCTCGTCGGTGAGCCGGGGTGAGAGCTGCGCGATCAGGTCGGTGTAGCCCGGGACGTCGACCGACACATCATCGCGGATCGTCATCGACGGGTTGTAGATCGTGAACGTGCCCGGGTCCTCCAGCACCTGCAGCGTGCCGTCGGCCAGACGTGGGTCGGTGTTCAGCACCTGCCCGAAGGGGCAGAGCATCCCCTGCTCGACCAGGTCGTACAGGTCGTCGGTGGCCACCTCGGGGCGCTGGTCGGCGGGCACCTGCACGCCGAAGCTCCGCTCGAACTGGCGCAGGCCGTCGGCGTCGGTGGCGAATCCCGTGGCCTCGTCGATGCACAGCACCGGTGGGGCGGCCTCGCGGCCCTCGTCGGGCCCGTCGGGATCCTGTCGGGCGTAGGCGGCCGCCAGATCGGCCAGCGTGCGCACCCCCCAGGTCTCCATGGTCCTCGGCGTCGCGGCGATGGCGTAGGCACTGTTCATGGGCGCCGGCGCCAGCCAGTCGATCTGGTTCAGCTCGGCGTCTCGGTCCCTCACGTCCTCGTAGAGCTCGGTCGGCGTACCGGCCGGGTCGCTCTGCTGCAGGATCCTGGTCCAGCCCGTGCCGGTGTACTCCCAGTAGGCGTCGACGAGGCCCGAGAGCTGCGCCTGTCGCAGCACCGCCGTGCCCCCGGCCCCCACCTCCTGGTGGACCGACGCGCCCGCGGCCCGCGCCGCCTCGACCGCGATCCACCCCAGGATCTCCTGCTCGGGCTGCTCCTTCGACCCGATGGCCAGCTCGGCCCCGTCGAGGTCGACCGCTTCACCGGTCCACACCAGGGCGTCGCCACCGTCGTCGGCAGGATCGGCCTCGGGCAGGTCGCCGGCGCACGCGCCGGCCAGGCCGACGGCCAACAGCGCCACCAGGGCCCCACCGAGGGCGCGCCGCAGTGGCGTGGTCACTGCGCGGGTCCGGTCATCAACGCCCCATGGTGCCCGATGGCTCGCCGGCGAGGGCCGCGTCGACCGCGGAGGCCAGGTCGAGCTCGACACGGTCGGGCGCCGGATCGACCGGCAGGTCGGCCGCCCGGGTGACGCCGCTGAGCACGAGCACCCACTCGAACCCGAGGGCCCGGGCGAAGCGGCCGTCGGTGTCGGGGCGATCACCGACGGCCACCCCGGACGGCCCCACCAGGGCGCGCACGTGGTCGGCCATGGGCCGGTAGGGCTTGCCCGCCACCAGGGGGGCCACGCCGGCGGCGGTGGCCACCGCGGCCAGGATGGCCCCGCCGCCGGGCACGGGTCCTTCCGGGGTGGGGTACGTCGCGTCGTCGTTGGTCGCGAGCAGTCGGGCTCCCCGCCGCACCGCCCGCGAGGCGCGGTCGAGCTCGTCGTAGTCGAAGTCGCGGTGGTACCCCACGACCACCACCTCGGCGTCGCCGTCGCGCACCGGGAGGGCCCCGCGCGCCAGCACCGCCTCCTCCACGCCTGGTCCGGCGCAGATGAAGGCCCGCTCGCCCGGTGCCACGAGCCCGGCCGCCACCACCGCCGAGGTGACCACGTCGCCAATCGCGGGGATGCCCTGCTCGGCCAGCTTGGCCTCCTGGTCGGCGATGCGCACCGACGAGTTGTTGGTGACGAACAGCACCCGTTCGCCCGCAGCCCGCAGCCGCGTCACGGCCTCGGCCGCACCGGGCAGGGGCTGGTCGTCCAGCCACACCACACCGTCGAGGTCGAGCACCCAGGCCATGGGGCACAGTCTGCTAGCAAGAGACCCGTGCCCCCCATCCCACCCCTCCCGTGATGCCCGCCCCCCCACCCGCCGACGGCCCCGACGACACCAGCGCCGGACCCGGCTTCCGCCCGTTCCTCGGCATCCGCTACGACCCCGACCGGTTCGGGCCCGAGGCGGTCACCGCGCCGCCCTACGACGTGCTCAGCGAGGACGACCGCGCCGCCCTGATGGCCCGCGACCCCCACAACGCGGTGCGCATCGACCTCCCCCGTGAAGAGGGCGGCGTCGACCCCTACGAGGTCGCGGCCACGCTCTGGCAGCAGTGGCTCGACGAGGGCGTGCTGGTGATCGACGACGAGCCGAGCATGTACGTGTACCGGATGGGGTTCCGTGACGAGTCCGGCGTCGCCCACCAGACCACAGGCGTGATCGGGGCCCTCACCCTCAGCCGGCCCGGTGAGGGCGGCATCCTGCCCCACGAGCACACCACACCCAAGGCCAAGAGCGACCGGCTCGACCTGCTGCGGGCCACCCACGCCAACCTCTCCCCCATCTGGGGGCTGTCACCGGTGGCCGGGCTCACCACGCTGTGCGAGCGGACCGCGCCGCCCGACTGGGCCTGGACCGACGACGACGGCATCCATCACCGCCTCTGGCAGGTGCGCGAGGCCGGTGTGCTGGCGGCCATCTCCGACGCGGTCGGCTCGGCTCCGGTGCTGATCGCCGACGGTCACCACCGCTTCGAGACGTCGCTGGCCTACCGCGACGAGCGTCGCGAGGTCGACGGCAGCTATCCGGAGGCCGGCGGCGGGTACGACGCCACCCTGGCCTACGTGGTCGAGCTGGCCGAGGAGCAGCTGACCGTCCTGCCCATCCACCGCTTGATCGCGGGCCTGCCCGACGGGGTCGATCTGCCTGCGGCGCTGTCGCCGTGCTTCGACGTCTTCGAGACGCCCGCAGGTGATGACGCCACCCTGCCGGTCCGCATGGTCGACGCCGGCGCCCTCTGCCTGGTGACGTCGGCGGGTCGCTGGCTGTTGCGCCCCCGTCCCGAGGCCATGGCCGACGCCCGCGACCTCGACTCCAGCCGCCTCGACGTCGCCCTCGCCGGCCTCCCCGAGCACGATCTGACCTACCAGCACGGTGTCGGCAACGTCGTCGACGCCGTCACCTCGGGCCGGGCCCAGGCCGGCGTGCTGCTGCGCCCCGCGACGGTCGACCAGATCACCCGGATCGCCCACGGCGGCGAGCGCATGCCCCCCAAGACCACGTTCTTCCACCCAAAGCCCAAGACCGGGATGGTCTTCCGCTCACTGGACTGAGGCGGCGGCCTGGCAGCGCCTGCGACGGTTCGCATGCCTGGAGGTTCCCGCACGTCGTCGAACCTGAGGCAATGGCGCGCGGTATGCGCACCCTATTGCCTCGGGTTTTGCGGTCGCCGACGAGGATTTCCAGGGGCGCGGCGCGGCGCCGGTTACTCCACAGTCCAGGTGGCGCCGCTGCGGAGCAGGGCCTCGAGGTCGCCCGGGCCCTTGGACGCCTGCGCCGCCGCGAGCTGCTCGGTGGCCCCTCGGGTGTACTCGGGGCGCTCGACGGCCCGGAACACGCCGATGGGCGTGGGCTCGTGGGGGCCACGGGCCAGCCGGGACAGGGTGAAGGCCAGGTCGGGGTAGTCGCGGGCCTCGTCGTGGACCAGGATGGCGTCCTCGCCCACGTCGGCCACGCTGGCGATCTTGGCGTGCCCCTGCGAGCTGAGCACCACGCCGAGCGAGCCGTCGGGACCGAAGCGGATCGGCTTGCCGTGCTCGAGCGGGATCAGCATCGACTCCCGGTTGGCCTTCGCGGTGACGTCCTCGAACGCTCCGTCGTTGAAGACGTTGCAGTTCTGGTAGATCTCGACGAAGGCCCCACCCTTGTGATCGTGGGCCCGCCGGAACGTCTCGATCATGTGCTGGCGGTCCATGTCGTGGGTACGGGCCACGAAGGTGGCCTCGGCCCCGAGGGCGAGGCTGATCGGGTTGAACGGGGTGTCGAGCGATCCGAACGGGGTCGACTTGGTGACCTTGCCGATCTCGCTGGTGGGCGAGTACTGGCCCTTGGTGAGCCCGTAGATCTGGTTGTTGAACATCAAGATCGTGAGGTTCACGTTGCGGCGCAGGGCGTGGATGAGGTGGTTGCCGCCGATCGACAGGGCGTCACCGTCGCCGCCGACGACCCACACGTCGAGGTCGGGCCGGGCCATGGCCAGGCCGGTGGCGATGGCCGGGGCACGGCCGTGGATGCTGTGCATCCCGTAGGTGTTCATGTAGTACGGGAAGCGGGCGGCACAGCCGATGCCCGACACGAAGACCGTGTTCTCGCGGGCCACGTTCAGCTCGGGCATCAGCATCTGCACGGCCATGAGGATGGAGTAGTCCCCGCAGCCCGGGCACCAGCGCACCTCCTGGTCGCTCGACCAGTCCTTCTTGGTGGTGATGGCGACGTCGGTCATCGACCGATCTCCTCTCGAATGGCCCGTTCCAGCTCCCCGGCGGTGAAGGGCTCGCCCCGCACCTTGGTGACCGAGCGGGCGTCGACCAGGAACTGGCCACGGATGAGCAGCGACAGCTGGCCCAGGTTCATCTCGGGGACGAGCACCCGGGGATAGCGGCGGACCACGTCGCCCAAGTTGGCCGGGAACGGGTTGAGGTGGGTCAGGTGGGCGCTGGCCACCTTGAGCCCAGCGACCCGGGCCCGGTTGACCGCACCGTCGATGGCACCCCAGGTGGAGCCCCAGCCGAGGACGAGCAGGTCGGCGTCGTCCACGTCGCCCTCGACGACGGCGTCGGGGATGTCGGCGGCGATGCCCGCCACCTTCGCCGCCCGCAACTCGACCATGCGCTCGTGGTTGGCCGGGTCGTACGAGATGTTGCCGGTGCCGTCCTGCTTCTCGATGCCGCCGATGCGGTGCATGAGGCCCGGCGTGCCGGGGACGGCCCACGCACGCGCGAGGGTGTCGGGGTCGCGCAGGTACGGCCAGAACTCGGGGTTGCCGTCGTCGTCGACGTGGTTCGGCTGCGTGGCGAACTCGGTGCGCAGGTCGGGCAGGGCCTCGACGTCGGGCAGGCGCCACGGCTCGGAGCTGTTGGCCAGGTACCCGTCGGACAGCAGGATCACCGGGGTGCGGTACTTCAGGGCGATGCGGGCGGCCTCGATCGCCGCGAAGAAGCAGTCGGCCGGGCTCTTGGCCGACACGATCGGTAGGGGCGACTCGCCGTGGCGGCCGTACATGGCCATCAAGAGGTCGGCGGCCTCGGTCTTGGTGGGCAGGCCCGTGGAGGGGCCGCCCCGCTGGATGTTGATGATGAGCAACGGCAGCTCGAGGCTGACGGCCAGGCCCATCGTCTCGGCCTTGAGGGCCATGCCCGGGCCGCTCGTGGTGGTGCAGGCCAGGTGGCCGCCGAACGACGCCCCCAGCGCGGCGCCGATGCCGGCGATCTCGTCCTCGGCCTGCAGGGTGCGGATGCCGAAGTTCTTGTGCTTGGACAGCTCGTGGAGGATGTCCGACGCCGGCGTGATGGGATACGACCCGAGGAACAGTGGCAGCTCGGCCTGGCGGCTGGCCGCGATCAGGCCCCAGGCCAGGGCGGTGTTGCCCGTGATGCTGGTGTAGGTGCCCGGCTCGAGCTGGGCTGGCTTGATCTGGTAGCTGCTGCCGAACAGCTCCGCGGTCTCGCCGAACGCGTGACCGGCCTTGAACGCCGCGGCGTTGGCCGCGGCCACCGTCGGCTTCGACCCGAACTTGGTGGTGATCCAGTCGAGCGTGGGCTCCATCGGACGGGTGTACATCCACGAGATCACGCCGAGGGCGAAGAAGTTCTTGGAGCGCTCGGCGTCGCGAGGCTTCACGTCGAGGTCGGCGCACGCCTGCTTCGTCAGCGTGGTCATCGGGACCTCGTAGACGTTGTAGCCCTTGAGGCTGTCGTCGGTGAGGGGATCGACGTCGTAGCCGGCCTTGGCCAGGTTGCGGGCCTCGAAGGCGTCGGTGTTGACGATGATCGTGCCGCCCGGCTCGAGCGTGTGGAGCTCGCTGCGGAGCGCGGCCGGGTTCATGGCCACCAGCACGCTGGGCGCGTCGCCCGGCGTGGTGATCTCGTGGTCGGAGATGTGCACCTGGAACGCCGAGACCCCGGCCAGGGTGCCAGCAGGGGCGCGGATCTCCGCGGGGAACTCGGGCAGCGTCGCCAGGTCGTTGCCGAACAGCGCGCTGGCGCTGGTGAAGCGGTCGCCGGTGAGCTGCATGCCGTCGCCGGAGTCGCCGGCGAAGCGGATGATGACGCGGTCGAGTTCGACGTGCTCGTGGACGTGCTCAGCGGTGTCTGCCACCCGTGCTCCCTTGGTGGGGCCGTGCGCCCCCGTGCCTGGTTCGTGAACTCCAGGCTACGGGTAGCTGACGACCGTTCGGTGTACCCAGTCGGCTGCGATCAGGCGACGGTGATGGACTCGTCGAGGTAGACGTCCTGGATCGCGTTGAGCAGCTCCACGCCCTCGGCCATGGGCCGCTGGAACGCCTTGCGGCCGCTGATCAGGCCCAGACCGCCGGCGCGCTTGTTGATGACCGCCGTGCGCACCGCCTCGGCCAGGTCGGTGGCGCCCGACGACGCCCCGCCGGAGTTGATGAGGCCGATGCGGCCCATGTAGCAGTTCGCCACCTGCCAGCGGCAGAGGTCGATGGGGTGGTCGGTGGTGAGCGTGTCGTACACGAGGCTCGAGGTCTTGCCGTAGCCCGACCCCATGGCGGTGTAGCCGCCGTTGTTCTCGGGGAGCTTCTGCTTGATGATGTCGGCCTCGATGGTGACGCCCAGGTGGTTGGCCTGGCCCGTGAGGTCGGCGGCGGCGTGGTAGTCGACCCCGTCCTTCTTGAAGCCGGAGTTGCGCAGGTAGCACCACAGCACGGTGAACATGCCCAGCTCGTGGGCGTGGGCGAAGGCCTCGCTCACCTCCTGCAGCTGGCGGGTGCTCTCCTCGGAGCCGAAGTAGATGGTGGCGCCCACGCCCGCGGCGCCGAGGTCGAACGCCTGGTCGACGTTGCCGAACATGACCTGGTCGAACTTGTTGGGCAGCGTCAGCAACTCGTTGTGGTTCAGCTTCACGATGAACGGGATCCTGTGCGCGTAGGTGCGCGACACCGCGGCCAGCACGCCGAAGGTGCTGGCGACCGCGTTGCAGCCGCCCTCGATGGCCAGCTCGACGATGTTCTTCGGGTCGAAGTACTTCGGGTTCGGCGCGAACGACGCGGCCGCCGAGTGCTCGATGCCCTGGTCGACGGGCAGGATCGACACGTGGCCGCTGCCGGCCAGGCGCCCGTGCTGGTAGAGCGATGCCAGGTTCCGCAGCACCTGGGGTGAGCGGTCGGTCTGGGCCAGGACCCGGTCGATGAAGTCCGGACCGGGGAGCGAGAGGTCCTCTTTCGGGATCCCCTTCGACTCATGACTCAACAGGCTCTCGGCCTCGTCACCCAGCAAGCTCGTGATGTCCATCGTTCGATGCGCTCCTCGTCGTCTGTCGGGGCAAGGCTATTCGCGCCCGCACCCGCGTTCACATTGACCCTCGCCCAGCGCGGGCCCACCCGGCCAGAGGCGATGGTCACTTCCGGGTTCGTTGTCAGAGGGGGTCGGTAGTGTCGGTCACGCACCACGCCGGTCACTTCCCCTCGACCTCGGTGCGTCCCGACCGGGACGCGCCCCCGCGACAAGGAAGCGACAGGAGCCGACGATGAACGTCACCATGCTGCGAGGCCGCCTCACCCGTGCGCCCGAGCCCCGCGAGCTGCCCTCGGGCGACCAGCTGGTCGCCTACGAGGTCACCGTCCGCCACGACGGCCAACGGGCCGAGTCGGTGCCGGTCGTGTGGCACGACGCCCCGGCCACCGCGTGCGCGTTCGGCGCCGGCGACGAGGTCGTCGTGGTGGGCCGGGTGCGGCGCCGGTTCTTCCAGTCGGGCGGCTCGGTCCAGAGCCGCACCGAAGTGGTGGCCGACACCGTGCTGAGCGCCCGCCATGCCAAGCGGTGCCGCACGGCGATCGAGCGGGCGCTCACCCGCGCCACCCAGCAGTTCGAGGCGGCCGCGCAGCAGGGCGTCACCGCCTGATGGGCGCGCTCGGAGCGCTCGGGCGCGGGCCACCACGCGGGCACCGGGCCGACGGTGATCATCCGGCCGGTGCGCCAGCCCCGGCCGCCGGTGATCTGATGGGCCCTGAGCGTCGGGCCTCGCCGCCGGCCGGAGCGAGCCCGACTCGGGCTAGTGCCCCGTCAGACAACCTATGCGTGTTCTCGACGGCCGGATGACGCCGCTCGCTGCGTTCCGCCTCGTCGCCGAACGCAGAAGAGTGGGACTCCTCAGCGCGCCTTGCGAGCGACGCCCCCGACTCGCCGACAACAGGGCAAACGTTGCCTGACGGGGCACTAGCGGAGCGAGCGCAGCCGGTCGGCCACGTCGCCGAAGTCGGGGTCCGCCCGCTGGACGCGGCCGAACAGATCCCGGGCATGGGGGACGTCACCGGCGCGCTCGTACAGGTCGGCCAACGCGTAGGCCCGACGGAGGTGGTGCTCCCGTGGGCTCTTCGGCAGCACCCATCCTTTGTCCCCGAGCAGAGCGATGGCCTGACGGAGTTGTCCCCGATCGGCCAGCGCGCCGGCGGTCACGATGCGCCCCTCGGTGACGAGCTCGGCGCTCGGCGATGCCTCGCGGAGCTCGGACCACAACTCGTCCACCTGCCGCCACTTCGACATGGCCCGGTAGCAGTCGGCCAGCACCGGGTGCTGTTCGGTGGACTGGGTGAGATCGCGGAACGTCTCGAGCTCGCGGGCGGCCTGCTTCCATCGCCCCAGCCGGTAATAGGCAAGTCCGAGCAACTCCCTCGCGGGAGCGAACGAGGGGGCCCGCTCGGTGACCGGCACGAGCATCCGACGGGCGTCGCCGTAGCGCTCGCGCTCGAACGCCTTGGCCGCGTCGCGCAGCACCTTGTCGAGCTTCTCGGCCTGTTTGGCCCCCACCGACTTGGCCAGGTCCCCCCGCTGGTCGCTGATCGGCGCCGCGGCAGCCCCCGATGCATCGCCAGGGGACGTGCGCCGGCCCTTCTGCCCCCTGCGCACCGCGCCACTCGCCTCCGAGCGCACCTCGTCGACCTGCACCCACTCCTCAGGTGTGTAGTCGCGCCCCAGGCCACGGTCCCGGGCATCCTGCACCGCCTTGCGCCACTCGGCCGAGGCACTGTCGCCCACGCCCTCGCGGGGCGCGATCCGAGCGGCGCCCTTGCGGGCCAGGCTCCCCCATCCCTTGACGTGCACCTCGTTGACACCCTCGTGGTCGTCGCGGGCCGACGATCGCTTGGGACCGCCGCCCGTGCCTCGAGAAGGGCTGGGGCGCTTCGCCCCGGGCCGCCCCGGGCCGCCGGACGTGGCCGCGGCCCGCTTCGCGGACGGGCCTCCCGGACGCTTGGGCCCGCGGCCCGCTCCCGACGAGGTCCCACCGGCACGCGTGCTGGGCCCACCGGACCTCGGCGTCCCCCCTGACCGTTTCGAGGGTCCTTTCGACGTCGAAGGTGCCTTCGATGAGGCGGATCGAGACCCGCTGCCGGGCCGCCCCTTGGCGCGCGAGGAGGGATCGGAAGGCCCGGGCATGGGCGGCAGCGTACCGTCCCACCCGCGCCGCCCGGCGACCGGCGCCCGAACGCGAAGAAGACCCCGCCGAGGCGGGGCCTTCTTCTGAGAAATCCGGCGGCGACCTACTCTCCCAGGGGATCTCTCCCCAAGTACCATCGGCGCTGGTGGGCTTAACTTCCGTGTTCGGGATGGGAACGGGTGTGACCCCACCGCCATAGCCACCGAAACCTGTTGTCAAGGGCGAGCGGCACGCCTGAATCGGCGGCGCTCTGCCTCTTGCAGAACTCCATAGCGAGCACGAACATCATCGTAAATCCAAGCCCTCGGCCGATTAGTACCGGTCGGCTGAACACATTGCTGTGCGTACACCTCCGGCCTATCAACGTGATCGTCTGGTCACGGGCCTTACCTGGTTAACCCAGTGGGGAATCTCATCTAGGAACGGGCTTCGCACTTAGATGCTTTCAGCGCTTATCCCTTCCGCAGGTCGCTAACCAGCCATGCCCTTGGCAGGACAACTGGCACACGAGAGCTGCGTCCGTCCCGGTCCTCTCGT
>CAZWMT010000004.1:170028-243540 GCA_964635055.1 uncultured Microthrixaceae bacterium | reverse complement strand
TGAACTCGAGGCAATGACTGGCGGAACCCGGGGGTGATTGCCTCGAGAACGTCGGTGTCTTGAACTCGAGGCAATGACTGGCGGAACCCGGGGGTGATTGCCTCGAGAACGTCGGCGTGTCAGGCGGCGATTTGGGCCAGGCGCATGAGGCGGGTGTCCCGGATGAGGGCGCACTGACCCTCGGGGTCGCTCCTGACGTGCTCGTAGAGCAGGCGCTGCGTGTACCAGCCGGCCCGGCCGGCCTCATTGTCGCGGTCGTGGTCACGCTTGAGGTCGGCGATGCGGGTGTGCCACCGCCGGCCGTCGACCTCGACGATCATCTTCGCGTCGACGTAGGCGCCGTCGACGCAGCCAGGCGGCACTGCCCGTCCGGGGTGCGGGTGCTGCCGTTCGAGCGGCGGCTCGCCGCCGTGCTCGAGAAGGTCGTGCAGGGCCCGCTCCAGCACGCTCTGCGGCGGGACCTTGCCCGGCCCGAGCTTGTCGAGCACGAAGGCCATCTTCGCCATGCCAGGCTTGCCTCGGCGAGCGACATCCTGCAGGACGCTGCCGATGCCCGTGACGTCGACGAGATCGTGCACGCGGGCGTGGTCGACGGTCTCGAAGAGCCGGGACACCCCGCAGATCGCTGCGAGGTCGACCGCAGTGCGCTCGGGGGTCGTGCATCGCATGCCGAAGCGCAGCGTGAGGTGGTGGGGGAGGACGTCGCTGATCTGGTGCACGAACGCACCGGGGATCCGATGGTGCCCGCCGTGGGGCACGGTGAGCACGACCTCGCGGCGTGGGAACCCTGTGAACCCCGAGAAGGCGGGGGCGGTCTGGAACGAGACCGATGCCAACGGGCTGGTGCCGAGGTAGGCGATCCACACCCGACGCTCGAACGTGTTCTCGACGCCGGGCAGGCCATAGACCCCAGGGGCCAGCCGCACCCACCGACCCTGAGCGAGGCGCCGGCTGATCAGGTTGTCGTCGGCGCCCAGTGCCAGGGCCTGGGCGCGGCTGAAGACGCTGCGCTGACGGGCGGCGAGCACGGAGATGGCGAGGTCGATCCCATCGGCCATGCACTCAGATATATCGAAACATCATGAGAGTGCATGTAGTCTGTTGAACTCGAGGCAATGGCCCCCGGGAACCGGGGGCCATTGCCTCGAGAACGGCGTACCCGGGCGGCGTCTGTGCGGCGGCGGCGTCTATGCGGCGGTGGACTTGTGGCGGTCGAGGAGGCGCCTCGCGATGACCTTGAGGCAGAGGGTCTCGTCGGCGCCCTCGAAGATGGAGAGCACCCGGGCGTCGACGAAGTAGCGGCTGACCGGGTACTCCTCGGCGTAGCCGAACCCGCCGTGGATCTGCATGGCCTCGCGGGTGACCCACTCGGCGGCCCGGCACACGTAGGCCTTCACCATCGACGCCTCCAGGGCGCCTTCACCGTTGGCCATCAGGCGGGCCACCTCGTAGGCGTACTGGCGGCTGGCCTGGATGATGACGGCCATGCGCGCCAGCTTCACCTGGGTGAGCTGGTAGTCGGCGATCGGGTGCCCGAAGACCTCACGGTCGAGGGCGTACTGGCGGGCGTCCTCGTAGGCGGCCTGCATGACGCCGACGGCGCGGGCCGCGGTCTGCAGGCGGCCGTTCTCGAAGCCCTCCATCTGGTAGTAGAAGCCCTTGCCCAGGCCATCGGCGCCGCCCACCTGGTTGGCGTCGGCGACGAACCAGGCGTCGAAGGCGATCTCGTACGAGTGCATGCCCCGGTAGCCGATGGTGTCGATGGCGCGCCCCTCCATCTTCCCGCCGCCGGGGGCGCCGCCGTCGGCACCGGCTTCCTGGGTGAACTCGAAGCCGTGGCCCTCACCGCGGGGCTTGGGCACCACGAACATCGACAGGCCCCGGTGGGTCTTCGAGCGGTCGGGGTCGGTGCGGGCCAGCAGCATGAGGGCGTCGGCGCGGGCACCGAAGGTGCACCAGGTCTTGACGCCGTTGATCAACCAGCCGCCGTCGGTGGGGGTGGCGGTCACCTTGATGCCGGCCACGTCCGAGCCGAAGTCGGGCTCGGTGACCGCGACCGCGGCCATGACCTCGGCGGTCGCCAGCTTGGGCAGCCACTCCTGCTTCTGGGCCTCGGTGCCGCCCTTCACGAGTGCACGGGTGAGGATCTCGGGCCGGGTGATCAGCGAGCCGCCGATGCCGAGCGAGCCGCGTGACAGCTCCTCGGTGGCCACCACCATGCCCAGGTAGTCGCTCTCGCCGCCGCCGGCGAAGCCGCCGTACTCCTCAGGGACGGACAGGCCGAAGCCGCCCATCTCGGCCAGCCCCGAGATGATCTCCTCGGGCACGTCGGCGTTGGTGCGGTGCACGTGCTCGGCGGCGGGGCGGATCTTGTCCTCGGCGAAGCGACGGAACGTGTCCTGCACCAGCTCGAAGTCGGCGTCGAGGTGGCGGGGGCCGTCCTGGCCGGCCAGCGCGGCCAGGAACGCCGGGTCGCGGTAGGCGGCGAGGAAGGGGCGGGTGTCGTCGAGCGCCCCGGGGTCGACGCCCCACTGCGCTTCGCGCCCGTAGATCTTCGCGCCCAGGTCGTGCACGGCGTCGGCCACGAACGCACACGTGAGTCGCCCCTCCACGTCGCCCTTCGCGCCGTAGGCGAGCAGGCCGCTGGCCATCTCGATGGCCGAGGCGGCGTGGGCCAGGTCGTAGGCGAGTGCCTGGTTGTCGTCGAGCCCCCGTCGGGCCAACTGCGCGGTGGCGGCGGTCACGACCGTCCGTGAGCGGTCGACGGCGGCGGCCGCGGCATCGAGGTCGGGGTCGGCGGTCATGGGCTGGTCGCTCACTGCGGGGCTCCTCCGGAGTTCTCTGATCCGGCCCTTTGATAGCCGGTGTCCCCGCCGGGGAACGAACCCTGCGGGAACCGCCGCGACTCACGTCGTCGCCGTTCGGCGGAGTTGGCTACGGTTCTGACGAAGTTCGCAGGGTGTTGGTTGGCAGGTGTCGGCAGTGGGCAGGGCGCCGGCGGTGGTGACGGTGTGGGTGACGGTGTGGGTGACAGGGAGCGCAGCGATGGGAGACGTTCGTCGATGGGGAGGGTGACGGTGGCGCTCCGCGGCCGCCGGCAGCCGGCTCCGGCTCCGGCTCCGGCTCCGGCTCCGGTGATCGCTGCGGCCTGCCACGCGCCGTTCGGCAACCTGTTCCTCAACGCGGTGGGCGAGGTGCACACGTGCTGTGTCTCACGGGGGCACCCCCTGGGCAACATCGCCGAGCAGCGCCTCCCCGAGATCTGGCACGGCGCCGAGACGGCCGCGGTGCGCCAGGCCCTGGTGGACGACGACTTCTCGCTCGGGTGTGGCGTCTGCGAGCGGCACATCGCGTCGGGGATGCCGGCGCTGCAGCCGGGCTACGACTACCTGGCCACGACGACGATGACCCCCGAGTACCCGCGCGCACTGGAGATCAACATCTCCAACTCCTGCAACCTCCAGTGTGTGATGTGCGATGGTGACTACTCGACGTCGATCCGCATCCACCGCGAGCGGCGGCCGCCGCTGCCGAAGGTCTACGACGAGCAGTTCTTCGAGGACCTGGCCGAGTTCCTGCCCCATCTCGAGAAGGTGTCGTTCACCGGGGGCGAGCCGTTCCTGGTGCCCGAGTACCCCCGCATCTGGGAGTTGCTCGCCGCCTGCAACCCCGAGGTGCGGGCCACGGTCACCACGAACGGCACCCAGTGGAACGACAGGGTCGAACACGCGCTGGGCCTGCTCCGCTTCAACGTGTTCGTGTCGCTCGACGGCGGCACCAAGGCCAGCTTCGAGCGGTGCCGGGTGGGAGCGGACTGGGACGTGGTGCGCACCAACCTCGATCGGTTCGTCGACTACACCCGGCAGGTCGGGACCAAGCTGACGATCTACCACTGCCTCATGACGCAGAACTACGAGGACTTCGGCGAGGTCCTCCTGATCGGGGACGCGCTCGATGTCGACGTCGTCGTGCACCTGGTCGAGGACCCGCCCCACTGCAGCCTCGAGCTGTCGTCGGACCCGCTCCTGGTGGGTGCAGAGGGTGTTCCGCGCTGGGCGGCGGTGCGGGAGTCGTTCCAACGGCAGGCCGACGAGGTGCTGCCCCGCCTCGGTCGGAACGCCGCGGTCTTCGAGGCGCAGTACCGCCGCATCATGACCGGCGGCCTGCTCACGCCGGTCCTGGGCCTGCCCTGGTCGGGCCAGCCGGGCTTCGACGAGGCGCGCCTCGCCGACGAGCTGGGCTGCGGTCTCGAGCAGTTGTCGCAGCTGCGCGCCGTCGTCGGCCCGGACCACCTGCTCGCCGAGGTGTCGCCGGCCCTGGCATCGATCGCGCAGGTCGAGGCGGACCAGCTCGTCGGCCAGCCGCTCGAGACCTTCGGCCAGGCGCTCGTCGAGGCACTCGGCCCCCGCGGGTCGATGGCGGTCACGGCCTCGACCGACGACTACTTCTGCCAAGAGGTCACCTACGGGCCGGTCCGGTTCCGCAACATCGTCATGGCCGTCCGGGACGCCACCGGCTGGATGAGCGAGGTCCGCCTGTACGCCGAGCGGCTGGCCTGAGCGATCCTGCTCGACACCGGACACGCTGAGTGGGGTCCCCGGCGACCGAGGTCGACGGCGCCCGTCCCGATCCCGGGTTCGCCGGTCGTGAGGCGTCTTCCGCAGATACACGATCCGTCACCGACCTCCATCGATGGCGGATCCCCACAGCGACGACCGTTTGGCGCCTGGTTTCCCCGGCGGAACGAGCACCCGGCGTCCCGTCATCGCACCGACGTCGATCGACGGCACTGGTAGGTTGATGACGATGGGCCGGGTACGGGTGGCGTTGCGGGGGCGTCGAGAGTCTCCCCCGGCTCCGCTGATCACGGCCGCGTGTCATGCGCCGTTCGGCAACCTGTTCCTCAACGCCCTCGGCGAGGTCCACGCGTGCTGCGTCGCTCGGGACTACCCGCTGGGGAACATCGCCGAGCAGCGCCTCCCCGAGATCTGGCACGGCGCCGCCACGGCGGCCCTGCGACGCGCCGTCGTGGACAACGACTACTCGCTCGGCTGCGGCTTGTGCGAGCGTCACCTCGCTGCGGGGGTGCGGACCATGCAGTCGGGCTACGACTACCTGGCCACGACGACGATGACGCCCGAGTACCCGCGTGCGCTGGAGATCAACATCTCCAATTCCTGCAACCTGCAGTGTGTGATGTGCAGCGGTGACTACTCGACCTCGATCCGCATCCACCGCGAGCGCCGGCCGCCGTTGCCGAAGGTGTACGACGAGCAGTTCTTCGAGGACCTGGCCGAGTTCCTGCCGCACCTCGAGAGCGTGTCGTTCACGGGGGGGGAGCCGTTCCTGGTGCCCGAGTACCCCCGCATCTGGGAGATGCTGGCCGCCTGCAACCCCGAGGTGCGGGCCGCGGTCACCACGAACGGCACCCAGTGGAACGACCGGGTCGAGCACGCGCTGGGCCTGCTCCGCTTCAACGTTTTCATGTCGATCGACGGCGGCACCAAGGCCAGCTTCGAGCGGTGCCGGGTGGGAGCGGACTGGGACGAGGTGCGCACCAACCTCGATCGGTTCGTCGACTACACCCGGCGGGTGGGGACCAAGCTGACGATCTACCACTGCCTCATGCCCCAGAACTACGAGGACTTCGGCGAGGTCCTCCTGCTGGGGGACGCCCTCGATGTCGACGTCGTGGTGCACGTGGTCGGCTACCCGGCCGACTGCAGCCTCGAGCTGTCGTCGGAGCCGCTCCTCCACGGTGCCGAGGGCCTGCGCCGCTGGGATGCGGTGCGGGCGTCGTTCGCCCGGCAGGCCGAAGAGGTGCTGCCCCGACTCGGCCGCAACGCACCGGCCTTCGAGTCGCAGTACCGCCGCATCATGGACGGGGCGCTGCTGGGTCGCCTGCCGCCCGTCATGGGGCTGCCCAGGCTCGGCCGCGGAGGCCACGACGAGCAGCGACTCGCCCAGGAGCTCGGCGTGGACGTCGAGCGTCTGTCGGAGCTGTGCGCCGTGGTCGACACGGATCACCGGCTCGTCGAGGTGTCGCCGGCACTGGCCTCGATCGCGGGGGTCGAGGCCGAACAACTCGTCGGTCAGACGATCGGCACCTTCGGCGAGGCACTCGTCGATGCGCTCGGCCCCCGGGAGTCCATGGAGGTCACCACGTCCACCGACGACTACTCCTGCCAGGAGGTCGCCTACGGACCGGTCCGCTTCCGCAACATCGTGATGGCGGTCCGGGGCGACGGGGGCCTGCTCCGTGAGGTCCGCCTGTACGCAGAACGGCTGAGTTGACCTGAGCGCTCGATCGGACGCCTGGGCCGGGACGGCCACCCGTGCCCGGCCAGGGCGGGGGAACCCATCGGGTCGGCTCCGGTCGCCGTCGACGCAACCCGTCGATGTCGGAAGCGACAGACGCGGGCTCATGACGTTCGCGTGCCCTGGCGAGTAGGTTCTCGACGGTGCGACGGGTCAGTGTGACATTGCGCCGGCGCCGGCAACCGCGCCCGGCTCCCACGATCGAGGCGCCCTGCTACGCGCCGTTCGGCAATCTGTTCCTCAACGCGCTGGGCGAGGTGACCGCCTGCTGTGTGGCGCGGGACTACCCGCTGGGCAACATCGCCGAGCAGCGCCTCCCCGAGATCTGGAACGGTCCGGCGGCGGTCGCGCTTCGCCACGCCATCGTGAACGACGACTACTCGCTCGGCTGCGGCGTGTGCGAGCGCCACATCGAGTCCGACATGCCGACCATGCGGCCGGGGTACGACTACCTGGCGTCGACCACGATGACCCCCGAGTACCCACGATCGCTCGAGATCAACATCTCGAACTCCTGCAACCTGCAGTGCGTGATGTGCAGCGGCGACTACTCCAGCTCGATCCGCATCCACCGCGAGGGGCGCCCCGCGTTGCCGAAGGTCTACGGCGAGGAGTTCTTCGAGGACCTGGCCGAGTTCCTGCCGCACCTGGACCACGTGTCGTTCACGGGGGGCGAGCCCTTCCTCGTGCCCGAGTACCCGCGCATCTGGGAGATGCTGGCCGAGGTCAACCCCGACGTGCGGGCCATGTTCACCACCAACGGCACGCAGTGGAACGACCGGGTGGAGTACCTGTTGTCGTTGTTGCGCTTCAACGTGAACCTGTCGCTCGACGGCGGCACGAAGGAGAGCTTCGAGCGGTGCCGGGTGGGGGCCGACTGGGACGAGGTGCGGACGAACCTCGACCGGTTCCTGGACTACACGCGGCGGGTCGGCACCGAGCTCATCATCCTCCACTGCCTGATGGCGCAGAACTACGAGGACTTCGGCGAGGTCCTCCTGCTGGGGGACGAGCTCGACGTCAAGGTGGTGGTGCACCTGGTGGAGGATCCGCCCGACTGCAGCCTCGAGCGGATGGCCGATCCCATCGTGCACGGCACCGAGGGGTTGCGACGGTGGGGTGCGGTCCGGGCGTCGTTCATCCGGCAGGCGGAAGAGGTGCTGCCCCGGCTCGGCCGCAACGCCGCGGCGTTCGAGGCGCAGTACGAGCGGATCATGAGCGGCGTCCTGCTCGCCTCCGACCAGACGCTGATGGGCATGCCCTGGGCGGGCCGCCACCCCTTCGACGAGGTGCGGCTGGCCGAGGAGCTGGGCCAAGACGTGCGGGAGCGGTCGGAGCTCCGCGCCGTCATCGGTCCGGGCCAACGGCTGGTCGAGGTGTCGCCGGCGCTCGCCTCGTTGGCCGAGGCCCCGCCCGAGGAGTTCGTCGGCGCGACGCTGGCGACCTTCGACCAGGCGATCGTGGCGGCCGTCGGCACCCGCGGGGAGCCGGAGGTGACGGCCGCGACGGACGACTACCTCTGCCAGGAGGTCGCCTACGGCTCGGCTCGATTCCGCCACACCGCGCTGGCGGTGCGCGATGACTCGGGCTGGATGCACGAGGTCCGCCTGTACGCCGAGCGGCTGACCTGACGACCGGTCCCGGCGCAGGTCGAGGTGAGCAGGCGGGGTGCCTCCGCCGTCGCCCCGGGACGGACGCCACGGTGCGTCGGAACCGATGTCGCCGGCTGCGAGGACGAGTAGTTTCTCAACCGTGCGATCGGTGCGTGTCACAGTGCGCCGGCGCCGGCATCCGCGCCCGCGTCCCACGATCGAGGCGGCCTGCCATGCGCCGTTCGGCAACCTGTTCCTCAACGCGGTCGGCGAGGTGCACACGTGCTGCGTCTCACGGGGGCACCCCCTCGGCAACATCGCCGAGCGGCGCCTGTCCGAGATCTGGCACGGCGCGGCAGCGGCCGCGGTGCGCCAGGCCCTGGTGAACGACGACTACTCGCTCGGCTGCAGCGTCTGCGAGCAACACCTCGCCGTGGGGATGCCCACCCTGCAGTCCGGGTACGACTACCTCGCCTCGCCGACGATGACCCCTGCATACCCGCGGGCACTCGAGATCAACATCTCGAACTCCTGCAACCTGCAGTGTGTGATGTGCGACGGTGACTACTCGACGTCGATCCGCATCCATCGCGAGGGCCGCCCCCCGCTGCCGAAGGTGTACGACGAGCAGTTCTTCGACGACCTCGCCGAGTTCCTGCCCCACCTCGAGCAGGTGTCCTTCACGGGGGGCGAGCCCTTCCTCGTGCCCGAGTACCCGCGCATCTGGGAGATGCTGGCCGAGGTCAACCCCGACGTCGGCGCCTACGTCACGACCAACTGCACCCAGTGGAACGACCGGGTCGAGCGGGCGTTGTCACTCCTGCGCTTCAACGTGGACGTATCGCTCGACGGGGCGACGAAGGCCAACTACGAGCGATGCCGAGTGGGGGCCGACTGGGACGAGGTGCGTGCGAACCTCGACCGGTTCGTGGACTACACGCGACGGGCGGGCACCACGCTGTTGATCTACTTCTGCCTGATGCCCCAGAACTACGAGGACCTGGGCGAGCTCCTGCTGTTGGCCGACGCGCTCGACGTCGACGTCCTCGTGCACCTGGTGGAGGATCCGCCGCACTGCAGCCTCGAGAAGTCGTGCGACCACCGTTCGGAGGGCGCCGAAGGCCTGCGGCGGTGGGGTGCGGTTCGGGCCTCGTTCGCCCGGCAGGCCGAAGACGTGCTGCCGCGGCTCGGCCGCAACGCGCCGGTGTTCGAGGCCCAGTACCGGCGGGTGATGGACGGCGTGCTGCTGACGCCGCCGCCGTCGCTCATGGGGCTGTCGTGGCTCGGCCGGGGCCCGTTCGACGAGGGGCGGCTCGCGCAGGAGCTCGGGTGCGACGTCGGGCAGCTGTCCGAGCTCTGTGCCGTGGTCGACCTGGACCACCGGCTCGTCGAGGTGACGCCGGCGATGGCGTCGCTGGCGGGGGTCGAGCCCGAGCAACTCGTCGGGGAGACGCTCGACTTCTTCGGTCAGGCGCTGGAACGGGCACTCGGGCCTGCGGAGCCCCTGGAGGCGACGGCCTCGACCGGGGACTACCACTGCCAGGAGTACGCGCACGGCGACCTCCGGTTCCGCAACACGGTCATGGCGGCCCGAGATGCCACGGGTTGGACGAGCGAGATCCGGCTCTACGCCCAGCGGTTGGCCTGAGCGCCCAGCGATCACGCCGCCCTCGGTCGCCCCGGTTACGATCCCGCCGCCCCGATGCACCGACCACGCCCGCCCGAGAAAGGCCCACCGTGACCACCTACGAACGCCCCTTCGGCCGCTACCTCGAGGACTTCGAGGTCGGCGACGTCTACCGCCACTGGCCCGGGAAGACGATCACCGAGGCCGACGACCACCTGTTCTGCATGATCACCATGAACCACCACCCGCTGCACACGAACACCTGGTTCGCCGAGAACGAGACCGTCCACAAGAAGAACGTGGTGGTCGGCAACCTGGTGTACTCGCTGGTACTGGGGTTGAGCGTGCCCGACGTGAGCGGCTCGGCCATCGCCAACCTCGAGATCGAGTCGCTCACCCATCGCAAGCCCACGTTCCACGGCGACACCATCTACGCCGAGACGAAGGTGCTCGACAAGCGCGAGTCGTCGTCGAAGGACGACCGGGGCGTCGTGACCGTGGAGACCAAGGGGATCAACCAGCGCGGCGAGGAGGTCTGCTACTTCCGCCGCAAGGTGATGGTGTGGAAGCGTGACGCCGCCCCGCCGCGCCAGCGGCCCTACGACGAGTCCATCTGGGACGAGGGCTGACCCGGCGCCGACTGGTCGCCCTGGGGGCGGGCATCCTCGCCCTCCCGGTCCTCGCCGTAGCGGTGCTCGGGGTCGAGGTGCTGGCTGCCCGCAACGGCCCCGACCTGGGCGAGGGGCGTCCCCTCGAGTTGGACGCGCTCGTGCACGCGGGCAGGTCCGGGCCGACCGAGCGGGTGGTGTGGCTCGGCGACTCGACGGCCGCGGGTGTCGGGGCGTCGCGACCGGGGGCGGCGCTGCCGCGCCTGGTCGCCGCGGGGCGGGACCACCCCGTCGACCTCACGGTGCTGGCCGTGTCCGGTGCCCGCGTCGCCGACGTGCTCGACGAGCAGGTGGCCCGGCTCCCCACCGGTGACATCGACACGGTGATGATCAGCGTCGGCAGCAACGACGCGGTGCACCTCACGAGGGCCGGGGACTTCGAGCGCCGGTACCGAGAGGTGCTCGACGCGCTGCCCGCGGAGGCGTCGGTGGTGCTCCTGGGTGTTCCCGACCTGGGCTCGACACCGCGGTTCGCCCAGCCGCTGCGCTTCCTCGCCGGCGTGCGGGGTGGCACGATCGACGCCGTGATCGACCAGCTCGCCGACGCCCCCGGCCGGACCTACGTCGACATCGCCGGCGAGACCGGCCCGGAGTTCCGTCGTCACCCGTCGACGTTGTTCGCGGCCGACCACTACCACCCCAGCGACGCCGGTTACGCGCTGTGGGCGGCCGCGGTGGGCCGTGCCCTCGACGATGCGGCGGGGGAGCAGCCATGACGGTGCACGACGCCGCGGCGCGGGGCTTCGAGCGGGGCGCGGCCGACTACGAGGCGGCCCGCCCGGGGTACCCACCCGAGTTGGTCGACCTGCTCGCGGCCGAGCTGCCCCTGGGCCCCGGCCGGCGGGTGCTGGACCTGGCCGCAGGGACCGGCAAGCTCACCCGCCTGCTCGCCCCGACCGGCACCGCGCTCGTGGCCGTCGAGCCGGTGGCGGCCATGCGGGAGACGCTGTCCGGGATCGTCCCCGGCGCCGAGGTGCTCGACGGCACGGCCGAGGCCATACCGCTGCCCGACGCCTCGGTGGACGGCGTGGTGGTCGCACAGGCGTTCCACTGGTTCGAGCCGACGGTGGCGCTCGCCGAGATCCACCGCGTGCTGCGCCCCGGCGGCGGCTTGGCCCTCGTCTGGAACGTCCGCGACGAGTCGGTCGACTGGGTGCGGCGGTTCGGTCAGGTGCTGGTGGACGGCGCCGCCGGCGATGAGTCCAGCGCGGCCTTCCTCGAGACCGGCAAGCCGTACGAGGAGGGCACCGACTGGCCCGTTGTCATCGCTGACACGGGTCGGTTCACCCCGGTGGCGCGCCAGGTCATCCCGTGGTCGCAGCCCGTCGACGCCGACCTGCTGGTGCGCCGTGCCGCCTCCACCAGCTTCGTGTCCGCCCTGCCCGACGCCGCTCGGGGCGGGGTGCTCGACGAGGTGCGCCGTCTGGCCGACACCCATCCCGACCTCCGCGGCCGCACGCAGTTCGGCTTCCCTCACCTCACGACCGTCTTCTGGTGCCGGACGGCTCCCTGACCGCGGAGCAGGACGCGCTGCTGCGCTGGGCGGCGCGGGAGCACCGCGACCTGCCCTGGCGCCGGACCCGAGACCCCTGGGCGGTGCTGGTGAGCGAGGCGATGCTGCAGCAGACGCAGGTGGCGCGGGTGGTGCCGAAGTACCACGCCTTCCTGGGACGCTTCCCGACCCCGGCGACGTGCGCGGCCGCGCCGCAGTCCGAGGTGGTCACGCTCTGGGCCGGCTTGGGCTACAACCGGCGCGCCGCGCAACTGCACCGGGCCGCCGCCGCGATGGTCGAGCGTCATGGCGGCAGCGTGCCCGACCGGCTCGAGCACCTCCTGGCCCTCCCGGGGGTGGGCCCGTACACCGCGCGAGCGGTCCTGGCCTTCGCCTTCGAGCAGGACGCGGCGGTCGTGGACACGAACGTGGCCCGCGTCCTCGCCCGGCGAGCCGGTGGGCCCCTCACCGCGGCGGAGGCGCAGCGCGGTGCCGACGCCTGGCTGCCCCCCGGGAGGGCCTGGGCCTGGAACCAGGGCATGCTCGACCTCGGGGCCGGCGTCTGCACCGCTCGGGCCCCCCGCTGTGGCGAGTGTCCGCTCGCGGCGGGCTGTACCTGGGCCGCGGCGGACAACGTCGCCCCCGACCCGGCGGTCGGGTCGGCCGGTGTCAGCGCCGGCCAGAGCCGCTTCGCCGGCTCGGACCGCCAGGGCCGTGGGCGTCTGGTCCACGCGCTACGCGGAGGCCCGGTCGCGATCGACGACCTGGCCGATGCCATGGGCTGGCCCGACGACCCGGGGAGGGCCCGGCGGGTGGCCGCCACGCTGGTGGCCGACGGGCTCGTCGTCGACGCCGGTGGCCGGTTCGCGCTGGCTCCCTGAGGCGGGGAGCCGGTCGCGAGATTCTTCGGTGAAGGCCCATCCGGGAGGACGGACGGCGCCGAACAGCCCCTGATGGCGCCACCCGACGTTTCGACCCTGGGAGACGCGGCACTGGTGTTCGCCGTGGCCCGGTACGACCAGGATGCACTTGCCGAGGCCTACCGGCGCCACGGCGGCGCCGTGCACGGCCTGGCCCGGCGGCTGCTGCGGGACGACGCCGCCGCCGAGGAGGTGGTGCAGGAGATCTTCCTGCGGCTGTGGAAGCAGCCCGATCGGTTCGATCCCGACCGGGGCTCGCTGCGCTCGTTCCTCCTGGCCCAGTCCCACGGCCGGGCGGTGGACATGATCCGGTCCGAGGAGTCGCGCCGCAACCGTGAGGAGCGCGACGCTCGGCGCACGGCGGTGGGCGACTACGACCTCGAGCGCGAGGTGTGGGACCTCGAGGTGTCCGACAAGATCTCCGGTGCGCTGGGGGCCTTGCCCGAGGAGCAGCGATCGGCAATCGTGCTCGCGTACTTCGGCGGTTACACCTACCGCGAGGTGGCGACGATCCTCGGCGAGCCGGAGGGAACCGTGAAGAGCCGCATTCGTGCCGGCCTGACCCGCTTGCGGGGCTCGCTGGACGCCCTCGGGATCGGAGCAGGGGCATGACCGAGATGACCCACGGGGAACTGCAGGAGCTGCTGGGCGTCTACGCCCTCGATGCGGTGGAGCCCGACGAGGCCCTCGCCGTCGAGCGCCACCTGGCCGAATGCCCCCAGTGCCGCGCCGAGGTCGAGTCCCACCGGTCGGTGGCCACGCTGCTCGGCAACGCCGGTGCCCCGGCGCCGGTCGATCTCTGGGGTCGCATCGCCGATTCGCTGGACGACGACGATGCCACGCCGCTCGCTGTCGCTGGTCCCGGTCCCCGTCCCGCTCCCGCTCCCGCTCCCGCTCCCGCTGCCGGGGGCGACGAGAGCGAGGACGGCGGCGTGGTGGCCTTCCCCGCCGGCGGCCGACATGGCGCCGGCGCCGCCCGGTGGCCACGGGGGGCGATCGTGCTGACCGCGATCGCCGCCGCCCTGGTCCTGCTGGCCGGCGCCGCGGGCGTGCTCACCATCCGGCACCAGCAGGAGCGGGTGGACGACCTCGCTGCCCAGGTCCGGAGCAGCCAGGACGACCGCTCGGCGGCGGAGGCCCTGGCCGACCCGTCGTCGACGGTGGTGCGCCTGTCCTCGCCGGACGCCGGGCTCGTGGTGCGGGCCGTGGTGACCGAGGGCGGCGTGGGGTACCTGCTGGGCGACCCCCTTCCCGGCGCCGCGCCGCGGACCACCTACCAGCTGTGGGGCCTGGCCGGCACCCGGGCCGTGTCGCTCGGCCTGCTGGGCCCCGAGCCGGGTGTGGTGGTGTTCCACGTCGAGGATCCCGTCACCGGACTGGCCGTCACGAGCGAGCCGGCAGGAGGGTCGGACCAGCCGACCACCGACCCGTTGGTCTCCGGCGAGATCGACCGGAACGCGGATGACACCACACTGCCCTCCTGAGAAGGGCAAGATGCGGGGACACATCCCATCCACGACCCGGGGGTAACACACACATGCACCAGCAACGGAGGGTGACCCGACGGCTGCTCGCACTGGCGGTGGCCGGCGTGCTGCTGTTCGCGGTGGCCGCGTGCGGCAGCAGTGGTGACGACGAGAGCGGCTCGGGCGACGGCTCGACGACGACCGCGGCGGCAGGGTCGTCCACCGACTACGGCAGCTCCGACACGACCGAGGCCAGCGCCTCAGACACCCCCGCCGAGCCGACCGCCCCGGTGATCCAGGACTTCACCTTCACGCCGGACCCCATCGAGATCACCGCCGGTGACACGGTGACGTGGACCAATCGGGACGGGTTCGCCCACACGGTGACCGCCGACGACGACTCGTTCGACTCCGGCAACATCGACCCCGACGCCACGTTCGAGCAGACCTTCGACGAGGCCGGCGACTTCACCTACCACTGCAACATCCACAGCCAGATGACCGGCACCGTGACGGTCACCTCCTGACCGTCCCGACCGTCCGCCACGCGCTCGACGCGTGACCGAGGGAACGGCTGCGCCGCCGGCGGGGAGCCCCCGCCGGCGGCTGCCGTTGGCGCACGGTTAGCGCCGGGGGGCCTCGCCCCGACAAGATCCATGCAGGACCGATCACCGCACACCCACACAAGGAGCCCCACCGGTGGAGATCACCACGCGTGCGTTGCGTCAGCTGGCCGCTGACGTCGACGACCAGCACCACGAGGCCATGGCCACCATCCACGAGGACCTCGCCGAGGTGCACCTGGGTGACACGGGCCGCCGCCTGGCTGCCAGCCGCCGTCGGTTCCTGCGCAACGCCGGCCTGGGGGGCGCCGTGCTCACCCTGGGCTCCACGCTGGTGCCCGCCTCCCGCCTCATGCCGGCGGCGTGGGCGTCGGAGGTGCTCACCGACGCCGACCTCGCGGCGTTCGCCCAGAGCGTCGAGCTGGCCGCGGTCGCGGCCTACGGCGCGGTGATCGACACCGGTCTGCTCGATGGCGCCGTGGCCGAGGTGGCCGACACCTTCTCGGGCCACCACGACGAGCACGCCGCCGAGTTCGCGAGCTTCGCGGGGGATGCGGCGACGAACGAGGCCAACCAGGCGGTGCTGGACGTCTTCTCGCCCCAGATCGCCGAGGCCACCGACCAGGACGCGCTGCTGCAGATCGCCCAGGACCTCGAGAACGGTGCCGCGGCCACGTACTTCTACAGCCTCGGGATCCTCCAGGACCGTGACGCCGCCCAGGCGGTGGCCACGATCCTGCCCATCGAGTCGCAGCACGCGGTGGTGCTGGGCCAGGCCCTCGGCCAGGACCTCACCGAGTACGTGCCGACGTTCCAGGGCCAGGACGGGGCGCTCAGCCCCACCGAGTACCCGGTCAACAGCTGATCGCCCTGAGACGACCCGAGACGAGAGGAACGACACAACCATGGAGCACTCCCGAGACGAGGTGCGGCGTCAGCTGGTGGCCTCCCGCACGGATCACACCGCGGCGATGCGGCCGTGGCGCGAGGCGCTGATGCGCGTGTTCGCGGGCCGCGAGGACGTCCCGGCGTCGGTCAAGGCGCAGCTGCTCGGGGTGCCCACCCGGCGCGGCTTCCTGAAGATCGGCGGGGTGAGCGTCCTCGGCGCCGCGGTGCTGGCCGCGTGCGGCAGCGACGCAGCCGAGGTCGCCGAGAGCGGCGCCGCGTCGAACCTCACCACCACCACGGCCGACCCGGCTGCGGCCGACCTCGACCTGCAGCTCCTGCGCACGGCCACGTCGCTCGAGATCCTGGCGGTGAACGCGTACCAGACGGCCATCGACCAGGACCTGTTCACCACCGAGGACGTGCTCACCGCGGCCACGTTGTTCCGTGATCAGCACGACGACCACCGTGCGGCCCTCCAGGCCGCCACCGTGGACGCGGGCGGCACCGAGTACACCGAGGCCAACACGGTCGTGCAGGACGAGGTCCTCGCCCCGCTCATCGACGCCCTCACCGACGAGGACAGCGCGATCGAGTTGGCGCTCACCGTCGAGACGGCCGCGGCCGAGACCTACGCCTGGGCGACGGGTCAGTTCAGCACCAGCCTGCTGCGCCAGGCGATCATGGGCATCGGTGGCGTCGAGGGCCGGCACATGGCGGTGCTGCGCGGGTTCCTCGGTGAGGATCAGGTGCCCGACGCTTTCCTGCCCGACGACGATCGGATCACCGAGGATGCCTTCGTGCCCAGCGAGGACCCGTCCACGACCGACACCACCGTGAGTGGTGGAGGCGGTGACACCACGACGACCACCGCGGGCGACACCACCACGACCACGGGGCCCCAGACCACCACCAGCGCAGCCGACACGACCACCACCGCGGCCGGGTAGGGCCGCGGGCGCTGCCTCGCCCCCGACCACGTGCTGCCGGTCGACGGCCTCCGGGGGTGAGGCTTCGATGCTCCGTCGCGGCAACGCGGCCCCGCCGTGGAGCCCGCGGGCCGCTCGATGTCGTTAGGCTTGCGTCAGAAAAGGGGGGGGAACCGCTGCTCAACGTCACCTTCTTCGGGGTCCGGGGCTCAACCCCCTGCCCGTGCGCCGCCAACCAGCGCTACGGCGGCAACACCGCCTGCGTCGTGCTCGAGGCGCCCGGGGCCGACCCCATCGTGCTCGACCTGGGCACGGGTCTCCGGTTCTGGGGGGAGTCCCTCGACCCCGAGGTCCCGTTCCGTGGCTCGGCGCTCATCACCCACCTGCACTGGGACCACGTGCAGGGCCTGCCGTTCTTCGCCCCGTTGCACCGGCCCGGCGCCCACCTCGACATCTACGGCCCCTCCCAGCCCGGGCTCGACCTCGAGGGTGCCTTCGCCACCTTCATGTGCCCGCCGTACTTCCCCGTCGGCATCGCCGATCTCGGCGGCGAGGTCACCTTCCACGACGTGGTCGACACCGACATGGTGATCGGCGACGCCAAGGTGCGGGCGCGCGAGGTGCCCCACGTGGGCCTCACCAACGGCTATCGCGTGGACTGGGACGGTGTCAGCGTCGCCTACGTCAGCGACCACCAGCAGCCCCTCGACGGCGGGTTCGCAGTCGCCGACTCGGTGCTCGAGCTGTGTGACGGGGTCGACCTCCTCATCCACGACGCGCAGTACACGCGCGAGGAGTTCGCCGAGAAGGCCCATTGGGGGCACTGCACGATCGACTACGCCGTCCACGTGGCCCGCGAGGCCGGCGCCCGCCGCCTGATGCTGTTCCACCACGACCCCACCCACGACGACGGGGCGCTCGACGGGCTGGTCGCCTACGCCCAGCGGCTGGCTGACGACGTCGGCCTGGAGGAGGTCGTGTGCGCCAGCGAGGGGCTCACCGTGTCGTTGAGCTCGTCGGTCCCCGTCGCTCACTAAGGTCTCGGCGACGCCGAGAGGAGCCCACGAGTGAGCAACCCCACCAGCCCGGACGCCGGCGGCATCGATGCCGCGCACTACCGCAACGTCCTCGGCCACTTCCCGACGGGGGTCACGGTGATCACGGGCATGAGCGACGCCAAGCCGGTGGGCATGGCCATCGGGTCGTTCTCCTCCGTGTCGCTCGATCCTCCGCTCGTTCTGTTCTGCCCGCAGAAGTCGTCGTCGAGCTGGCCGCTGATCGAGGCGTCCGGCGGGTTCTGCGCCAACATCCTCACGTCCGAGCAGGAGGACGTCTGCCGGGTGATGGCCAGCAAGTCCGAGGACAAGTTCGCCGGCATCGGATGGCGGGCCGGGGCATCGGGCTCGCCGGTGCTGGCCGACGTCCTCGGTTTCATCGACTGCTCGATCGAGCGGGTGCACGACGAAGGGGACCACTTCGTGGTGATCGGTCGGGTGCTCGAGCTCGACGCCGCCAACGAGGGGCTGCCGCTGGTGTTCTACCGAGGTGGCTACGGGCGCTTCGAGGCCTGATCGACCCGGTGCCCGTCTACGCGCTGGGCGCCGCCGTGCCCGACATCCACCCCGACGCCTACGTCCACCCCGATGCGGTCGTCATCGGCCTCGTGCGGATCGGTGCGGACGCGTCGGTGTGGCCGACGGCGGTGCTGCGGGGCGATGACGGCCACATCGTCGTCGGTGCCCGCACCTCCGTACAGGACGGCACCGTGGTGCACGCCACGGGCGCGCACGACACGTTGATCGGGGCGGAGTGCGTCGTGGGCCACAACGCCCATCTCGAGGGATGCATCGTCGAGGACGGTTGCCTGGTCGGATCGGGCTCGGTCGTGCTGCACCGGGCGGTCGTGCGCACGGGGGCGCTCGTCGGCGCCAACGCGGTCGTGGCCAACGACATGGAGGTGCCGAGCTTGGCGATGGCGCTCGGTGTGCCGGCCAAGCTGCGACTCGACGCCGTGGCGCCCGGCTCCTTCGCCGACGCCGTCGAGCTCTACGTGGAGCGTGCCCGCCGCTACCGCGCTGAGCTGCGCCGGGTCGACCCGTAGCGCCGACCTCGTACATTTGGGTGGGTGAACACCCGGTCGAGCGAAGCCCGCGGTTGATGGAGGGGTGGCGGCCGTTGGCCGACGCCATGCGCTGAGTGGCGACGGAGCGCTCACCCGGGGCGCGCCTGATCCTGTCGCTGTTGCGCCGCCAGTGGAAGGGCGTGGCCGCCGGCGTGGCGGTGGGCCTGGCGTGGACCGCGGCCAAGGTGAGCGTCCCGCTGCTCGTGAAGGTGGCGATCGACCGCGGCATCGACCCCTACGACGGGGCCGCGCTGCTCCGCTGGACGATGGCGATCCTGGTCGTCGGCCTGGTCGCGGCCACGTTCACCGGCATGCGGCGCTACCTCGCCTTCCGCGAGAGCCGGTGGGCCGAGACCGACCTCCGCGACCGCCTGTTCGCCCACTTGCAGCGTCTGCACTTCTCCTTCCACGACGAGTCCCAGACCGGCGAGCTGATGAGTCGCGCCAACACGGACCTGCAGCAGATCCAGCAGTTGGTGGTGTTGATCCCGCTCACCATGTCCAACCTGCTCACGGTCGTGGCGGTGACGGTCATCCTGTTGTCGATCGACCCCGTGCTGGCGGTGCTGTCGTTGGCGGGGCTGCCCTTCGTGAACGTGTTGGCCAAGCGCTTCTCGACCCGGTTGCAGGGTCCCGTCATGGGCATCCAGCGGGAGTCGGCCGAGCTGGCCAGCGTGGTCGAGGAGACCGTCTCGGGCATCCGGGTGGTGAAGGGCTTCGGGGCCGAGCCCGTGCAGGCCGACCGGCTGCGGGTGGAGGCCGACGGGGTCTACGACCAGTCGATGGCCGCGGCCCGCATCCGGGCCACCTACCTGCCCGCCCTCGACCTGCTCCCCAACATCGGGTTGATCGCCGTCCTCGGCTACGGCGGCCACCAGGTGCTGAGCGGCGAGCTCAGCCTGGGCTCGCTGGTGGCCTTCAACGTCTACGTGGTCCTGCTGATCTGGCCGTTGCGGATGCTGGGGATGATCGTGGCCCAGTGGCAGCGGTCGGTGGCCAGCGCCGAACGCGTGCACGAGGTGCTCGACACCACCCCGGTGATCGTCGACCACCCGTCGGGGGCGGGCCTGCCGGAACGACGCTCACCCGATGCGCCGGTGGGCGAGGTGCGCTTCGAGGGCGTCCGGTTCGCTTACTCACCGGGCGCACCTCCCGTCCTCGACCGCTTCGACCTCGTCGTGCCCGCCGGCGAGTCCGTGGCCGTGGTGGGCGCCACCGGGTCGGGCAAGACCACGATCGCCCGCCTCCTGCCCCGCTTCTACGACGTGGACGCAGGCCGTGTCCTCATCGACGGGGTCGACGTCACCAGCCTGGCGCTGCGCTCGCTCCGGCGGTCGGTCGGCATCGTGTTCGAGGACACGTTCCTGTTCAGCGACAGCGTGGCGGGCAACATCGCGTTCGCCGACCCGGGTGCGTCGGTGGACAGCATCGAGCGGGCCGCCCGGCTGGCCGGGGCCCACGAGTTCATCGAGCGGCTGCCCGACGGCTACGCCACCGAGATCGGTGAGCGGGGCTTCTCGCTGTCGGGGGGGCAACGCCAACGCATCGCCATCGCCCGGGCCATCCTGGCCGATCCCCGGGTGCTGATCCTCGATGACGCCACCTCGTCGGTCGACCCCACCAAGGAGCACGAGATCCGCGACGCCATGCGGGTGGTGATGGCCGGCCGCACCACCGTGGTGATCGCCCACCGACCGGCCACCATCGCGCTGGCCGACCGCGTGGTGGTGCTGGCCGACGGCCGGGTGGTCGCCGACGGCACCCATGATCATCTGCTGGCCACCAGCGACCGCTACCGGGAGATCCTGGCGGCGAGTGGGACCGATGCGCAGGTGGCGGGGGAGCAGGTGCCAGGCGTGGGTGGCGGCCAGGGGGGCGGCGGGAGCGAGGGGACGGACCTCACCGCGTCGGGGGTGAGCGGGCCGTGATCCACGAAGTGGGCGTGGACGAGGCCGACCGACTCGACGCCGACGCGGCCAAGCGGGTGCTGCGGCGGGCGGCCCGGATGCTGCGGCCCTACCGCGGCCAGGTGGTCGGTGGCGCGTTGTTGCTGGTGGTGTGGACCCTCACCACGCTGGCCGGCCCGCTGCTCGTGCGCTACGGCATCGACCAGGGCATCACCGCGGACGACCCGGCGGCCCTGAACGCCGCGGTGGTCGCCTACGTCGTCGTGGCGGTGATCGCCTACGTCGTCTACCGGAGCCAGGTGCGGGTGATCAGCCGCGTGGGCGAGTCGTTCCTGCGCGACATCCGGCTACGGGTGTTCGACAAGCTCCAGCGCCTCTCGATGCCGTTCTACGACCGTGAGAAGGCCGGCGTGGTGGTGTCCCGCATGACCTCCGACGTCGACTCGATGGCCGAGTTGGTGCAGATGGGGCTGCTCCAGTTCGTCAGCAACGTGCTGCTCCTCGTCCTGTCCGTGGTGGTGCTCGCCGTGGTGTCGTGGCAGCTCTCCCTGGTGTGTCTGATCGCGCTGCCGTTCGTGGTGCTCGCGAGCATCAAATTCCAGCGCGACTCGAACGAGGCCTACCTGGTCGTGCGCGACCAGATCGGCGGCACCCTGTCGAACCTCCAGGAGTCGATCGCCGGCGTCCGGGTCATCCAGGCGTTCGGGCGTGAGGGCACGGAGAGCCGCCGCTTCGCCGAGCGGAACCGGGTGCTCTACGACGCCCACATGGCCTCGGTGAAGGTGCAGGCGTGGTACCTGCCGGTGATCGAGCTGGCCGGCATCGCCACGACGGCCGCGGTGGTGGGGATCGGCGGCTGGCTGGTCAGCCAGGGCACCGTCACCATCGGCACGGTCACCTTCTTCGTGCTCACCCTCTCCAACCTGTTCGAGCCGGTGCAGCAGCTGAGCCAGCTGTTCAACACGGTCCAGTCGGCCGGGGCCGGCCTGCAGAAGGTGTTCCAGGTGCTCGACACGCCGGTGGACGTCGCCGAGCGCCCGGGCGCGGTCGATCTCCCCGTGGACGGCGACCTGGTGGTCGAGGGGGTGTCGTTCGCCTACGGCGACGGTCCGCCGGTGCTGCGCGACGTCGACCTCACGATCGCGGCGGGCGAGCGCCTGGCGCTCGTCGGACCGACGGGCGCGGGCAAGTCGACGCTGGCGAAGCTGGCGTCACGGCTCTACGACCCGGTCGAGGGCCGGGTCGCCTTCGGTGGGGTCGACCTGCGTGACGCCACGCTGCGCTCGCTGCGCGAGCGGATCGTGGTCGTGCCCCAGGAGGGCTTCCTCTTCGCCGGCTCCATACGTGACAACGTGCGCATCGGCCGGCGCCACGCCACCGACGCCGAGGTGGAGGCCGCCGTCGGGGTCATCGGCGCCCTCGACCGGTTCTCGGCCCTGCCCCAGGGCCTCGACACCGAGGTGCGTGAGCGGGGCTCGCGCCTGTCCGCGGGCGAGAAGCAACTGGTGTCGCTGGCCCGGGCGGCGCTCGCCGATCCCAGCGTGCTCGTCCTCGACGAGGCCACGTCCAGCCTGGATCCCGGCACCGAGGCGCTGGTCGAGGCGGCGATGGACCGGCTCATGGAGGGTCGGACCGTCGTGGTGATCGCCCACCGCCTGTCCACCGCGGAACGGGCCGATCGCGTAGGGGTCGTCGATGCCGGCGGTCTGGCCGAGCTGGGCACCCACGACGACCTGGTGCGGAACGAAGGCCGTTACCAGGCCTTGTTCGACACCTGGTCAGGTGCCCCGCAGGGCGCCTGAGGCCTCGTACGAAGGGCGTGGCGCTGCGGGTGCGGCGACGCGAGGGACGAGCGGAGCCTCGACGATGCGATGAGCCGTCAGGCGAAGAGCGATGAAGCGAGCCTCAAACCGCGAAGACGTGGCCGAAGTAGGGGCGGACCGCCGCCGCGTTCATCGGGCGGGCGAACAGGTAGCCCTGGCCGCCGTCGCAGCCCAGGGCCCGAAGCTCGGCGAGTTGCTCGACTCGCTCCACGCCCTCGGCGATGACCTCGAGGTTCAGGTTGTGGGCCAGGCCGATGATGGCGGCGGCGATGGCGGAGTCCTCGGGGTCGGGCCCCAGCCCGTCCACGAACGACCGGTCCACCTTCAAGGTGTCCACGGGCAGGCGCTGGAGGTTGAGCAGCGACGCCGAGCCCTTCCCGAAGTTGTCGATGGCCAGGGCCACACCCACCTGGCTGAGGGCCTCCAGCGAGGCGATCGCGGTGTCGACGTCGCCCACCAGCACCGATTCGGGCACCTCGAGGCTGACGCGGGACGGTGCGACGCCGAGACCGGCGATCATCTCGCTGAGCAGCTCGGGCAGGTTGGTCTGGGCCAGTTGGCGCAGCGACAGGTTGATGGCCACCCGGGGTGACCGTGGCCCCAGCTCGGCCTGCCACCGCGCGGCGTCGGTGCAGGCCTGGTGCATCACCGACAGGCCCAACCCGACGATGAGGCCGGTGTCCTCGGCGAGTTGGATGAACTCGACAGGGTCCAGCTGGCCGCGGGCGGGGTGGTCCCACCGGGCGAGGGCCTCGACGCTCACCACCTCGCCGGTGCGCAGGTTGACCTGCGGCTGGTAGTGGACCTCGATGTGGCCGTCGGCGATCGCCGCGCTGAGCTGCTCGGCCAGCATCCGGCGGTTGGTCGTGCGCCGGCGCATGGCCTCGTCGTAGAGCTCGAGGCAGGCGCGCCCCTTCTCCTTGGCGCGGTACATCGCCTCGTCGGCGTTGCGGATCAGGGTCTCGGGGTCGTCGCCGGGGGTGGACACGGCCAGGCCGGCGCTCGTGGTCATCACCAGCTCGAGGCTGGCCACGCCGAACGGGTTGTCCTCGATCACGTCGCAGACGCGGCGGGCCGCAGCCAGGGCGTGGTCCGCGTTCTCGACCTCGTCGAAGAGCACCACGAACTCGTCACCGCCCAGACGGGCCACCGTGTCGGACGGGCGGAGGACCCCGGTGATGCGCTGGCTCACCTGGCGGAGCAACTCGTCGCCGACGTCGTGGCCACGGTTGTCGTTCACGGACTTGAAGCGGTCGAGGTCGAGGAAGAGCAGGCCGACCAGGGTGTCGTCGCGCTGGGCCCGGGCGATGGCCAGCTCGAGGTGGTTGAGCAGCAGGGAGCGGTTGGGGAGCCCGGTCAACGGGTCGTGGGTGGCCTGATGGGCCAGCTCGCTCTCGACCATGCGCCGATCGGTGACGTCCCGGCCCATCGCGGCCACCCGCACCAGGACCCCGTCGGCGTCGAACTCCCCGGCGACGGTCTGCCAGACGTGGCGGGCCTCGCCACTGGTGGTCGCCATGACCAGCTCACCGCTCCACGTGTCGCCCCGCAGGAGGACGGGCCGGACGTCCTCGACGTACATGCCCACGGACTCCTCGGTGAGCAGGTCGCGTAGCACCAGGTCCTCGAGGTCGGAGCCGGTGTGGCCGAGCAGTTCCCGGGCCGCGCCGTTCAGGTACAGGACACTTCCGGAGCTCTCGTCGAACATCACCACCAGGTCGCTCGTCGACTCCACGATGGTGGCCAGGCGGGCGGTCTGCTCGCGGGCGGTGATGAGGGGGCTGACGTCCTCGAACGAGCCGATGGTGCCCGTCGGTGTGCCGAACTTGTCGCGCACCACCGACAGGCGGCACTGCACCCACCGGACGTCGTCGCTGCGGGTGAGGATGCGGAATTGGCCGTCGTAGCGGGCGCCCTGGAGGATCGTCGCCTCCCAGTCCGCGACGGTCGCCTCGCGGTCGTCGGGGTGGATGAGCTCGAAGGCGTGCAACCGGAAGATCTCGTTGCCCTCGATGCCCGTCATCTCGGTCCACCGCGGGTTCACGTAGGTGAGGCGGCCCTCCAGGTTGCACCGGAACACGCCGACCGGCACCGACTCCGACAGCGACCGCAGGTGGGCCTCGCTGTCGCGGAGGTCGTCCTCGGCCCGCTTGCGGGCGGTGACGTCGCCGAACGACACCACGACGGTGCCCGGGTCGGCGCCGCCGCCGTCGAGCCGGCGGGCGCTGACGTCGATCCACACCCGCGCTCGACCCGGTGGGGTGAACCCCACGACCATCGACGTCCCGAGCGGGTCGGCGGTGCGGGCCAGGGCCGCCGGCAGCTCGTGGGGAGCGAGCGGCACCCCGTCGGCGTCCACCGGGTCCCAGGTGGTCCACGGCACCCGGCCCGCCATGAGGTCCCGGCGGCCGACTCCCAGCAGCTCCTCCGCTGCCGCGTTGGTAGCGCTGATCCGGCCGTCGGGGCCGTAGACCATCACCCCCTGCGGGAGCGCCTCGACCAGTTCGCCCTCCAGCGCCCGGTCGGGGAGCAGGGCGCCGCGCTCGTCGAGCACACCGGTGAGGTCGAGCACCGAGCCGGCGAACCCCACCAGGTCGCGGCCCTGGTCGTGCACGGGCGTGGCCCGGGTGTCGGTCCAGCGCACCTCGCCGTCGCGGGTGACGATGCGGGCCCGGACCTCGAGCTCGCTCCGCTCGGCGCAGGCGAGTTGCCACGCGGCCTGCACGGCTTCGCGGTCCTCGGCGTGCACCAGTGCCCAGGCCTCGTGCTCCTCGATCGGCAGCACGCCGGCGAAGCCGGTGATCTCGCGCCACTTGGCGTTGGCGGCGACCACCCGGCCCGCACGGTCGGCGAGGATCAGGCCGACGGGAGCATCGGCGAACGCAGGCAGGCTCGACGGTTCGCCGTCGACTCGCGGCGGCACGCCGGCGCGTCGGTCCGTCTCCACATCGGTCGTCGTCGGTGTGCTCATGACCTCGCTGCGCGATCCGCGACCGCTCGCGGCGGTCGCCTCCAGCGACTATCGGCATCGGCCACGCGACCTGTAGGAGGACTGGGCCCGCCCCTTTGTTACTATGCGCGTAGGACTAATTATCAGAGCCACCCGGACGACGACGCAGGGAGCGGAACCCATGGCCACCAGCGAGCTCGACCTCGACCTCGGGCGCTACAAGTTGGGCTGGAGCGACGAAGAGGACTACGTCTTCAAGCCCAAGCGCGGCCTGAGCAGGGACATCATCCAGGAGATGTCGTGGATGAAGGGCGAGCCCGACTGGATGCGTGACATCCGCCTCAAGTCGTTCGACCACTTCGAGCGCCGACCGATGCCCAACTGGGGCGGCGACATGTCCGAGATCTACTTCGACGACATCTACTACTACATCAAGCCCACCGACCATCAGGTCGACGCGTGGGACGAGTTGCCCGACTCGGTGAAGAGCACCTACGAGAAGCTCGGCATCCCCGAGGCCGAGCGCAAGTACCTCGCCGGCGTCACCGCGCAATATGAGTCGGAAGTCGTCTACCACAAGAACCGCGAGGACCTCGAGGCGCAGGGCGTCATCTTCACCGACATGGACACGGCGCTGCGCGAGCACCCCGAGATCGTGCGGGCGTACTTCGGCACCGTGATCCCGAAGAACGACAACAAGTTCGCGGCCCTCAACACCTCGGTCTGGAGTGGCGGCAGCTTCATCTACGTCCCGCCCGGCGTGAACGTCGAGATGCCGCTCCAGGCGTACTTCCGCATCAACGCCGAGAACATGGGGCAGTTCGAGCGGACGCTCATCATCGCCGACGAGGGCTCGCAGGTGCACTCCAGCGAGGGCTGCTCGGCGCCGGTGTACACCACCGACTCGCTCCACTCGGCCGTGGTCGAGATCATCGTGAAGCCCTCGGCGCGGGTCACCTACACCACCATCCAGAACTGGTCGAACAACGTGTTCAACCTGGTCACCAAGCGGGCCCGGGTCGAGACCGAGGGCCACATGGAGTGGATCGACGGCAACATCGGCTCGCGCCTCACCATGAAGTACCCGGCGGTCTACATGGTGGGCCCGAAGGCCTCGGGCGAGGTGCTCTCGGTCGCCTACGCCGGCGCCGGCCAGCACCAGGACGCCGGCGCCAAGATGGTCCACGCAGCGCCCGAGACCACCTCCAAGATCGTGTCGAAGTCCATCTCGAAGGACGGCGGCCGCACCAGCTACCGGGGCCTGGTCCGCGTGGAGGACGACGCCCCCGGCTGCGTCAGCCACGTGCAGTGCGACGCCCTGATCCTCGACGAGGAGAGCACCTCGGACACCTTCCCCTACATGGAGGTGGGGGCCCGCGACGCGCGCATCGGCCACGAGGCCACGGTGTCGAAGGTGGCCGACGAGCAGCTCTTCTACCTGATGAGCCGCGGGCTCTCGGAGGAGCAGGCCATGGGCATGGTGGTGAACGGCTTCATCGAGCCGGTGACCCGCACGCTCCCCATGGAGTACGCGGTCGAGTGGTCGCGCCTGATCGAGCTGCAGATGGAGGGCTCGGTCGGCTGACGGGCCCCGTCGGCCGTCGAGGACCGGCTCAGGCGTCGGTGGCCACGGTGTCGGCCGCGGCCGTGGTGCCCCTCGGGGTGCGTCCCGTGTTGGTGACGGTCACCTGGAGGTCGTCACCCTCCACCCGCAGGTGATGCCAGTCGGTGCGGGCCTCGGGGGTGGCGTGGTCGAGGTCGATCACGGCGAGCGGCGTGAGCTTGCGGCCGTGCCACGGGCAGACCTGGCAGCGACCGGCCGCGACGACCGGGTCCAGATCAGCGCCCTCGTGGGGGCACATGCGGGCGTAGGCCAGCACCTTGCGCCCCTCGCGCGTCAACTTGAGGCCGAGGTGATCGCTGCGTCCGACGTAGGTCCACCCGGCGGTGATGGTGCGCAGCGGCACCGGCGCGAAGACGGGCGGCTCGCCCGCCGGCGGGTCGGGGGGCAACACGTTGTTGGCCCCGATGGGCAGCGAGTTGCGGATGTCGCGAGGCCCGCCGTCGCCGCGGAACGTGTACCCCCACGAGCGCAGCCTGCCCCGCCGCTCACGAAGGGGCACGTCCTCGGACATGAGCTGGCGGTAGTTGCGGCGCAGCAGGACCCGGATGATCGGGAAGAACAGCAGCCAGAACGGTCGCGCCGCCACCGTGTAGGTCGTCACCGCACGGGTTCTCGTGGGGGTGACGGCGATGAACTCGTGGTCGGTGACCATCGTCCAGGCCAGAAGGGTGACGAAGTGGGTCTGGTGGTCGGGGCCCGAGTCGTAGTGCACCAGGATCAGGGGGAAGGTGATCCCCAGCACCTTCTGCAGGCTGATCGAAGCCTGGACGTCTCGTTCGATCACGCAGGTGACGTCGTTGACGAGGCTGTGGACGTGGTTGAGGTGGGGGACGTCCTTGTTGTTCCAGTCGACGTCGGTGGGCAGGTAGTCGCCCTCGGTGTGCATCGACACGGTGCGGTACTTCAGGCCGTGTGCCTCGAGGCTCTGCAGGATCGCCTGTTGGTTCAGCTTGACCACGGCGAGGACACTACCGCCCCGATGGGGGTGCCGAGAACGGCGTCGCTCCCGTCGGCCCGGCGGGTGCGCCGGCGGGTCGGATGCGGGGACGGGCGTCGCCGCGGTGGCCCTCCCGACCGGCGGGGGCCGCGGGTCCGCTCGATGCGACGACCGCTACACTCGCCGCCGACCGAGGGCGTGGACCCACGACGGCTGACGAAGGACACTGCTAGCGCATGACGGTGGGTCACGGGTTGAGTGCCCGCTCGCGAGGGGACCTCGCGGCGGAGCCGGCGAGCGCGGCCGCCGACCACACCCGTGCGGGCCGGCGGGCCTTCGTGGCCGCCATCGCCGTCGGGGGACTCCTCCGCCTGCTCTGGGTCATCTACGCCACCCGCACGCCGCAGTTCCCGACCGATCCGTCCGAGTACCTCCGCATCGCGCTCGAGCTGACGAAGGGCGACACCCCCACCTTCGGCGGGGCGGGAGGACCGAGCGCCTACTGGTCGCCGGGCTACCCGATCGTCCTCGCCCCGTTCGTGTGGTTCGCCGACACCACCGGGTGGCTCAGCCCCGCCTTCGCGGCGTCCTTGGTCAACGTCGTCGCCGGCACGGTGACCATCTGGTTCACGGGCTTGCTGGCCGAGCGGTGGATCGGGCGCTCCGCCCGCACCGCGGCGGCCTGGTTCGTGGCGGTGTGCCCGGCGCTCATCTACTACACGTCCACCGCGCACACCGAGACCGCGTTCACGCCGGTCCTGTTGGGTGTCCTGCTGCTCGCCGGTTCCCGTGACGACGACGTGCCCGCCCGCAACTGGGCGATCGCCGGGCTCCTGGTCGGCCTCGCGGTGTTGTTCCGCGCTCCCGGGGTCATCGGCCTCGCGATCCCGGCGCTGGCGCTCCGTGTCCGCCGGGGCTCCTGGCGGGACTCGTGGCGGGAGGCGGCGCGCGCCACCGGACTCGTCCTCGCCGGCGCGGCGGTCCTGCTCGTGCCCTGGACGATCCGCAACGGGGTGCAGGTGGGCATCTGGAGCCCGGGCTCGACGAGCAACGCGTCGGCGCTCTGCTTCGGCCACAACGACGGCATCTCGGCCAACTGGGAGGCCAGCCTGGCCAACCAGCAGCTCCAGATCGAGTGCTTCCGCGGCTCGCCGTACGACAACGCCGCGATGTACCGGCTGCATGGCCAGGAGGTGCCGCCCGACATCGGCACCGCCGACCCCGACGAGGTCGGTTGGTACAAGGCCCGGGTGTCCGACGCGGTGCACTGGGCCGTCAGCCACCCGGTCAGGGAGGTCAACCTCACCGCCCACAAGGTCTGGGAGACGTGGAGCGACGAGGGCAGGGCGGTCGACGCCGCACGGAACTACGAGCGCAGGGACTGGGCGGGACGGTGGCAGACGCCCCTCACCGTGGTGGCCGACCTGTGGCTGTGGGTGATCGGCGCGCTCGCGCTCGCGGGTCTGGCCCTGGTGCCCGCCTGCCGCCGGGCGCTGCCGATCTGGGTGCCGATCGTGCTGTTCACCCTCGCCATCGTGGGAGCGGTGGCCCAACCGCACTACCGATATCCCGTCATGCCGCTGGTCGCGGTCCTGGCCGCGGGGATGCTGGGCCGGCGCACCGCGGACGTGGCGGCGTGAGCGAACAGGAGCGGGGGACGTGAGCCAGATCGAATCCGAGGCACCCGGGCACTGGTGGGGCGGCGAAGCGCCCGCGCCAGCGCCCGCGCCGCGGCCGGGTCACCGGGCGATGGCCCTGCTCCTGCCCGTGGGTGTGGCCCTCCTCGTCTGTGCCCTTCTGGTGGCGCGTGGCCGGACGGCGGCCGCCGTGGTCCTGGTCGTGGTGATCACGGGGGTGACCGTGGGCCGCATGGTGTCGCCCGCGTTCGAGCACGGCTTCGTCCGGGTCCTCGACTGGTTCGGGCGCGGTGTCGGTCACGTGCTGCGGTGGGTCCTGCTCAGCTTCATGTTCGTCGTCGTGTTCGTCCCGGTGTCGTTGTTCGAGCTGGTGTTCCACCGCCGGTCGCTGGGGCGGCCGCGAGGGGTGGGTGACGGGTGGATCCCCAAGGTGGCGATGGGGCCCGCAGGGGCGCCGACCCGCGGGTTCGGCACCGAGCCCTCCAGAGCGCCGGGCGCGAAGCGCTCGAAGCTGGTCACCGCGGTGTTCGTGGTGGCGGTGCTCGTCGTCGTCGACCTGGCCATGGGCACCGTCATGACCGCCACGGGGACCCTCCCGCCCATCGACCGGGGGGACCTGGTCACGCTCGTCGAGCAGTCGCTGCAACGCGACATGGCCCAGGCGCCCATCAACGCGTCGCCGTGGGCGCCACAGCACGGCGAGGACATGGCCGCGTTCGAGCTGCAGACCAACGACTACGTGCCCTACATCGTGCGCGGTCACAACGAGTTCTCGAGCCCCACGGTCAACGTCACGGACCGTGAGCGGGTGTCGTACGAGCCGGCCCTCGCCGACGGGGTCGAGCCGCTGCGGGTGGCCTTCTTCGGCGGTTCGGTCATGTTCGGTGTGGGCCAGCGCGACGAGCACACCATCGCCTCGGAGTTCGCCCGGATCGCCGAGGAGAACGGTGTGCCGATCGAGGTGCACAATTACGGGTTCCCCGCGTGGGTCACCTGGCAGGAGCACCAGTACATGGAGCGGCTGCTGGCCTCGGGGGAGCAGTACGACATGGCGGTCTTCCTGGACGGGTTCAACGAGTTCGACGTCCAGACCACCGACTACAACCCGGATCCGACCCACCACTCGGCCGTGATCGTCGACGGGCTCATCGCCGACTTCCGCGAGGAGCGGGCCTCCCCGCCCAGCGGGCTCGACGGGCTGCGCGAGTTGGCGGACAGCTACCGCCGCAACAGCGCCGCGTTCCGCCTGTACGACACCGTGACCGGCCGGACGGCCCCACTGCCGGGCGCAGACCTGGCCGTGCAGGGCACCCCCGAGGAGCAGACCGAGGCCGCACTCGACATCTACAACCGGGCGCTGGGCCTGATCGACGACCTGGCCGCGGACCATCAGGTGCCGGTGCGGTACTTCTGGCAGCCCCGGGCCGCGGGGTGGGACCCGGCCATCACCGATCGCCTCCCCGATCAGGTCACCGACCTGACCCACGTCTTCGACGGACAGCAGTGCTTCTACGACGTGGTGCACACCGACGAGGCCTGCGCCCACGAGATGGCCCAGGCCATGTGGGACCGGGTGGGCCCCGAGCTGGTGGCCCAGAGCTCGGCCGGCGACGGCTGATCGCGTCAGAGTGCCGACAACCAGTGGATATAACCGGGAATCCCTGGTAATTTCCGCACATGTCAACGACGAGCGTCACGCTCGGTCGGGCTACTGGGCGGGCGACCACGAAGGTGGCGCTAGTACGACCGAACACGATTGTCTTTCCGAAGAGCTTCTCGTGGTACGGGCCCGTACCGCCGATCGGCTTGGCGTACATCGCCGCCGTGCTCGAAGGTGCGGGCCACACGGTGGAGGTCATCGACTCGGCGGGTGAGGGCATCGATCGCATCGTGGACGTCGACAGCCCCATCGGTCGCCTCCGCCAATGCGGTCTCCCCGTGGACGAGATCGTGGAGCGGATCCACCCCGACACCAAGATGGTCGGGATCACCCACATGTTCCTGCACGAGTGGCCCCACGTGCGCGAGATCGCCGAGGCCATCCGGGCCCGGTTCCCCGACGTGTTCATCGTGTGCGGGGGCGAGAACGCCACCGGCTATTGGAAGTGGATGTTCGAGCAGACCGATGCCATCGACGCGTGCGTCCTCGGCGAAGGCGAGCTGACCGTGGTCGAGCTCGCCGACCGGGTGGCCCGCGGGGCGCCGATGGAGGGCTTCGAGGGTGTCGTGTTCCGCAACGGCGGTGAGGCCTGCGACGGTGGCCTGACCACCCGGATCACCACCAAGAAGCTGCCCGAGGTGCCCCGACCGGCGTGGGAGCTGTTCCCACTGGACGAGTACTTCCGCTTCGCCGACTCGTTCGGCGTCAACCGCGGCCGGTCGATGCCCGTGCTGGCCACGCGGGGCTGCCCGTACAAGTGCTCGTTCTGCTCGTCGCCGCAGATGTGGACCACCCGCTACGTGGTGCGCGAGCCCGAAGAGGTGGCCGACGAGATCGCCGACTACGTCGAACGCTACGGGGTGCGCAACGTCAACTTCTGTGACCTCACCGCCATCACCAAGCGGCAGTGGACACTGCGGTTCTGTGACGCGTTGGAGGAGCGGGCGCCGGGGCTCATCTGGCAACTGCCGGTCGGCACCCGGGCCGAAGCGCTCGATCGCGAGGTGCTGCAGCGGTTGTGGGACACCGGCTGTCGCAACATCACCTACGCCCCCGAAGCCGGTGGCGAGCGCATGCTCGAGATCTACGACAAGCGTGTGAGCCTCGACATGATCCTCACCTCGTTGCGCGAGGCGAAGCAGATCGGCCTGGTCACGAAGATCAACATCATCATCGGTCACCCCGAGGAGCGTTGGTCCGACCTGTTCAAGTCGTTCCGGTTCATGCTGCGCGCCGCCCGAGCGGGCGCCAATGATGCCGCGGTGATGATCTTCGGCCCGTACCCCGGCAGCGCCGACTTCAAGAAGCTCGTCGACGCCGGGATCCTCGAGGTGACCGAGGAATACCCCTACACGGCCCTGTCGTGGTCGTCGGGCAAGCACCAGAGCTACAACCCCCGCATGAGCACGCGAAAGCTCCGCGCCGCCCAGCTGTTGATGCTGTGCGCCTTCTACGGTGTGGCCAACGTGCTGCGACCGAAGCGCCTGCTCGGCTATGCCCGCACCTGGTTCGGCAAGGACGAGGAGGCCACCCAACTCGACGCCCTGCTCCGCCAGCGGCGGCGTGGGCTCGGCGCCGGCGCTCCCGAGCGCCAACGCGAAGGAGAGCCATCGGCCGCCTGAGCGCGCTCGGGCGCCTGCCTGCGTCGAGCGGCGCCGATGGAGCGGAGTAGTCTCACCCACCGTGGTCAAGCTCAACCATGCGGCGATCCTCGACCAGCTCGCCGAGCACGGCATGCGCTCCCGGTCGGTCCAGTTGGACACCGAGGGTGAGTACCTGCCGACGGACGTCGACTGGAACAACAAGGACGTGGTCCACCGCAACCACGTGCACAGCCTGATCGAGGACGTGGTCTGCGTCATCGAGCGGGACCTGCAGGCCTCGATCAGCTTCCAGAAGGTGCTGGGCGTCCCGTTCCCGCTGATCCTGGTGCACTACGACACCGAGCCCAACCACCAGACCCACTTCGTCACGGTGCTGGCCTGGACCATGGTCACCGAGCACGAGTTCATCGCGCTCTCGCCCACCCGCACCCGGGCGGTCACCACCTACACCGTGGCGGCGCGGCCGTTCTGGATGCTGTTCTGGCCGGTGATCCGGGCACTCCTGCGCATCAACCACCGCAAGCTCATGTCCGAGGACGGCGTCCTGCGCGAGCGGCGCGGCAAGCTGCGGTCGTGGGGCTACACCTACAAGGGCGACGGCGCCCCACGCGACATCCGCGACACGATCCACATCGGCGCCAACAACGTGGTGCTGCCCGACCCGCCGCCCGACCCGCCGGTGTTCCCCTCCGTGGCGTTGCCCGAGATCGGCGAGGGCGCCTGGACCTACATCGGCCGCAACGACCACCTGGGGCTGAAGCTGACCCGTGAGGGTCGCCGCGTGCTGGCCTTCGTCCGAATGTGCCCGCACGAGGGCGCCGACCTCGACCCGGTGGTGCTCGCGTCGGGCTGCCAGACCTGCCCGTGGCACGGTCGCAAGCTGCTGCCCGCCGCGGTCGTCGACCTCGACGACCCGGTGCCGGCTGCCGACACCGAGTGGCACCACCTCGAGGTGCGCGACGGGCGGCTCCACGTCACCGTCACCAGTGTCACCGGATCACGCTCGGCGCGCCGGGCACCCGCCGGAGCGGTCGCGGCCGACGGCGACAACTGACCTCGAGGGCCGCACCCCACACGCGGACGACCGCCGGCGTGCCCGACGAGGGCGCGGCCGGGGGGTCGCCGGCCCACGGGCCTGGCAAGATGGGCGCATGCCGATGCGTGAGGACTGCAAGTACTTCGAGAGCCGGTCGTATGCCAACGGCGAGACGGTCCGCAAGTGCGATCTCGACCTCGCCCCCGAGGCCCCCTGGCGGTGCCCGGCCGACTGCCCGAAGTACACCCGCCGCCTCGCCGACGTCGGCTGGCACCACGGCACCCTCGTGACCCCTCCCTCACCCGACGAGCCCTCGAGCCTCTCCGAGGACGACGGCAGCGTGGCCGCCCTGCTCGACGAGGCCGAGGACATCATCAACTCCGCCGGCCCCAAGGTGCTGGCCGAGTTGGAGGCCGAGCGCGGCCGCAAAGGCCGCTTTCGCCGGAAGCGGAAGAAGAAGAAGTAACAGGGAGCGCCGACCGGCGCCGCGCCGAGTTCGGCGGGACCTGTCCGCCTCGGCGCACCCCCGGTAGGATGACCGCCGTGGGGGCCCGCCGCGGGCCCCTCGGCGCGAAACCACCCAGCTCGAACGAGGCACCGACCCGCATGCCCCCCCTCGACACCCTCACGGCGATCCCCGGCCCCGAATGGCTCCAGGCCCGCCGCGCCCTGGCGGCGGATCGTTTCGCCGGCGCGGCGGTGCCCACCACCGACGAGGAGGTCTGGCGCTACAGCCGCATCGGCGACTTCGACGCCGACGCCTACCCCCTGGCCGGTGTGCCCGCCGTCTCCGACCGGCTGATCGCCGCGGTCAGCGCACAGGTGGCCACCGTCGTCGGCACCCATGCCGGCCTGTTGGTGCTCGTCGACGGGCACCTCGCCCACGCCCACCTCACGCCTGACGTGGCGGCGCGGGGCGTGTCGCTGTCGACCGCCGATCAGTCGGCGGCGGGCGAAGCGGTGCTCGGGAGCGTGCTCGGCGAGCCCCACGACTACTTCGGTGCGCTCAACGACGGGTTCGCCCCGGGCCCCGTGGTGCTCGACGTCCCCCGCGGCGTGGTGGTCGACGATCCCATCGTGGTGGTCCAGCACGTCGAGACCGCCGACGTGGCGTCGCTGCCCCGGCTGTCGGTGCGGGCCGGTGAGAACAGCTCGTGCACGCTGGTCGACCTGCAGCGCTCGGCCGACGTGCGAGCCCTCGCGGTGCCGGTGGTCGAGCTCGACGTCGGCGCCTCGGCCCGGGTGACGTACCTGTCGGTGCAGGACCTGGGCCGCCAGGTGTGGCAGATCGGCACCCAGGTGTCGAACGTGGGCGCACAAGGGCACCTGGTGTCGGCCACCGCGGCCCTGGGCGGCGACTACGCCCGGCTCCGCACCGACTGTGCCCTGACCGGCCGGGGGGCGTCGGGCGACCTGCTGGCGGTGTACTTCGGCGACGGCACCCAGACCCTCGACTTCCGCACCTTCCAGGACCATGTCGCGCCCGACACCACCAGCAACCTGTTGTTCAAGGGCACGGTCGGTGGGCACTCGCGCTCGGTCTACACCGGCCTCATCCGGGTCCGTCCCGATGCCCGCGGCACCAACGCCTTCCAGACCAACCGGAACATCAAGCTGTCCGACCACGCCTGGGCCGAGTCGGTGCCCAACCTCGAGATCGAGAACAACGACGTGCACTGCAGCCACGCCTCGGCGGTCGGCCCGATCGACGAGCAGCAGCGCTTCTACCTCGAGAGCCGGGGGGTGCCCCCGCAGGTCGCCGAGCGGCTCGTCGTCGCCGGCTTCTTCACCGAGGTGCTGAACCAGATCCCGGTCGCCTCCCTGGTCGAGCAGCTGCGCCGGCGGATCACCGACAAGCTCGAGAGCCCGGTGGACTGATGGCCGACCGTGAGCACCTCTGCCGCCTGGACGAGCTCGAGCCGGGCTCGGCCCGGGCCATCGACGTCGCCGGGCGGCGGCTGGCCGTGGTCCGCATCGACGACGACGTCTACGCCCTCGGTGACCGCTGCACCCACCAGGACATCTCCCTGTCCGAGGGTGACGTGCTCGTCGAGGAGCGCCACATCGAGTGCTGGAAGCACGGCAGCGCGTTCTCGCTGGAGACGGGCGCACCGTCGTCCCTGCCGGCCACCAAGGCCACGCCGGTCTACGACGTCGACGTGGTCGACGGCGACGTCTGGGTGGTGCTCCGATGAGGCCGCACGGCCACCAGGAGGGTGAGCGATGAGTGAGCACGTGCTGGTCATCGAAGGGCTGCGGGCGTCGGTCGAGGGGCGCGAGATCCTCCAGGGTGTCGACCTCACCGTGCGCAGCGGCGAGGTGCACGCGGTGATGGGCCCCAACGGCTCGGGCAAGTCGACCCTGTCGCACGTCATCACGGGTCGACCGGGCTACGAGGTGACCGGGGGCTCGGTGACCCTCGACGGCGTCGACCTGCTGGCCCTGGCGCCGTGGGAGCGGGCACAGGCCGGGCTGTTCCTGGCCATGCAGTACCCCACCGAGGTGCCAGGGGTGTCGCTCGAGGACCTCTTCACCGAGTCGTTCCGAGCCAGTGGCCGTGACGTCGCCGACCTGCGCGAGCGCATGGTCACCGAGGCCGAGCGCATCGGCTTCGACGAGCGCTTCCTCGTCCGTGAGCTCAACGTGGACCTGTCCGGCGGCGAGCAGAAGCGCAACGAGACCCTCCAGCTCGGCGTGCTGCAGCCGGCGATCGCCATCCTCGACGAGCTCGACTCGGGCCTCGACGTGGACGCGCTGCGCATGGTGAGCCGCCGGGTCGAGGAGGCCACCACGCAGTGGGGCCTCGGCGTCCTGGCCATCACCCACTACAGCCGCCTCCTCCACGAGCTCAAGAGCGACCAGGTGCACATCCTGGTCGGGGGCCGCATCCGGGAATCCGGCGGCCCCGAGCTGGCCGAGGCGCTCGAGATCGACGGGTATGCCCGATTCGGTGTCGACGAGGCCGTGACCGCCGAGCCGGTGGGGGCCGGTGTGGTCGACCCGTTCGCGGATCCCTTCGCCGACCCCCTGGCCTGACGGCTCGCCCGCCCGCCCCGGGTCGGCCTCAGCCCGACCGCAGGGCGTACACGGTGAGGGGCAGGTCGTCCCAGGCGGCACCTGCGGCCTCGAGGAGCGCCGCGGGCGGCTCCTCGCCGTCGATGACGGGGAACTGGGTGTCCTCACCGAACTGGACGAGGTAGACCAGCGCCACCGCGGCCGGCGGCAGTGCCGCCACCGGGTTGTCGGACGCCAGGATCTCGTCGGCCTCCGGGCAGGAGCCACCCTGGAACCCCTGGGCGGCGAGCTCGGGGCACATGATGCGGGGGACCGTGTGAGTGAAGGCGTCGAGGGGCCGCGGGTTGGTCTCGCGGGCGAAGGCCACCAGCGCGTCGGCGGTGCGCTGGGCGTCGGCCGCCGACCGGCCGGGTGGGTCGTAGGTGGCGACCACCTCCCAGTCGTCGGTGGGAGCGGGGAGCTCCGTGGCGGTGAAGAGCAGGTTGCCGGCCGACGGCTTCGGGTCGCGCCCGTCCACCTGGCCGAGCCCGGGTGCGCCCGCGTCGACGCCGGTGTCGATGCCGTGGGCCTCGAGGCCGGCCTTGAAGCCGACGAAGATCGTGGGCGTCGTGCGGCCTCCGACCACCCACGTGCCCCAGCGTCCGGAGGTCTGCAGCCTCGGTGCGGCCTGGTCCACGAGGGTGCGGGTGGCCCGGAACGCGAAGGGGTACTGCTCGGTCGACGCGTCGATGGGCCCGGGGACGGCGACGCCGACGGTGGCGACGAGCACTGCGGCCACCGCCCCGCCGACGAGGGCCGACCGGTGTCCCGCGAGGCGGGGCCCGAGCAGGGGGCCGATCACCAGGCCGGCGGTGAACACGGCGAAGGTGGCCACGGGTGAGGCGGCCAGCGTGCGGTAGATGCCGAAGCCCTCGTCGGAGGGCGTGGTGGCCAGCGACACGACCATGAACACGAGGCCGGACGCGGCGACCACGACGTAGCCCCAGCCGGCCCGACCCAGCTCGTGGCGCCGATGCACGGCCGCAGCGGCGACGGCCGCGACGAGCAGCACGCCCACGATCACGTAGCCGACGGATGGTGCGTGGGCGGCGGCCGCCGACTGCACCGGGTTGAACAGCAGGGCCTTGGCCTGCTCGCCGATGGCCAGCACGGGCCCGTCCACCTGCTCGGCGGCGCTGCGTGAGGCCCGGTAGAGCTCCACGAAGTTGCCGCCGCGATTGGTGAGGGCGTCGTAGACCGGGGCCCACCACGACAGCGCGAGGAGGGCCGCGGCGATGGCCACCGATCGGCGCTCGGACCGGTCGAGGTGCAGCACCCGCCGGGCCCGGGCGGTCGGCGCGTCCGGAGGGTCGACCGCGGCTCGACGCCAGCGCAGGACGACCACGACGAGGAGGGTGACCGCGGCCGTGGCCGCGACCGGCAGGGCGTAGCGCATGGTCGCCGCGGCCGGGAACGAGGTGGCCAGCACCCAGAGCGGCAGCAGGGTGCTCTGGCCGCTGATGAGCGCGGCGCAGAGGTAGAGGAACAAGGCGATGACCAGGAGCGAGAGCGTGGTCTTGAACGGCGGGTACAGGAAGGCGGTGCCGCCGAGCGACCAGCACATGACCAGCGTGGTGAACCAGGCCCACAGCGCCGCCGCGGGTCCCGCCGTGCGCAAGGCGGTGTAGCCGATCAGCACGATCGTGGCCGCCGAGACGAAGGCGGCGCCCAGCAGCATGCCCGCGGTGCCGCCGAAGACCGTGACGAACGGCGCGAGCACGTAGTAGACCATCGGCCCGGGGTGGAAGGGGTGGGCGCCGTACCGGGTGCCCGAGGCGACCTCGCCGGACAGTGGCGTGTGGGTCGTGAACACCTGGCGGGTGACGGTGAGCATGGTGCCGTTGTCGCCGATCGGGTACCAGTGGTCGGCGAGGGCCTGCAACGCGGCGATCACGAACGGGGCGGCGACCACGACCGCGAGCCCCACACCCACGCGTCGTTGGCGCGGCGTCAGGTCGCGCAGGCGGCGGCCCGTGGATGATCGGGGCGACGCGGCGTCGCCGTCCGTGCCCCGCGCTCGCTCCATCCCTCGCTCCTGCCTTCGTGCGTCGTCACCGGGCACCGAGCCGACGATGGTATCCGAAGCGCGCGCGGCCGCTCGGGCGCCCCCGGGGAGCCGCGTCGGGGTCGGCGTCGGGTGGGACACGGCTGATACGGTGCCGTTCCCGTGGCCAGCACGCCGTTCAGCATCGTCATCGCCGCGCGCAACGAGGAAGCCACGATCGAGCAGGTGCTGCAGGCCACCCGGCCGCTCACCGACGACCTGGTGGTCGTCGACGGGCGATCGACCGACCGTACCGTGGCGCTGGCGGACGGGTACGGGGCGAGGGTGGTCACCGACAACGGTCTCGGCAAGGGCGACGCCATCCGCGTGGGGCTGGACCACGTCGCCCACCCCATCACCGTGTTCATGGATGCCGACGGGTCCCACGACCCTGCCGACATCGAGCGCCTGGTGGCGCCCATCGCGGACGGCGAGGCGGACCTCGTCATGGGCTCGCGCATGCTGGGCGGCAGCGAGGAGCTGTTCGGATCGCTGTACGAGGTGCTGCGCCTGATCGGCAGCCTCGTCATCAGCCTGACCATCAACTACCGCTTCGGCACACGCTTCACCGACTACCAGAACGGCTTCCGGGCGATCCGCACGGACGTCGGCCGCCGCATCGGCACGACCAGCGACATCACCACCATCGAGCAGGAGATGGCGATGAAGTGCCTCCAGTACGGCTTCCGGGTCACCGAGGTGCCGACCCACGAGGCCCGTCGCCAGGGCGGCGAGTCGAAGATCACCGTCATGCACGTGGCCCACAAGTACGTGTGGAGCCTCCTGCGAGGCGTGCTGGTGCGCAGGAAGCCCGCGCCGGCGATCCCGGCCGGCGTCGAACGCTGAGCGGCGGTCTACCGCCCGCCGAGCGACCGAACCGCCGGTGAGTGCCGGCCAGGCCCGGCTATCCCGATGCTTCCTCGATGCCCTGGGCCAGCGTGTTCCACGAGAGGGTCGCGCACTTGATGCGCACCGGGAACTTGACCACGCCTCGCAGCGCCTCGAGGTCGCCGAGGCGCACCTCGTCGCCGACGCCGCTGCCGTCGGCGCCATCGTCGCCCTCGCCGTCGGTCTCGGCGTCGTCGCCCTCGAGCTCCTGCTCGTGGATCGACATCATGGCCTTGAAGGCGCGGGTGAGGTCGCGGATCTCCTTGACGCTCTTGCCCTTGACCGCCGCGGACATCATCGATGCCGAGGACTGGCTGATCGAACAGCCCTGGCCGCCGATCTTGAGGTCGGTCACCGTGTCGCCGTCGAGCACCAGGTAGACCACGATCTCGTCGCCACAGAGGGGGTTGAAGCCCTCCACCCGGTGCGCGGGCGGGCTGTCGAGCTCGCCCCGGTTGCGGGGGTTGCGGTAGTGGTCGAGGATGATCTCTCGATACAGGTCTTCGAGACCGGGCACGGGCCTCCCTCCTTCCTTGTGACGCCTTCTAGAGCGCGAAGAACGCCAGGGCGGCGTCGAGCGCGTCGGCCAGAGCGTCCACATCGCGCTCGTCGTTGTAAACGTACAACGACGCGCGGGCGGTGGCGCCCACCCCGAGCACACGCATCAGTGGCTTGGCGCAATGGTGGCCGGCCCGGACGCACACGCCCTCCTGGTCCAGCACCTGCGAGATGTCGTGCGGGTGCAGGTCGGCGAGGTTGAACGCCAGCACCCCGCCCCGGCCGGCCGGCTCCGACGGGCCGTGGATCGTGATGGTGTCGCCCAGGCGCTCGTTGAGGGTGCGCAGGGCGTACCCGGTGAGTGACACCTCGTGGCGGCGGACGGCGTCCATGCCGAGGGCCTCCAGGTAGTCGACGGCCGCGCCCAGGCCGATGGTCTCGGCGATTGGTGGGGTGCCCGCCTCGAACTTCCACGGCAGCTCGTTGACGGTGAACCCGTCGACGCGCACATCGCGGATCATCTCGCCGCCACCGAGGAACGGCGGCATGGCGTCGAGCAGCTCGGCTCGGCCCCAGAGGGCACCGATGCCGGTGGGCCCGCACATCTTGTGGCCCGAGAAGGCCAGGAAGTCGGCCCCGAGGTCCTCGATGGCGGTGGGGAGGTGGGGGACGTACTGGCAGGCGTCGACCGCGACCAGGGCGCCGGCGGCGTGGGCCGCGTCGGCCAGGTGGCGGATCGGGTTGATGGTGCCGAGCACGTTGGACATCGCGGTGACGCTGAGCAACTTGGCGCCGTCGAGGAGCCGGTCGAGGTCGTCGAGATCGAGCTGGCCGTCGCCGTCGACGCCGAGCCACCGGATCTCGAAGCCCTTTTCGGCGGCCATGATCTGCCACGGCACGATGTTGGAGTGGTGCTCCATGTGCGACAGCACGACGGCGTCGCCGGGGCCGAGGTTGGCGCCGCCCCACGACCGGGCCAGCAGGTTGAACGCCTCGGTGAAGTTCTTCGTGAACACGACCTCGGACGCCGACGGCGCACTGATGAAGCGGGCCACCTTGGCGCGGGCGGCCTCCATCATCGTGGTGGCCCGCTCGGCGATCTCGTAGACCCCGCGGTGCACGTTGGCGTTCGTGGTCTCGTAGTAGCGGTCCATGGCGTCGAGCACGGCACGGGGCTTCTGCGAGGTGGCCGCCGAGTCGAGGTAGACGAGGCGCTTGTCGTGGACGGTCTCGTCCAGGATGGGGAAGTCGGCCTGGATCGCCGTCACGTCGAGGGCCTCGTGGGCCGTCACTGCTGCCATGCCTCGAACCCCTCGTTCTCGATGCGTTGCGCCAGCTCGGGACCGCCACTCTCGACGATGCGGCCGTCCACGAGCAGGTGCACCTGGTCGGGGTCGAGCTCGTCGAGCAGCCGCTGGTAGTGGGTGATGACCAGCGCGCCCATCTCGGGCCGGGAGCGCCGGACCTCCTGGACGCCCTTGGCCACCACCCGCAGGGCGTCGATGTCGAGGCCCGAGTCGGTCTCGTCGAGTATGGCCATGTCGGGCTCCATGATGGCCATCTGGAGCACCTCGTTGCGCTTCTTCTCGCCCCCCGAGAAACCCTCGTTGAGGTAGCGGTCGGCGAACGACGGGTCCATGTCGAGCTTGGCCATCCACTCCATGATCGACAGGCGGAGCTCGAGCACGGACAGATCGATGCCCTTGCGGCCCGACAGGGCCTGGCGCAGGAAGTTGATGACCGAGACGCCGGCGATGGCCTGCGGGTACTGGAACGCCAGGAAGAGACCGGCCTTGCCCCGCACGTCGGGCGACCAGTCGGTGATGTCGTCACCGTGGTACCGCACCCGCCCGCCCGTGACCTGGTACTCGGGGCTGCCGAGGAGGGCGTTGGCCAGGGTGGACTTGCCCGACCCGTTGGGGCCCATCAAGGCGTGGAGCTCGCCCGGGCGCACCACCAGGTCGACGCCCTTGAGGATCTCCTGGCCGTCGGCGGCCACGTGGAGCCCGTCGACCTCGAAGAGCGGCGCGTCGATCTCTGAGAGGGGGTTGCTCGATGTCACGGGGTCAGTGTATTAGCACTACGGCCGTAGTGGTATTTCTCGCGGGGCGGTTCCGCGCGGGTGGGATGCGGACCCTCAGGTGTGGTCACGGAGGTCCTCCTTCCAGGTGCGGAAGCGGGTGTGGGAGGAACCGCTCGGGCCGGTGCCGTCGCCGGTGCCGTCGGGGTGCAGGCGGAAGGTGTGGTGGTCGGCGAGATCGTCGGCCCGGACCGCCAGGTAGCGGGCGTCGGCACCCCGAGCCGGCCCGGCCCGCCAGAGCAGCCAGGGGCCGAGGCGGCGCTTGTACGCGATCAACGGGTGGTCGATGTCGTCGCCCAGCGTCAGCAGCGCATCGGGGGCTTCGATCCACGCCTCGGCGGGGATGTTGCGGTCGCGCGTCGGGGTGTCGGGCAGATCGACGGTGTGCACCGGGGTGGGGTCCACAGGACGCTCGTCAGCGGGGAGCGCCCGCGCCTGCTCACCACCCGCGATCGACGTACTCCTGGAGGCGGGGGCGCTCGGCGCCGATCGTGGTGTCGTCGCCGTGGCCGGGGAGCACGAGCGTGCCGGCGTCGAGGGGTGAGAACAGGCGCTCGTCGATCGAGCGGATGATCTGGTCGAAGTCGCCGCCCGGGTAGCTGGTGTTGCCGGGCCCACCCGGGAACAGGGTGTCGCCGCTGAAGAGCACCGGGGAGCCCTCGACCAGGAAGCACATCGAGCCCGGGGTGTGGCCCGGCGTGAAGATGGTGCGCAGCCGTAGGCGGCCGACCTCGATGACGGTGTCGTCGTCGAGCACGAAGTCGTAGGCCTCGAGCTCGGACGAGTCGGGCCCGGTGATGCCCACCTCGTAGCCGGCGTCGCGTACTGCAGGGACGGCCTGGATGTGGTCCCAGTGGCCGTGCGTCTCGAGCACCTTGCGCACGTCGAGCGCCCGGCACAGCTCGAGCAGCTTCTCGTGCTCGTTGGCGGCGTCGATCAGCACCGACTCGCCGGTCTCCCGGCACCGCAGCACGAACACGTTGTTGTCGACGGGCCCGACGACCACCTTGTGGATCTCCGCCTGCGTGTCCTCGTAGTGAAGATCGCTCACCGCTCCAGGCTAGGTCCTCGAGGCCGCGGAGCGGAGCGGAGCAGCGGCGCAGGCGAACCGGATGGCGAAGCCGCTCCGAGGGACGAGGAGCCAATGTGATGCGGAGCGGAGGCGCAAGGATGACGAACCGGATGGCGAAGCCGCTCCGACGAAGGAGGAGCCGATGTCGGGCCTGCGATCTCGCTCTTGACCGAGCGGTCTAGTAAACAAGGCGGTCCAAGTCCGGATCACCGTTACAGGGGGCTCCCCACCGTGAACTTCGCCTTCAGCGAGGAGCAGGAAGAACTTCGGCGCATCGTCCGCCAGTTCCTCGAGACCAAGTCCAGCGAGGCGGCGGTCCGCGAGCAGATGGAGACCGAGGCCGGCTACGACGCCGCGGTCTGGTCCCAGATGGCCGATCAGATGGGCCTGCAGGGCCTGATCGTGCCCGAGGAGTTCGGTGGCTCGGGCTACTCGTACGTCGAGCTCATCGTGGTGCTCGAGGAGATGGGTCGTTCGCTGCTGTGCGCCCCCTACTTCTCCACGGTCGTGCTGGCGGCCAACACCCTCATCCACTCGGGTGACGACGCCGCCAAGGCCGACCTGCTGCCCGGGATCGCCTCGGGCGAGACCATCGCCACCCTCGCCTTCACCGAGCAGAACGGCCGCTGGGACGAGGCCGGCATCACCGCGACCGCCACGGCCGCCGGCGACGGCTGGACCATCGACGGCACCAAGATGTTCGTGCTCGACGGCCACACCGCCGACTTCTTGCTGGTCGCGGCCCGCACCGACGCCGGCGTGTCGCTGTTCGCGGTGGAGGGCGGCGCCGACGGCGTCACCCGTACCCCGCTGGCCACCATGGACCAGACCCGCAAGCAGGCAAAGGTGGAGCTCGCCGGTGCCCCCGCCCGCCTCATCGGCACCGACGGGGGCGGCTGGGCCGTCCTCGAGCGGGTGCTCGACCTGGCCGCGGTGGCCCTGGCCGCCGAGCAGGTGGGTGGCGCCCAGATGTGTCTCGACATGTCGGTGGAGTACGCCAAGGTCCGGGTGCAGTTCGGTCGGCCCATCGGCTCGTTCCAGGCCATCAAGCACAAGTGCGCCGACATGCTGCTGGAGGTCGAGTCGGCCAAGTCGGCCGCGTACTACGCCGGCTGGTGCGCCTCCGAGCTGAACGACGAGCTGCCGTCGGTGGCCAGCCTGGCCAAGGCCTACTGCTCGGATGCCTACTTCCACGCCGCCGCCGAGAACATCCAGATCCACGGCGGCATCGGCTTCACCTGGGAGCACCCCGCCCACCTGTACTTCAAGCGGGCCAAGTCCTCCGAGCTGCTGTTCGGTGACCCCACCTACCACCGCGAGCTGCTCGCCCAGCGCATCGGTCTGTGAGGCCGTGCGGCGGCGCACGACATGATCGCCGTCGTCCTGATCGTCCTGGCCGCGGTCGCGGTCGTCGTCATCGCGCTCGTCGCCGTCGGTCGGGTGACCGGGCAACTCGCTACCGCGCCGCCCCAGGCACGCTTCGACATGCCCGAGGCGGTCGAGTTCGTCGCCTCGGCGCTGCCCGACGAGATCACCGCGCAGCTCAGCTACGACCAGCTCGAGGGCCTGCTCAAGGCCCACCTGGACTACCTCAACTCGAACGACCTGACCGACGGGGTCCGCTACGCCACGGGCTCGGGCCTGATCGTGGTCGCCGACGACGAGACCCTGCGCTACCTGCTCGACCGGGTGGAGACGGCCGAGTGGTGGGACGTCACCCCCGAGATGGTGACGGCGGTCCTCGAGGCCGAGTTGGCCTACCTGGCGTCCATCGGCGCCATCGGTGAACGGGTGCCCGACCCGTCCGCCGTCGACGATCTCGACGCCGACGAGAAATCCTCGGAAAATGACGTCGCCGACGACGACGGAGGTGCTTGACTGTGTGGACCGAGGAAAGGAGGTGGTCCAACTGAGCAGTCACATGAGTTCTGGGACTTCGGAGGTGGCTGGCCGCTAGGCGGCTTGCTGGACCGGCAGGCGAATCCAAGCCAGCACCGCCGGATCGATGGTCGGATCTGGTCCCGTCCGACACCACCCGACCTACGGGTGCGTACGCACATCGACCGGAACTTCCGGCAGTACTCGAGCGGGGGAGGGCTTCGGCCCTCCCCCGTTTCGCGTGCCCCGGGTGTCGACCGTACGATGACGGGATGGATCGACCGACCCGCTTCGAACACAACCGCTGGCTGGGGAACAAGCGCACCCAGATCGTCTACGACCTCGACGACGCCGCCACCGACCCCGAGGTGATCGCCGAGCTCATGGCGGCCGAGACCTTCCTCTGCTTCGGGCCCGACACCCTCGCCGAGGCGCGCAACCGCGGGTACCGGCCCGCCTGATCGGGTGGACCACCGCTTCTCGTCCGGCGACCTGCAGCTCGCCGCCCACCTGGCCCGGCCCACCGGCGCCGACTCGTCAGGCTTGCCCGGCCTGACCCTGCTGCACGGCTTCCCGTCGGGTGCCGGTGGTGGGCCCAAGTCGGCCCACACCTACCCGCAGCTCGCCGATCGCATCGCGACCGAGCTGGGCTGGGTGGTTCTGGCGTTCAACCTCCGAGGCTGTCGACCCTCCGAGGGCCAGTTCTCGCTGCAGGGCTGGCTCGACGACCTGCACGCGGCCACCGACCACCTCGAGCGCGAGCAGGGGGTGCAGGGGGTGTGGTGCGCCGGGTTCGGCACGGGCGGGGCGCTGGGCGTCTGCGCCGGCGCCGAGGATCCCCGTATCCAGGGGGTGGCCTGCATCGGCGCGCCCGCCGACTTCGACGACTGGGCCCGCCGCCCGGCCCGCCTGCTGGCCCACGCCCGTGAGGTCGGCGTGATCGACGATCCCGACTGGCCCGAGTCGATGGACAACTGGTCACGCGAGCTGAAGGGGATCCGCCCCCTCGATGCAGCGGGGCGGCTCGCGCCACGGCCACTGCTGGTCATGCACGGCTCTCAGGACGAGGTGGTGCCCGACTTCGACGCCCGGCTGCTCGCCGACGCCCACGGCGGCGCCGAGCTCCGCTTCGTGGCCGGCGCCGGGCACCAGTTGCGCCACGACCCCCGGGCCGTGGCCGTGCTGCTGGGCTGGCTCGACCGTCAGAAGCACAGCCTGCCGGCGCCCACGCGCTGAGCCGCGGACTGCCGGCGGGTCAGGTGCCCGTCGGCGGCGAGCTGGTCGTCGTGGCCATCGAGAACTCGGCCTTGGTCTTCTTCGCCGCCTTCTGCGCCTTCTTCCAGGCCCGGACCTCGTTGAACCGCTCCTTGGTGTCGACGTCGGCCGCGGATCGGGGCTCGCCGTCGGAGAAGGGCCCGGCGGCCACCTCCCACCCGGGTGGGGCCTTGCCGAAGCGCTTGGCCAGCAGGGCCACGAAGATCCGGGACTTCTCCTCGCCGAAGCCGGGGAGCGCGCTGACCCGGGCGTAGAGCTCCTCGCCGCTCTTCACCCGCCGCCAGATGTTGGCCGTGTCGCCGCGGTACTCCTCGACGATCTGCTCGCAGAGGGCGTGCGCCCGGCGGGCCATGGCTGCCGGGTACCGGTGCAGCGCGGGCTTCTGGCAGAACACGGCGACGAGATCCTCGGGGTCCATCGCGGCGATGCCCGCAGGGGACCACGCGTCGCCGAGGCGCTCCTTCAGGGTCGCCGGCGCCCGGAACGCCCATTCCATCGGCACCTGCTGGTCGAGCAGCATCCCGAGCACCAAGGCCAGTGGGTCGGTGACGAGCAGCTCGTTGGCGGCGTCGTCGTTGGTGATCGGGAAGCGGACCTTGGCAGTCATGGCGCCGACAGTAGCGACGGGGTGCGGTGCCGGCTCATGCCACGGCCTCCGAGCCCGGATCGGGTGTCGGTGCACCGCCCTCAGCGGTCGCCGACGCACGCTCGTCGTCGCTGGTGCGCTCGAACCCTTGGGCCTGGGTGGCCTCGTCGGCCACCCGGACGCCGTAGCGGTACGTGAGGCGCACCCCCAACCAGGCCGACACCGCGAGGCAGGCCAGCGCGACGACCGACAGCGCCATGACGGGCACGGACGCCGCCTGCAGGCTGTCGCCGCCACGGCGTACCACGAACGAGATGATGAAGGCGAGCAGGGCCACGTCGCTCAGCACCAGGTGCGTGATCCCGGTACGGAAGGCGCGGGTGCCGCGGGCGATGGTGAGCAGGTCGAGGATGCCGGGGACCGCCGCGGCCACCGCGCCGATGATGCCGAGGCCGATCAGCCAGAAGGCGCCTCGCGCGTAGACGTACTCCTCGTTGCCGGCGTGGGCGGCGAGGTCGAAGGCGAAGCTGAGCACCCACGCGCCGACGGGGATGGTGACCAAGAGCGGGTGCAGGGGTTGGCCGTAGCCGCCCGCGCCGAGGCCCGCCGGCTGCTTCGCCGCCGACCGTCGGGCCTCGACCGCGTCGTGCGCCGGCGAGGCGTCGCCGGTGGACGCGTCGTCGGCGTCGTCGGCCTCGTCAGCAGGGTCGGCGTCGTCGGCACGGTCGTCCGAGGGGGCGGCAGGCATCAGCGCAGAGCCTATCCGTGGCCCCCCGCCGGATCGGGGGGTCAGCCCAGCCAGGGCTCGGGGCGGTCGGGGTCGATGCCATAGCGGCCGATGGCGTCCTTCACCAGGTCGGCACTGACGGTGCCGGCCTCGGCCAGGCCCGTCAGCACCGCGACCACCAGGTGGCCGGCATCGACCTCGAAGTACGACCGCAGGTGCTCGCGGGTGTCGCTGCGGCCGAACCCGTCGGTGCCGAGCGAGCGGTACGGGCGAGGCACCCAACGGGCCACCTGGTCGGGCACGGCCCGCATGAAGTCGGTGACCGCCACCACCGGGCCGGTGCCCTCGGCCAGCCGGCTGGTGACGTAGGGCGTGCGGGCATCGGACGCCGGGTGGAGGCGGTTCCAGCGCTCGGCCGACAGGGCGTCGTGGCGAAGGGCCTGGTACGAGGTGGCGCTCCACAGGTCGACCGCCACCCCGAAGTGCTCGGCCAGGTCGTCGCGGGCCTGACGGGCGGCGGTGTGGGCGGTGCCCGAGAACACGAGGGTGCCCTGCGGGGCCCGATGACCGAGGTCGGGGGCGTCCTGCCACCGGTACAGGCCGCGGAGCACACCGTCGGCGACACCTTCGGGTGCCGCGGGCATGGCGTAGTTCTCGTTGTAGAGGGTGAGGTAGTAGTAGACGTCCTCGTCCCGCTCGAACATGGCCCGGATGCCCTCGCGAATGATGATGCCCATCTCGAACGCGAACGCCGGGTCGTAGCTGCGGCAGGTGGGCACGGTGGACGCCAGCAGCAGGCTGTGGCCGTCCTGGTGCTGCAGGCCCGCGCCGAGCAGCGTGGGGCGCCCGGCGGTGGCGCCGAGCAGGAATCCCCGGGCGCGGGCATCGGCCGCGGCCCAGAGCAGGTCGCCCACCCGCTGGAAGCCGAACATCGAGTAGAAGGTGAAGAAGGGCACCATGGGAACCCCCCGAGTGGCGTAGGAGGTGCCTGCCGCGGTGAAGCTGGCGGCGCACCCGGCCTCGGTGATGCCCTCCTCGAGGATCTGGCCGGTCTGGGCCTCGGTGTACGACAGCAGCAGATTGGCGTCGACCGCTTCGTACTGCTGGCCGTGGGCCGCGTAGATGTTGAACTCGCGGAACAGCGCGTCCATGCCGAAGGTGCGGGCCTCGTCGGGGATGATCGGCACCACGCGTGGCCCGAAGTGCTCGTCACGCAGCAGGTTCCGCAGGAGACGGGTGAAGGCCATGGTGGTGGACACGGCCTGGTTGCCGGACCCGGCCGCCAGCTCGTCGAAGGGACCGTCGCCGGGCGGGAGGAGCGGGCGCTTCATCTCGGTGGTGCGGCGGGGGAGCGCCCCGTCGAGCGCGGTGCGGCGGGCCATCAGGTACTGGTACTCGGGGGAGTCCTCGGCCGGGCGGAAGTACGGCGGGTCGGCGTCGTCGCGGAGCGCGACCTCGGGGATCTCGTCGTGGAGGTGCAGCCGCTCGCGCAGCTCGAGCAGCTGCGCGGTGGACATCTTCTTGATCTGGTGGGTGGCGTTGCGGCCCTCGACGTCGGGGCCGAGCGTCCAGCCCTTCACGGTCTTGGCCAGGATGACCGTGGGCGCGCCCCGCTGCTCGGTGGCCCACCGGTAGGCGGCGTAGAGCTTGCGGTAGTCGTGGCCGCCGCGCGGCAGCAGGCGCAGGTCGTCGTCGCTGAGGTTCTCGACCAGGCGCCCCAGCCGGGGGTCGGGCCCGAAGAAGTGGCGGCGGATGTGGGCACCGTCGGTGGTGGTGTAGCGCTGGAAGTCGCCGTCGACGGTGGTGTTCATCTTCTCGAGCAGCACGCCGTCGACGTCGCGGGCCAGCAGGTCGTCCCACTTCGAGCCCCAGATCACCTTGATCACGTTCCACCCGGCGCCACGGAAGATGGCCTCGAGCTCCTGGATGACCTTGCCGTTGCCCCGCACGGGCCCGTCGAGGCGCTGCAGGTTGCAGTTGACCACCCAGGTGAGGTTGTCGAGCCCTTCGCGGGCGGCCAGCGAGATGGATCCGAGCGTCTCCGGCTCGTCGCACTCGCCGTCGCCGAGGAAGCACCACACCCGCGAGCCGGTGGTGTCGTCGATGTGGCGGTTGTCGAGGTAGCGGTTGAAGCGGGCGTGGTAGATCGAGTTGAGCGGCCCGAGACCCATCGAGACGGTGGGGAATTCCCAGAACTCGGGCATCAGGCGCGGATGCGGGTAGCTCGAGAGCCCGTCGCCCGCGATCTCGCGTCGGAAGTGGTCGAGCTGGTGCTCGGAGAGTCGCCCCTCGAGGAAGGCCCTGGCGTACATGCCGGGGGCGGCGTGACCCTGGATGTAGACGTGGTCGCCGGCGAGACCATCGTCCTTGCCCCGGAAGAAGTGGTTGAACCCCACCTCGTAGAGGGCAGCGGACGAGGCGAAGGTGGACAGGTGGCCACCGATGCCATCGGCGTGCTTGTTGGCCCGGACCACCATGACGGCCGCGTTCCAGCGGATGAAGGCCCGGATGCGCCGCTCGACGTCCTCGTCACCGGGGAACCAGGGCTCCTCGGCCGCGGGGATGGTGTTGACGTACGGGGTGGACACCTGCGACGGCACGCCGATCTGCAGCTCGCGGGCCCGTTCGAGCAGCCGGGCGATGAGGAAGCGGGCGCGGGACCGGTCGTGGGTGCCGACGACGGCATCGAGCGAGTCGAGCCACTCGCTGGTCTCCTCCGGGTCGATGTCTGGCAACTGGTGCACGAAGCCGTCGATGATCATCTCGCCATGCTCACGGCTGGATGGCGGAAAGACAACAGGTGCCGTGCCACGATGACGGGACCATGCCCGAGCCCACCCACGTGTACACCGATGGCGCCTGCTCGGGGAACCCCGGGCCGGGCGGCTGGGCGTGGGCCGTACCGGGTGGCGCCTTCGCCGCCGGCGCCGCCCCGCACACGACCAACCAGCGCATGGAGATCCTGGCGGCCTACGAGGCCGTGCTGGCCCTCGACGGCCCACTCGTCGTGGTGAGCGACTCGACCTACGTCGTCAACTGCTTCCGCGACCGCTGGTACGAGGGGTGGCGGCGGCGGGGCTGGACCAACAGCCAGCGCAAGCCGGTGGCCAACCGCGAGTTGTGGGAGCCACTGATCGACGCCTACCTCGCCCGCGGCGACGTGACGTTCCAGTGGGTGAAGGGCCACAGCGGCGACCCCATGAACGACCTGGTCGACGCGCTGGCGGTCGAGGCCTGCCAGACCCAGAAGCCCCGCTCGGGAGACGTGCCGCCAGAGCTCTGAGGGCTGCGGTCGCCGCGCCCGTCAGGAGTTGAACAGGCCGGTGGTGGGGCGCTGGTTCTGGTGGTGTTGCTTGCGCAGGTGCTCGTAGGCGGCGTTGGCGGCTCGCATCTGCTCCTCGCCCTGCTCCCGCGTGGCATCGTCGGCGTGGATCAGCCGATCGGGGTGGAAGCGCTTGGCCACCGCTCGGTGGGCCTGCACCACCTCGTCCCAGCTCGCGCCGGGCGGGAGGCCGAGGGCGCGGTACGAGGACTCCTCGAGGAACACCTCGGCCAGGTCGCGGGTATCGCCGGGGGGGCGGGCGGTGTCGGCCTGGTCGTCGGGGACGCTCGCGTGGTCGATCTCGCCGTCGACGTTCGCGGCGAAGACGTCGGTGAACGTCCAGGGCTCGAACTCGGGGGCGTCGGCCTCGGGCGCCGGTGGCGGTTCGGCGGAGAGGCCGTAGGCGTGCTGGACCCGGCCGGAGGCCCACCAGGCGTGCTCGCGCTCGCTCAGGTCGACGGCATCCGATGCCTTGGCCTCGCCCCTGGCCTCGCCCTTGGCCCTGCGCCTGAACCTCGCCACGCCGCTCCTCTCCTCCACGGGGCCGACCGGCCCGGTCCTGCTGAGTAAACCACAGAAAGTGGGGATCTCCCTACATGGAGTGAAGGTTTCTTGTCGTCCCCGCCCGGGTTCCGATCGGCGGACGCCTGCCGACTGTGAGGCGAATACGGTGCAGGCCGTGCGAGTGGGGTCGGACGCCGGGGGGACCTTCACCGACCTGGTCACCGAGCACGGCACGGTGACGAAGGTGCTGTCCACCCCCGACGAGCCGGCACGGGCGGTGTCTCAGGGCCTCACCCTGCTGGGTGAGCGGCCCCACGAGCTGGGCCATGGCACCACCGTGGCCACAAACGCCCTGCTCGAGCGCACGGGCGCCACCGTGGCCTTGGTGACCAACTCGGGCTTCGGCGACGTGATCGAGATCGCCCGGCAGAACCGGCCCTCGCTCTACGACCCGTGGGTCGATCGGCCCCCGCCGCTGGTGGCCCGCGCCCACCGGTACGAGGTGGCGGGGCGCCTCGACGCCGCCGGCAGCGAGGTGCAGGCGGTGGGCGCGGTGCCCACCCTTGCCGCCGACGTGGAGGCGGTGGCGGTGTGCTTGTTGCACGCCGATCTGAATCCCGAGCACGAGCAGGTGGTGGCCGACGCACTGCGGCGAGCGGGCCACGACGTGAGCGCATCGTTCGAGGTGGCCCCGGAGTTCCGCGAGTACGAGCGGATGGTCACCACCGTCATGAACGCCTACCTGCAGCCCCTGTGCAGCCGCTACCTGCGCTCGCTGACCGGTCTGGCCGACGAGGTCGCGGTCATCACGTCGGCGGGAGGGCTGATCCCGGTGTCGGCCGCCGCCGACCGACCGGCCCTCCTGTTGCTCTCCGGCCCCGCCGGCGGTGCGCAGGCGGCCGCGGCGGTGGCCCGGGCCAACGGCTTCGCCACGGCCCTCGGCTTCGACATGGGTGGCACCAGCACCGACGTGTGCCTCGTGCTCGACGGCCGACCCACCCCGGCCGCGCAGCGCGAGGTGGCAGGCCTGCCCCTGCGGGTGCCGTCGCTCGACGTGCACACGATCGGGGCGGGGGGAGGCTCGATCGCCCGTGTCGACCCCGGCGGGGCCCTGGTGGTGGGACCGGCGAGCGCCGGCGCGGTGCCGGGACCCGCGTGCTACGGGCGCGGCGGCCGCCGGGCCACCGTCACCGACGCGAACCTGGTGGCCGGGCGCATCCCCGGCGACGCCGAACTGCCGGGGCTGGGCCGGCTCGACCGGGCCGCAGCCGAAGCCGCCCTCGCCGCGCTCGGGGTCGGATCGCCGGGCGCGGTCGCCGATGGCGTGCTGGCCGTCGTGGACGCGGCGATGGAGCGCGCGCTGCGCTCGGTGTCGGTGGCCCGCGGCGTCGATCCGCGCGATGCCGCGCTCGTCGCGTTCGGTGGTGCCGGGCCGCTGCACGCCTGCTCGCTGGCCGAGGCGCTGGGGATGGCGACGGTGCTCGTCCCGGCGCGCGCCGGCGTCCTGTCGGCGGTGGGTGTCCTCGCCAGCCCCCACCAGCACGACCTCGTACGGTCGTGGCCCGACCCGGCGGACCACGCCGGCATCGACGAGGCCCTCGACCGGCTGGCGGGCGAGGCGGTGGCCGCCCTCGGGGGCGTCGGCACCCCCACGATCGAGCGGCTCGTCGACTGCCGGTACGCGGGGCAGAGCCACGAGCTCTCGGTGCCCACCGTCGCCTCGTTCCCGGACGAGCACGAGCGTCGCAACGGCTACGCACGGCCCGGGGCGAGGGTCGAGGTGGTTGCCCTGCGGGTGACGGCCCGGCGTCCGGCGCCGCTCGAGGTGGCCGACTTGCCGGCCGCTCCCCGTCCCGGCGCGGCGGGGCCCGTCGCGCTGGTCGAGCCCGACACCACGATCTGGGTGCCCGACGGCTGGCGGGCCGAGCTCGGCGAGGCCGGGGCGCTGCGGCTGGTGCGCGGTGGACGGCGGCCGTGACGCTCGCCGCCGCTTCGCTTCAGGTGCTCATCTCCAGGCTCGCCGGGGTGGCCGAGGAGATGGGCGCGGTGCTGCGCCGCGCCGCGTTCAGCCCCAACATCAAGGAGCGGGCGGACTGCTCCGCCGCGCTGTTCACCGCGGACGGCGAGCTGTTGGTCCAGGCCGAGCACATCCCCGTGCACCTCGGGTCGATGCCGGCCTCGGTGGCCGCGGCGATCGACGCGTTCGGCGGCGGCGTCGCCCCTGGCGACCAGGTGATCCTGAACGATCCGTTCGCCGGCGGGACCCACCCGAACGACCTCACCCTGGTGGCCCCGGTGTTCGTGGACGGGCGCCTCCTGGGCTGGGCGGCCAACCGGGCCCACCACGCCGACGTCGGCGGGGCCGCCCCCGGCTCGCTGCCGGCCACCGCCGTCGAGGTGTTCGAAGAAGGCCTGCGCCTGCCCCCGGTGCTGCTCGACGACGGTGTGCGGGCGGTGCTGCTGGCCAACTCCCGGACACCCCAGGAGCGGGCGGGTGACCTCGATGCCCAGGTGGGCGCCAACGTGGTGGGGGCCGCGGGGCTGGCTGCGCTGGCCGACGCGCCGCTGCAGGAGGTGCTGGACTACGGCGAACGCCGGGCGCGGGCCGCCATCGCCGACCTGCCGAACGGGAGCTGGCGGTTCGAGGACGTCCTCGACTCCTACGGCCCGGCGCCCGAACAGCAACGTCCCACACCCGTCGTCGTCACCCTGACCGTCGAGGGCGACGAGGTGACCTTCGACTTCACCGGCACGGGCCCGCAGCGCCGCGGCAACGTGAACGCGGTGGAGGCCGTGACCGTGTCGGCGGTCGGGTTCGCGCTGCGCTCGGCCACCGATCCCACCATCCCGGCCAACGGCGGGACGATGCGCCCCGTCACGGTGGTCGCGCCGGCGGGCACGGTGGTGGCGGCGACCGCACCAGCCGCGGTGGGTGCGGGCAACGTCGAGGTGAGCCAGCGCGTCGCCGACGCCTGCCTGGGCGCACTGGCCCGGGCGTTGCCCGACCGGGTGGGCGCCGCCTCCCAGGGCACCATGAACAACCTGCTCATCGGCGGCCACGGCACGCGGGCCGGCGGCGGGGCATGGGTGTACTACGAGACGGTCGGCGGGGGCCAGGGGGCCCGCCCGGGCCGAGACGGCCAGTCGGGGATCCACACGAACATGACCAACACAGATCAAGTTGACCACCGGTCGGCGGCGGCGGTTCCCGGCCAATCGGGAATTCACACCGCGATGACTAACACCAAGAACACGCCGATCGAGGCGCTCGAGCGGGCGTTCCCGCTGCGGGTCCTCCGCTACCGGTTGCGTCGGGGGAGCGGTGGCGCTGGTTGGGCAGCTGGCGGCGAGGGCATCGAGCGTGACGTGCAAGTCCTCGTTGACGCGACGGTGTCGCTGATCACCGAGCGCCGGGTGAGCCAGCCCTGGGGCTTGGCCGGCGGTGAGCCCGGAGCTGTGGGGGAGAACTGGCTATTGCCGGGAGGTGACGAGAGCGGGGCCGAGCGCCTGCCGGACAAGTGCACCATCCAGCTCAAGGCTGGCGATGTCGTTCGGATGCTCACGCCGGGCGGAGGCGGCTGGGGCACGCTTCGTCGTTGACGACGCGCGTCGCCGGACGCCTTCACAACGACGCCCGGCACGCTCAGTGCACGTGATCATCGAACTCAGCGAGCATCGCTTCCAGTGAATCCGTTACCGTCGTGTGCGGCCATGGTGGACGATCCTGCCTGCTCCACGAGAGGTGCGTGACAAACCAGCGCCCGTCGATCGTGTTCCCGAGGACATTGTCGCATCCGCTGCATTGCGCCAAGAGCCGGAACTCAGCGCCCTGGAGCACATGGCCGACATCGAGCTCTGCGCCGAGCTCAGCCGCAAGTACGGGAGCCCGTGTCTCGTCGAGGTCGACCCAGGGTTCAGGGAACGTCGTCGGGCTGCCCAGGGGAAACCGACGTCGTGGGGGATCTGGCGTCGACTGCTCGCTCACGAAGCGAACGCTACGCCGCAGGTCAAACGGCGATGGCTGGGATTCGGGACCAGCTGCCTTGGCAAACCAATGACCGCCAGCCGGCCCCCCGACGTCCAACGCAGTTCCTTCCAGTAGTGCCCGAGTTGGCCCCCGGCAGTAGGAACTGTGGCCGCGGGCCCTGTCTCTGTTCAGCGCCGGCGCGTTCAGCGCCGGCGCTGCCGGACCGCTTCAGCTCCAGCCCGTGCGAGCACCTGGAACAAGCGCCGAACGGCGTCGGGGACGCGCTCGTGGGGCCGAATCAGCGGGAGGAGGTCGGCAAGTCGGGGTGGGGGCTGGCGGATCTCTGAGCGTTCGGCCTGCACCGATGGCAGCGCATGGGCGAACACAGCGAGAGTCTCACGATCGGGAAGCGCCGCGGCGGGAGCGAGCACGGCATCGAATCCGGCGTCGCGGGCCGCTGTGGCGATCGCCTGGGTTGTCGAATAGTCGTCTCCGATGAGGTCGGACTCGTCGACGCCGAGGTGAGCACGCACGGCCGTGTCGGTCAGGTCGAGAACGTCGAGGGCGACGTACACCCGGCCGACGCGTCGACGGACTTCGAACGGGTCGACGCCATCGTCGACGAAGTGGCGGAACAGCTCGGCCCACGCCGCCTGCTCCTGACTCGACGCGTACCAGGCGCCCGGCTCGCCGGTGCGGTGGTAGCGCCCGGGGCCGCGTGCGGGATCGGCACACGAGGTGAGCGGGTGGCGGGCCGGGCCCTGATGCCAGAAGCTGCCGGAGATCTGCCTACGAGGCGCAGTTGCTACCGCGTCGGCGAGGTTCACACGTAGGCGCCGTCGATGAACGACTCGGCGGCTTCGAGAACCTCCTCGATCCGATCCTCGGCGAGGAGGTCGACCGGGCGTTGACCTTCGAGGAGTCGATTCTTGGCATGGAGCCACTGGCCGACGCCCCGAGGGGTGAGTGAGTCCGAGAGCAGGAGTGCGAGGTCGCGAAGCTGGGCGAGTCGGTCGTAGCGGTCGGGACGGATGTCGCTCGTCCGCCAACCACGTACCGCTCGGTCCGAGACCTGGGTGACCGCGGCGACATCGACTTGGGTGACCCCGAACGGCTTCAAGGCCTCGACGATCTCGCTGGCTTCAACTGCTCGGTCCAAGGTGGGGGCCATTTGCTTCCTTTCATACTTCCGGTTCGGCTTCCGTTCATGCTACCGCCTCGGTCCGCCCTGAGGCTACGACTACCCCCGCGGCGGCACTCCCGTGGTTGCCCGGCCTCAAGTTCGCACGGACGGTCGTTCGGCCAGTGGTGTGCCACGTTGTCGAGGTTGACGAACACGAAGAACACGCCGATCGAGGCGTTGGAGCGGGCGTTCCCGCTGCGGGTGCTGCGCTACCGGTTGCGGCAGGGGAGTGGCGGCGGTGGAGCGGCCGCTGGCGGCGAGGGGATCGAGCGCGATCTGCAGGTGCTCGTCGACGCGACCGTGTCGCTGATCACCGAGCGGCGGGTGAGCCAGCCCTGGGGCCTGGCCGGCGGCGAGCCCGGCGCCGTCGGCGAGAACTGGCTGCTCCCTGGCGGCGACGAGTCGAGGGCGGAGCGCCTGCCGGACAAGTGCACGATTCGGTTGGAGGCGGGCGACGTCCTGCGAATGTTGACGCCGGGGGGCGGCGGTTGGGGCAGCCGGTAGGGGCAACTGGTCCAGGTCGGGATCTTGTTGTGGACGAGGCCCTTGATGGCGCAGGCTCCAGTTCCGCAGCTGAGGTGGCTCTGATCCCGCAACGAAACCCCCTCCAAATCCGCAAGGGAATGGCCTCCAGTTCCGCATGGTCTGGTAGCCTCGCGGCGGTGTCGGTTCGTCTCGAAGGTCTTGTCACCCGCCGGCTCGGTGCCGTGGCTCTCTCACGGATCGAGGTCGAGCCGGTCGTGCTCCTCCAAGGCGCCAGAACGGTCGGGAAGTCCACGCTGCTGCGGTGGATCGCCCATGCGCTCGGCGCAGGAGTACTCGACCTCGATGACATAGCGACGCGAGCCGCCATGCTCGCTGATCCGCAGACGCTTGTCGCTCGGCAAGAGCTGGTGTGCATCGATGAGTACCAGCACGTCCCAGAGGTACTCGACGTCATAAAGGCAGAACTCAACAGCGATGACCGACCCGGGCGTTTCGTCCTCACCGGCTCGACCCGACACGAGGCGTTGCCGCAGGCAGCGCAGGCGTTGACCGGTCGGCTTCATCGCCTACCGGTGTACCCACTCTCTCAAGGCGAGATCGACGCGGTGGACGAGCAGTTCCTGACGGTGCTGATCGAGGGCCGGGTCGATGAGCTCCTGAGGCGATCTGGGCAGACCACGCGATCCGAATACATCGAACGGATCGTGGCCGGAGGACTTCCAGCGGCGCTGAGACGGGCTCCCGGATCGAATCGGGCGCGCTGGTTCGACGACTACCTACGCCTGGCGTTGGAACGCGACGTCCGAGACTTGTCGCGACTCGAGCAAGGTGCGCTGCTGCCCCGACTTCTCGAGCGCCTCGCAGGCCAGACGGGTCAGGTTCTCAACATCGCCAAGGCAGCCGCACCGCTGCAGATCACGGAGCGTACGGCGGACAACTACGTACGGCTCCTCGAGGCGGTGTTCCTCCTCCGCCGGTTGCCGGCATGGGGCACGACGCTCACTTCGCGGTCGGCCGCGCGACCGAAGGTCCACATGGTCGACTCAGGTGTGGCTGCTCGGCTTCTCCGGTTGACCCCCGAGAAGCTGAACCACCGAGCGCCGTCAGCGCTCACCGAATTGGGTCATCTCCTCGAGACGTTCGTCGTCGGTGAGTTGCTGAAGCAGGCGTCCTGGCTCGACGGGATCGCGGGGCTCGGCCATTGGAGGACCCGCGACGGCGACGAGGTCGACTTCGTCGTCGAGCGCGACGATGGCGCGGTTCTGGCGTTCGAGGTCAAGGCTGCCCAACGCGTGGCGGACCGTGACCTCAGGCCGATGCGGAAGCTCCAATTGGCATCGGGGTCGAGATTCGCGAGGGGCGTGATCCTGTACCTCGGCTCGCACGCGTATCGCGCGGACGACCGACTGCTCGTCCTGCCGGTGGACGCGCTCTGGACAGTGTGAATGGACTGGAGAGTGTCCCGTATCGCGACCAAGACCACGAATACGCCCACTGAGGCACTGGAGCGGGCGTACCCGATGCGGGCGCGGGTGCTGACGCCCGGCGGCGGGGGCTGGGAACCATCGGGCTCGGAGGCCGCTGGTGGCTGACGCACCGTCGCCGGGCCGGCCCGCTCGGCGGTCGGCCGTGGTGGAGTTGCAGGCCGGCGCCGCCGGCCGGCCGGTGCTCCACCTGCTGCACGACGAGGACGGGTCGCTGGCACCCTTCGCCCCGCTGGTGGCGGCCTTGGGCCCCGAGCAGCCGGTGTGCGGCATCGAGCCGCCCCTCGCGACCGACGGACGCGTGCCGTTCTCGTCGGCCGAGCGGCTGGCGCTGCGCTACGCGGCCGATCTGCAACGCGGGCAGGCCCCGGGCCCGTTTCACCTCCTCGGCGTCGGCGCCGGCGGCATCCTCGCGTTCGAAGTGGCTCGGCTCCTGCGGATCGAGGGCGAATCGGTGGCGCTGACGGGCGTCGTCGACTGCGGACCGGGCCGCCTGCCGGGGCCTCCGGGCGGACGCACGCTGCCGGCAGGGGCCGATCAGGTGATCCGACGCTGGAAGGAACGGGTGGAGACGTTGGGATCCCTCCGGCCGGGCCTCGACCGGGACGAGCGTCGTCGCCGCCGCACCCGGGCCGCCCTCCGGGCCCTCACCGGTCCTTCCTGGCGGCCGCGCCCCTTCGACGGCGACCTGCGCCTGTTCTGGTCGCAAGGCGTGGCCTCGAGGGGCCCGACCTTGGGATGGGCCCCGTACGTGCGCTCGGTGACGGTGGTCGACCTGGCCGTCGACCACCGACTCGTGCTGGACGAGGCACACGTGCACCACCTGGCCGAGCCCCTGCGCGAGCTGCTGGGGGGCGACGAGTGACCGCGGTCTGAGGGGCCGAGCGGACAGGTCGGGAACTGGCTCCCGATTCGACGGTCCTGGCGGTCGAATCGGGAGCCAGAACGGACGCCGGTCGCCGCGCGTCGCTCGCCGCACATCGGTCGCCCCCTGGTCGCCCCCTGGTCGCCCCCTGGTCGCCCCACCTGGGTCGTCCGTCGCGGCGTCGCGCGTGACAGGGTCTCGGCGTGCCGTGTGACGTCCTGCAGCCGCGGTTGCCGCTGGCCGGCTTCGCCATCGTCGCCGGGCTGGTGCTGCTCGCCCGCGTGGTCAAGGGCCGCCACCGCATGTCGGTGGAGGGCGCGCTGGCGGTGGCGTTGCTGGCGGTGGCGCTGCTGGTGGCGGGCGTGGCGCTGCTGGTCACCAACGGCACCGTGGGCTGCGCCGTGGAGGGCCTCGAGCCGGCCGGTGCGGTGGACGGGCGCTCAGTACCCGCCCAGGGTGCGACCTGACAGCACGAGCGCGTTCCACACCGACACCGCCACGACCGGCACCGCCAGGGCGGCGAACACCGCGGTGTCGGCCCGGATCGGACGACCCCGCCACCGGAGTGACCACGGCGAGAGCCCTCGGTGGATGATCCACACGCAGAGCAGCACGCCGGGGAGGAAGACGGGCAGCAGGTACCGGTTGCCCGACCCGATGGGGAACCACCACGCCACACCGAGCGCCAGCGTCGACAGCGAGCCCGCGACGAGCGCCACCCCGAGCCGGTCGCGCCGCATGCGGCGGCGTGCCCGTTCGCCGGCCACCGCGAGCGAGGTCATCGCCATGGCCAGCAACAGGACGGTGGTGGTGCCGTAACCGAAGTCGCCCTCCCAGATGCGCCCCGTGCGAGCGATTTCCCATTGCGCGCCCCAGCCGGTGATCAGCCGGTCGACCACGTCACCGGCATCGTGCTCGCGTGCGTACTTCGCCGGCGACGGCAGGTCGTCCGGGGGACGGGACGGTACGGGCGAGTCCTCGCCTCCCGCTCGGGCGGTCTGCTCACGGACCCAGCCCCAGGACGGGATCGCCGCGGCCTGCGCTGTGGTGTCCAGCCACAGGTCGTAGCTCGTCGTGATGTTGAACGTCGGGCTCCCGTAGACGCGCTGGCTGTTGCTGGCATAGGGCGCCACCGTCAGCACGAACAGGAACGTCGTCGCCGCGCCCGCGGCCAGGTAGGCGGTGCGGCGGCGCGGCTCTCCGCCGACGGCTCTCGGTGCGAGAGCAGCCAGGAGGCACAGCAGCACGAGCAGCGCGAGCGGTGCGACCGCGATCGCCTTGCTGAGGAAGGTGAGGCCGCCCAGCGTCCCGGCGGCCGCTCCCAACAGAGCGCTCGGCCGCTGCAGCAGCCGCCACGAGACGCCGAGCCAGGCGGTGAACAGAAGGGCCGAGAGCACGTCGGCCAGCACCCAGCTGGCGAGGAACAGGAACATCGACAGGCCGACCAGCGCGACGCTCACGAGGGCGGCCCACCGTCCCGCGGTACGGGCCGCCCACCAGCCGATCGCGGCCAGGCCGGCGAGGGCGATGGCGACGTTGATGCGCAGCGCCGCGTGGAAGCGCCCGCTCCACTCGCCCCTGCTCCCCGGCGCCAGGCTGACCAGGTAGGGGTAGAGCGGCATCTGCAACCGGTTGGCGACGACCTCGTCGGGCAGGTCGCTGAGCTTCTGGGCGTACCGCAGGTACGCCCCCTGGTCGTGGGCGTTGAGGACGGTCTCCGGTTGCTGGTTGAACCGATCGACCTGGCGGTCGACGCCGATCAGGAAGAGGGCGACGAGACACACCACCGTGACGGTGATGGCCCGCCGGTGACGGCGGCGACGACGGGGCTCGGAGGGGCCCGCCGCGCCCGCCGGTGCCCAGCGGAGCCCGCCCGGCCGGGTGCCAGAGGCGCACACGCCCACGCCGACGATCACGGTCGCCCCGACGGCGACCAGCGGCCACCCGAGGACCGGCGACGCGATCGCGGTGGCCATCCCCGCGCCCACGAGCAGCACCGCCCACGGGGCGCGCGAGAGCACGGCCTGCCACACCCGCAGCGCGGCCCCCGCCCGCACGAGCCGATGGGCCTGCAGCAGCAAGGGTGCGGCCACGAGGCCGGTGACCAGGGCGGTGAGCGGGGCGCCGGGCGGGGCGCCGAGGCAGGCGCCGGCAAGGAGCAACGTGGCGGTCGATCGCGCCGGTCGAGCAGCCAGCGTCGATCGCCTCGGCCCGTCACGGGGCCGGCCGATCAGCGCACCCACCACCACAGCGGCCCACGTGACCAGCGAGGCCAGACAGGCGAAGGCCGCCGTGGTCGTGCTCGGCGACGTCGCCGCGAGCACCGCGGCCAGCAGCGACAGCGACAGCGCCCAGCCGATCGGGCCGGCACCCCCCTCGGCGCCGCCTCCCTCGCCGAAGCCCACCCCGCACGCGTCGGCCGGCCTGCCCCGGTCGCTCGGGGGCTCGCTGCCTGTGCGTGGTCGGGCCATGTCCGCAGGCGCAGCGTAGGCGCGTGGCTCGTCCGGGCCGTCCGCGTGGGGAGGCCGGCGAGCGGGCGGCCGCGCCCCGCACGGCGGTTTCGACCGCGGTGGGGGAACTGCCTAGTGTCGGCGTCATGGACATCGATGGAGTTTCCGCAATCGTCACCGGAGGCGCCTCCGGCCTGGGGGAGGCGACGTCGCGTCGCCTCGCCGCCCGAGGTGCACGGGTCGTGGTGCTCGACATGCAGGACGACAAGGGCGAGCCCCTGGCCAGCGAGCTGGGGGGCGTGTTCGTGCACGCCGACGTCACCGACACCGACGAGGTGCAGGCCGCGGTCGTCGCCGCCACCGAGCTGGGCCCGCTGCGCGTGCTGGTCAACTGCGCCGGCATCGGCTGGGCGCAGCGCACCGTCGACCGCAACGGCGGCCCGCACGACCTGGGCGCGTTCGAGAAGGTCGTGGCGGTGAACCTGGTGGGCACCTTCAACTGCATCCGCCTCGTGGCCTCGGCCATGAGCGCCACCGAGCCGCTCGAGTTCGGCGAGCGCGGTGCGGTCGTCAACACCGCGTCGGTCGCGGCGTTCGACGGCCAGATCGGCCAGGCGTCGTACTCGGCGTCGAAGGGCGGCGTCGTGGGCATGACCCTGCCCATCGCCCGCGACCTGGCACCGGTCGGCATCCGGGTGAACACCATCGCCCCCGGCCTCATCGACACGCCGCTCCTCGGCCTGCTGCCCGACCCGCAGAAGGAGGCGCTGGGCCAGAGCGTGCTGTTCCCGAAGCGACTCGGCACGCCCGACGACTTCGCGTCGCTCGCCATCGAGCTGGTCACCAACGGCTACCTCAACGGCGAGACCGTGCGCCTCGACGGCGGCATCCGGATGCCGCCCAAGTAGCACCTCGGGCCCACGGCGGGCAGGTCGGCGGCGTCTGCGCTACCCGGGTCGGTTGAGGGTCGCGTCCAGCCGGCGCACCCGTTCGGGAAGGTCCCGGACGGGTCGGGCCAGCAGGTGGTGGATCGCCGCGTGCACGCGTCCGCGCCACCCCGGGAGCGGCCAGCGGGCCTGGATGAACAGCACGTACCTCGGCTCGTCGGCGTCGTTCCAGGCCTCGTGCTCGACCGCGTCGTCGAAGGCCAGGCTCTTGCCGTCCTCCCAGACGAGCACCTCGTCGCCCACCTGGAGCCGGCAGGCGCCAGGCGGTCCGGGCACCCGCACCCCGAGCTGGTAGCGGAGCGAGCGGAAGGGGCCGCGGTGCAGCGGGATGTGGGTGCCCGGGGCCAGGACGGTGAAGCCGGCGGTCTCGAGGTCGGGCACGTCGGCGATCAGTGCCGTGGTGGCGGGGCAGCGCGCCGCGTTGGCCGAGATCCACCGGCCGAACGAGAACAGCACGTAGGTGGTCCACGGCCCCTCGGCGCCCTGCCCGCCGCCGTGGACGTCGCTGACGTCGGGCATGGCGATGCCGTCGGCGAGCAACTGGTCGAGCTCGGCGCGAACCGTCGGCCACCGGGCCGCGATCGACGGTGCCCACGGGATGTCGAACGGGTCGACCGACTGGTTGGTCAGTGGCACGGCGCGCTCCACGACCCGGGCGTCGAGCGCGATCAGCGGTCGCAACAGGGGCAGCAGCGCCAGATCCGGCCCGGGCAGTCGCCGGCGGCGTGGCGGTGGGCCGGCGGCGTCGGTCGCTGCCGCGGAGGCAGGCCCGATCCTCGGCTCCGACCCGTCGAGCAGGGCGCGCAACCCCTGGCCGATGGTGGTGACCGCCGGCGGCGCCATGAGCGACTCGTGGGCACCCGCGACCGGGTGCACGCACACCTCGCGGGCGTGGCTCCCCCAACCCATGGTGGCGTCGGTGCCCGCGGTGGTCTCGGCCCAGAACAGGTCGACGCGGCCCCCGTAGGGTGACGGCGCCCAGTCGGGGCCCACGAGGCTCCAGTGGGCCCACCAGGCGAACCAGAGCCGCTCCCCGGGGGCGACCGTGCCGCCACCTCGCAGCACTCGGCGCCAGCGTCGGGCCAGCACCCGGCGATTGAGCCAGAGGTGGCGGAGTGGCGCCGCCCAGCGGGGGAGGCCGTCGGGCGACCGCGCCACCGCATCGCGCAGGTACGGCAGCGGCGGCAGCCGCGAGCGCGAGTAGTCGAGGCCGCGGTAGCCGGGGCCGACGTCGATCACGCCGAGCAGGGCCACCGTGTCGCCCTCGGCCTCCAGCACCCGGGCAATCTCGAACGCCAGGATCCCGCCGAACGAGTAGCCGCACAGGTGGTAGGGGCCCTGGGGCGCCACCACGCGCATCGCGGCCACGTAGTGCGCGGCCAGTGCCTCGATGGTGGCGAACCGGAGCCGGCCCCCGAGCATCGGCGACTCGAACCCGTAGACCGGCTGGTCCTCACCGACGGCGCGGGCCAGGTCGCGGAACCGCCAGGCCGACCCTTGCAGGTCGTGGGTGACGAACAGGGGGGCGCGAGCGGGATCGCCGGCCTGGATGGTCACCAGGGGGGCGGCCGGCGCGGCACCGGCCTGGTGGCGGAGCGCGCCGGCCAGTTGCCCGACGGTGGTGGCCTCGAGGAACACCGCCATCGGCAGCCGCCGGCCGGTCCGTTGCTCGAGCAGGACGAGCAGGCGGGCCGCCAGCAGGGAGTGCCCACCGAGCGCGAAGAAGTCGTCGTCCCGGTCGACCGAGCCGACGTCGAGCAGCTCCTGGAACAACGACGTGAGGGTGGCCTCGAGCGCATCGTCGTGCGGGGGGTCGGTGGCCGGTCCCTCGGTGCCGGGGGCGCCCTCGTCACCGGCGCCGTCATCACCAGCGCCGTCGTCACCGGCGCCGTCGTCACCGGCGCCGTCGTCACCAGAGCCGTCGTCGACCGCCACGGTCTCGACGCCGGCGAGCCCACGAGGCCCGCCGCCGGGGCGGGCATCGGTGTCGGCATCGGTGTCGATGCCGCCCGCGCCGGCGACGGCGGTGTCGTCGCCGTCCGGGCCCGACGCGGGGTGCCGCCCGGAGCGCCCCGGGCCCAGGAGCATCAGCCGCCGCAGGTCGGGGAGCGGTGTCGCCGGTTCCCCCGCGGCCAGCTCCGCCAGCGTCGGGGTGATGGCCGCCACCGTCACCCTCGACCGCGCGAGCCAGGGTGCGAGGCCGGCCCAACCCTGGGTGCGGGCGTCGTACAGCACGGTGCCGGCCCCCGCCAACAGTCCGGCCAGCAACGCCCGCGTGCCGGCGGGCGAGGAGAGCGGCACCAGCAGCCCCAGGCGGTCGTCGTCGGTGAGCGGCACCCGTTGCGCATCTCGAGCGGCCCGGGCCAGGACGTCGCGGTGCGACAGGGCGTGCACGACCGCGCCGGCCTCGGGGTGCAGCTCGGGCACGAGCAGTGCGGGGTCGTGCGGCAGGGGCGTGCGCCGCGGCGCGGCTCGCTCGTCCCGCAGGCGCTTGGTGACGGCGACGGTGCCGTAACCGAAGCGCCGGTGCGCGGCGATGGCCGTGGCCCGGTCGGCCACCACGAGCCGGGCACCAGCAGCCCAGTACCACTCTCGCTGCAGGTCGTCGGGTGCATCCGGGTCGAGGATCAGGGGCGCATGCCCGGCGAGCATCACCGCGACCACCGCTTCGACGAGCTCGACCCGGTCGGGGGTGGCGACCACGGCGACGGGTTGCGGGCCGTCGCCGTCGGTGAGGCGGGCGGCGATCGCGCCCGCCAGCACGGCCGCCGAGGACCACAGCTCGTCGAAGGTGCGTGACGCCTCGGGGCCCTCGAGCGCGACCCGGCCGCGCGAGGCCTGGCACCGCCGGTGCAGCAGCTGCGGGACGGTGGGGTCGCTCACGGGAGGGCGAGATCGAGGGCGGCGAGCACGGAGCGTCCGACGTGATCGACCCGGTGGGGCGCGTTGCGCAGCAGGGTCTGGGCGCTGGCCTCGGCCCACACCGTCGGGTCGCGGAGCAGCGCGCGCAGCCGGTCGGCGAGTGCGGCGAGGTCGTCGTGGTCGATGCCAACCGAGTCGTCCCCGGCGCCGACGGTCAGCACGGGGACGCCGCGGGAGGTGGCCACGGCCGCCAGTGGCGCCGCCGTCGAGCCGAGCAGCACCAGGGCCGCGATGTCGTCGCTGCGCTCCTCGCACTCGTCGAGCGACCAGTCCACGAGCTGACCCTCGAGCCCGGCGAACCGGGGGTCGGTCCAGCGTGCCCAGCTGCGCCGGAGGTCCTCGTGCACCCAGGCAACGGCCGGCTGGGGACGGGCGCCGGCGCCACTGATCGCCGCGAGCAGCACGGGCAGGGCCTCGATGGCCGAGGGGCCGGTGTCGACCACCGCCACCAACCGCTCGGCGAGCCCGTGTCGGCCCGCGTCCGGCGCAGCGGCGACGAGGGGCTCGGCGACCCGGTGGAGGCGCTCGGCGGCGATGCCCCGCTCGCGCAGGGCCGCGCCGACCCGGTCGCCGCCCACGAGGAACGACGTGGCCACGGACGCCACCTCGTCGACCCGGCGGGTGTCGCCGTCGTCGAGCCACACCGCGACCCGCCGGTTGTCGGCCGAGGGGAGCCACTCGAGCAGGGGGATCGTGTCCGGGCCGCCGAGGAGGAAGCGCTCGCAGCCGGCCAGCGGGGCCAGCGCCCGCCGGAGTTGGAGGCTCTTGAGCGCACGTGCGGCGGGCGTGACCCGCGCCGCGGCGAGGGCCCGGGCACCGAGGTGGCGGTTGACGGCGCCGGCGTCGATGACCGGGACCGCCTCGGCGAAGGCGGCGACGAGCGGGCCGCTCTGCCAGCACACCACGGTGGGAGGTCGTTCGCGCTCGGCGCCGAGCCAGCGCACCAGGCGCAGCAGGGTCTCGGTGCGCTGGAGCGCGATCGCCTCCGGAACGACCACCACGAGCTCGGGACCGGTGGGCCCCGGTGTCCGGTTGTCCGTCGACGGTGCGGGTGGGCGCGGCGTCGTCGCCGGATCGGGCATGGCTGTTCATGCTACGGGAGCGGCCGCGGCGCTCCGCCGGGCCGGGCCTCAGTGGACGGTCGGCAGCTCCCGGGCCCCGCGGCCCCCGACCAGGGCGGCGTGGTCCGCCATCGCCAGCAGTTCGGCGTCGCCCGACGAATTGCCGTAGGCCCACAACTCGACGTCGTCGTCGGTGCCCGTCTCGGCCAGCCAGCGCCGGAGCAGCACGGCCTTCTGGGGGCCGCGCACGTTGGGCCCGAGCATCTCGCCCGTGTGGCGGCCGTCCGCGCCCACCTCGAGCCCGACCGCGATCACCTCGTCGAAGCCGAACCGATCGCGCAGCAGGGGGGACAGGTAGACCGTGAGCGACGCCGAGACCGCCACCACCTCGTGGCCGGCACGGCGGTGCCGCTCCACCTGCTCGACCATGTCCGGCAGGAGCGTCGTCGCCAGTTGATCGGCGTAGCGCTCACCGGCGGCCTGCACCCGCTCGGGGTCGTCGCCCGCGGTCAGGCGCCGCAGCAACTGGGCCTTGAGCTCGTCGCGGCGGTGGAGGTCGGGGTCCCGGCGCCATGGCGGCCCCACCGCAGCCGCGTGGGTGAGCAGCCGGCGCCGGCCGTACAGGCGGGCGAGGAAGGGGAGGAGGGTGTCACGAGGGGTGAGCGTGCCGTCGAAGTCGAACGCCGCCACCCGGCGGGCGGTGGTCATCGCTCGGCCAGCACCGCCTCGAGCGCCGGCGCGAGGGTGGGATGGGCGAAGGCGAAGCCCGATGCGGTGAGGCGCTCGGGGAGCACGCGCTGGCCGGCCAGCAACAGCTCGTCGACCAGCTCGCCGCCGAAGATCACCTTGGGGCCGAACGAGGGGACGGGGAGGAACGCGGGTCGGTGCAGCACGCCCGCCAGTGCCTCGGTGAACTCGCGGTTGGTGGCCGGCGCGGGAGCGGTGAGGTTGACGGCGCCGTCGAGGTCGTGGTCGAGCAGCCAGCGGATCGCGGCGACCTCGTCGGCGAGGGTGATCCAGCTCATGTACTGGCGACCACCGGCGATGCGCCCGCCCAGGCCCAGCTTGAACAGGGGCAGCTGCTTCGCCAGCACCCCGCCGTGCGCGTCGAGGACGATGCCGGTGCGGAGGTGGGCCACCCGGATGCCGGCGCGCCGGGCGGGGTCGGCGGCCGCTTCCCACTTCTGGCACACGCCGGCGAGGAAGCCGGCGCCGGGCCCCGAGGCCTCGGTGAGCACCTCGTCGCCCCGGTCGCCGTAGTAACCGATGGCGGAACCGCTGATCAGCACGCGCGGGCCGTCGGACGCCTCGGCCAGCCGGCGGGCCAGCAGGTCGGTGCCCCGCGTGCGGCTGGTCTCGATGCGGGCCTTCTGGGCGTCGGTCCAGCGCTTCTCGGCGATGCCCTCACCGGCCAGGTGGACCACGGCGTCGAGGCCGGCGAGGTCGGTGGGGTCGAGACGGTCGGCATCGGGGTCCCACCCGATCTGGTCGGCACCGGTGGGGGAGCGGCGCACGACTCGCACCACCCGATGGCCGTCGGCCACCAACGAGGTGCGCAGCGCCTCGCCGATGAGCCCGGTCGAGCCGGTGATGGCGATGTCCATGCCCTCAACCTACCGGTGCACTGCGGGCCCCGGCCGTGCTCAACGGAGGGTGTCGTCGCCGCCGATCTACGGGTCGAGGGACAGGCGCAGGCGTTGATCACCGTCGGCGGTGTCGACCGTGGTCGTGGCCGAGCCGTCGTCGAGGATCTCGAAGCCGTCGGTCGGTCGGGCGGTGTAGCCCGCCGTCGGCGTCACGGTGACGGTCATGTTGTCGGGGTTCACCATCGGCTGGTTGGCCACCGTGAGGCGGTAGGTGTCGGACGGCTCGATGGTGCCGGACAGGTTCAACACGAGCGTGAGGGTCTGGCCCGCCGGGATGTTGAAGCGCCCGGTGTACACCGACATGCCGAACTCCCGCTCGGCCTGCAGGGACAGCGGTCCCTCGCCGAGGGCCGACCGGGCCACGCCGTCGTCGAGGAGCAGCGGCGTGTAGAAGAACAGCGTGATGCCGTTGGTGCCGAGGGGGGTGTCGCCGCCGCGGATGCGGTCCCCGCTGCTCAAGATCACGTCGGGCAGGCCGCTGGGCGGCGCGTTGTTGGTGATGTCGATGGTCGCGGTGGCGTGCACCTCGCCGGTGGTGGGGTCGTACTCGGCCCGGTAGTCGATCGACCGCTGCATGAAGATGTCGATCTTGTTGTTGGCTTTGTTGTTCGTGTTCAGGCCCACCAGGTCGCCGCCGTGGGGGCGGGGGTAGGCGCCGTCGAGGCCCAACTGCTCGAAGAACGACTGCTCGGCGCCGGCCGAGCTGTAGGCCATGAGGCGGCCCTGGTCGACCATAGGGCCGAGGACGTCGGTGACCTGGCGGGGACCCGGGATGTCGCCGCTGGTGAGCAGGTCGAAGGTCTTGCGGGTGGCCTCCTCGAGGAAGTCCTTCCGGTCGGAGCGCTGGTCGAAGGTGAGGTACTGCTGGCGCAGCAGGATGTCGGCGGCGGTCTCGGAGGTGAGGGGCTCGGGATAGCCGGTCACCGTGATGGGCCCCGTGAACGTGAGCAACGCCTGCAGGGCCACCGGGTCGACGGTGATGACCCCGTCGACCGGCTGTCCCCCCGCCTGGGGGTACAGCTCGGACATCACCTCGCCCACCATGGGCATGTCGGGGGAGATGCCGGCGTCGCCCATGTAGTTGGCGATGTCGTACCGCTCGTACCGGGCGAGGTAGGCGGGGGGGCCCGACAGGGTGGCGCCGTTGGCCCGGGCCGGCAGCTCGACGTCCTCGATGCTGCCCGAACGGGTGAGCTCGAGGTCGCCGTCGGTGGCGGTCAACTCGCCGAAGCTGCCCATGAAGCCGCCGAGCGAGCGGTTCTCGCTGGGGGTGAGGAAGGCGATGAAGTAGTGCCGCGTGCCCTCGCCGCCGAGCAGCGCAGGGGCCAGGTCGACGCCCTGGATGGCGATCTGGGCGTCGGGGAGCGCGTCGTCCACCTCACGGTCGAACTTGTCCACCCGGGCCGCCAGCGGCTGGATCAGCCACGGCGACTGGACGTCGGTGACCGACGTCGATGCCGACTGCAGTGCGGCCTCGGCGTCGCGGAGGGGCTCCTCGAACGAGGCCACCAGGTCGAGGTCGATGGCGCCGTCCTGGAAGCGGAGATCGTCGATGTCGGCCTCGGTGGCCGCCGATGCCGCCGACGCGGCCAGCGCGGCGCCCTCGCCGGAGACGATCTGGACCGCGGCGGCCTGCTGGCCGAGCAGGGGCACGACCCGGGCCGGGAGGGCCCAGGGCGCGGTGAGGGTGTCGTGGGCGGTTCCGAACGACGCCGCGGCGCGGCCCAGGCGGCGGGCGGCCACCGTGCCCTTGCCGTTGCGGGCCGCGTCGAAGCCGTTCTGCGCCTGGTTGATGCCCGACGTCAGGTCGGGTCGGGCGGACAGCGTCGCCACCGCGAGCCCGACCGCCGCGAAGAGGGCGAACACCACGCCGGCCCCGATCGACCAGTGCACCACCCTGCGCACCCGGTCGGTGGACCGCCGGTAGCCCGACACCAGGACGGGGACGGTGGCGGCCGCGGCGATCAGGGCGGTGGCCCCGGTGGGCTCGATCTCGTGGAGGCGGACCAGCACCTGGATGGCGAGCCCGCCGACGGTGGCGCCGAGGAGCGGGCCGAACCGCTGGGTGTGGCGGTCCGACGCCGATCCCAGGAAGGCGAGCACGAGGGCCAGGAGGCTGATGGCCAGCTGGATGCCACCCTGGGCGGCGGTGGCGGTGACGCCGGCCAGCACCAGCCACGTCCAGCGCCGTGCCCTGGCCGTCGCCAGCACGACCACCACCGCGAACCCCGCGGTCCAGAGCAGGTCGCTCAGCCACCAGCCGGTGGGCTCCGCCCCGCTGAGGGCGGCACCGATGCCGGCCAGCACCGCGATCGCCCACACGATGAGCCGGTCGCTGGACGGCGGCACGCGCGCGGGCCTCGTGACGGGGTCGGCGGTGGTGTGGGGGGCGGCCAAGGTGGGAGACGCTCGTCGGTGGGCGCCGGCGTTGCGACGGCGCCGGGCGATCCTATCGGTGCGCGTCGCTCGGTTTCGGGCGGCCGTGCACCGCTCGAGGGCGCGTCGGGCCGTCCGGCGGGGCAGTAGCGTCGGCCCGTCCATGTCGTCCCCGACGGTCAGCCTCTGCATCCCGGTCTACGCCCCCCAGGCCCACCACCTGGCACGGCTGCTGGCGTCGATCCGCGAGCAGGGCCACCCCGGCCTCGACGTGGTCATCACCGACGACGGCGGGTCCCCCGGCCTCGACGACTTGGTAGAGGCGTCGCGCCTGCCGGCGGTGCAGGTGGTCCGCAACCCGCGGCGCCTCGGGATGGTGGCCAATTGGAACGAGGCCGGGAGCCTCGCCACCGGTGAGCTGATGATGGTGCTCGGCCAGGACGACGAGCTGGGCCCGGGGCTCGTGGCCCGGTACGTGGAGGAGTTCGAGTCCGCGCCGGCCGTGGTGGCGTGCTCGGCGGGTGAGGTCTGGATCGACGACGACGGCGGCGTGATCGAGGTGCCCCGACGGCCGAACCGCCGCGAGCGCATCTTCGTGGCGCACGAGCGCTACGTGCTGGATCAGGGCGAGCTGGTGCGACTGTGCCTGCGCAACGGGCAGGTCTACGGCGAGCCGTCGGCGGTGATGTTCCGGCGCTCGGCCTTCGAGGCCGTGGGGGGCTACCGCGCCGAGCTCGGTCACGTGGCCGACCTCGACCTCGACCTGCGGCTCGCCGGCCAGGGGCCGGTCGTCTACCTCACCGCACCCCTGGTGCGCCGTCGGTTGCACCGGCACATGGCAACCGTCGGCGAGCAGGCCAGTGGCGAGACCGCCGACGCCCGCGAGCGGCTGCACCGGGCCTGGATCGACCACCCGGCGCTGTCGGTCCACGACCGGTCGCGGGCGCGTGTGGCGCTGGCGTCGTGGGCGGCGCGGGACGTGGTGAAGGCCGTGGCCCGCCGCCGGTGGGCGGTGGCCCGCCGCCAGGCGGGGGTGGTGCGGCGCTACGGGCGCAACCCGTGGCGCGACGTGGTCGAGAACGCCACCGAACTGGTGACGGGCCGCAACCGCGACGCACGCTGAGCCCGTGGACCTGTCAGCCGCCGGCGGGTCGCAGGGCGGTGCGGGCCACCCGGCGGGCCCGCCCGGCCACGCGTCGCCAGCGAGGCCGAGCCGGCGCCGTGACGGTGACGTCGGTGCTGTCGGCGACGTACACCGCCTCGTAGCTGAGGGGGTCCACGTTGGAGCTGCCCTGGCCCGATCCCTGGTTGGCGCTGGCGCCTTCCACGAGGGGGCCGACCCACCGGTTCCCGGCCACGGTCACCTCGCTGACGCCCTTCACCCGCACGAAGTTGTTGCGGCACCGACCGATGACGTTGTCCTGCACCGTCACCCGCTCGATGGGCATGCCGGTGTGGAGGTCGTCGGCCACGGCGATGCCCGAGGCGATGCCACCGCCCCAGAGGATGCCCGTCTCGTGGAAGCCGGCGTCGTCGATCCGGTTGGCGCGGATCGTGACGTCGCTCACCGGCCCGTAGCCGTCCATCGGCCTGATGCCGATGCCGGTCAGGTAGGTGCCCCGGACGGTGTTGTCCTCCACGACCACCCGCTCGCAGCCGCCGAGGGCGATGCCGTTCGACCCTGCCCGCTCGATGGTGTTGCGGCGCACCACGACGTCGGCCGACTGCTCGGGGTTCCACCAGTTGCCGCCCCAGATGGCGATGGAGTCGTCGCCCGTGTCGGCGCACCTGCAGTCCTCGATGGTGACCCGCTGGCACCCCACGAGGTGGATGCCGTCGGTGCACATGTCGTGCACGTCGAGGTCGCGGAACGTGAGGTCGGAGCAGCTGTTCACGTGGAAGCCGATCCGCGGGCCGTTGCACACCTCGACGTCGTGGGCCACGAAGCCGTGCAGGTCGCGCAGGTGGATGTTCATGTCGGCGCTGTCGCGGTCGCCCGGGTCGGGCAGGTTGGAGGCCACCGTGAGGTTCGTGATCGACGTGTCGACGCCGCCGCCGAACCGGGGGTCGCCGTGGATGCTGAGCCGCACCTTCGGGTAGGCGACGTGGTCGAGCACCACGGTGGTGACGCCGGGCCCGTCGCCGCGGATGTGGAAGCGGCTGAACGGGAAGGAGTGGCTGCGGTCGTAGCCGTCGATCGGCCCGAGGCGGTACGTGCCCGCGGGGAAGTACAGGACCGCGCCCACGTTCGGGTCGAAACGGGGCCGGATCGTGCGGAATCCGTCGAAGTCCTCGAAGCAGGCGTGGGCCAGCACCGCGGTGCCGTCGTTGGCGACACCGTCACCGACCGCGCCGAACTCGGTGACGTCGAGCACGATCGGCTCGGGACTCATGTCTCCCGCTCCGGGCGACTGCGTCGCCGGGCCGCTCGGGCCCG
>CAZWMT010000004.1:37148-169928 GCA_964635055.1 uncultured Microthrixaceae bacterium | reverse complement strand
TGCTTCCCGCTCCGGGCGACTGCGTCGCCGGGCCGCTCGGGCCCGTGCTTCCCGCTCCGGGCGACTGCGTCGCCGGGCCGCTCGGGCCCGTGCTTCCCGCCCGCGTCGGGCCCTGGCGTGGTTCGTCAGGCACATCGGAGCGAGGGTAACGGCGCCGCTGCGGTCAGGGGGCCGACGGCGCGGCCCAGGCCGGCGCCACCGTGGTGGCGGCGGCCACGGTCACCGACCCCGAGCGGTCGTCCCGGCCGGCCATGGGAACGGGGAACGCGACGGCCTGCACGTAGGTGCTCTCACCCTGCCGGGGCCCGAAGCGGAGGCGCCGCACGACGCACTCCTCGCGCAGCTCCTCGTCGACCAGCGTGGGCGCACCCAGGCGCGCCGACGCCTCGGCCACGACGTCGACGTAGGGCCGGTCGACGCAGCGGTCGGCCGGGAGGCCGAGGAAGTCGGTGCCGGGACCCACCTCGAGGGCGCGGTCGTCGGGATCGCAGACGACGAAGCTGGTGCGGCACGGTCCCATCGTCTCCTCGGCGAGCGTCGTGGCCGTCTCCACGCTGCACCGGGGCGTCACCGGCGCCTCCGCCAGGGCCGGGGGCAGCGGCTCGACACGGGTGGAGACCCGTGGATCGGCGGGCCGGGGGACCATCGTGCGAGCGCCGCCGCGGACACCGCCGCCACCGGCGGCGGCAGCCCCGGCCGCACTCGGCGCCGGCGGGGCGGGCGCGGCGGGCGCGGTGGCGGACGGCCGCGCGGTGGGCGTGGGCGGGTCGGGGGCCGGTTGGAAGTAGGTCGCCCGCCTCCGGATCGTGGCCGGCACCTCTCGGGCGCGCACCTCCGCCCGCGTCTGGTCGCGCCAGTGGCGCAGCCGGTCGAGCTCGGTGTCCCACACGTCGCGGTTGAGCGACAGCTTGCGGCGCAGGCGGCGGCCCCGGCGCTCGAGGGCGGCGACCAGCGCCTCGAACTCGGGCAACGGCAGCTGGTACAGGCTGAACGGCTCGCGAATCACGGTGTTGACGTTGACCCGGCAGCCCCAGGCGTCGCCGAACAGGAGGTAGTCGCCGAACTCGCGCCAGTTGGCCTGCATGAGGCAGTAGGTGAGCTCGAGTTCGGTGCCACGGGCGAGGGTGTACTCGCGGAAGCGGCCCAGGTTCGTCATCAGCTCGGCGTGGGACGCACCGACGCGGATGGCCTCGACGGTCGCGGGGGTCACGCCGTCGAGGGACACCGCGATCGACACGGGGAACCGGTCGAGCACGCGCTCGACCCGCTCGTTCCACTGCGTGCCGTTGGTGGTGACCTTGCACGGGGTGCGCAGGTCGGCCTCGGCCATGAGGTCCCACACCCGGAAGGTCTCGCGGGCGAGGAACGGCTCACCACCCAGGAAGCGCACCTCCACCAGGTGCGGCAGGAAGTGGGTGAGGTCGTCGAAGAACCCGTCGTCGTACACCTTCGGCAGCGGTGGTCGGTGCTCGCGCCGCGTCCGGATGCGCGACGAGAGGTCGCCGTCGCACATCACGCACTCGAGGTTGCAGGTGTTGCTGATGGCCAGCTCGAGCCGCTGCGGCCAGGTCGCCTCGGGGGAGGGCACCGCGAGCCCGTCGAAGTCGTGGGCCAACGCGCCCTCGAAGTTGCCGTCGTCGAACTGCCACTGGCAGAAGCGGCACCCGAGGCTCATGTCGTAGGCGACCATGGCAGCCCGCAGGTCCCCGGCTCGCTCGCCCCGCCAGATGTCCAGCAGCGACTCTCGGCCCACGTTGCCCAGCACGTGCTCGACGTTCTGGCAGCAGGCCCGCACGTCGCCGGCGGGATCGAGGTACATCGAGGTGAACGGCGCGTAGCAGCCGGCGCGGAAGCCCTTCTCGGCCAGGTTGCGGGCGGCGTCGTAGGCGGTTCGCTGACGGGCGTCCACGGTCCGGCCTCAGGCGACCCGGACGGGCGCCCAGTGAGGCGGTGTGGTCGAGCAGGAAGCCACCGTCACCGACCCCGTGAAGGCCGCACCGCGATGTTCGGGCGTCGTCAGGACCTGCAGGTAGGTGGCACCGCACCCCGGTCGGCCGAAGGTCACGAACTGGAGCCATCCCTCCGGCACGACCGCCTCGCGGAACACGGCCACCTCCGGGCCGTGGAGGCGTCCGAGTCGCCCGACCATCTCGTCCCAGGGGCGGCCCACGCAATCCGCGGCGGCGACGCCGAGGAAGGAGTCCGCCGGGGCGATCGCGTCGAGGCCGAGGGCCACGACGGTGCCGTCACCGTCGCACCGAGCGACGGCCGTCTGCTCGACCACGAGGCCGTCACCGACCTGCGTCAGCAGGTCGCGCGGATCGCTGAAGGTGACATCGGGCCGTGCGACCCGGAGCGCGGGGGGGAGGGGGCCCGACGACACGTACGTGCGCCGGGTCGGCGGGTCCACCGGGCGGCCGCCGCCCCCGACGACCGCGGCCTCTGGCTCTCGGGCCAGGTGCTGGTTCCGGTACCAGGTGCGCAACCGGTGCAGCTCGGCGGTCCACACATCGCGGTTGCGTCGGAGCCGACCGCGCATCTCCGCGTCCTGGGCCTCCAGCGTGTGCAGCATCGTCGCGAAGTCCTCCGGCGGCAGCTGATAGGGGCTGAACGAGGGATGGACGACGGTGACCACCGAGACCGTGGCTCCGAGGTCGTCGCCGAAGCGCAGGAACTCGCCGAATTCGTGCCAGTTCTGCACCATGAAGCAGAACGCCAGCGCCAACTCGGTGCCCTGGCGAGCGGTGTACTCGCGGTAGTGGTCGAGGTTGGACATCAACACCTCATAGGACGCTCCGACCCGGATGCGCTCGATGGTCTCGCGGGTGACGCCGTCCAGCGACACCGTCAACGACACGGGCAGTCCTTCGAGGATGCGTCGGACGCGCGGGGTCCACTGGGTGCCGTTCGTCTGGACGCTGCAGGCGATCTCGTGGCCCTCGTCGATCATCAGGTCCATCACTCGCAGCGACTCCGACGCCACGAACGGCTCGCCCCCCAGGAACTTGGCCGAGTCGAGATGGGCGAGGAACGGCCGGAGCTGGTCGAAGAAGTCGTCGTCGTACACCTTCGGCAGTGGAGGCCGCCCCTCCCTGCGGGAGCGGATCATCGACGACCAGTCCCCGTTGCACATCGCGCACTCGAGGTTGCAGGTGTTGGAGACGGAGAACTCGAGTCGGCGAGGCCAGTCGGGATCGGCATCGGTCGCGACCATGTCGTCGAAGCTGGCCGCCAAGGTCGAGGCCCAGGTGCCGTGGGCCAGCTGCCACGAGCAGGTGCCACAGCCGCAGCTGAGGTCGTTGGCGCGGAGCGAATCTCGGAGCTGTTGGGCCGGACCGCCCCGCCAGATGTCGAGGAGCGACGACGAGGTCACGTTGCCCAGCGGGTGGTCGGTGTTCTGGCAGCACGCCAACACGTTGCCGTGGGGATCGAGGAACATCGACGTGAACGGCGCGTAGCACCCGGCCCGGAACGACTTCTCCGCAAAATCGCGGTCGGCGTCGTGGGCGGGTGTGGGGCCCACCTCCACGGCGATCCTCTCCTACCTTCGCGCCGAGCGACGACGGATCCACGGCCGCCGCCGACGATGGATCGCGCTGATGACCACCCAGACCGGACCCGGTCCGTTGTTCCACAGGGTGATGGGACCGGTGCTGTCGATCTGCACGTGGTGACCGATGACGAAAGCGGCGACCGCGTCCGGCGAACGCAGGCCAGAGGACGCAACCGGGCACTCGTACACCGCGAAGTCGAGCGCCACGCTCTGCTCGGACATCGATCGGACCGTCACGCGGGCGTGTGGCGCGACCACCGCGAGCGTTGCGTCTGCAGTCGGCCCCGGGGTCATGGTGGCGAGGTCCGCCGGCCAGCCGCGTTCGATGAGGTCCTCGAGGCGCCCGAGGCTTGCGTAGCCCTGGGTCGACGCCTGGAACGAACCGGCGACGAAGGGGTCGGGGGTGCCCTCCCACTGTGCCGGATCCACGTCGTGGTCGGGCACCAGTGCGCCCGGGACCGGTGTCGGCTCGAGCACGTGCAGGTCCTCGGCGGCGTCGTCGCCCAGCACGTCCTCGGGCACCACGGGAACCGCCCGTGGCACCCCTGCGACGCCCATGGCCAGGGCGAGCTCCCGAGGGTCGAGCTCTGCGGGATCCTCGGTGACACGTGACTCGAAGTCGCGTTGCTCCAGGTAGGCGCCCACCTCCAAAGGGTGACAGTCCGTCACGAAGTCCCGATCGACGCTGTACAGGCGGCGGCCTCGACGGCCCGTGGCCACGACGTGCACCGGTCGGGCGTCGCGGCGGGCCACGACCGCGCCGAAGGCCAGGCGGGGCTCGTCCGAGACGTTCGGGCCCGAGAAGTGGAGCATCCGAGCATGGAAGATCACCGCCGAGCCGGCGGTGACGTCCACCGCCGACGCGTGCCGTCGCAGGAAGGCCTCGTAGGGCGAGAAGATCTCCGGCGTGTCGTAGCCCGAGAGCCACGGTGTCAGGTGCTGCGTGCCCGGTACGACCTCGAGCACGCCGTTTCCCGCCGCAGCCGTCACATCGACGAGGGAGACCCAGATGTTGATCGGGTCGTCGTCGGCGACCTCGACGAACGTCGGCTCACGATGGACCCGCATCGACGAGTCAGGGCCTGGGTACTTGGTGAGGAACGTCGACAGGATCGCCTGTCGATCGATGAACAATCCGGGGAAGTGGCGGTCCCACACGCCTTCGAGCAGGCCGGTGACCTGACGCACCAGGCCCCGGTCGTAGCGGGCGTAGTCGATGGCCATGCCGATTTCGTCGTCGGGGCGGATGGACTCGTACGCCCGGCGGATCTCCTCGATCTCGAGCGCGTCGAGGAACGGAATGACGACGAAGCCTTCCCGCCGCAGGGTGGCATCGAGGTCGGGATCTCGGAGCACGGCGCCTGGGTCGCCCCTGTGGACCGTCACGGGGTGAGGCCCACCTCAGGGTCGGCCTGCCACGCCATGTCGACCGATGGGCCCGGCATGCCGTTCGCGTTCGCTGCACCCACGACGACAGTCTGCCAGCGCTCGGACAGCACCACCGAGGCTCGGTCGTCCACGGCCGCGATCACGACGTCGAAGCGCCCGGACACGAGGAGCGGTCCCAGGCTGACCCGGTAGCGGTAGCGGCCGGGGCGGTCGAGCAGCCCTCCCGGCACCTCGAGCGTTCGCAGGTAGAACGTGCGGACGAGGCGCTCCTCCCGGGTCAGGATGAGCGAGCGGTCCTCCTGCTCTGCCCGGAACGCCAATTCCAACGCGGCGGCGGTTGACGCCTGCTCGACCACGAGCTCGCCTTCGATCTCGAGGGTGCCCTGTCGGGGGATCGTGCGCTCGGCGACGTCCATGGTCAGGAGGTGGATCCCGCTGGTGGCATCGTTCACGCCGCCGGCCCACTGGGTCGAGATCCCGCCGTAGCGGCCGAGCACGTCGTGGGTCGGGCCGTCGTCGGTCAGTCGGCCGGTGGTGAGTTGAACGGTGCGCTCACACGTCTGTTCGACGAGGTTCAGCTCGTGCGAGACGAACACGACCGTGGCGCCCTCCGCACGCTTCTGGATGATCGCGCGCACGGCCTGGCGTCGAAACGCCGAGTCGCCGACCGCCAGCAGCTCGTCGATCAGGTAGATGTCCGCCGGGGTGTTGATCGCCACGGCGAACCCCAGGCGGGCCTTCATGCCGGTCGAGTACTGGCGCATCGGCACGCGCACGGCGTCGCCGATGCCGGCGAAGGCCACGATGTCGTCGAGCGCGGCGTCTGCTCGTCGACGGGACATGCCGAGCAGTCGGGCCCGCACGCGGATGTTCTCGATGCCGGTGGCTTCAGGATCCATCCCCGAGCCGAGGTCGAGCAGCGGGGTGACCGACCCCCGCACGGCAACTGACCCGGCGTCTGGCCGAGTCAGACCGGTGATGATCCGGAGCAGCGTCGACTTGCCGGCGCCGTTGGGTCCGACGATGCCCATCGATTCACCGCGAGCGACCGACAGGTCCAGTCCGTCGATGGCGCGCAGGTGCTCGCCGCGTCGTGAGATGCCCCACCGGCCTGGGATCAACGCCCGCAGCGCGGCCACCGCTCGTCCTCGCCGGAAGACCTTGGTGAGCCCGCGGGTCTCGATGATGCCGACGTCGGTTGCGCTGGCCCGAGCGGTTGCGGCCGCCGCGGTCGACGTGGGGTCGGTATGTTCGAACGACCAGTCGGGCTCGAGGCTGACGTAGGAGCTGCGGTGTGGATCAGCGGGCAGACGGGTGTCCGAGGTCGCCCGGCCGACGAGCTGCGACCCGTCGCGGAGCACCATGGCGAACCGGATCGTGGTGTTGCACCAACCGAGGGCGTCCGAGCGTCCGCGCACCACGTAGGTACCGGGCTCTTTGATGGCCGGGAGGGCATCGTCGGACACCGTGTGGACGATGTCGGGGTTGAGGTAGGGCATCGTCATCTCGAGACCGACGGCGGGACGCCGCAGCGGTCGCAGCACCTCGATCTCGGCGTGGACATCGAGCCCGTCGCCCTCGTCGATGACGGCGGGGATGGACCAATTCGTGATACGTGCGGGAGGGTCGGGCGGCGGTTCGAACTGCGCCATCTCGCCCAGATAGCGGGCGACGACGCTCGTCGGATCCCCGTCGTCGATGACCCGACCGTCGTCCAGACAGACGACTCGACTGCACATCATGGAGACCAGCGACATCTCGTGGGAGACGAACAGCAGGGTCGTTCCCCGCGCCACCATGGCCGTGATGCGCTCGAAGCACTTCTGCTGGAATTCCGGATCGCCGACCGCCAGCACCTCGTCGATGGCCAGCACCTGCACCGGGAACTGCGTGGCCAGCGCAAAGCCCAATCGCGCCTGCATCCCGGTGGAGAACTTCTTCAGCGGTGCGTCCATGGCGTCCTCGACGCCGGCGAAGGACGCGATCTCCGGCAGCACCGATGCGAGCTCCGACCGGGACAGACCGTGCAGGATCCCGCTGCAGCGGAGGTTCTCCCAGCCCGTCATCTCGGGATGGAAGCCGATCCCCAGCTCGATCATCGCCCCGACCGTGCCCTGGCAGGTCACCGATCCCGTCGTGGGCGTGACGACCCCGGCGACGACCTTCAGGAGCGTGGACTTCCCGGCCCCGTTCGCACCGATCAGCCCGACCGTCTCGCCCCGTCGCACGGTCAGATCCACGGCGTCGAGCGCGGCGAGGGGGCGCCGCGGGCTCGGTTGGGTCCATGGCATCAGGGAACGCCACTGACCCGATGGTGGGTCGCGGTCGTAGATCTTCGTGAGGGCGCGCAGGTCGATGACGACGCCATCGTTCCCGTTCCCGGGTGCTGCGCTCACGTCGACGGCCCCCGTTGCCAGGGTCGGGTCAGATGACATCGGTGACGCGCGCTTCCACGGCTCTCGTGTACAGCACGGCGGCGACGAGCAGTACGCCCGCGATGACGATGTGGATCGTGAGCACGGTCATGTCGGGCACCTGGCCACGCAACACCGTGTCCCGGAACGCCTCGATGGAGACGGCGACGGGGCTCACCACGGCCGTCCACTCGAACGCCGGAGGCAGCACCGCGGCGTCGTACATGACCGGTGACGCGAAGAAGCCGATCCGGATCCCGAGTTGGATCACGTGGGGTACGTCACGAACGAACGCCGCGAACACGGCGACGAGCACGCCGACGGCCGCGGTCCACAGGAGCAGCAGCAGGATCGGTAGCGGGAACAGCAGCGCCGCCCACGTGGGGCGCAGGCCCTGGGCCAGCGCCAGGAGGAACACGGTCGTCAGTCCGATGGCCAGGTCGATCGTCGACGCGCCGACCATGGACAGCGGGAGGGCTTCCTTGGGGAAGTTGACCTTGGTGACGAGGTCCTGGGAGGAGATGAGGCTGACCACGGACGTCCCCAACGAGGTGGCCACGAACGTCCACAGGACCAGTCCGCTCCAGGCGAGGCTCAGGTAGGGGATGCCGCCACCGGTCACCTTGAAGCTCTGGGTCAGCACGATCCCGTACACGATGAGCACCGCGATCGGACTGATGAGCGCCCACGCGATGTCGAGCACGCTCTGGCGGTACCGACTGCGCAATTCGCGCGGCGCGAGTACGCGCACCAGCTCGACGGTCCATCGGCAGCGCTCGAGCAGGCCGCGATCGAACGAGCCGGACGATCCGGTCATCCAGGGTGCACGGGGTGCGCTCGGACGCGGTCGGAGCGTGCACCGCTGCGCATCATCAGCGCATAGAGTTGCACAAGTGCCGAGGACACACGAAGTTGGTCCGGCAGTGGGCGCAGCGTTCGTCGCGCGGTGTCGCCGGCGGTGGTGGTCGACCCCGATCGACGGTGATCAGCCGATCGAGATCGACGTGGACGACGTCCTGGCGCTCATCGGGTCACCTGTCCGTGGCGACCCCGGCCTCGCACCGTCGGTGACAGCCGGCGACCCGTGGGGCGCGTGGGATTTCGACCCCGATGCCCTACCGGATGTGGTGGCTCGCCTCGGTCACGGTGCGCTCGTCCTTGCCGGTGCCTCCGGCCCGATCGAGATCGGTGCCAACGAGCTCATGCTGCTGGAGCGCATCGACCGGTTCCAGGCGCCGGTCGTCGGCGACGACCGGGCGCGGGAGTTGCTGCGTTCCTGCGGCCTCATCGGTACCGAGGAGCTGTCGCACCCCGGGAGTGCCACCGTCGGGGAAGGAGCGCTCGACGGCGCCATCGACGAGGCGGCCGCTGATGTCGCTGACGCACCGGCGCGGCAGGTGTCCACGAGGACGGCCGGACCGGACCGTGTCCCCGTCTACGCGGTGTGGCACGAGAGCGTCGGGCCGTTGCTCGCCCTGGGGATGTTGACGGCGGCGGCGCGTCATCACCGAGACGGTGCCCTCTCCGAGCACTACGAGATCCGTCGCCCGGAGACGGCGTCGTCCGTCCTCGCCGACATGGACGATCGCTCGGGCCCGGCGATCCTCCTGTGTAGCGACTACGTCTGGTCGCTCGCCCAGAACCTGGATCTGGCGCGGCGGGCCCGCCAGGTCAACCCCGACCTCCTGATCGTCCACGGCGGCCCGAGCAGCCCCAAGTACGAGGCCGACGCCGCCCGCTTCCTCGAAGAGCACGGAGACGTCGCCGATGTGCTCGTGCGAGGCGAGGGCGAGGTCACGATCTGTGCGGTCCTCGAGGCACTGGCCGGCGACCTCGCCGATCCCGCCGCTTCGTTCGACCTGGCCTCGTTGTCGGGGATCGAGGGTCTCACCTTCCGCCACCCTGACACGGGTGTCGTCGTGCGGACCCCCGACCGACCGCGCCTCGCCGACCTGGACGTGCTCCCCTCGCCCTACCTCACCGGTGAGTTCGACGACATCCCGAGCGAGGCGTGGAACTTCTGCATGACGGTCGAGACGAACCGCGGGTGTCCCTACGGCTGCACCTTCTGCGACTGGGGCGCGGCCACGATGTCGCGGCTGCGCAAGTTCGACCTCTCGCGGGTCGTGGCAGAGCTCGAGTGGGCGGTGGGTCACGGGGCGATGGCGATCGACTTCGCCGATGCCAACTTCGGACTGCTGGCCAGGGACGTCGAGATCGCCGGTCACCTCGCCGCGCTCAAGCGTGAGCGGGGCTCACCCGAGGCGGTCATCTACTACCCAGCGAAGAACACCACGAAGCACCTCCTCCAGATCATCGAGTTGTTCAGCCAGGCCTCCATCTCGACGATTGCCGCCGTCGCGCTCCAGAGCACCGACCCCGTCACCCTCGAGGTGATCCAACGATCGAACATCTCGCTCGAGGCCTACGTGGCGCTCGCCGCTGATCACCGACGTCGTGGCCATGTCGTGCAGGGGGAGTTGCTGCTGGGGCTGCCGGGCCAGACCTACGACAGCTTCCGCCGCGACCTCCAGTTCGTGTTCGACCACGAGATGTTCACTCGGATCTGGCCGGTCCAGGTGCTCCCGAACTCGCCGATGAACGAGCCCGGCTATCGCCGGCGGTTCGGCATCCGCACCGATGAAGATGCCTTGGTGCTCGCCACCTCCTCGTTCACGCAGGAGGACCGCGACCGGATGCTTCGGCTGCGCACGCTCTACGCCACCTTCGAGCAGTTCGGCCTGCTACGCCACGTGCTGAGGTGGCTGCAGTGGGACCGGGGTGTGCCGGCCACCGAGGTGATGGACCGCGTGCTCGACGTGGTGGAGGACGACCCCACTCGGTACCCCCATCTGCGCTGGGTCGTCGCCTACTTCGACCTCATGTCCGCCGCGCCGGAGGGCTGGAAGCCCTTCTTCGACGATGTGGCCCGGTTCCTCGCCGACGAGTACGGCATCGAACGGTCGAGCGCGCTCGACTGCGTGCTCGAGCTGAATCGATTCCTCCTGCCCGAGCCGGGGCGATCCTTCCCGGCCCGCCTGTCGCTGGCCCACGACTACGTCTCGTACTACCGCACCGCCACCGCATCTCTCTACGTCGATGGCGAGGCGGGGCGACCCGACCGCCCGCTCGACTGCCACCCCAGTGCGGACATCACGGTTGCCGGCGATCCCCTCGAGTTGTGCCGTCACGGGCTGCACTTCGTCGGGGAGAGCCGAAACCTCCTGATGACCGGTGACTTCCACATGGCGACGGCGGCGGCCAACGAGCTGTGGTCGCCGCTGGCTCGGCTCCTTCCGGCGCTGGCCCGCCAACTCGACGCGGCGCAGGTCGACGAGTTCCTCGGTGAACGAAAAGGGCCGGCGCCACGTCCACGCGAGCTGCAGGGCGTCGCGGTCACGCTCGAGACGATCGGGCGTCGAACGTCGGCGTGAGCTCCGCCCCCCAGGTGCTTCGGGACCCCGATCACGATCGCCACCTCGCTGAACACGGCTTCGTCGTCATCGAGCTCCTCGATCCCGATGAGGTCGCGGCCCTCAGCACCTCGTATGCCGCGCTCGCCCCCGACGATGACGAAGGCCTCACCATCGACTTCGTACGCGCCGACCGGCGGATGCTCCGCGTGGTCGCCGGGCTGATGGCTCCGGTGTGGGAGCGCCATCTCGACACGGTGTTCGTCGACCATCGACCGGTGGTGGCCACGTTCGTGGTCAAGCACCCGGGCCCGGGCTCGGAGATGGTGCTCCACAACGAGCCGACGTTCGTCGATCCCGCCGTCGCGGTGACCCACAACGTGTGGATCCCCCTCGTGGACGTCCAGGCCGATCCACCCAACGGCGCCCTGGAGCTCGTGCCCGGAAGCCACCGGTTGGCCTACGGGCTGGGCGGCTTCAACACGCCCCTCCTCTTCCGTCCTTACGAGCAGTTCCTCCGCGACCACACCATCACGCTGGCGGTGCCTGCCGGCTCGGCCGTGATCTACGACAGCCACCTCCTGCACGTCTCGGGCCCGAACCTGACCTCGCAGGTGCGTCCGGCCATCGCTGCGGCGCTGGCGCCCCGCTCGGCCCCGCTGGTCCACGTGGTGGCGTGCGGGCGCCGTCGCCGTCGGCTCTACGGCGTCGATGAGGACTTCTTCCTCGACGTGCACCCCGCCATGGTCGGGGAGGTGGTGGGAGCGGGCCTTCCCGTGGTCCGGGAGGTGCAGGACGACGGTCGCATCACCCCGGTGGACGTGGCCGCGGCACTGGGGGTCGACACGGTGCCGATACCGCAGGTACCGGTGCCCGAGGATCTCGGTCTCGGGCACACCGCCGGGGCGTTGGAACGACGAAGCAGCACCAAGGGTCGGTTCCCCCTGGACGACGTCGCCCTGGGTGCGACCGCCCTTGCCGGTGAGCACGAGCCGTCAGCAGGGCTGCGGGTGACCGGGGAGGTGGGGTCCTGTGCGACGCTGCCCGTCCCCCGTCGCGGCGAGCGGCGCGGCCGGGGGGCACTCGTGCCTACAGGGGTGTGGTCACTCCTCGATCGGCGGCGACCGGGCCTGGTCGCCGTCCTCGATCCCGATGCTCGTCTCACGCTGACCCATGAGGACGGTGCGTCCTACCTCGTCCGCGTGTACGAGTGCCCGATGGTGAACGCGGGCATCGCGACGCCGACGGGTGCGGCGACGCTCGAGATCGGCGACGAGATCATCGTGGACGGGCCGGGGCCCGTCTCACTCTGGAACGACGGTCCCGGTCCTGTCTGGGTCGTCTTCGTCCGTCGGCGCCGACGGCGGGCGTGACGCGGACGCCGTAGCGGTCCCGGACATGTCGTCGGGCTGGAAGCCCTGCAGGCGGTCCGGCTGGAGCGCGACCCGCACGCCGTAGGTGTACGAGAGGCGGGTGCCGAACCAGGTGCCCACCGCGAGCAGGACGAGGCCCGCGATCGAGGTGGCCATCGGCACCACGGCGACGGGATCGTGCCATTCGAAGTCCGAGGTGCGGCGGATCAGGAACGAGATCGAGAAGAGGACGAGGCAGCCGTCCATCGCCAGGAGGTGGCGCACGCCCGTGCGGAACGCGGGCGTGGCGCGTGGTACGCGCACGAGGTCGACCAGACCGATCGTCGCGGCGACGACACCGACCACCACGCCAATGGCCGTCAGGACGTACGCACCTCGGGCGTAGACCCACGCCGTGTCGGCAACCTGTGACACGAGGTCGAACCCCAACGCGCAGACCCACGCACCGATGGCGACCGCTGCGACCGTGGGATGGAGCGGTCGGCCGTACTGCCCGGCCCAGAACCCGGCCGGCTGCGCCGCTTGGGCCAGGCCTTCCTCGGCGGTGAGCACGGGGGTGTCGTCGATCGTCGCGGGCGGCGCGGGAACCGGTGCGGGTGCGGCGGCCTCACGGCGCTCACGGTCACGTCTGCGTTCGTCCTGTCGCACGGCTCGTCGCTCCTCGGCTCGGGTGCGTCCTCGACGCCATGTCATTGTTGCCCATCGCAACGCGCGACCGGGCGCCATCGTCGCCATCAGTGCCCCGGTGAGCACGGCCAGCAGGGCCATGGTCGTGTGGTGGTACCGGTCCAGTGCGTTGCCGACCCACACGGCCATGACGAAGCCGCCCGCGGTCGCCCAGATCGGCCAGGCCCGGCGCGCTCGGCGCAGCAGCACCAACGCGAGGAACCCTCCCACGAGCACGACGCGGTGCCACCACTCGCCCAGTTGATCGAGACGGTCGAGCGTCTCCGGTGCCGCGATCTCGCGGCGGGCGCCGTCTCGAGCGTCCGCCAACGCCTGGTGGTCGTTCACCAGCGTGGCGTAGGTCTTGTCCCACGTGAGCTCGACCTCTTCGAAGGGATGGGTCAGGGCCCACACCACCGCGTCACGGGTGATCTGAGGTGCCCATCGGGCCTCGTCCGGGTCGTACGGGTCGTAGGGGCTGTGGCGGAAGCAGCGGGCCCAGTCCGCGTCGACCATGTCGTTGACGTCGGCCTTCGCATCGGGACCGTGTCCCTGGCACACGAACGCGGCGCTGTTGGTGGACACCGGGGTCAGCACGCCCACCTGCACCAGGTTGCGAATGGTCCAGGGCGCGACCACCAACAGCGCCATCGCGGTCATGGCCAACGCGGGGCGGGCTGCGGTGCGCCACGAGCCGCGCGCCTGACGGAGCGCGACGGCGCCGACCACGAGGACGATCAGGCCAGGGGGGCGGACGAGGGTGGTGAGGCCGATCAACGCGCCGACGCCGAGCACCGACGCGCGTCCGATGGGCCCGCGCCGCAGGATCCACGAGGAGATCGCGACGAGACCGACGACCACGAGCATGGTGAAGAACGTCTCGGTGAGCGCGACGGCGCCGAGGTAGATCGGGCCGGCCGCTAGGGCTAGCACCCACGCCGCGGCCGTGCGGGCCCGCCGCCCGAACCACTGCCCGGCGAGCACCCCGCCGAGTGCGACCGTGGTCGTGCCCGCCGCCACGTTGAAAAGGGCGGCGGCCAACGGGAGGCTGAACCATCCGGTGGTCCGGCTCGTCCACGCGATCGGGGTGAGGGCGAGGGAGTACCCGGGGGGGTTGAAGGCGCTGACGAGGCCGTTCAGGCGGTAGGTCTCGAGGTGCGAGAACTGGCGGGCCATCGTGAGGTTCCGGCCGATGTCGCTGAACGGCTCGATCGGCTCGACGGTCCGGAGCCAGAACACCCAGGTCAGGCGCAGCCCCAGCGCGACCACGACAGCCAGGACGTACCAGCGCTGCCGGGAGTCGATGCTCCAAGCGACGGCCCGGCGCGCCGACCGGGCATATCGACGGGCGGCCCGCTCGAGCCGCGACGACGTGGTGCTCAACGGTCGGACGAGCGGGCCAGGTACACCCAGGTGCCGGCGTCCTGCGCACCGTCCGCCGGCGCGCTGGTTGCGAAGACCCGCACGTCATCACCGCCATCGACGGGGATGCGCAGCGTGGTGTCGTCGCCCTCCTCGTCTTCGATCTCCGGCGGCCCGAGGACGGCGAGGTGGCGGGCCAGGACATCGGTGATGGCCTGGCCGTGGAGCCCCACGACGTCGGCGACGGGGATCCCGAGTGAGTCCTCCAGGCCTTCGCCGGCGAGGATCATCCCCGCGCTGTCGAGGCGCAGGCGCGCCGGATGGTCACCGACCGCCGCTCGGCGCCGTGCCGCGGTCTGCTCTCTTCGCCGGACGTCCCGGTCGATGGTGACGGGCGTCGATGGCGTCGGGGCCACAACCGACGGCTCGGGATCCGGGTGGTTGAAGGGCCGCACCATGTCCGGGTTCGGCCGCCACGTGTCGACGCCGGGGACCGATGCGCCCGAGCGGCGGTCGGCCAGCTGGGCCCGCAAGCGGTCGAGCTCGCGCTCCCACACGGCCCGAGCGTCGCCGAGCGTCTCACCTCGGGCGCGCTGGGTCGCTTCGAGGCCCGCCACGACGACCGCGAGCTCCTCGGCGTCCAGCATGTAGAGCGAGAGGTGGTGGGGGTGGCGGACCGTGTTGACGGCGGCCTCGAGGCCACGGCGATCGGCGAGGAGGCAGAAGTCGAAGAACTCGTGCCAGTTGGCGACCATCAGGCAGAACGTGAGGCCGAGGTACGTGCCGCGGCGCTCCGCCCGCTCCTGGAAGCGATCGAGGTTCGTCATCAGGGTGGTCCACGAGGACCCGACCCGGATGGCCTCGTAGGTGCGGGCGGTCGCGGCATCCACCGACACCGACACGCCCACGGGCAGCCGGTCGAGGATGCGTTCGACACGAGGTGACCACTGGGTGCCGTTGGTGGTGACATGACACGGGGTGGCAAGGCCGTGATCGACGAGCAGGTCCATCACCCGCAGCGTCTCGCCCGCCAGCAACGGCTCGCCGCCCAGGAACTTCACCTTCTCCAGATGGGGGAGGAAGGCCGTCAGATCGTCGAAGAAGGCGTCGTCGTAGACCTTCGGCAGCGGTGGCAGACCTTCTCGTTGGGACCGGATCGACGACGACCACTCACCGTCACACATCATGCACTGGAGGTTGCAGGTGTTGCTGACCGCCAGTTCGAGTTGCCGCGGCCACTCCGGCTCGGCGGCTTCGACGGGGAACTCGTCGAACCAGCGCGCGAACGCAAGATCGGATCGGCCCTTGGCGACCTGCCATTCGCAGAAGTCGCACCCGAGATCGAGGTCCTCGCGGGCCATCGCCTGCCGCAACTCCTGGGCCTTCTCGCCTCGCCAGATGTCGAGGAGGGACTGCGTGGTCACGTTGCCGAGCAGGTGGAAGTCGTTCTGGCAGCACGCGCGGACCTGTCCGCGCTGATCCAGGTACATCGACGTGAACGGCGCGTGGCATGCCACCGTGGGCGGCGGGTCGGCCATTCGTCTGCGTGCTTTCGCGAACACCGGTCGCGTCCGCCCGATCTCTAGTGGACGCGTTCGCGCTCGAGTGCGCGCACCCGGTCCGGCATGTCCCGGAACGACGGGAAGTAACGGAACTGGTACTGCACGATGCGATTGAGCCACGAGAGGGGCGCGCGCAGCGGCATGGCCGTCTCGATCATGAAGAGCACTCGCTGCCCCGGGGCGTCGTTCCATGCCTCGTGCCAGGCGCCGAGATCGAACAGGACGCTCTTGCCCTTCTCCCACACCACCATCTCGTCGCTGATGCGGATTCGGCAGTCGCCGGGCTCACCCGGCACGACGATGGGCAGTTGGTAGCGCAACGCGCCGCGGTTGGTGCCCACGTGCAGTGCGATGTGGGAGTGCGGCTCGAGCACGCTGAAGCCGATCGTGGTCATCTGCGGGCAGCCGGCCACTGCGGCGCGGGTCGCCGGGAAGTACCTCGTGGTCTCGTCGATCCAGGTGCCGTTCGCCAGCAGGATCAGGGCGCGCCACACCCCCTGGTCGACCGGGGCGGAGTTCATCGCCTCCTCGCTGCCCGGTTGCAGTCCGGCGATCTCGGCCACCTGGGGGATCGCGTCGTGACTGTCGAGGTAGGCCCGCAGCTCCGCGGCGATGGCGTCGGTGGCGGCCTCGATGGGCTCGATCCAGGGGTACTTCGACGTGTCCCAGATGTCAGGGAGATCTCCGCCCCACCGGGAGATGGCGGCGTCGTTGAGGTCGAACAGGGCGAAGAGGACCGCGCCCCGCGCGATGATGAAGCGGCGGCGCAGCGGGTGGTCGAGATCCTCGCCGGGGACGAGGTAGCGGGCCCGGTCGACGTAGCCCGAGAAGCGGTGCCGCAGTCGATCGATCATGGCTCCCGAACCTGTGCGTCGGCGGTCGCCCCGGCATCGCGGACGTTCGACGCGGCCATGAGCCGACTGTAACACTGGCATCTCATGACGATGCCGCCGGGCTCCGGGTCACCTCACCGGGACCCGCACGGTGTCGAGGTCGGGTCGTTCGTCACCCACACGCCGGGACGGTGGTGCGTGACCGAGGTCCCCGGCCGGGATCCGCGGAACGTGGCGCTGGATGAGCTGCTGGCCGCGATCGAGGCGTTGGACCACGGACACATGGCGCCGGACGACACGGGCTCGGCCTTCGAGGGCGTCACCGTCGCGCCCGCGTGGTGCGTCGTGGGTCTGCTGACCGGGCAGGGCCTGGTCATCGAGGATCCCAGCGGGGCCACCGCAGTGCTGGGGCCGGACGAGTTGCGGTTGCTCGACGCGCTCGTCGGCCCGCAGCCGGCTGGTGACGTGCTCCGCGTGCCTGGGTTGGCTGCTCCGACCACCTCTCTTGCCCGCCTCCTCGACACTGGCACGGCGCGAGTCGTCCACCCGGCGTCCGGCGGGACCCCCGACCACGCGGTCGCGGGTCCGCCCCCGCCGAGCGTGTTGCCCTCGGGGACACCTGACCCGGGCGGCCCCGCGGGCCGCGTGCCGGTCTACGCGGTCTGGCACCCGCACGTGGGCCCGATGCTGTCGCTCGGCATGCTCACTGCCGCGGCGAGAGCCCACGACGACGGGGCGCTCGGCCGGGTCTTCGAGATCCGACGGCCGGAGAGCGCGCCGTCGTTCCTCGCAGACCTCGCGGGCCGCGAGGGCCCGGCCGTCCTGCTGTGCAGCGACTACGTGTGGTCGGTCAACGAGAACCTGGCCCTCGCCCGCGAGGCGCGCTCGCTGAACCCGGCGCTGGTGGTCGTCCACGGCGGTCCGTCGTGCCCGAAGTACGAGGGGGACGCCCGGCGGTTCCTGGACGAGCACGGTGACGTCGCGCACGTGCTGGCGCGTGGCGAAGGCGAACGCACGATCGGTGAGCTCCTCACCGCCCTCGCCGGATCCCTGCCCCGGCTCGATGCCGAGCGCCTCGCCGAGGTCGACGGGCTGACGTTCCGCGACGACGCGGGCCAGGTCGTGCGCACGCCTGATCGCGAACGCATCGCCCGCCTGGACGATCTTCCGTCCCCCTACCTGACGGGTGAGTACGACCACATCCCGCTCGATGCTTGGTGGTACGGCATGTCGGTGGAGACGAACCGGGGCTGCCCGTACGGCTGCACGTTCTGCGACTGGGGCTCGGCCACGTTGTCCCGCATCCGCCGCTTCGCCGAGGAACGGGTGATCGCCGAGGTGGCCTGGGGTGCGGCGCGGGGCATCCACGGTGTCACCGTGACCGATGCCAACTTCGGCATCATGTCGCGTGACGTGGAACTGGCCGAGGGGATCGCGCGGATCACCCGCGACCAGGGCCGACCCACCTGGGTGTCGGTGTCGCCGGCCAAGAACACGATGCGCCATCTGGCCCGCATCATGGACGTGTTCCTCGACGTGGGGGTCGTTCCCACCATGTCGATCTCCCTCCAGACGACCGACGCGCCCACGGCGGAGGCGATCGACCGCAACAGCATCTCGATCGGGCAGTACGTTGCCCTCGCGGCAGAGCACCGTCGTCACGGGTTCCCCCTCCAGGGCGACGTGCTCGTGGGCCTTCCGGAGCAGACCTTCGACTCGTTCCGTCGGGACCTGCAGTTCAACCTCGACCACGAGATCCTGGTCCGGACCTGGCCCGTGCAGTTGCTGCCGAACGCACCGATGAACGATCCGGCGTACAAGGCGCGGTACGGCATCGTCAGCGATGACGACAACATCGTCATCGCCACGTCCTCGTTCACCGTGGCGGATCGTGCCCGTATGTTCCGCCTGCGCCACCTGTTCGTGGTGGCCGAGGTGTTCGGGCTGTTCCGCCACGTGTTGCGATGGGTGCAATGGGACCACGGCATCGACGCCACGGCGGTGATGGATCACCTGCTCGACGTCGTCGAGCTCACGCCGATGCGGTTTCCCCACCTCACCTGGTTGGCGGGCTACTTCGACGTGTTCCAGGCGGCGCCAGTGGGTTGGCGCCACGTCGGCGACGAGCTGCGCGCCCTGCTCGTCGAGGACTACTCGATCGAGGCCTCGACGGCACTCGAGGCCGTGCTCGAGGTCCAGCGGTTCCTCCTCCCGGCACCGGGTCGTCGCTTCCCGGACACGATGCGGTTACCGCACGACTACGTCGCCTACTACCGCGACGGCACCGCCGACCTGTTCACGACCGGGCAGCCCGGGCGGCCACCCGCGCCGCTGGAGGCGTACGGGCCGGGTGAGCTCACCGTGGCGCGCGACCCGTTGCGTCTGTGCGATGACGGCCCGGAGCTCTTCGGCGACAGCCGGGCCGAGGTCGTGCAGGGCGACTTCTACATGGCCTCGACGTCGGCCTACGAGCTGTACTCGCCGTTGGTGCGCCTGCTTCCCCACGTGGTGCGCAACCTGGCCCCCGAAGAGGTTCGGCGAGTGATCCCCGATCCGGCCCCCAACCCTGCGTCCGCCGGCGCGGTCGAGCCGGTCACGGTGGACCTGCCGGGAGTCGGTCTGAGGGCCAGGTCGTAGACTCGCCGGTGTGATCGCTCAGGCCAGGGGGGCTTCGTTCGCGGCGCGAGCGCAGGCGACCTGGTGGTGGACTCCGCTAGGTAGCGACGAACCATCGGTGATCACCGTGAATGCGCTCGTTCACCTGATCGAAACAGCCGAGCGGTCGGCTCCGATCGGGTCGCGCGAGGCGGGTCGGCGATCTGTGGTGCCGCCGGCGCACGACGTGGTCGTCGAACCGCGCTGGGCGCTGGTCGGCGAGGTCACGTCGGGCGGCTGGCTGGTGGAGGCGTCCGGGGGCGAACCGCTGCTGTTGGACGCCGAGGACCTGCGGGTCCTGGACGCGCTCGTGGGTCCGATCACGGTCCATGACCTGACCCGTGCCTCGGCGGTCACCGATGCCCCGGTCCGCCTCGGTCGCCTGGTGGCGGCCGGCGTGGTCGCGGTGTCGGTGCCGGCGGTGGACGAGGCGCCTCGCCCGCCCGAACCGGTGACGGTCCCACAGGCGGTGCCCGAACGAGACGTGGTCGATCCCGGCGGTGACCCGGGGCGCGTGCCGGTGTACGCGATCTGGCACCCCGAGATCGGTCCACTGCTCTCGTTGGGGATGCTCACCGCGGCGGCGCGTCACCACGACGGCGGAGCCTTGAACCAGACCTACGAGATCCGCCGGCCGGAGCGCGCCGACTCGTTCCTGGCCGATCTCGAGGGCCGTGCCGGTCCCGCCGTCCTGCTGTGCAGCGACTACGTGTGGTCGCTCGACGCGAACCTGCGCGCCGCCGAGCAGGGCCTGGCCCGGAACCCCGAGCTGGTGGTCATCCACGGGGGGCCGTCGAGCCCGAAGTACGAAGGCGACGCTCGGCGATTCCTCGACGAGCACCGCGCCGTGGCCCACGTGCTGACGCGCGGCGAGGGTGAGTTGCTCATCGGCCCGTTGCTGGCGGCATTGGCGCCGACACTGCCGGCGATGGACCCGGACGCGCTCCGCCAGCTGGAGGGGGTCAGCTTCCTCGACCCGGTGACCGAGGACATGGTCCGGACCGGGGAGCCGGCACGGATCACCGATCTCGACGCGCTGCCGTCGCCCTATCTCACCGGTGAGTTCGACCACCTGCCGGGCTCGGCGTGGACGACGTGCCTCTCGGTGGAGACGAACCGGGGCTGCCCCTACGGCTGCACGTTCTGCGACTGGGGCTCGGCCACCCTCTCGAGGATCCGCATGTTCAGCCCCGATCGCGTCGAGGCCGAGGTGCGCTGGGCCGCCGCTCGGGGAGTGCAGGCCATCAACCTCCCCGACGCCAACTTCGGGATCATGTCCCGCGACGTCGACACCGCCACTCGCATCGCCGCGGTGAAGCGGGTGACCGGATCACCGAAGTACCTGGTCTTCTACCCGGCCAAGAACACCACGAAGCACCTGGCCAGGATCATGGACATCCTCGCCGACGCCGGCATCTCCTCGGCCGCGTCCCTGTCGCTCCAGACGATCGATCCCGACACCCTCCAGGCGCTCGACCGCACCAACATCTCGACGGCGCACTTCGTGGCGCTGGCCGCCGAGTACCGCCGTCGCCACCATCCGCTGCAGGGCGATCTGCTGCTCGGGGTACCCGGCCAGACCTACGACACGTACAAGACCGACCTGCAGTTCATGTTCGATCACGAGATCCTCGCCCGCACCTGGCCGGTGCAGATCCTCCCCAACGCGCCGATGAACGCGCCCGAGTACCGGGCGCTCCATCAGATCGAGGTGGAGGACGACCTCGTCGTGGCCACCGCGACCCTCACGCGCGCCGACCGGGAGCGGATGTTGCGGCTCCGCAAGCTCGATCTGATCGCCGATCGTTACGGCGTGCTCCGCCACGTCTTGCGCTGGATGCAATGGGATCACGACGTGCCCGCCCTCGACGTGGTCGACCACCTGGTCGGCCTGATCGACACGGCGCCTGATCGCCACCCTCACCTGACCTGGGTGCTGTCGTACTTCGATCTGCTGCCGACCGCGCCGGTGTCGTGGCGGGCGGTCTACGACGACGTCGCCCGGTTGCTGCGCGACGACTTCGGGGTCGGCCCGTCGAGTGCCCTCGACGCGGTGCTCGACGTGCAGGTGGCGCTGATGCCCGCTCCCGGTCGCGTCTTCCCCGCGACGGTCCCGCTGGCGCACGACTACGTTCGCTACTACCAGGACGCGACCGCCTCGCTGTTCGGTGACGGTCATGCCGGGCGGCCCCCACGCCCGCTCGCGGACTACACGGCGGCCGAGCTGACCGTCACGGGTGATCCCCTCGGCCTGTGCCGGCAGGGCATGTTCCTCGCAGGGGACAACCGTGGCGAACGCTCGCAGGGCCAGTTCCAGATCGGCGCCACCGTGGCGCACGAGCTGGAGTCGCCGCTCCTGCGGCTGTTGCCCCACGTCGAGGCATCGGGGATCCCGCCCGCCGACCGCCCGATGCCCGATGTGCCGGCGCAGGTGGACGACCGATGGCAGGAGGCCGACCTGGATGACCGCCGACTCATCCAGGTGTCGCCGGTCGCAGTGCCGGTCCGGATCGACTCGTGACCGAGGCGGTCGTCGTTCGCGCCGACGACCGGTGGTGGGTCACCGTCGGTCGCGACTGTCGACCGGTGGGGCTGGACGAGGTCCTGCGCCTCGTCGACGAGTCCACCCGCACGCTCGTCGAGGGCACCCGCCCGGCACCGCGAGTCGAGGAGGTGGGACGGATGCCGTTCGTCGCCGTGGCGCCCTGCATCGCCGGAGTGGTCACCGCCGACGGGCTTCTCGTCGAGACCCCTGGGTCGGGTGAGGCGGTGCTGGAACGGGGCGACCTGGCGCTGCTCGATCGTGTCGTCGGGCACTGCTCGCCAGAGTCGCTGCTGGTCGACGGCCGTCTCGATGGGCTGGCGCGGCTGGTCGCCCTGGGTGTCGTGCAGTCGGCCACGGCCGCGACCGCGGGGCACGCCCGCGGGCCGCGGGCCGAGCCGGGGGCGCCACGCCTCTCGGCCGTCGGTACGCCGGCCCCGGAGGGGCCCTCGGGGCGTGTCCCGGTCTATGCGATCTGGCATTCCGAGGTCGGTCCGTTGCTCTCGCTGGGCATGCTCACGGCATCCGCCCGACACCACGACGGTGGGGTGCTGAACGAGGTGTACGAGATCCGCCGGCCCGAGTCGGCTGCGTCGTTCCTCGAGGACCTCGCCGATCGGCAGGGCCCTGCGGTGCTGTTGTGCAGCGACTACGTGTGGACCCTCGAGGAGAACCTCGACGCGGCTCGTCGTGCCCGGCAGCTCAATCCGCAGGTGTTCGTGGTCCACGGCGGTCCGTCGAGCCCGAAGTACCCCGGCGACGCGGAGGACTTCCTCCGTCGGCACGGCGATGCGGCCGACGTCCTCACCCGGGGTGAGGGCGAGCAGCTCATCGTCGAGCTGCTCGCGGCGTTGGCGACGACGCTGCCCGCAGGCGATCCGGCGGCGCTGCGGGCCGTCGCGGGCCTCACGTTCCGCGATCCGATCACCCACGAGATCGTGCGTACCCCCGACCGCGAGCGGATCGTGGACCTCGATGCCCTGCCGTCGCCCTACCTGACCGGCGAGTTCGACCACATCCCGGCCGAGCAGTGGAACACCTGCCTCTCGATCGAGACCAACCGGGGCTGCCCCTACGGGTGCACGTTCTGCGACTGGGGCTCGTCCACGCTCTCGAGGATCCGCAAGTTCGACCTCGATCGGGTCCGCGCCGAGATCGACTGGGTCGGCGCCCGAGGCATCAACTCGCTCAACCTGACCGACGCCAACTTCGGGATCCTGTCGCGGGACGTGGCCACCGCGACCCACCTCGCCGCGACGAAGCGGGCGACAGGTGCCCCCCGCCTGGTCAGCTTCTACCCGGCCAAGAACACCACCAGGCACCTCACCAAGATCGTCGATGCGATCGTCGGCGCCGGCATCAGCACCGCGGCCTCGATCTCGCTGCAGACCTCCGATCCAGCGACCCTGGAGGCGATCGACCGGTCCAACATCGCCACCGAGCACTACGTGGCGCTGGCCGCGGACTACCGCCGACGCGGGCTCCCGCTGCAGGGCGACCTGCTGCTCGGGTTGCCGGGCCAGACCTACGAGTCGTTCCGGCGCGACCTCCAGTTCAACTTCGACCACGAGATCATGGCCAGGACGTGGCAGGTCCACACCCTGGTCAACTCGCCGATGAACGACCCGGCGTACCGTGAGCGATACGCCGTGGAGACCGAGGACAACCTGGTCGTGGCGACCGCATCGTTCTCGCGTGCCGATCGCGAGCGGATGCTGGCCCTGCGACGGGTCGACATCATCCTCGAGCGCTACGGCGTCCTCCGCCACGTGCTGCGCTGGGTGCAGTGGGACCACGGGCTGGCCGCCACGGAGGTCATGGACCTGCTGATGGCAGTGGCTGACGACGAGCCCACACGCCATCCCCGCCTGGCCTGGTTGTTCGCACACTTCCCGCACTTCGCCGCGCCTCTGGTCGGGTGGTCCGGCTTGTACGCGGAAGTGCGATCCATCCTCGTCGAGCGCGTCGGGATCCCACCGTCGAGCGCCCTGGACACGGTCCTCGACCTGCAGCAATTCCTGATGCCGCGGGCTGGTCGGCAGTTCCCCGACACGATCCACCTCGCCCACGACTACCTCACCTACTACCGCTCGGCGACGGAGTCGCTCTTCACGACCGGGCAGGCGGGTGGGCCGACAGCGGCGCTCTCCACCCACCCCGTGTCCGAGCTGACCATCGACGGTGACCCGATCGGCCTCTGCGATCACGGCATGCGCTTCGCCCAATGGGGTCGGGCCGGCGAGATGGAGGGCGACTTCTCGATCGGGGCCAACACCGCGTTCGAGCTGGACTCACCGCTCCTGCGGTTCCTGCCGCATGTCGCCGCGGTGGGGATGCGGCCCCGCTACCTCGGGCCGCCCGATGCGACGCCGACCTCCGAAGTCGAGCTACGGGTCGGGTGACGGTCGGGCCACTCAGGGCGACTCGGCCGCGAGGCCAGCGAGCGGATCCCTCAGGTGGTCGTACATCGCTTCGGCCACGAGGTGGGCGCCGAGCTCGTTGGTGTGGGCCTGGTCGGTGAGGATGGCCTCCTCGGTGCCGTCGAACGCGTCGGTGATGTCGATCACGCCGTCGGGCAGCCGAGCGACGACCGACCGCGACAGCCGGGCGATCGCGTCGTACTGGAACTGGTCCATCCCCAGCCGGTCGACGACCACCTCCTCGCCCGGTGCCAGGTCGTCCTTGTTGAAGAGGTCGGGTTGCCAGAAGTGCATCACCGGCACGTCGTACTCGTCGCCCAACGCCCTCGCCAGCTCGATGCCCTGTCCATAGGTGGCCAGCAGCGCGTCGATGACCGCGTTCGCGTCGGGCGGGCTACCGAGGTCGGGCACCGGCGTCACCGGTGCCGGTGGTTCGTCGGTACCGGTCAGCTGTCCGGCCAGGAACCGACGGTAGGAGTAGGCGAAGATGTCGCTCTGGTCACCCGGGGTCCCGATGCCGCCGAAGGCTTGCTGGAACGGCACGGCCGAGTCGTTGGTGCCGTCGTAGAAGACGATGAGGTCGGGGCGGCGACCGCCGGCCAGCAGCAGGGCGGCGAGCATCGTCTCCTGCAGGTTCACGTAGCCCGGAGAACCGAAGTTGCGGGCCCGCAGGACGATCCCGTCGGCCTCCGCCAGCCGGGTGACCTCGCTCGGGATCGTGTGCAGGTCGCGCTGTGCCGAGAAGCCGAACATGGTGGAGCCGCCGAAGAACCAGACCTCGATCGGGTCCACGTCATCGACCGTGTCCGGCTCGTAGGTCAGGCGCTCACGGGCGTGCACGTTGACGTAGCGGCCCGAGTAGTCGCGGAGCGAGTTCCCGACGTAGGAGGTGTAGGTCTGGCCGTTGCTCAATTCCGCGAATTCCACACCGGCGTCGTCCTTCCACTCGGCGTCGGCGAGGGCGGGCGAGCCGAAGGCGTTGAAGAAGCCACCGCGCAGCTGTTCGGGCACGTGCGCGTCCGAGGGCGTGCGGTCGAGCAGACGCGGAAGCAGTGTGGCTCCGAGCGCTCCGACGACGATCAGCGCGATCGCGGTTCGCAGCGGTCGGCGCCCGTCGGCCGAGGACGAGGTGGCCGATCCGCCCGCTGACCGCAGGAACGCACGCCGGGCATCCCGTGTGGTCGTCGGTCGATGACGGTGCCAGCCGCGGCTCGGGAGCAGGCGGATGCCGACCAGTCGCGCGCCGAGCCCGAGGGGGGTGATCACGAGGTAGAAGACGACGCCGAAGATGAGCGTGCTCACCACGGCTCCGATGGTTCGTAGCGCCCACACAAGCGCTCGACGACTGGTGCGGAGGGTCGTCCGGGCGGTACGCGCCGCTCCGCCGCGCCAGCGCCTCGAGCGTGCTCGCCAACTGATGGAGCGGGCTCGCCACCGCTCGGCGCGTGCGCGTCGTCGATCAGGGTTCCGGGGGGCCAGCAACAGGGCTTGCAGGGCGGCGAGCCCGGCGCCGAGGGTGACGACGAGGAACAGCGGTTGCCCGGTGGCGATCGTCACGCCCGCGCCGATCACGGCGACGGCGGCCAACGTCAGGGTTCTCACGGATCGGTGACCAACGGCTGGTCGTAGGTCAGGCAGGCGATGGACGCGTTGAGGTACGGCTCCCAGCGTGCCTGCGGCAGGGCGGCCATGCCGTCATCGACGAGCACCTCGATGTCGCCCTGGTCGTAGCGATCGAACACGTACGCGGTGATGCATCGGGCCTGGGCCTCGGTGGCGCCGAAGCGCTCCTGCATGACCGATTCGAAACGACGTTCGTCGATGCCTGCGGCCCCGGAGTCGGAGGAGCATGCCGTGGTCGCCACGAGTACCGACAGTGCGGCCGCAGTCAGCACCCGCGTGCCGAGACGCCCGGAAGACATCCCAGGACTATTGCATGTCGATCTGATCCGGCGACCGCACGGGAACGACCAAGGGATGTGTTCAGCGGTGGGCCGCGGCCGCCAGTCGACCGACCTCCGCTGGTGTGATCCGTCGTTGGGAGATGCGGTAGCGATCGAGGACCGGGTAGCCGTGTGGCTCGCTTCCGTTCGGGTGTTCGGTGAGGAAGCCGTCGTCCACCCGGTACACGGTCGCGACCCCCTGATCGTCCCCATAATGGTGCACGAGGGGCGTCTCGGTCGGTGCCAGGCCCAGCGCGACCGCGGGCCGCACCGCGCCGGATCGGTTGGGTGGGGAGTAGTGCAACAACGCGCTGTCGTAGACGATGGCGTGGCCAGCTGGGAGGGGGACCGGCACGGCGTGCTCGTCCACGAGCAGGGTCTCGACCTCCTCGAACGGCAAGGGGAAGTGCGCGCCCCGGGGAAGGTCGGACCATCGATGGCTGCCGGGCACGACGTGCAGGGTCCCTTCGACCGGCCCGACGTCGATGAGCGGGCACCAGATGAGGTGGGCCCGGGCCTCGGTCTCGTCGACGTAGGTCCAGTCCTGGTGGAGGTGGACCCGGCTCGTCTCGGTGGAGGCCTTCGAGATGAACGCCCCGGTGAAGGCCCGGGTGTCGGGCATCACCGCGGCCACCGCCGTTGCGAGCGTGGTCCGGAGCATGCGGTCGACACGCATCGCCGTCGCTCGATCGGCATGACCGGTGGTGGTGTACCAGGGCTCGTCGTCGAGCGCGAGCTCACGGAACGCCGCGAGCAGCTGGGTCACCGTCCCGGCGTCGATGAACGGGGTCACGGCGAAGCCGTCCCGCTCGAGGCGGGCATGCAGGCGCCCTGCGCCCGGCCCTGGCGTCGCCGCGTCGCTCATGCCGCGTACGCGCCCAGGAGGCGCCGCCGCACGGCGGCCCGGTCGGGTGGGTCGAGCGTGGCGAGCAGGGGAGGCTTGGTGGGTGGGTGCTCGAACAGCTCCCGCATCACCGCTGTGCGGTACCACTGATCGTCAACGCCGCGCACCTCGATGGTGTCGTCGGTCGCCGCGACGAGGATCTCCAGCGGGGCCTGCGCGGGCACCGCGATCGCGGCGACCGTTGCCCGAGCGGTACCGGTCTCGTTGGGCGTGCTGCCGTGGACCAGGCGGCTGTCCATCACGACCACGTCGCCAGCGCGCGCCTCGATGGGGACGGTGTGCGGCCAGAGCCGGGCCATGTCCATGGTGAACGACGGCATGATGCGGATGCCCCGGAGCGCGTCGGCCACGAGGTGACTGCCGACCAAGGCGTGCAGCGGACCGTTGCCCGCTTCGGCGCTCACGGCCTCCAGCGGGATCCACAGGGTGACGGACCGATACCGGCGCTCGTCCACCAGGTTCGGGTCCTGGTGCAGCGGTACGACGCTGTCCGGGCCCTTTGCCTTCGTGATCAGCGAGCTCGTCACGATTCGGTGGTCGACGCAGGCCCGGCGGGCGATGCGCGCCCAGAAGGGTGCCATCCTGTCGAGGAACCGCTCACGGTCGGGCGTGTTCGGCTCGTTGACCGCGCTGCGGAAGTGGGGTCCCGGTGCAGCGGCCTGGGTCCACTCCTCGACCGGCGGCACCGTGGCCGAGAGCGGCCCGGCGACCCCGAGCCGGTCGCCGAACTGCTCGCTCACGTCGCGCAACCACGGCAGGGAGTCCCCGGCCACACCGGGCAGCACGGCGTAGCCGTCGCGGCGCAGGGCCTGCTCGGCACGCGGCGCTCGGAGCGTGGGTGGGCGGCTATCCGTTGAGCGCATGGTGGAGCTCCGCCCCGACGTCGATGGCCCGGTGGTACTGGGGACTGAGGCGGTGGTGCGCACGTTGGACCGCGGCGTTGAGGAGTCCCGCGGTCCCGGGGACCGGCCGGAGCACCCCGCCGATGAGCAGCACCCGGGGCTGGTCCGAGTGGTTCCAGGCCGAGTGCCGGTAGGTGTCGTCGAAGATGACCACGGCGCCGCCGTCCAGCGACACCGGGATGCCCTCGATGTCGTGGCCGGAGCCGGGAGGGCAGTCCACGCCGACCAGGAGGTTGAGGGCGCCCGCGTTCGTGCCCGTATGGGGCGGGAGCTCGGCGCCCGGGCCGAGCACCGACCACATGGCGCTCAGCAGGCCCGGGATGGTCGACAGGGCGGCGACGGTCTCGGGGAACTCCCGGGCCAGCGGGCCGCGCGGTCGGCCTTCCACGATGAGCCCTCCGGCCCGCCACCAGCCGCCGACGTTGCCCTGCGGGCCGTCGAGCAGGCTCTCGATGCGCGGGAGGCGCCCGCCATCGGCGACGAACCGCCGCCACTCGCCGAGGATGGCCGGGTGCGCCGCCTGCAGCGCTCGACACCACGGCTCGTGGTCGATGGGCAGCGGGTTCGGTGGGGACGGGTCGACCCACCGGACACGTCGGTTGTTCCACTCGACCAGGCGGGTGAGCGCCTCCGCACGTACGGCCGACCAGGTCATCGTCGGGGTGCATCGTAGCGTCAGTAGCCTGGCGCCCATGGTGACGGGGAGCGTCGACGACGCCACCGGGCGCCGATCGGTCCCCATGGGGGCGGTGTTGTGCCCCGCGCCGTTCATGGTGATGGACTTCGCCCCGGAGGGCAACGTCCACGCCTGTTGCGTCAACGCCGCCTACCCGCTCGGCAACGTGCGCTTCGAGACGCTCCGCCAGATATGGGACGGCGAGCGGGCCCAGGCGCTGCGGGCCGCGATGGCCCGCTCCGACTACGGCTACGGCTGCGGGTCGTGCCGCCACCGCGAAGCCTTGGGCACCGGCGAGGCGGACCTGACCTACTACCGCCACAACCCGGCGCCCCGGTCGGCCGAATGGCCCGAGCTGATGGCCTTCGGCCTGCACAACACCTGCAACCTGGCCTGTGTGATGTGCGGCGGCAACCTGTCGTCCCGGCTGCGGGCCCTGGAGGGCCGTCCCCGGCTCGAGCCCGCGTACGGAGACCGGTTCTTCGTCGAGCTGGCCGAGTTCCTGCCCCACCTGCGCCGCGCCGAGTTCCGGGGCGGCGAGCCGTTCCTGGTGCGCGAGCACTTCCGGGTGTGGGACCTGCTGATCGAGCTCGACGCCGGGGTCCAGACGCAGGTCACCACCAACGGCACCGTCTGGAACGACCGGGTCGAGGCCGTGCTCGACGCGCTGGCCATGCAGGTGACGTTCTCCATCGACGGCGTCACCGACGCCACCAACACGGCCATCCGGGTGGGGACCGACCACGTCGCCGCCCTCGGGAACCTGCAGCGGTTCGCGGCCCATGCCCGTGCCCGCGGCACGCGGCTCGATCTGAGCTTCTGCGTGCTCCGCCACAACTGGCGTGAGCTCGCGGGCCTGCTGCGGTTGGCCGATGAGCTGGGCGTCGAGGGTCATCCCCAGCTGGTGCTCGACCCGGCGCACGGCCTGCAGCGGCTCCCCACCGCCGAGCTGCGCGACGTGCTCGATCACCTGCACGGCCAGACCGCGGCGCTCGACGTCGACCTGGACCTCGAGGTGAACCGGAGCGCCTGGAAGAAGATGCTGGGCTGGCTCGAGGCCGAGCTCCGCCAGCGCGAGATCGGGCCGGTGCTGCGGCTCTGGGAGCCGCCGGGCCCGGCCACCACCCACCACGCGGTCACCACGCGATCACTGGCCTCGGCGGTCACCGACGACCCTCCGGCCACCGGTCGGCTGCTGGCCGGGCGCCGGGACGAGCTGGCCGCCTGGTCGTCCAACGACGCGGTGGCCGACCTCGTCACCGGACGCGACGACGTCGTGGTCGCGGCCTCGCTGGAGCGGATCGTCCCGGACGGCGTGGGGCCGCCCCCCGAGGTCGTGGGCCGCACCTTCGCGGAGGCCTTCACGGCACTGGTCGAGCACCTCGGCCCCCACCTGTGGGTGGTGGACGAGTTCGTGGGGCCCGAGGGCGTCGACCAGACGCTGCTGTTGTCGCCGTCCCCCCTCCGCGACAAGTCGGGGCTGTTGCTGCGGGCCGCGTCGGTGCCGGCGCCGTCCGGCGGCGTCCACACCCTCCTCGCCGTCGACACGTACTACTGGTAGCGGGCGCGGCCGGCACGCTCGCGTGGTCGGGCCGAGCTGCGCCCGAGCGCTACCGGGGGGCGGCCTCGGTGTCGGGCTTGGGCCGCCGCTTGAGGATCACCTGGGAGACCCGCCCGAGCAACGAGGTGTCGGGGGCGGCGGGGTCGCCGGGACCGATCGACTCGACCGGCTCGAGCTCGGGCACGTCGAGGCTGTGGAGGTGGACGTTCATGCCGCCTTCCACCAGGCCCTTCTCGCCCGGCTTCAGCGTGTGGAGCATCGTCGCCTCCAGCTCCTTGGTGCGCTCGAGCAGGCCGTAGCGGTACTCGGGGTTGTTGGTGCCGTCCTTCGAGTACCACGCCGCGGGGTCGCCATCGGGATGGCGCTCGTCGACGGGGCAGACGATGTCGTAGGCGTCGCGGTTGTACCAGAGGTGTGAGCCCTTGCGGATGTCGCACACGCTGACCGACGAGGAGATGCCCAGGCCCTTGAGGAACTCGATCATCTCGAGGGTGTCCCGGAAGTCGTCCTCGGTCTCGAGCGGGTGGCCCACGACGAACATCGCGACGCTGATCAGGTCGGGGTCGACGCGATGGGCGCGGCGGATGACCTCCTTGGCCGTCTCGCGGTCGTAGCCCTTGCGCATCATGCGCAGGATGCGGTCGCTGCCGTTCTCGAGCCCGCACGCGAACCACTGCCCGCCCGCGAGCGACACCTTCTCCCACAGCGCCTCGGTCATCTGCTTGCGGACGAGGAACTGGCCCGTCCACCCGAACCGCCCGTCGCCCCGCTCCTTGCCGTCGGGGCCGGCCGACCCCGCAGCGATGAGCAGGTCGCACAGCTCGCCCAGCATCTCGATGTTGCCGTTGACCAGCGAGTCCATGAACCAGAACGTGCGGACCTGCGGGTACGCGCTCGACTGCAGGAGCATCTCGTCGGCGATGTTCGCCGCGCTGCGGTAGCGGAACCGCCCCCAGATCGGGGCCTCGCTGCAGAACGTGCACCGGCGGATGCAGCCGCGGCTGGTGATGATCGGGAGGTACTTCTCCTCGTAGTCGTCGATGTCGTAGCACGACCAGTCGGCGTACGGGATGGTGTCGAGGTCCTCGATCAGGGTGCCCTCGGGCTCCTTGCGGTGGATGGTGTCGATGACGTTGTTGCGGATCCCGCCGTCGGGCAGGCGGAACCCGTAGCCGTGCAAGTCGGTGGGGTCGTCGCCCCGCTCGAGGCGGTCGACCAGCTCGGGGAAGCTGCGTTCGGCCTCGAGGAAGCACACCATGTCGATGAAGTCGTGCAGTTCGAGCATCCGGTCGCCCTCGTGGTTCAAGAAGCAGTACGGCCCACCCACGATCACCAGTCGGCTCGGGTCCTTGGCCTTCAGGCGGGCCGCGATCTCGACCGTGGGCCAGTACGAGCTGGTGTGGATCGAGAAGCCGATCAGCGGGGAGGGCACCTCGAGGACGCGGTCGAGGTACTCGTCGATGAAGTCGGTGTGGGGCGCGAGGCTGGCGTGGCTGAACTCCTCGTTGATCCAGTACTCGATGGGCGACTCCTGGCTGTGCCCGGTGGCCCAGGCGTTGTCGTCGCTGAGGGCCCTGGCCTGGTGGTAGAGCGCGATGTTCAGGTCGAAGACGTGGGGCTCGTGGCCGTGCTGCTTCAGCGCCGCGTTCAACAGCGCGAACGCGTACGGCGGGCTGTCGGGGTTGTTGGCGGGGCACTGCAACAAGGTGACCTGCACGGGTGTCCAACTCTCGTTTCGGCGTCGCTGCGATGGTACGTGACCGGTCGCCCCTCCGGTCGGGGCGGGGCCGCCCCGCGCCAGTTGCCGACGGGCGCTCGCTACCCGGGAGCCGGCGCCCCGAGCCGCTCCAGGACGGGCCGCAGGTGCACGTACATGGCGCGGGCGACCGCAGCCGCACCGAGCTCGTTGGTGTGCACCTGGTCGAAGTACACCGGGTCGGTGACGCCGTCGAGCGCGTCGGTGACGTCGATGAGGCCCTCGGGCAGCGGCTCGGCCCGGATCACGTCCCACCGGGCCTGGTCGAATCGGGGCTCCGCCCGCATCACGTCGTAGGCGTCCTCGTCGTGGCTGGTGAGCGGGCGCTTCGTCCCGAGCACCGGCTGGAGGAAGTGGCGCACCGGCACGCCGAACGCGGCGGCGGCGCTGTCCGCGGTGCGCGCCCCCGCGGCGAGGGCGCGCAGGAAGTCGCGCACGCGCCTGACCTCCGTGCGCCGGTCGGGTACCGAGGCCGGCTCGGAGACGAGCGCATGATCGTCGATCAGTGCCCGTTCGATGTCGGGCGCGAAGAACGTGCTCGGCCACCGGGTGCCGTCACGGACGTACACCGTGGCGTCGTTGGCGCCGTCGTAGAACACGACCAGGTCGGGCGGCGGGCGCTCCTGGAGGAGCTCGAGCAACAGCACGGTCTCCTGCCAGTTGACGTAGGTCGACATGCCGAAGTTCCAGGCGCGGATGGCGAGGCCGTCGCGCTCGGCCAGCCTGACGATCTCCGACGGGATGGTGTGGTCGTCGCGCTGCCCCACGCCGAACAGCGTGGATCCACCGAAGAACCACACGTCGAGCGCGTCGCCGCCCGGCGCGGTCGCGGCGCGGTAGCTCTGGCGCACTCCCCGGACGATGTTGATGTACCGGCCCTGGTGGTCGTCCTGTCGCACGGTCAGGTACGGGTCGTACAGGTTGCGCAACTCCGACTCCTCGGCGAAGAGGGCCGGGGCCCACGAGAGGCCCTCGTGGGCGATGAGGGAGTGCGGTCGGGTGAGTGCGGTACGGCGGGGCTCGTCGTTCCCGGCGGTCGAGGTCACCAGGGACGCGCCCGCGATCGCGATCGCGAGCACGGTGCCCACGACTGCGGGCACCACGAGCCGCCGGCGGACGGTGAGGCTCGAGCGCTCGCGGGCGAACGGCCGCCTCGGTGCCGGCGGGCGACCGCCGGTGCGCGTGGTGACGGCGAGCGTGTCGTGCCGGAACAACCGTGCCAGCAGCCAGAGGGGGCAGACCACGACGACGAAGACGATCCCGAGCAAGACGGCGCGGAGCCCGGTGGCCACCGCCCGCTCCACGAGGTCGAGGCCCCGGAGCCAGGGCGACCAGGCCAGCGCGGTCATCTGGCCGGCGGCGGTGCCCGCCAGCACCACCCCCACCGCGGCGGGGACGTGCCCGGAGGAGCCGAGCACCGCGGCGAGCACGAGGGCGACGACCAGGCCGCGCCAGACCGTGGCCGGCGCCCGGGCGTCGACCCAGCGGGGTGGGGTGGTCTCGTGCCAGTGCCCTGATGGGTCGCCTGAACCGGCGTCTCGTGCCGGGACCGAGCGGTCGAGCGCCATCGCGGGAGACACTAGAGGCCGAGTCCCGCGCAAAGGGGCGCACCCGGGCCACCGGCTGCCGTCGGTGGGCGCGGTCGGGCCCGAAGAGGCCATCGCTACTGTGGCGCTGATGCCGGCACGCGAGAATGGGGGACGCCGGTCTCTGGGGTGGCTGGTCCTGCCGCTCGCCCCGTTGGTGGCGGTGGCCGTGCTGGTGGGTGGCCCGCTGCCCGCCGCGGTGGTGGTGGCCGCCTGCCTGCAGTACGCCTGGCTGTCGCCGCGGGCCCCGGAGCGTGCCGCCGCCATCGCGGCAGCGCTGACCGGGCCGGGTCGCCACGCCATGGGTCACGCGACGGGCGCCGCCGGGCGGGCGGCGGTTGCCGCGGGGCGGGCGGCGAGGGTGGTGCTGACCCGCCTGCTCCCCGCCGCGGTGGGCTGCCTGGCCCTGCTCGTGGCCCTGGACTGGGGCCTGGGTCGTGCGTGGGACCGCGTGGCGGGCACGCCCGTCGACGTCCCGGACGCCTTGACGCTGGCCACCGCCGAGCTCCCGCTCGCCGCCGACGAGCGGGTGGGGACGCCGGCGATGGCCGGGTCGCCCTGGGCGGAGCGCTACTTCGCCGAGCTCGCGGCGGTGCCCTTCACCTACGTGCCCTACGTCGGGCCCCGCGAGGTGGCCGTGCACGGCCGCTACATCAACTCGGTCGACGGCGTCCGGGCGTCGTACGAACCGCCGGGGGCCGAGGGTGCCGGCGCGGTCGACGTCTGGTTCTTCGGCGGCTCCACCCTGTGGGGCGAGGGTCAGCGCGACGGTCACACGATCCCCTCGGAGGTGGCCCGCCTGGCCGAGGCCGACGGCGTGACCCTACGGGTGTCGAACTTCGGGGTGCGGGGCTACACGGCCTTCCAGGAGTTCCTGGTGTTCGAGCAGGCCCTGGCCCGGCGTGACCCGCCGGACCTGGTGGTCTTCTACCACGGCATCAACGAGGTCTACAGCTTGTTGGAGTCGCCGTCGAACATGGGCTCGCAGCCGTCGATCTTCCAGATCGACGTGACCGCCGACGCGTTCCACCGCGCCCCACCCCTGCCCGGCCAGCAACCGCCTCCCGAGCCGTCGGTGCGGGAGGCGTACCTGCGCACGAGCGTGGCGACCCGTCTCCTCCGGGCCGGCGGGGGCCTCGTCGCCGCCCCGGCGGGCGCCGAGGAGCCGCCGTACCAGCCCACGCCGGCCGCGCTCGAACGGGCCACCGCGGAGAGCGAGCAGATCTACCGGCGCAGCGTCGCGCTGATCCGCCACGAGGCCCGGGACCACGACGTGCCCACCGCGATCTTCTGGCAGCCCGCCGGCACCGAGGAGGTGTCGAGCCAGTACTACGCCGACAGCGAGCGGATGGCCACGATCGGCGGGGGGATCGACATCTCCGACGCGCTCGCGCACCCGCCCGGACCGATCTACATCGACGCGGTCCACACCAACGAGCTCGGCGCCCGCCTGTCGGCCGACGCCATCTGGGAGCACCTCGCCCCGATGGTCGACGGGGCATCCGGACCGTGACATCGTTCGTCGCCCTCGCCCTCGTCCTGGCCGGGGTCGTGCTCGGCCAGGTGTGGTGGCTCTGGGCGCGGCGGCCCGCGACCGTCGCGCGCCTCCACCGTCAGGTGAGCCGGGCGCTCGAGCCCGCCGGACGGGCCCGGGAGGCGCTCTCGGTCCGTGTGGTCGCCGAGCGCACCGGAAGGGCCCTGCGCGTGGTCGGGCGGGGCGTGCGCGCCGTCGTGCTGCACATGGTTCCGGCGACGGTCGGGTGCGCGGTGCTCCTCGTGGCCGTCGACTGGGCCGCGGGTGCCCTGTGGGACCGGGTGACCGAGCCGGACCGGCCCGTCGACACGGTCGAACTGGCCTCGACCGACCTGCCGCCGACCGACGACCCGCGCGTGGATCTCCCGGCGATGGCCGGCTCGCCGTGGGCCGAGCGCTACTTCGCCGAGCTCACCGCCATGAGTTGGACCTACGTGCCCTACGTCGGCCAGCGGGAGGCGCCGGTGCACGGCCGCTACGTGAACTCCGCGCACGGGATCCGCGCCTCCTACGAACCCTCGGGAGCCGACGGGCACGACCTGCCCGTGGTGTGGTTCTTCGGTGGCTCGACGCTCTGGGGCGAGGGGCAACGTGACCGCCACACCATCCCGTCGGAGGTGGCGCGCCTGGCCGAGGCCGCCGGGACCCCCGTGCGCGTGGTCAACTTCGGCATCCGGGGCTACTCGGCGTTCCAGGAGCTCCTGGTCTTCGAGCGTGAGCTGACCGACCGCTCGCCCCCGGACCTGGTGGTCTTCTACCACGGGTTCAACGAGCTCTCGACGCAGACGGAGGCGCCCGAGAACCTGAGCCGCCAGCCGACGATCTTCCAGCTCGCCGTCATCGGCGACGCGTTCGGTCTGGCGCCGCCGCTGCCCGGGCAGGTCGATGCCGGCGAGCCGTCCGTTCGGCGCGACTACGTGCAGACCAGCGCGGTCCACAAGCTGCTCCACGGCATTCGGCAGCTCGGGGCGATCCAACCGGCGGGGGCCGACGAGCCGTACTACCAGCCGCCTCCCGAGGAGATGGCCGCGGCGGTCGACAACGCCGACGCCATCTACCGTCGCACCATGGCGCTCCTGCACCACGTGGCCGGGGAGCACGGGATGGCGCCGATCGTGTTCTGGCAACCGACCGGCGAGTGGCTGCCCTACGACGAGCTGACCGACCGCGTCGCCGACGTGGGTGGCGGGATCGACATCTCCGACGCGCTCGACGACCCGCCGTCACCCGTCTTCATCGACGGGATCCACACGAACGAGCTCGGCGCCCGGCTCGTGGCCGAGGCCATGTGGCCCTACGTAGCCCGCAGGCTGGCGGAGGTGAGCGAGCCGTGACCGGTTGGGACGAGGTCGCTCCGACCGCGCCGCGCCCGGCGCGCCCGTGGCGAGCGCGGCTGCGCGTGGTCGCCCCGTTCGCCGTCGCCGCGCTGCTCTGGTGGATCGGCCTGCGCAGGGTCGCGGTCGCGGTCGGGGTCGTGGCGGTGCTGTTGGCCGTGGCCACCGCGCTCCGGCCCACACTGGCCGCGCGGATCGAGGCCGTGCTCGCCGCGGTGGGGCGGGCCGTGGGCCACGGGCTCACCGCTGTCCTCCTGGGCATCGTCGAGGCAGTGGTGTTCCTGCCGCTCTCGGTGCTGGCCAGGATGCTCGGTCGCGACCCGCTCACCCCGGGGCGGCGTGCACACGCGGCCGGGCACTGGGCCCGGCGGTCGCACGGCCCTGCACCCACGTCCCGGCGTCCGTACGCCCGCGAGGACGAGCGCACGGCGCGCGGGCCGGTGTTCCGGGTGGCCTACCTGTCCGTGCGGGTGGTCGGGTGGGTGGTGATCGCGCTGGCGCTCAACTACGCGCTGGGCTGGACCTGGGACGAGTGGTTCGGCAGCCACGACATGCCCGTCGCGGCCGCGGTCTCCGAGCAGACCGCCCGCGAGCTGGCGGCATCGCCAGCGATGGCCGGCGACGGGTGGGCCCGCGACTACTGGCGGGAGTTCCGGGCGCTCGACTACGAGTTCCACCCGTACATCCTGAGTCGCGTCGCGGGCACCGACGGGCGCTACATACAGGCGCAGGGCGCGGTGCGACGCTCCTACGAGCCCGACGACCTGCCCGCCGACGCGCCCGAGGTGTGGTTCCTCGGCGGCGCCGCGCTGTGGGGTGAGGGCCAGCGCGACCTCCACACGGTCCCGTCTGAGGTGGCGCGGGCGGCCGAGGATGCGGGCACGCCGATCCGCGCCGTGAACCTCGGCCAGCCCGGCTACACCAGCTGGCAGGCGGCGCTGCTGCTCGAGCAGGAGCTGGCCGTGCGGCCCGCGCCCGACCTGGTCGTGTTCTACGACGGTGCCGCCGACGTGGCGGTGCAGCTCGAGGACCCGAGCCGCGACCCCACGCACTACAACGTCCGGGGCGTGACCGAGGCCCTCACCGGTCGCGACAGCGCCCGCGAGCAGGCCCAGGGATGGTGGGAAGACTACCGGGAGACCAGTGTGGTGAACCGCCTGCTCGACCGCCTCCAGAGCGTGTTCGGCTACCAGGCCGCGGCCGCCGACGAGCCGGGGCTGGACGAGCGCGTGGCCGACCTGCACGGCCGCAGCGTGGACCTCGCCGCGTTCGCTGCCGGGGAGCACGGCGTCGACACCCTGTTCACCTGGCAGGCGGCGCGGGGGGTGGCCGGGGACGGCGGGGCGTACCGCCGGGTGGCGGGTGCGTCGGACCAGGGACCGGACGGAGCGGTCGACCTCAGCGCATCCCTCGACGCCGAGCCCGGTGCGGTCTACCTCGATGGCGTGCTGACCAACGAGCGGGGCGCCCAGGTGGTGGGGGAGGAGCTCTGGCGGCTGATCAGCGCCGAGCTGGACTGATCAGTCGGTTGCCGCGCCGGCCCACGCCGGTGGGTGCTCGGACCAGGCGGCCGCGGTGACCGACCCCGCGTAGGCGTCACCGTCGTGGACGGGGAACGACCACACCTGGAGGTACGTGGCGGCGGCGTCGTCGCCACGGCGGAAGATGACGTGGCGGACCGCAGCGCCGTCGACGACCTCGTCGCGCACCGGTCGAACGTGGTCGCCGTGCACCTCGGTCAGCGCGTCGGCCACCTCGGCGAAGGGTCGGCCCAGGCACTCGGGAGCCGGCACACCCATGAACGTCGCCGCGCCCGACTCGTCGGTGCCGCCCTCGACCGATCGCACCACCTCGCCGCCGTCGGTGCGCAGCACGGAGATCCGGTGCTCGATCATGCCGGCCTGCGCCCGTTCGACCACGGCGGCCTCGGTCCACCCCGAGCTGTCGGAGTCGGCGGAGGCGGCGGCGCGGAGCGCGGCGGGGAGCGTGGCCGCCTCCTGCTCGCGGAAGTACACCTCCCGCGGGGTGATCGAGCGGTACGGCGCATCGACCGCCGTCTCCTGCTCGAGGCGGGCGCGCTCGCTCCAGGCCCGCAGCCGGTCGAGCTCGCTGATCCAGAGGTCGCGGTTGAGCGTGAGCTGGTCGCGGAGGACCGGGTCCTGGGCCTCGAGGCGCTCGACGACCGCGTCGAACTCGTCGAGCGGCAGGTGGTAGAGCCCGAACTTCGGGTGGATCACCGTGTTCACGTACACGCGGCAGCCCCACTCGTCGCCGAGGCGCAGGTAGTCGCCGAACTCGTGCCAGTTCTGGCGCATGAAGCAGAACGTCAGGTCGAGCGACGTGCCCCGCGCGGTCGTGTAGGCCCGGTAGCGGGCCAGGTTCTCCATCAGCTGGGCGTGGGACGCCCCGACGCGGATGGCCTCCACCGTCTCCGGCGTGACCCCGTCCAGCGACACGGCCAGCGACACGGGGAGGCGATCGAGGATGCGCTCGACCCGCTCGTTCCACTGCGTCCCGTTGGTCGTGAGATGGCAGGGCACCTCGACCCCCTCCTCGACCATGAGGTCCATGATCCGCAGCGTCTCCGCCGCCAGGAAGGGCTCGCCACCCAGGAACCGGGCCTCGTGGAGCTGGTGCAGGAAGGGCCGGAGCTCGTCGAAGAAGCGGTCGCCGTACACCTTCGGCAGCGGCGCCCGGCCCTCACGGCGCGACCGGATCATCGATGACCACTCGCCGTTGCACATCACGCACTCGAGGTTGCACGTGTTGCTGATCGCGAATTCGAGGCGGCGCGGCCAGGCGGGCCGCTCGGCGTCGACCTCGATGCCCTCGAAGCTCTGCGTGTAGGCGGCCCCGTAGTTGCCGTCGTCCACCTGCCAGGCGCAGAAGCGACAGCCCCGGCTCAGGTCGTACGCGGTGAGCGCGGCCCGCAGCTCCTCGGCGGGCTCGCCGTGCCAGATCTCGCTGAGTGACGACTCGGCCACGTTGCCGAGGAGGTGCTCGGTGTTCTGGCAGCACGCCAGCACGTCGCCGTGGGGATCGAGGTACATCGAGGTGAAGGGGGCGTAGCAGACGGACCGCACCGCCTTGCGGGAGAAGTCGCGGCCCTGGTCGAACGCTTCGCGCTGTGCGGGCTGCAACGTCGAACTCCTCGCTCCGGTGGGCACCCGTCGGCAGTGTACGGACGGGTGCGGCCGCTCCGTGGTGGCGCCCAGGGCCTACCCTGACCGCGGTGAGCACCGATGCCGGACCGGCGGCGCCGTCGGCCACCTGTCGCGCACCCCATGTGGCGCTGCGCTTCTCGCCGACCGGCGAGGTGCACGCCTGCTGCGTGAACGACAAGTACCCGCTGGGACGGATCGGTGAGGCATCGATCGGGGAGATCTGGCGGGGTGAGGCGCTGGCCCGCCTGCGGACGGCGCTCGACGCCGCCGACTACCGCCTGGGGTGCCAGGACTGCGAGGTGGACTACCGCCTGGGTGAGCGGCTGCACACCCACGCCGAGCAGTTCGACCGCTACCCGCAGCCGGACGTCCTCCTCGAGTGGCCGAAGCGGGTCGAGTTCGCGCTCTCGAACACCTGCAACCTGCAGTGCGTGATGTGCAACGGGGAGCTGTCGTCGGCCATCCGTGCCCAGCGCGAGCACCGTCCGGCCCTCCGGTCCCCCTACGACGACGCCTTCTTCGACGAGTTGCGCGAGGTGCTTCCCCACATCGAGGTCGCGGTGTTCATCGGAGGCGAGCCGTTCCTGTCCCAGGAGTGCCGGCGGGTGTGGGACCTGCTCATCGAGATGGACCTGCACCCCGAGGTGCACGTGACCACCAACGGCACCGTGTGGGACGACCGCGTCGAGCGCTACCTCCACTCGCTGCGCATGATCGTGGCGGTGTCGATCGACGGCACCACCGCGGCGGTGAACGACGCCATCCGGCTGGGCTCGCGCCACGACGAGGTGGTGGCCAACCGGGACCGGTTCCTCGCCGCCACCCGTTCGTACGGCAGCGCCTTCTGCCTCAACCACTGCCTGCTGCGCCACAACTGGCACGAGCTGGGCGACTTCCTGCTCGATGCCGACGCGCTCGACGTGGGCGTGCACGTGATCCCGGTCCACTACCCGCCACAGCTCAGCCTCTTCACCCTGCCGCCGGCGGAGCTCCGTGCCATCGCCGACTCCCTGGCCGCATCGGGGGCGGGCGAGCGCCTCACCCGCAACCGCGACGCGTGGGAGACGATCCTCGCCCATCTCCACGCGTACGCGTCGTCGTCGGGGCCCGGATCCCCGGTCGCCCTGCGCCCCTACGCCAAGCCGACGAACGAGGCCGAGGCCGGTGACGGTGACGGTGACGGTGACGGTGCCGATGAGGGTGCTGACGCGGCGCCCGCAGCGGTCGAGCTGGCGCCCCAGCCGCTCGACGACGCCGAGGTGGACCGCCTCCGGGAGGAGCTGCGCACCTGGGCCGGCCAGGCGCCGGTGGTGCTGCGCGCCCCCACGGGCACGATCGAGGCGGTGGAGGTGCCGGGGTGGGCCGAGCCGCTCGATCTGGAGGGCCTCGTGGGCCGATCGCTCGACGACGTCACCCCCTACGTCGCCCATCGCCTCGGCCGGCGATCGGACCTCCGGGTCGGGCCCGCCGGTGAGGGGTTCTCCTGGGTCACCTACACCCACCACCCCGGTGGTGGCGACGTGCGGTTCCGCACCGCGGTGGTGCCGTTCTGGGGGGTGCTCACCGCCACCACCACCGCCCGGTTGCCGTTGGCCACCGAGGAGGCGGACGCTCCGAGGTGACGCTCAGCCCGAGGCCGGTGCCTTGGGGCTGATCGACACCGGCACCGGCCCGGGTGCGGCGGGGCCCGACCGGTCGGACGCCTCGTCGCGCCAGGTCGCCAGCTGGGTGTGCACGAACCGCTCGTAGACCTCGAGGGCGCCCCGGCAGGCGTCGCCGTCGGGCCCTTCGACCGGAACCGGCAGGTCCTTCGCGGCCAGGGTGTCGTGGATGTGGGACAACTCACCGGCCGACAGGTTGTGCAGCGCCAGGTGCTCGGGGTAGCGGATGGTGTTGAACCAGAGGAACACCTGCCGTTCGGCGGCGAACCACACGAAGTCGGCCATCTCGTCCCAGTTCACCCGCATGGGGTTCACCATCACGGCCAGGTTCCGCCCGTCGGCGTGGCAGTACCCGCGGTACTCCTCGAAGTTGGCCAGCACCTCCTCGAGCACCCCGTGCACCCGGATCTCCGCATAGCGCTCCGGGATGAGCGAGTCGATGGAGATGTTCACGTGCACGTTGCAGCGCTCCATCATCCGCCGGGCCCTGTCGTTGATGATGGTGCCGTTGGTGGCGATGGTGACCTTCAGATCAGGGCGGATCGCCGCGACGCGGTCGGCGATCTTGTGCACGATCGGCTGCATCAGCGGCTCGCCGCCGTTGAAGCGCAGCTCGTGCAGGTGGGGGAGCAGCTCGGCCACCTGGTCGACGAAGGAGTCGTCGTAAGGGCTCACGAGGGGTGGGAGGTGGTCGCGGTTGCGCCGGATCTTCGAGGAGAGCTGGCCCGAGCACATCACGCACTCGAGGTTGCACAGGTTGGACAGCTCGAGCTCGAGCATCGTGGGCCAGTCGCCGATGGGGTGCTCGTTGTCGTAGGCCGCGGCCAACGGCAGGTTGCCGGTGTCGATGTTGTGCTCGCAGACCTGACAGCTGGGCAGGAAGCGGCTCTGGGCGTGGGCCTCACGGAGCTTGGTGAACTCGGGCCCGCGCCAGATGTCGGCGATCGAGCGCTCGGGGCTCCAACGCGGCGGCTTGTGCGGGAAGTAGAGCCAACACGGCGCGACCTGGCCGTCCACGCAGAAGTACATGTTGGTGAGGGGCGCGTTGCACACGCTGTCCCGGAACGGCGTGTGGCGCGAGCGCTGCCAGGCATCGAGCGCGTCGCTCGTCGCCGCCGCGTGCTTCCGGCGCGAGAACAGGCGGGCGAGGTGGCGGGAGGCGATGGTCGGAGTCTACGAGCGCGCTCCCGGTCGGGCCGCAGCCGCCCGGCCGAGCTCGCTCGTCGCGGTCAGCCGTCGGGGTCGGCGACGTCGGCGAACTCGGCGAGGTTCGAACGGATCTCGGGCTCGGCGCCGGCGCGCCGGCGCTCCTCCAGCACGGCGAGCTGGGCGACGAGCAGCTCGCCGCCGGCCGCGCCGAGGTGCTCGAGCCCCATCGCTCGCCACGCGTCGTCGTCGTGGTGCATGCGGCGCCGCACGCGCTTGTACTCCACGAAGGTGAACCGGTCGCTGCGCTCGGCGAGGCGCCGGCCCAGGTCGTGGAACTCGACCAGCTCGCCGATGTTGGGCTGGGAGACGGTCATGCTGACGCCGATGCTGCGGACGTTGGGGATGGTGCCGATGAACTCGAGGTTGTCGACCAGGCGCTCCCACCGGGCCGGTCGGCGGACGAGCTCGTAGGTGGTGGGCCGGGCCGCGTCGATGGAGATGTCGGTGGTCACGTCGATGTCGTGCAGGCCGGTCATGCGGGCCCACAGCGCGGGTGTCCAGAGGATGGCGTTGGTGTGGAGGTGGATCGTCTCGATGCCCGGGAACCGGTCGCGTTCGAACCCGATGAGGAACTCGCGCAGGAACCGGCTGGCGAACGGGTCGCCGGTGCCCGTCATGCTGATGATCCGAGGGTGGGGGAGGACCTCGGTCTCGACCGTGTCGTGCAGGCGCCGCATGCGCTCGGCGGCGTCGCCACTCACCATCTCGATGTCGCTCCGACAGGTCGGGCAGGCGAGGTTGCAGCTGGGCTCGTAGTGCATGCCCACGTTGGTGGGCCCGGTCGCCATCTCGACGGCCCCCGCGAGTGCCTCGTCGGGGAGATCGAGCCGCGCCCGTTCGCCGTACGGGGCGACGATGTGGTCGCCGGGGCCGCCCTGCGCCGTCTGCAGGTGCGGGCACCAGCCGGCGTCGCAGTGGCGGGCCGAGCCGTCGTGCATGGACCGGCGCAGCTCGCGGGCCCTGCTGCCGTTCCAGACCTCGTCCCACGACTGCTCGAGCAGGTTGCCGAGCGGGAACTCGACCCAGTCCGGGCAGCAGTTGGGCCACACGTCGCCGGCCTCGTCGATGCACACCTCGGTGAAGGGCAGCCGGCAGAACAGCGGCGCTCCCGCCTCCGACGGGGCCGCGCGCCGCCGGCGCAGCCGCACTCGGGTCACGTGGCGCTCACCGCCGCCAGGAGCCGGCGGGCGCCCACGGTCACGTCGTGGTGCCGGCGGGCGGTCTCGCACCCTGCGTCGACGAGTGCCCGACGCCGCGCCTCGTCGGTGGCCAGGGCGACGACCGCATCGGCGAGGGCGTCGATGTCGAGGTAGGGCACGACCTCGGCGGTGGCCCGGGCCGGGGTGTCCCGCAACAGGTTGTCGGTGCACACCACGGCCGTGCCCGCGCCGACGGCTTCGAAGACCAGCAGCTCCGGAGGCTCGTGGCGGCCGGAGATCACCAGCACGTCCATGGACGCCAGGAAGTCGAACGGCTTGGGGCCGCTGACCACCGTGGTGCACGCCTCGATCCCGGCGTTGCGCAGGTCGTGGCGGAGCGGCCAGAGGAGCCGCTCGTCGGGGTCGTCGGCGACCCACAGGAAGCGCAGCGGGTGATCGGGCAGCCGGCGGCGCACGGCCCACGCGAGCAGCACGAACTGCTCGGGCTCCTTCCACCAGTCGGCCGGGCCGGTGCAACCCACCACCAGCTCGTCCGCACCGACCCCGAGGTCGGCGCGGCTCGGGGGGTGGAGCGAGACGAGGGGCCCTTCGGTGCCGCCGGCGATCACGTAGTCGTGGCGGATGATCCGGTCGCGTTCGACGCCCAGCTCGCGGTGGAGGGCAGCGGCGATCTCGTCGGAGGCGGCCACGAAGAGGGCGGCACGCTCGGTGATGAGCCGGCGATCGGCCAGGGTCAGCCGGTCGCTGTGCAGCTCGGCGATGTCGTGGACGTGGACGACGGCACGGGGCCCGGCCAGCGTGGTGAAGCCGAGGATCCGTGCCGCCTCGAGCCCGTTGACGTAGAGCAGGTCGCCACGGCGACGCTGCACCAGCCACCACCGCAGGCGGCTGCTCTTGAGGAGCCCGGTGAGGCGCTGGAAGCCCAGCACCTCGAACACGCGGGCGGGACGCCACTCGTTGAGGTCGTCCAACACCCGCACCGGGGTCAGCTCGGCGTAGCGGTCGAGCAGCGGCCCGCCGTGCCAGGCCAGCAGCTCGGTGGAGACGTCGGTCTGGTGGCGCAGCCAGCGCAGCAGGTACAGCAGGAACACCTGGCCGCCGCCCACCGCGCCGTCGAGGGTGACGAACACGATCCTGCGGATCCTCGGATCGCCGCCACTCAGAGCGCTTCCGCTCGGAGCCCGTCCTCTCGAAGCCCGTCCTCTCAGAGCCCGTCCTCTCAGAGCCATTGCCGCACCACCTCGTGGATCGCCGCCGCGCCCACGTCCACGCCGTTCTCGGCCCGGGCCTTGGCCTTGGCCGCGGCGCCGAGCCGCTCCCGCAGGCCCGGGTCGTCGAGGAGGGCGATCGTGCGGTCGGCCATGGCGCCGAGGTCGGGGTAGGGCACCACGAACCCCCGCTCGCCGTCACCCACGAACTCGGGCATGCCGCCGTTGTCGAAGCAGACGATGGGCACGCCGATGGATGCGGCCTCCAGGCACACCAGCGGGAACGCGTCCTCCCGGGCCGGCAGGAGCAGGACGTCGAAGAGGCGGAACCACGGGACGGGGTCGGCCTGGTGGCCCACGAAGTGCACGTGCTCGCCGAGCCCGGCCTGCTCGACGTCGTAGCGGACAGGCTCGAGCTCGGGGCCCCCCGACTCGCCCCCCACCCAGACGAAGTGGGGCATCGGCCCGTGGCCGCGCTCGCGGACGAGGCGGGCGACCTGCACGAACAGGTCGGGGGCCTTGCGCCAGTGGGTCAGGCCGGCGGCGCCCACCACCGCGGCATCCTCGGGGATGCCCAGTGACCGGCGCAGGGCCGCGGTCTCACCCGCCGGTGCGTCCTCGGGGGGCAGCTCGATGAAGCCGTACTGGCGGGTGATCGCGTCGGGGGCCGCACCGAAGGCCCGCTCGGTCTCACGGGCGACCGCGTCCGACACGGCGATGTAGTGCCTGGTCACCTCGCTGATCAGCTCGCGGTCCTCGGGGGGCAGGTGGAAGTCGAGGCCGACGGACAGCTCGTGCACGTGCGTGAGCACGATCGGGTCGTCGAGGGGCAGGTACCGCAGCGGGCGCACGCTCCCGGCGGTGTTGACGTACACGAGGTCGAAGTGGCGCGCCCGGCGCATCCGCCAGCGCAGGGCCCTGGTCCGGATCATGGGCGCATGGCGCTCGAGCCCGAACTTCCAGGCCAGCGAGTCGAGCACCACCGCAGGGCGCGGCGGGTCCCACTCGTCGAGGATCCACACCCGGGCCAACGACCGGAACTCCTCCTCGAGCTCGCCGCCCTGCAGGAACAGCAGCTCGAAGTCGAGGTCGGTGTTGGCCCGCAGCCACCGGGCGAGGTGCAACATGATGATGGGAGGGCCGGTGCGCTCGGCGGCGTGCGACATGAACAGCACCCGGCCCTTGCGGAACCGCCTGGGTGCCCGCAGCGTCATGGCCGCACCAGCGCCGAGATCTCGTCGGCGACCTGACGCGCGCACCGGTCGAGGCCGTGGCGAGCCGCCACGTACCTGCGGGCGCGCTCGCCCAGCCGGCGGCGCCGGCCGCGGTCGCGGGCCAGGCCGACGATCTCGGCCGCCATGTGCTCGACCTCGGGGTAGGCCACCACCCGGCCGCCTCCCGACGCTTCCACCAGCTCGGCGATGCCGCCGCCGTCGAAGGTGACCGCGGGCACGCCGAACGAGCAGGCCGTGAGGCAGGCCAGCGGGAAATTGTCCTCCCGCGAGGTCAGCGCGTACACGTCGAGCGCCGCCAGCCACGGGTCGGGGTCGGCTTGGTCCTCGACGAAGGTGAGACGCTCGCCGAGGTGCAGCAGGTCGAGCTCACCCGCCTCGTCCCAGTGCGGTCCGGTGGGGATGGGGCTGCCCACCCAGAGGAACCGCAGGTCGAGCTCGGGGGCCAGGCGCCCGCTGTGCCAGGCGAGGTGCGAGAACAGGTCGGGTGCCTTGCGCCACTCACGCGCCCCGCACATGCCCACGAGCACCGTGTCGTCGCCGATCCCCAACTCGCGGCGGGGCGCGGCGCCCGAGGGCGTCGATGCGCCGGGCGGGACGAAGTAGGCCACCTGGCCGATCTTGGCGCGGGGCACGCCGTGGTTGGAAACCAGGTTGTCCACCGCGCACCGCGGCCCCACGAGGAAACGGTCGGTCACCTCGAGGATGAACCGACGGTCCTCCGGTGCCAACCAGTAGCGCAGGCCGATCTCGAGCTCGTGGATGTGTGTCAGCACGATCGGCGGTCGGTAGCCCGTCTCGCGGAGCAATTGGATGCTGATGGCGGTGTTGACGTAGGCGACGTCGGCCTCCTCGAGCAGGGCCAGCGCGCCCTCGGGGTCGGTGGCGTGGTCGCGCGTGGGGCAGATGGCGGCGAACTCGGGCTCGAGGGGCCCGCCGGTCGAGAGCACCACCCCCAGGTCGAGGTCGGTGTGGGTCGCGAGCCAGCGCAGGACGTGGAGCGCGTAGATCGGCGGGCCCGAGCGGCGCGCCTCGTGCACGATGAAGCGCACCTTGGGGCCGGTCACGACGGCCCCGGCCCCAGGAGGAAGGTGAGCGCGTGGCGCTCGGTCGCCGGGGGGCCGTCGAGCTCGGCGGCCACTGCCTCGGTGAGCGCGGCGGTGTCGGGGTAGGTGACGCTCACGCCGCGGCCTCGGGCCAGCTCGGTCGCCGCCTCCAGGTCGAAGCGCACGACCGGCACGTTGACGGCGTCGAGGAGCGCGTCGAGCGGGTCGTCGGGTGGCGTGTACGGCATCCGGAGGTACCGCCCGGCCCGCTCGAAGACGCCGACCAGGGTCTCGACCTCGAAGAAGGAGGGGAGGGGCTCGCCGGCGGGGAGGAACGGTCGGCGCTCGGTGACCACCACCACGTCGGCCCGCTGCACGAACTCGTACCAGTCGGGGCGATCGCCCAGCCAGTGGAACGTGTCGTCGAGCCCGAGGCGTTCGATGTCGAACTGGTACGGGTAGAGGTCGGGGCCGACCGGCAGCCAGCCGAGCCAGCCGAACTCGATGCGGCGGTCGGGCACCGCCCGGCGCAGGCGCCCGGCCATGGCCACGAACTGGTCGGTGCCCCCGCCCCAGTTGACGGGGCCGATGCCGAGGACGAACGCGGCGGCGTCGTCGATGCCCGAGCGGGCGGGGACGGAGGGCACCGGAGGGGTGAACTCGCGGGCCATGTCGATGCGGGGCCAGAGGGTTGCGACGACGCGCACCTCCGCGCCGTCGGCGGGGGCCACGTCGGCGCAGTGCTCGGCGGTCTCGTCGTCACGGGCGAGCACGGCGTCGGCCCAGGCCAGGGTCTCCTCCAGCGACGCCGGGGGGCGGGGGTCGTGCCAGCCCATGATCACGCCGACGTGCGCCTCGGGGGGTGTGTAGTGGGTCAGCTCCGTGCGGACCGGGCCGATGGCCAGCACCGATCGTGGGTGGTGCGCCCGTGCCCACCACCATCGCATCCGCGCGTGGCGCATCCGCCGGGCGAGGGGGCGCAGGTGATGCTCGGCCAGCCAGGTCGCGAGGCGCCAGCGGTTGATGTCCTCGACGTAGCGAACCGTCCCCAGGCCGTCGAGGTCCAAGATGGCCTGGTCGCGGTCCCAGGTGATGACGGTGAACCGGTGGCCCAGGCCCCGCATGTGGTCCAGGAAGAGCTCGTAGCCCCACTGCGCGTCGCCGCCGTACTCGATGCGCAGGTCGTCGACCAGGATCAGGAGGTCGGGCCGTCGCCGTCGCCTCAGCACGACAGCAGGTCCTCGACCAACCGGTGCAGCCGTGGCGCGGCGACGTCGGTGAGGTGGTGGGCACGGGCGTGATGGGCGGCGGCATCGGCGTGCCGGCGCCGCTCGGACTCGTCCCCGGCCCATGCAGCCAGCACCTCGGCGAACCCGGCGAGGTCGGGGTAGGGCACCACTGCCCCTGCGCCGCCCGCCTCCACGAGCTCCACCATGCCGCCGGTGTCGAAGGTGACGATCGGGACGGCGGCGGTGGCCGCCTCCAGCGCGGCGAGGGGGAAGGCGTCCTCCCGGGACGTGAGGGCGAACGCGTCGCCCAGCCGGAACCACTCGCCGGGCTGGGCCTGGCTGCCGAGGAAGCGGACGACGTCCGCCACGCCCAGGTGGCGGGCCTCGTGGTCGAGTGGCCACCACTCGGGGCCGGCGGTGGCGCCTCCCACCCAGAGGAACACCAGCGGGCGGTCGGTGCGGCGACGGAGCTCGCGGGCCACGCCCACGAACAGGTCGGGCGCCTTGCGCCACTCGGTCATGCCGGACCCGACCACGACGAAGGCGTCGGGGTCGATGCCCCGGGCGGCCCTGAGGCGCCGCCGCTCGTCGCCGCCGACCGCGTCGATCGGCTCCACGAATTCGTGGTGCACCGCGATGCGCTCGGCGGGCACCCCATGGTGATCGACGAGGTTGTCGGCCACAGCCTGCGACGCGGCGACGAAGCGGTCGGGCCGTTCGAGCAGCAGGGCCCGCTCACCGGCATCGAGCTGGTAGCGCAGCGCCACCTCGAGCTCGTGCACGTGGGCGACCACGGTCGTCGGTCTCGGCACCTGGGCCAGCACCCGCAGGGTGGCCGGCGAGGCGGTGTTCACGTACACGAGGGAGGCATCCCGCCACTCCCGGAGGTGCCACCGGTCGCGGCGGGAGCGCAGCGCGGTCGCCTCGCGCGCCCGTCCGAGCCGGGCGAGGCTCTGTTGCGCGACGCGGGGGCCCGTCCAGCGAGGGTCGAGCACCCGCACTGGCCCCAATCGGCGGTACTGCCCGAGCAACGGGCCACCACGCGTGAGCAGCGTGGCGAACCCGGTGCCGGTGTGGCCCGCGAGCCAGCGCTGGAAGTTGGCCAGGAACACCGGTGGGCCGGTGCGCTCGGCACCGTGGCCCACGAACAGCACGGGCGGCGGTGTCACCTCGACAGGGTAGGCCCGGCCCGTCGCGCCCGATGCGGGAACGGGGGCCTCCGGTACCCTCGTGGCGTGCGCGAGTCGCTGCCGTCCCCGGTGCGACGAGAGGTCGGCGATGTGGTGTCGGAACCGCCGCACGACGTGGCCTGCCGGGCACCCTTCACGTCGATGTACCTCGACCAGCACGGCGACGTGCGGGCGTGCTGCATGAACGAGCGTCACCCGCTGGGCAACATCACCGCGGCACCGCTGGAGGAGATCTGGCGGGGCGCCGGTGCCCGCCGGTTGCGCCGGGCCATGGAGGACGGCGATCTCGGCCTCGGGTGCGACTTCTGCCACGCCCAGGTGCAGGGCGGCCGGCCCGACCTGGCGTACGCCCGGCGGTTCGAGGGGTTCGCCCTCGACGGGCCCGAGCCGGCCTGGCCCCGCCAGCTCGAGCTGTCGGTCACCAACACCTGCAACCTGCGCTGCGTGATGTGCAACGGCGAGTGGTCGTCCTCGATCCGTTCCCAGGTGGAGCATCGCCCGCCCCTGGTGTCGAGGTACGGCGAGGAGTTCTTCGAGCAGCTGCGGCCGTTCCTGCCCCACCTGGACCGGGTGAAGTTCTACGGCGGCGAGCCCTTCCTCGCCTCGGAGACGCTGCGGGTGATGGAGATGCTGGTCGACGCGGGGCTGACCACCCGCTGCCACGTGACGACGAACGGCACCCAGTGGACGCCGAGGGTCGAGCGCATCCTCTCGATGCTCCCCGTCGACGTGTCGGTCTCGCTCGACGCCGCGACCCCGGAGACCTACGAGTCGATCCGGCGGGGGTCGTCGTGGGACGACGTGCGCCGCAACCTGGACCGGTTCTGCGAGTGGGCCGAGCGCCGGGGCACCTGGGTGAGCGTCACCTTCTGCCTGATGACGGTGAACTGGCACGAGCTCGGCGACTTCTGCCGCCTCGCCGACGAGCTGGGCGTGGTCGGGGACGTCAACGACGTGTTCGAGCCGCCGTCGCTGTCGCTGTACCGGCTCACCGTGCCCGAGTTGGCCCCGATCGTCTCGGCGCTCGGGGCCCAGGACGACCGGGAGGGCGGGTCGTTCGCGCTGAGCGCACCGGTGTGGGGCGACCAGCTCGGCAAGCTGCGCCGGCACCTCGAGGACGGGTCGGCCCGGCTCCACCGGTTGACCATCGACCCCCAGGCCTACTGGGAGTCCGCCCGCGAGGTGGTGCTGGGCCGCCTCGAGTACGCCGTCGCCGTGGCCCGCGACGCGGCCGCGGTCGACCGCGCCGCCACCGACCTGGCATCCGGCCACGGGGCGCCGCTGCCCACGCTGGAGCTCGACGCGGCCGGGATGGTCCGCCGGGTGGCGCCCGCCGCGCCGCTGTTCGGCATCGACCCCGCGGCCTGGCTCGGGCGCCACCACAGCGAGCTGCAGCCGATCCTCGCTCGTGGCGTGGGCCCGGTCGATCACATCGACCACCACGTGGCCGGGGACACCGAGCTGAGTGTGATCCACCTCGAGGGTGGTGACGTCGTCAACGTGCTCGCCACCCGGCAGGGGGTGGGCGACGACGCCACCCAGCTGCTCCAGTTCTGGCGGCCGGTCGCACTGGACGCCCCGGCGTGAGTCGGCCCGGAGGGACGAGTACGGGCCCCGAACGGCCCGCGGAGGGAGCCGGCGGGAGTGGCGTGAGTGGGGACGTGAGCGGACGGGGCGGTCAACCGGCGCCGGCGTGCCACGCGCCGTTCGTGTCGATGGAGCTCGACCCCGCGGGCAATGTGTTCACCTGCTGCGCCAACCAGCTGTACCCGATGGGCCACGTGGCCGACGCCTCGCTGGCCGAGATCTGGCAGGGCCCGCGGGCCCGGGCCCTGCGAGCGGCGCTGGCCGCCGGCGACCTGACCCTCGGCTGCAACAGCTGCCACTGGGCGGTGCTCCACGGCAACGACGCGCCCATCGCCCGCCTCTACGACGCCTACCCCGTCACCGCACCGTCCCCGGCGTACCCGACGAGGATGACCTTCGCCCTCAGCAACCGATGCAACCTCGAGTGCGTGATGTGCAACGGCGAGCTCAGCTCGAAGATCCGGGCACGCGAGGGGCGGCCGCCGCTGCCTCCCGCCTACGACGACCGGTTCTTCGCCGAGCTGGACGGGTTCCTGCCCCATCTGCGCCACGCCAGCTTCCTCGGGGGCGAGCCGTTCCTGATCGCCGAGAACTTCCGGGTGTGGGAGCAGATGGCCGGCCTCGCCGTGACGACGCGGTGCGCGGTGGTGACCAACGCCACCAGGCTCGACGCCAAGGTCGAGGCCGTGCTGGCGTCGTTGCCCTTCGACGTGACGGTGTCGCTCGACGGCGTCCGCCCGTCCACCGTCGAGGCCATCCGCCGCAACATCGACGCCGCCGAGGCGCTCGAGAACGCCCGGGGGCTCCGCGCCTACACGCGGCGGGCGGGCACCGCCTTCGGCTTCAACTTCTGCCTCACGACCCACAACTGGGCCGAGCTCGGCGAGTTCCTCGCCTTCGCCGACGGCTGGGACGCCGACGTGCGGGTGATCAGCGTGAGCGAGCCCGGTCACAGCTTCCACGACCTCGACGAGGCGGCGTTGGCCGCGGCGCTGGCCCAGCTGGAGGGCGAGGATCGGCACCGGTCGACCACGCTCACCCGCAACCGGGCGGCGTGGCAGGTCGAGCTCGAGCAGGTGCGGCGGGTGCTCGCCGAGCGGCGGGCCGGCGTCGACGCCACGATCCGCCAGCCCGTGGCGGTGCGCGGCGCCCTCGTCGACCTGGCCGCCGCGGGTGCCGCTGGTACTGCGGCCGCCGCCCCGACCGCCGGGGCCGAGGCCGAGGCCCGGCTGCGCATCACCCGCTGGGCCCACGGTGGCCCCGTGGCCCGGCTGCACGTGGGCGCCGACCGCCGGGTGCGCACCGCCGACCTCGGCGAGGAGGGGTTCCTCGGTCTGCGCGCCGTCGATGTCGTCGGGTGCGACGTGGACGACGTGTTGCGCCGCTGCGACGTCGCGGCCGGCCGTCACCTCTACGCCGTCGATCGGTGGGCCGGCGGAGGGCTGGTGGACCAGACCTTCCTGGCCACGCGGGGGGCGCCCGCCCGTGGTGGGCGGGGGTCGGTGCTCCGCGTCGTCTCCACGCCGCACCCCGACGGCGCGGTCACCTTCGTGGCGGTCGATCGCTTCTACGACCGCGACCGGCCCGTGGCGGTCCGTGCCCGTGGCTGAGCAGGTGGTCCGGTTGCGGTCGCAGCCCGCCGGCGAGAAGGTGCCGGCGGGGGAGATGGTGCCGGCGGGGGAGAAGGTGCCGGCGGGCGAGGAGGTGCCGGCCCGCCCCGTCGATCCCGCCTGCCACGCGCCCTTCTCGTCGCTGTACCTGGACCCGACCGGGCGGGTGACCGCCTGCTGCGCCAACACCTGGTACCCGCTGGGCGACCTCGCCCGTCGTTCGCTCCTGGAGGTCTGGCGGGGCCCCGAGGCGGAGCGGCTGCGCGCCCGTCTCGCCGCCGGCGACCTGGGCCTCGGGTGCGAGCTCTGCGCCGCCGAGGTGGCCATGGGCTCGCCGGCCACGGCCGAGCTGCACCGTTTCGACCCGCTGGCGCCGTCGACCGCCGACCCGGAGTGGCCGGTGCAGCTCGAGCTGGCGCTGTCCAACGCGTGCAACCTGCAGTGCGTGATGTGCAACGGCGAGCTGTCGTCCGCCATCAGGATCCACCGCGAGGGTCGAGCACCGCTGCCACCGGTGTACGGCGAGGCCTTCTTCGCCGAGCTGGACGCGTTCCTGCCCCACCTGCGACGCCTGTTCCTCCTCGGGGGCGAGCCCTTCCTCGGGGCCGAGCCGATGCGGGTCCTCGGGCGCCTCGTCGACCTGGGGCTGACGCCCGACGTGTACGTCACCACCAACGGCACCCAGTGGAACGACCGTGTCGAACGGGTGCTGTCCTCGCTGCCCGTCGACGTGTCCGTCTCGGTGGACGGCTACCGCCGCCAGACCGTCGAGGGCATCAGGGTCGGCGTCGACCACGCCTCGCTGGTCCACAACATCGGTCGCTACCGGGACGCGGCGCGGCGCAACGGCGGCGGGTTCTCCCTCACGTTCTGCCTCCAGCGGGGCAACTGGCACGAGCTGGGCGAGGTCCTCGAGTGGGGCGATCGCCTCGACGCCCTGGTCGGCGTCAGCACCCTGACCAACCCGCCCCAGCTGAGCCTCCGCACCCTGCCCGTCGAGGAGTTGGAGCAGGTGGTCGGCTCGCTGCACGACGAAGACCGCCGGCGACGCGACACCCTCGGGCGCAACCGGGAGACCTGGGAGCGCGAGCTGAGCCGGGTGGAGGCGCTGGCGGTGGCCCGCCGGGAGGCGCCGGCGCCGGGGTCGGACGACCGAACGCCCGGTGCCGAGGCCGAGCGACTGGCGGCGGCCTTCGCCGACGGCCGGGGCACCCACCGCATGCATGCCGCCGGGTCGCAGGTGGTGCTGCGACTGGAGCCCGACGCCGCCGACGTGCTGGGCGCGGACCTGAGATCGCTCGCCGGCGGGCCCACCAGCCACCTCGCTCCTCGACTCACCGAGGTGCTCGGGGTGGTGGGTGAGACCGGCCTGCGGGTCCATCCCAGCGGCGTCGAGGAGCGCCGCTTCCGCTTCGACCGCCCGGACGGCGCCACCGAGGTCCGGGCCTTCCTCGCGCCCACAGGGCCCGACACCCACGTGTGGGTGCTCGCCGCGCGCGAAGTGGCCGCACCCATCGCATGACCGGGATCCTCTGACACACTGACCGCGATGCCGCCGCCGGAGGGGCCCGTCCCCGACACGATCTGCCCGCTCCCGTGGCTGAACCTGTCGATGGACGTGAACGGCTCGTCGCGTCCGTGCTGCAAGTTCGCCCAGCCGTCGGCCGACTCGGCGTACCAGCTCACCAACCTGCGCGACGGCGGCCTCGAGCAGGTCTGGAACGGCGAGGCCATGCAGCGCCTGCGCCGTGACTTCCGGGCCGGCGAGCAGCCGGGGGAGTGCTCGTCGTGCTGGAACGAGGAGTCGGCCGGCATCCCGAGCTTCCGCCAGACCTACCTGGCCCACCGGGGCATCTCCACACCACCGGACTACGACGACGTCACCCCGGACCACCCCGCCGCGCTCGACCTGAAGCTCACGAACGCCTGCAACCTGAAGTGCCGGATCTGCGGCCCGGTGGCATCGTCGCTGTGGCTGCGCGAGGAGCTGTCGATCGCGGGGGACCACCCCGACCCCTACCTGGTCGACAACAAGGACTACTTCCGCGCCAACAAGATCACCCACGACGCCGCCAACATGGCCACGTTCCGGCGCTGGCTGCCCCACCTGGACCACGTCGAGCTCACCGGCGGCGAGCCCATGCTCTCCCGGGAGAACCGCGAGATCCTCGAGCTGATCGTGGCCGAGGGCCATCCCGAGCGCATGACCCTGCTGCTCACCACGAACGCGGCAGTGGTCGACGAACGGATCCTCGAGCTGCTGCCCGCGTTCGCCAAGGTCGTGCTGACGCTGAGCATCGACGACATCGGGCCGCGCTTCGAGTACGAGCGGGCCCCCGGACGGTGGCCCGACACCGAGGCGATCGTCGACCGCTACGCCGCGATGGCGTCGAGCCGGGGGCGGGCGTCGAGCCGCCTGCAGGTGTCGATCAACTGCTCGGTGAGCCCGTTCAACGTGTGGTACCTGCCGGAGCTGGTGGAGTGGCTGGCCGGGCGACCGGGGCTCGAGCACGTCCACCTCAACCTCAACCTCGTGCACTACCCCCGGCACTACTGCGTCCAGATCCTGCCCCGACCGCTGAAGGGCGCGGTGGCCCGTCGGCTGGGCGAGCGGCTGGTCGACCGTCCCGAGGCCTGCCCACCCGGGGTCGTCGAGCAGGTGGCCGAGGTGATCGGCTTCATGGACGGGGGCGGGGACGACGAGGCCGAGGAGTGGGAGCAGTGCCTGCGGGTCACCCGCCACCGCGACGAGGTCCGGGGCGAGCGATTCGAGGCCACCTTCCCCGAGTTCGCCGAACAGATCGCTCACCTCGTCGATGGGCCGCCGGGTCGACCACCGGGAACGCCCCCGGTCGCCACCCAGGGCGCCCGCCGATGGGGGCGGGCCGTGGCCCTGCGCATGCCGCGGCGGCGGCCGGGGCGGGCGTCGGCCCGCTGATCCGGCCGGCATCCCGCCGTCTAGGCTGCCGCCTCGATGTCGCCCGCCACCGGTTCCCGTCGCCTGCCGACCGTCATCGCGGTGGCCGGCCTCGCGCTGACGTGCCTCACCGCCGTGGCCGTGGTGGCTGTGGGGAGGAGCGCCGGCAACGGCGACCTGGTCGTGGTGTCCCAGTCGGAGCTCGACGCGGCATCCGAGGCCGCGGACGACGCACCTGCGTACGGGTTGGAGGAGATCGTCCGCCTCGAGGCGCCGACCCAGGTCGCACCCCGACCCGGCACCGATGACCTGTACGTGTCCCAACTCGGGGGCCAGGTGATCCGCCTCACCCCCGACGGCGCCGGCGGGTTCGAGGCCGTCGAGCCGCCGGCCCTCGACATCTCCTCGGAGGTGAGTGCCCAGGCGGGGCTCGAGGGCCTGGTGGCCCTCACCTTCTCGCCGGACGGCGCCACCCTGTACCTGGGCTACATCGACAAGGCCCACGACCAGGTGGTCACCGCGCACCCGGTCGAGGACGACGGCGCGTCGTTCGGCCCCGGCAACGAGATCATCACCGTCGACCGCCCACCGGGCCCCCCGAACAACCACATCGGCGGCTCCCTGGCCTTCGGCCCGGACGGCTACCTCTACGTCGGCACCGGCGACGGCGGGGCCGGTGCGTTCCAGGCCCCGGACACGTCGAGCTACTACGGCAAGGTCCTGCGCATCCAACCCGATCCCGCCGGGGGCTACACGTCGCCCGAGGGCAACACCGTCGACGGCAACGCCGACGGGCTGCCCGAGATCTGGACGGTGGGGATGCGCAACCCGTTCCGGATCGACTTCGACTCCCAGACCGGCGACCTGTGGGTGGCCGACGTGGGCGAGGAGTCCCTGGAGGAGCTGAACCGCCTGGGGGTGGACGAGGCCTTCGGCAAGGACATCAACCTGGGTTGGCCGCAGTACGCGGGGAGCACGGAGTACTACATCGACGAACCGTCGCACACCCGCCTGCCGCCGACGCCCCCCAGCTACGAGTACGAGCACCGCGAGGGGCGCTGCGCGGCGATCGGCGGCGAGGTGTACCGCGGGGCGGACTTCTCGGAGCTGGCCGGCAACTACCTCTACACCGACCTCTGCAGCAAGGCCCTCCTGGGCCTGCGCGACGCCCCCGACGGGGGCTACGAGGAATTCGTGCTGGCCACCGTCGACGAGTCGCAGCTGGTCTCGGTGGATGCCGGCCTCGACGGCGCCATCTACCTGACCTCGATCAGCGGCGGCGTGTACCACCTCGTGCCCTCCGCCTGACCGCCGGCGCGCCATCTCGAGGCAATAGGGTCCGGAACCCGCGCGCTCTTGCCTCGAGAACGTGGTGCCCCGCCGCACGGACCGGAATCAGGGGAGCTGGCCCTCGAAGCCGCGGAGCAGGCGGAACGCCTCGGCCGCATCGGTGGTGGCGTGGCCCCCGTGGTAGTGGGCGAGGTGGGCGACGCCCTCGGGGGAGCGGGGGTGGGGCGCGGCCTTGGCCTCGGTGGCGTAGCAGGACAGTGCCGCCAGCTTCACGTCGAGGGTGTCGGTGATGTCGACGTAGTAGTTGGCCGCGAAGGTCTGGCCGTTCCAGTACGCGGACGCCGGGATCTCGAACTCGAGGATCGACACCGCCCGGTCCTGCGGGCGCCAGGCGATGCGGGTCGCCTCGGCGATCAGGCGGTGGTCACGGTTGAGGTCGGCGGTGGCGTGGGTCATCACCAGGTCGGGGCCGTCGGTGAGCGGTACCAGCGTCTGGCTGAGCTCCATCATCGACACCTCGTCGAGGCGCTGGTCGGGGAACCCCAGGAAGTGCGGCTCGTCCACGCCGAGCAACTTGCACGCGGCGCGGGCGTCCTCGCGGTTGTCCTGCTCGGAGCCCCGGGCGGTGACCACGCCGTCGGACACGATGACCACGTCTATGCGCCAGCCGGCGCGCGCCAGCTTGGCGATGGTGCCCCCGCAGCCGAGGGTCTCGTCGTCGGCGTGGGCGGCGATGACGATCGCGTGCCGCGGATCGGTCCCGGTGGCCATCTCGCTCCTGGGGGTCGGCGAACGCGCAATCGTAGCGGACGCGCGATCGGGGTCCCGGGGCATCTATCGTCGTCGCGGCCATGACCGCCAGGCCCCGTGTGCTGTTCGTCACCTACGAGGCCAGCCGGACCGGGTCGCCGCTCCTGCTGCTCCGGTTGCTCCGGTGGCTGCACGAGGCCGGCACCCTCGATCTCGAGGTCGTCTGCTGGCGGGGCGGGCCGTTGGTGGATGACTTCGCGGCGTTGGCCGACACCCGGTCGCTGGCCCCGCCGGGCCGGAGGACGACGATCGAGGCGCTGGCCGTGGGCGCGGGCGAGCTCGGCCTCAGGCCGCTCGGGCGCCGGGTCGAGGCCCTGCGGGTGGCCCGGGCCCTACGAGGCCGTCCCGATCCCGACCTCGTGTACCTGAACGGCGTGCCCAGCTTCGTGGCCGTCCCCCACCTGGGGATCGGGCCCGACGTGCCGGTGCTCGGCCACGTGCACGAGTTGGAGTTCGCGCTGGCCCGGTCGCTGCCGGCCGGTGACGAGGCGCTGCTGCAGCGGCCCGATCGCTTCGTCGCGGTGTCGTCGGCCGTGGCCGAGAACCTGGTCGCCCGCCACGGCATCGATCCGTCCGACCTCGCGGTGTGCCACGGCTTCGTGGACGGTGGCGCGCCGGTCGTGCGCCGCGACGCCGGCCGGCTGCGGGCTCAGGTGGGCATCCCCGAGGGCGCGCCCGTGGTGGGGGCGATGGGTGACCTGATCTGGCGGAAGGGCCCCGACCTGTTCGTGCAGATGGCCGCGGCGATGGCCCGAGCAGGATCGGGCGGCGACCCGCCGGTGCACTTCGTCTGGGTCGGTGGTCAGGCGGGGCGGGCGAGATGGGACGAGGTGCGCCACGACATCGAGGCCGTCGGGCTCGCGCACCGGGTCCACCTGGTGGGCGAGCAGCCCCACCCCGACGACTGGCACGCGCTGTTCGACGTGTTCGCCCTGACCTCGCGCGAGGACCCCTTCCCCCTCGTGGTGCTCGAGGCCGCACGCGCCGGGGTCCCTGTCGTGTCGTTCGACCAGGGTGGCGTGCCGGAGTTCCTGGCGCCGGCCGACGGGCACGCGCCCGCCGGCGCACTCGTCCCGCCGCTCGACGCGGGAGCGATGGCCGCGGCCGTGGCCGGCCTCCTCGACGATGCCGCCGGCCGCCACGAGATGGGCCGCCAGGGGCGCGAGCGCGTGGCCCGTCGGCACGTGACCGCGGTGGCCGCGCCGTACCTCCTGGCCCAGATGCAGGCGCTGTTGTGACCCGGCGGGATGACGCCACGGTGTCGGTGGCGCTCTGCACGTACAACGGTGCGCGGTGGCTCGGGCCGTTCCTCGACAGTGTGTCGGGGCAGACCCGGCCGCCCCACGAGTTGGTGGTGAGTGACGACGGCTCCACCGACGCGACCCTCTCGATGATCGACGAGTTCGCGGCGCGGGTGCCGTTCGCCGTGCACCTGGAGTCGACGCCCGAGCGGCTGGGCTCCACGTTCAACTTCGCCGTCGCCTTCGCCCGCTGCACCGGGAGCCTGATCGCCCCGGCCGACCAGGACGACGTGTGGGCCCCGGACAAGCTCGAGCGCATGGTGGGCGCGATGGATGCGGGGGGGCTGGCCATGGCCTTCTCGGACGGACACGTCATCGACGACGCGGGTCGTCCCGTGCCCACCACGTTGTGGGAGGGAGTCGGCTTCGACGCCCGCACCCGGCGGCGGTTCGCGCGTGATCCCTTGGGGGTCCTGCTCCACCGGTCGGTGGTCACCGGCGCGGCCATGATGTTCCGCTCCGAGCACCTCGGCCGTCTGCTGCCCTTCCCCCCATCGCTCAACGGGCCCGGCTCGCTGATGCTGCAGGACCGCTGGATCGCGCTCGTGCTGGCGGCGGTGGCCGAGGTGGGTGCCATCGACGAGCCACTGATCTCGTTCCGTCGCCACGCCGACCAGCAGACCGGCCTGCGCGAGCCGGTCACCGCGTCGGAGGTGTCCCACCAGCTCCGGCGCACGACCACGTCCACGGCCGTGGGCCTCCGGACCCGCGCCGAGCAGCTGTCGGCGGTGCGCGACCGGCTGTCGGGTGACGGGCACCCGGGTGCCGACGAGCGCTTCGCCGCGGCGGTGGCCCACCTGGGGGCACGAGCCTCACTGGCCCCTGGTCGGGTGGCACGCCTTCCCGTGGTGGGTCGCGAGTGGGTCACCGGGCGCTACCAGAGGTACTCCGGCGGCACCCGCAGCGCGGTCGCCGACCTCGCGAGGCCGGTGCGGTGATCTGGCCCCCGCCAGGGTCCGGTACGATGACCGGGACATGACTGAGGGGGAACTGGACGGCGAGTGGGCCGCGATCGGCCTCGCCGACCCGAGCATCACCGACGACGACGTCGAAGCCGTGGTGCGCGTGCTGCGCAGCGGCTGGCTCACCTCCGGCCGCGAGTCGGTGGCGCTCGAGGAGGAGCTGGCCGACTACCTCGACTGCCCCCACGTCATCAGCGTCTCGTCCGGCACCGCCGCGCTCGAGCTCTCGTTCGCGTACCTCGGTCTCCCCGCCGGCGCCCGGGTCGCGGTCCCCACCTGGACCTTCCCGGCCAGCGCGTTCGCCCCGTTCCACCACGGCGCCACCATCGTGCTGCTCGACTCCGAGCCCGGCACCATGAACCTGTCGGTCGAGGCCCTCGACGCCGCCCTCGAGGACGGCCTCGACGCCGTGGTCATGGTGCACTTCGGCGGCACGCCGGTCTCGGAGGCGGCCCATGAGCGGTGCCAGGCCGCCGGCGTCCCCATCGTCGAGGATGCGGCGCACGCGTTCGGCGCCGCGGACCACCGCGGCAGGATCTCCGGTGCGGGCACCGCGGGCGCGGCCTTCTCCTTCTACGCCACCAAGAACCTCACCTCGGGTGAAGGGGGCGCACTGGCCACCGACGATCCCGAGCTGGCCCGGTTCGCCACCGCCTACCGGCTGCACGGGCTCACCCGCAAGGCCGGCGCGGCCTGGGACCCCGACACCGTCACCGACATCGTCGGCCCGGGCTACAAGGCCAACCTGTCCGACATCCTCGCCGCGCTGGCCCGCTCGCAGCTCCACCGCTTCGACGCCATGCAGGCCCGGCGCCGGGCGCTGGTGCTGCGCTACCGCGACAACCTGGCGGCGGTGGAGGGCCTCGAGTTCGTGCCCCGCGAGCTGCACGACGGCATGGCCGACCACCTGTTGGCCGTGGCCCTGCCGCCCGGCGTCGACCGCCGGGGCGTGTTCGGCTCGCTCGACGCCGTGGGCATCGGCACCAGCCTGCACTTCCGCCCCCTCCACGACTACGAGTGGTTCGCCAAGAACGCGGTCGTCGGCCCCGCCGGCACCCCGGTCGCCGACGAGATGGCCCACCGCCTGATCTCGCTCCCGCTCCACCCGGGTCTGTCGGACGCCGAGGTCGATCGAGTCTGTGAGGTCTTCGCGAGCTCGATCCCGTGACCCGTTGGCTGCGGGTCCGCTGGCGACTGGACCGCGGGCTGGCCGTGCTGTTGGCGGTGGTGACCGCGCCCGTGGCCGCCGGCCTCTGGCTGACGGTGCGGCTGGTCGACGGCCCGCCGGCGATCGTACGACTCCCACGCGTCGGCCGCCGCGGCGACGAGTTCGCGATGGCCAAGTTCCGGTCGATGACGGTGCAGGCTGCCTCCGGCCAGGCCGGCGGGGCGGCGTTGACGATGGGCGGCGACCCCCGGGTCACCAACCTGGGCCGGCGCCTGCGGCACTACCGCCTCGACGAGTTGCCGCAGCTGACCAACGTCGTCCGGGGTGAGATGGCCCTCCTGGGGCCACGGCCCGAGACCCCCGTCTACGTCGACCTCGACGACCCCCGCTGGCAGGCGGTCGTCGCTGCCCTGCCGGGGATCGCAGGGCCCACCCAGGTGCTGATCCACGACTTCGAGGCCGGCCTCGCCATCACCGACCTCAAGCGCTACGAGGCCGAGATGGTGCCGGTCAAGCTGGCCATCGACCAGTGGTACCTCGGCCACGCCTCACCTGGTGTCGACCTGCTCGTGCTGCTGGCCCTCGTCGAGCGCTTCGTGCTGCGACGCTCGACCACCCTGTTGCACCGGCGCCTCGAGCGGGAGATCCCGGCGGTGGAGACGCTCCTCCGCCTCCACCTCCACGACGCCGACGACGCCGACGCCGACGCCGATGCCGACGACGACGCTGCCGCTGCCGCTGCCGCCGACGACGACGTGGCGACGGCGGACGAGCCGACGGCGAGCGGGCCTCGCCGGCACCTGGCGCCGGCACCGCGCCTCGGGGGTCGCCGGTGGCGTGGAGGCCGGGGCCCGGCGGAGCCGTCGCCGGTCACGTCCCCACCCTCCTGATGCCCGGATCGGCATCGCCGTCCGACGAGGTCGACCGCCTCCGCAGGGTCTACCGCGGCTACGACGCCGATCCCGCGACGGCACGCCGGTGGAGCGACGAGAACCGGGGGAACCGGGCCATCGCCGACCAGCGCAGGGCCCGCTCGCGCTCGTTGCTCCAGGAGCAGCGCCACTGGCCGGTGGCGGGGACCAGGACCCTCGAGCTGGGATGCGGCTCGGGGGGCGCGCTGGCGGACCTGTTCGACGACGTGGCGGCCTCGGTGCCGATCGTCGGCCTCGACCTCAGCGACGAGCGCCTCCGCGCCGCGGCCGCACGCGTCCCGGCCGCCGCGCTGGTGCGGGCCGAAGGCTCCCTGATGCCGTTCCCGCCCGGGCAGTTCGATCTCGTCGTGGCGTTCACCGTGTTCAGCTCGGTGCGGGACGGTCGCCTCGCCCGGCGGATGGCCACCGAGGTCGACCGGGTCCTTCGCCCCGGGGGAGCGGTCCTCTGGTACGACATGCGTCACCCGAACTTCCGGAACCCCCACACCCGGGCCATGCCGGAACGGGCCGTGAAGGCGCTGTTCCCCGGGTTCGCGGCCCAGCTCGAGCCGATCACCCTCCTCCCGCCGGTGGCGCGCCGCCTGGGACGGTCGACCGAGCGGGTCTACCGCGTGCTCGCCGCGGTGCGACCGCTCAACTCGCACTACGTCGGCCTCCTGCGAAAGCCGGTGTGACCCGTTGGCCGTCGACCGAGCGCTCGCGTGGTACCTGCGCCTGCCCTATCCGGGCAAGGTCGCTGCCGCGAGCCTGCGGGGCGCGCGCCTGAGGGCCTGGCGGTACGGCCGCGCCAGCGAGGCGCTCGTGCAGGCGGCGCTCGAGCGCGACCGCTGGCCCGAGGCGCGGTGGCGCTCGTGGCAGCAGGATCAGCTGACGACGATGCTCCACCATGCCGCCGCCACGGTGGCGCCCTATCGCGCCTGGTTCGCCGATCACCCCGATCATGACCCCGGCGTGCTCGCCTCCTGGCCGGTCCTCGCCAAGTCGGCGGTGCGGGCCGAGCCGCGGGCCTACATCGCCGACGATGCCCCCCGGCGCCGGTTCGTCGACCAGACCAGTGGCACCAGCGGCACACCGTTGCAGGTCCACTCGTCCCGCGAGGCGCTGCGACGGTGGTTCGCCTTGTTGGAGGCACGGAACCGTCGGTGGCACGGCGTCAGCCGCCACGACCGCTGGGCCATCCTCGGCGGCCAGATGATCGCCCGGCCCCGGCGTTCGCGTCCGCCGTACTGGGTCTGGAACCCGGCCATGGGCCAGCTGTACCTCTCCTCGCACAACCTCTCACCGTCCACTGCCGCCGACTACGCCGCCGTCCTGCGCCGGTACGCCCCGACCCACCTGGTGGTGTACTCGTCGGCGGCCGCCCACCTGGCCAAGGTCGGCCTCGACGCGGGCGAGCGGGCCCACGGCCCGCGGGTGGTCCTCGTCAACGCCGAGCCGGTCACACCTGGGCAACGGGAGCTGATCGAGGCCTACTTCGGGTGCCCCGTCCGTGAGACCTACGGCATGGCCGAGATGGCCGGAGCGGCGAGCGAGTGTGAGGCGGGCCGGCTCCACCTGATGAGTGACGCGGGGGTGGTCGAGGTGGTCGGCGACGACGACGAGCCCGTGGGCCCGGGGGAGTCGGGCCGGCTGTTGCTGACCGGGCTCGTGAACCCCACGATGCCGTTGGTCCGCTACGACATCGGCGACCGCGGGCGGCTGCCGCTCACCGGGGTCGACTGCCCGTGCGGCCGCACGTTGCCGGTGCTCCCGCCGATCGAGGGGCGCGCCCAGGACATGCTGGTCACTCCCGCCGGCGGCCGCCAGTTCTGGAACAACCCGGTGTTCTACGGGCTCCCGGTGGTGGAGGCCCAGGTCGTCCAGGAGCGCATCGACCTCGTGCGGGTGCTGGTCGTGCCGGCGGACGGGTACGGCCCGATGGTCGCCGGCACCATCGTTCGCCGTCTGCGCGACCGCCTCGGCGACGTGCGCGTCGAGGTGGAGACGCGGACCGCGATCGAGCGGGGGTCCAACGGCAAGTTCCGGCCGGTCATCACGCTGGTCGGGTGACCCCCGGCGGTCCGGCGCGGAACTGATGCCGCCACCGCCAGAGCCCGGTGAGGGTGCCGACGCCGTAGCCGACGTGCAGGCAGGCGAAGGCAACGGGCACGATCGGCAGGGTCGGCGGGTCGTCCTTCGCGGCGGCGACGCTCACCGCCGCGTTCGCCGCCGCGTACGGCACCACCACGGCGAGGAGTGCCCGGCGGTCCCGGGTGGCCAGGGACACGACGGCGCCCCCCACCACCGCCAGCACGAACAGCGCGGGCACGACGCTGCGAGCCGAAGGGACGCGCCCGTGCTTCTGGGCGACCCGGACCTTGTACATCCCGTACCCGCGGTACTGGCGCCAGAGGCCGGCCAGCGTGGCCCGGCTGGCGTAGGTGGATCGCAGCGACGGGTCGAGCCAGATCGTGCCCCCGGACCGGGTGACACGGAGGTTGAACTCGTCGTCCTGGTTGCGCACGAGCTCCTCGTCGAAGCCGCCGAGCCGGTCGAACACCTCCCGCCGGTACGCGCCGAAGGCGAGCGTGTCCACCGGGCCCGGCGCCGCCCGGCCGGTCCGGAACGCGGCGTTGCCGACCCCGAACGGCGAGCTCTGGGCGGTGGCGATCGCCCGCGCCACGGTCGTGCGGCCCTGGGTGACGATGACCCCGCCCACGCAGTCGGCGCCCGTGGTCGCCAGCAGCCCCACACAGGCCCGGAGGTACCCGTCGGGAAGGGTGCAGTGGCCGTCGACCCGGACGATGACCGCGCCGGTCGCGGCGGTGAGGCCGATGTTGAGCGCGGTCGGCACGATGCCGGCGGGGTTGTCGAGGATCCGGACGCGGTCGTCGGCAGCCTCGCGGACGACGTCGCGGGTGCGGTCCGTCGAGCAGCCGTCGACGACGAGCACCTCAACGAGGTCGGCGGGGTAGTCCTGGGTGAGCACCGAGCGGAGGGCGGCGGCCATGAAGGGGCCCTCGTTGCGCACGGGCATGATCACGCTGATCCTGGGGTCGCCGGTCACGGCCGTTCTCGCACGATCTCGGAGAGCAGCTGATGCCACCGGGGGCCCGCGTGCTCCCACGTGCACTCCTGGGAGCGCTCGTGGGCCGCCGCCGAGACCGCGGTGGCCAGGTCGACGTCGGTCAACAGCTGGGACACGCCGTCGGCCAGCCCCGAGGGGTCGTCGGCCAGCACCGCCGCCACCCGGTCCGGGAACAGGTCGGCGATGCCGCCCACCGCGGTCGACACGATCGGGATGCCGTGGGCGGCCGCCTCGAGCAGGCTGACCGGTGCGTTGTCCGTGGCGGTGGTGTTCACGAAGACGTCGTGCTCTGCGAAGGCCCGCTCCTTGCCCTCGGCGTCGAGGAAGCCGGCGAAGCGGACCCGGTCGGTGAGCCCCGCCGCAGCGACGGCGGCCCGCACCGACGCCAGCTCACCACGATCCTGGCCGGCCATCGTCAGGGTGGCGTCGGGGAACCGTTCGACCAGCAGGCCCAGTGTCTCGACCGCCCAGTCGGGTCGGTACAGGGGGTGGAACGTCCGCATCCACAGCAGGCGGGGGCGCAGCGGCGCCCGTGTCGCGAACTTGGCGACGGTGGTGTCGAGGAGGTTGGGGATGATCGTGACCGCCCGGCCGGCGGCGCTGTCGGTGTCGGTGTCGGTGTCGGTGCGCACCGCTCGGGCCAGGTACGCCGAGGGGGCGACGATCGCCCGGGCCCGTCCCAGCACCGCGCCCACCCAGCGGGGGTGGCGCCGGGCGAAGTCGGGCAGGTTGCCGCCGTGGAGCCAGAGGACGACGGGCAGGCGGGCCGTCCCCGCGGTCCGGCACGCGAGGCTCGTGATGGCGAAGGCCGGGCCGCTGAACACCATCACCACGACGACGTCCACCTCGCCGGACCACCCGTGGACCGACCGCGCGGTGTCGATCGCCCGGGCGATGCGTCCGATGCGACCGGAGGTGGTATGCACGACGAGACCGTCGGACGCGAGCCGCTCGGCCAGGCGCTCGCCCTGGCTGACCACCCACCCGGGGTGGTGGCCGAGCAGCGGTCCGACGATGCCGACCCGGACGTCGCGCACCGGTGGGTCATCACTCATCACTCACACCACTCACCACTCACCACTCACCACTCACCACTCACCACTCACCGCTCAGCGCCTCGCCGCCAGGACGCTCTCGTAGATCGCCTCCACCTCGGCGACGACGGCGTCCGCGCTGTAGCGCTCCTCGACCCGTCGGTGCAGGCGCTGCCCGAGCGACGCGGCCACGGTGGGCGTCGAGAGCAGTTCGATCATGGCGCCGGCCATGGCCTCGTCGTCGCCCGCCGCCACCACTCGCCCGGCGCGGCCGTGATCGAGGATCTCGTCGCACTCGCCCACGTCGGTGGCCACGACCGCCAGCGCGGCCATGCCGTACTCCAGCAGCGCCAGCGGGAAGCCCTCGGACTGTGAGGACAGGACACCGAGGTCGCACTGGGCCAGCACCTGGGCGACATCGGGACGCGCGCCGAGCAGCGAGACGTCACCCTCGAGGCCGAGGGCGGCGATGCTGTCCAGGATCGAACGCTCGACCTCCGCGTCGACCGGCGCCCCGAGGAACAGCGCGTGGGTGTCGGGCACGGCCTCGACCACCCTGGCCATGGCCCGCAGCAACATGAGGTGGTCCTTCTGGCGGCGGAGGTTGGCGACGCACGCCACCCTCCGGCCGGCGGTGCCGGGGAGCTCGAGCGCCGCCCCGGCCGCGGCCGTGGCGTTCTCGGGCAGGACGAAGTTGGCGATCGTCGTCACGCGGTCGGCGGGGAACCCGAGCTCGGTGCCCGCCCAGTCGGCGAGCAGGTGGCTGACCGTGATGATGTGGTCGGCGCGACGGGCCGCCCACCGGTACAACCGGCGCTGGCGTTGCCGCGCGGTCATGCTGGCGCCGAGGTGGTCGTGCCACACCAGCCGGGTGCCTCTCGCGAAGGGCGTCGCGGCGGCGGCGATGAACAGCGAGGTGCCGTGGGCGTGCACGATCTCGATGGACTCGTCCCGCAGGTAGCGCACGAGGCGGACGAGCGCCGCAGGGTCGCGGAGCCGGATCGTGCGGTGCAGCGTGAGGCGGCCGACGTCCTGGTGCACCTCGGCGGCGAGCACACCCTCGGTGCGGGTGGCGCACAGGTGCGGGGCGTACCGATCACGGGACAGGTGGTTGACCAGGTTGACCGCCATCCGCTCCGCGCCGCCGGCGGCGAGCGCGTCGGTCACATGGAGCACGGGGACTCGGGCCCGCGCGGTGCCGATCGGCACGCCCCACCGTTCCGACAGCAGCTCGGCGATGGCCGCCTGGAGCCCCTCGAGGGAGTGACGACGGCCCCAGGCCGCCGCCCGGCGTCCCATCTCGTCCGAGGCGGCGGGGTGGCGGGCGACCTCGCAGAGCGCACGGGTGAGGGCCTCGGGGTCACCCGGGGGCACCACCAGCCCGCGGCCCTCGCCGAGCATCTGCGGGACCATGCCGCGGTCCGAGCCGATGCACACCAGGCCGAAGGTCATCGCCTCGGCGATGGCCTTCGGCCAGCCCTCGGACTCGGACACCAGGACAAGGGTGTCGGCTTCCCGGTAGTGCCGCAGGACGTCGTCGACGTCCACGGCGCCGGCGAACTCGACGATCTCGGCGATGCCCTGCTGCCCGGCCAATTGCTCGAGGTTCTCGCGCTCGCCGCCCCCGCCCACGATGGTGCAGCGCACGTCGACGCCGGCCGCGCGCGCCTCGGCGACGGCCAGGAGGACCGTGGCCACGTTCTTGGGCCCGCTCAGGCGACCGACGAACAGCACCCGGAGCTCGTTCTCGGTTCGTCGACGCTCGGCACCGAGGGTCGCCCGGGCGATCTGGTCCTCGGTGAGCACCGAGGTGAAGAAGGGGACCACGTTCGGTGGTTGGTCGGGCCAGTCGCCGTACACGGTGACCGGCCCGCGCCACCATCGGGACCGGAGCAGGGCCCGTTGCAGGCGCACCGTCCACTTCTCGCCGGGGAAGCCGTTCCACTGACCTGCGTACTTGGCCACGAGCCGGCGGCTGAACACCGGCGCCACCAGCACACCGAGCAGCCCCATGTTCCCGGGGCACCGGACGTGCACGGCATCGGCTCGGCGGAGGGCGCGGCACACCCGCCAGAGCAGGAGGGGCAGGAGCAGCAGTTGGCGGAGCTTCGCACCGATGCGATCGCCCCCCGTGGGGGGCACGCCCATGAGCTCGACGTTGCTCCCGGCGAAGGGGACGCTGTCGCCGGGCGGGCGGGTGGTGACGACAGGGCCCACGATCACGACGCGCGGGAACAGCTCGGCCCAGAGGTTGATCTCGCGCACGTAGGGGGCGTGCGACCAGAGCCGACCGTCCCAATCGTGGTGCGTGGCCGCCGACACGATGGCCAGCGACTGGGGCGCCCTCATCGCCGCAGCCGGGCGTGCGGGCCGTACCGCCGCCTCCGGTACCGCCGGGACAGCTCACACGGGGCCGTGACGACCATGCCGACGACGCGCCCCGACGACTCCTGCGCCGCGACCGACCAGCCCCTCCCGGCCACACCGCCCAGACGGGCCGCGAGCAGGAGCAGGGTGGTGAGCCACCACCGCAACCGGTCCGCGGGTGGCGGCGAGGGCCACCGCCGCCGCCAGACGTACCAGCCGTTCTCCACCACCATCCGGCCGTATCGGTGGCCCGGTGGGCGCGCCGCGGGATCGTGGTCGTGGCGGAGGGTCGCGGACGTGCACAGGAAGAGGGGGCGCTCCCGGGCGACGTCGATGCAGAAGTCGAGGTCCTCGTACAGGCCGTAGCCCTCGAAGTACGGGGAGAACGAGTGGTCCGCGAACACGTCGCTCCGCCAGGTCGACGCGCCGCCCATCACGAACTCGACGCGGTAGTCCTCGCCGGACGGGGGCAGGAACGACACGGGACGCCCGTGGCCCGACCGCGGCAGCTGCCCTGGGGGCACGGGGGGCGCGAGGCCCACGGCGCGCCGGAGCCGCCACCGCAGGTCGTCGCGTCGCTCCCAACCGTCGTAGCGGTACCACCCCCGCGGCGTCGCGCTCCCTGGCGCGGCCCGGCGCCAGGCCGGCCCCTCGATGGCGCCGCCCACACCGGCGGCGTCGGGGTGGCGCTCGAAGCAGCGTTCGATCTGGGCGAAGTAGCAGGTACCGGGGATCGTGTCGTCGTCCAGGAACGACACGAGGCCGCCGGTGGCCAGCGCGACCCCGCGGTTGCGTTGGCGGGTGAGCCCGCGCTCGGCCTCGGGGACCACCACGTGGCGGAGGTGCGCCGCGCCACGGTCCCGGTGGCCGGCCACCACCGCCGCGGTCGCGTCGTCGTGAGAGGCGTCCACGACGAGGATCTCGTCCGGCGGCCGGGACTGCTGCTCGAGGGCCGAGAGCAGCCGGTCGATCGCGGCCGGGCGGCCGTAGGTGCAGACGACGAGGGTGAGGCGCTCAGCGGTCAACGGCAGTGGCTCTCTGGGGCTCCTGCGAGTGCTCCAGCACGTCGGCCCACCGTTGCGCGGCCCGCCACTGACGACCCATGGCGACCGGTCCCGCGGGCCAGGCCCGCAGCAGGCGGCGGGCCCAGTAGTGGCCGACCCACCCGCGGCGCATCGCCGGGGTCTCCCACAGCCGGCGTGACAGGACCACCGTGGGGGAGGGCACCGGCGCGACGTGGTCCTCCCGCCACGGGTGTGGATGCGGCGACCGGAACCCGCCGGACGAGGCACGCAGGTGCGCGACCCTGATCGCGGGGGCGTGCACCACCATGGCCCCGCCCCGCCGGGCGCGCACGCCCCACTCGTAGTCCTCGCCGAAGCCACCCTCCAACCGCCGGTCGAACCCTCCGACCTCGTCGAAGAGCTCCCGGGTGGCCAGTGCGGCCCCGGCGCCGAGGTGTGGCCACATGTGGGGCCAGGGCTCCTCCGCGGTGTCGTCCGTGTCGTGCGCGTGGTCCGCCTCGGCGCCCTGGGCCACGATCGCCATCCCGGCGACCACGACGTCCACCCGCAGGCGGGACGCGACGTCGAGCAGTGACGCCAGGTAGTCCGGGCGGTACCGCATGTCGTCGTCGGCCAGCAGCACCCAGTGGGAGCGACAGTGCTGCAGCGCGGCGTTCCGTGCCTGGCAGGCGCCGGGCTCGGAGAGGCGCTGGTAGACGAGCTCGTAGGGCTGATCGCCGACGTCGAGGGGCCCGGGATCGGGCTGGTGGTCGACCACCTGCTCGACCACCGAGACCCGTCGCGGTGGCAGGGTCTGGCGGCCCAGGTCGTGGAGGACGTCGTGCAGCATGGCGCGGCGGCCCATGGTGGCGATGACGACATCGACGTCGGTCGGGCGATCGACCGGCGGGGGCGGGGGCGGCGCCGTCGGACGGAACGGGGCCGGCGACCGGTGGGCGGCGGCGCGTGTGGCCGCGAGGCCAGGGAACCGGTGATCGCCCAACCGTGCCGCGAGCCAGAGCGGCAGGAACTTGCGTCCGAGGGTGTGACGCACGACGAGGGCGGCCTCGTGCTCCGAGAGGGCCGGCGCCCCCACCGTGGCGCCGGGGCGCGCGAGGCGCGGATCGGACCAGAGCAGCGCCCCGCCCTGCACCGCCCGGTGCCCGAGCACCAACAGGGCGGACGCGAACGACAGCCCGCCGGGCAGCGACCAGGCCCGTCGGAGGGTGTCGGTGCCGGCGATGCCGGCCAGGGGAGACAGCAACCACGTCCCGTAGGGTCGATCGTGGGGCGCGGGCATGACGAAGGGCGACACGAAGTCCGCGGCGCCCAGCGACATCCGGCCCGGGTCGGCCCCGTGCAGGAAGGCACCATGGCGGATCTCGAGGTCGTGGCGGAGCAGGTCGGCCCATCCCGCGACCGGAGAGAGGGAGGGCTCGCAGGTCCGGTCCCTCCACGCCACGCGATGGTGGGGGAAGCGACGGACCAGCACGCCCAGCGCATCGACTGCGCCGGAGGGCAGCGCTCCGACCGGCGCCGTCCGCCCCTCGTCGCGGTGGAGGTGGGCCTCGATGGCCCGGTCGCGGTCCACGAGCAGGACGACGAGCCCCTGGTCCGTCACGGCGGGCACGACCCGCTGTGGGCGCGCCGGTCGAGCACCTCGGCGTACCAGCGGACGGACCGTTCGACCAGCACCTCGATCGAGAAGCGGCGCTCGACCTCCTTCCGGGCCTGCCGGCCGGCGGCGCGGAGGCGATCGGGGTCCTCCAGGCACTCGACGACCGTCCGGGTGAGGGCGGCGACGTCTCCGGGAGGCACCAGCCATCCGGTGACCCCGTGCTCGACGATCTCGCCGGCCCACGGGTGCGCGTACCCGACGATCGCCCGACCGGCGGCCATCGCCTCGAGCCACGCCACCGGGTTGGCCTCGGCGTGCGAGGGGAACAGGCAGAGGGCGGCCCGCCGGAGGACGGTGGCCACCTCGTCGTGGTCGACGGGGCCGAGCTGGTCGACGAGCGTCGCGGCGTGGGGAGTGAGCCTGGTCGCGGCCAGGTCCCAGGTCGACGGGGCGCCGGTGAGCCGGTCGGGGGCGTCGCGGCCGGCGACGACGAGCCGAGCGGTCGGGTGCGCGTCGACCACGCCCGAGAACGCCTCGGTCAGGTCGAGGGTGCCCTTCTTGCGCACCAGTGTGCCGAGGTGCACGATCACTCCCGGCTCCGGTGGGGCGTCGTGATCGGGGAACCGGGCGAGGTCGACACCGTTGTGGATGACCGTCGGCGTGTGGTCGAGCGCGAACAGCGCCTGTGTCTCGGTCGCCGTGAACGTGCTCACGGCGCTGACGGCGTCGGCGCCCCGGAGGGCGAGGCGTTCGGCGACCCGGACCTGCCGGCGCACGGGCTCGTGGAGGACCGCCCCGAAGTAGGTGGCCGAGCCGTTGCAGGCGACCGCGATCGGGATCCCCGTGCGCATGCCGGCGGACAGGCCCAACCAGTCGGGGGCCACGACCAGGTCCACGCCGTCGGTGGCCACCAAGCGCCGGATCTCGCCCGCGAGCGAGCGGCGCACCACGAGCCACCCCAAGCCTCTCGGGTGGGCGATGTCGTGGAATCGCACCCGCACGCCGTGGTCGTCCCGCACGCCGTCGGGGCCCGGAGCGATCACCCATGCGCCATGGCCGGCGGCCACGAGGCCCCGGGCCAGCTGCTGTGTCGCGGTGCCGATCCCGCCCGACGGCAGCGGGGGGTACTCGGGCGTCAGGAACGCGACGTTCATCTGGCCCGGCAGCGCGCGATGCGCTCGAGGGTGGTGACGCAGCGCCGACTGGCCTCCTGCACGGGTCGGGCCACCTCGAGGTCGATCCAGGCGTCGCGGTTCGCGGCCAGCTCGCCGGGCGCGTCGATCGCCCGGTGCACCAGGCCGGCCAGCTCGGCGGCCGACCGGGCCCAGAGCACCGGTTGGGTGCGGTCGACCGACGCGAAGTGGGGAAGCCGGTAGATGTCGGCGGCGCTCCAGACACGTCGACGGTCCGTCGCCGGCTGCTCGTAGGCGACGTAGATCGCGGGCTTGCCCACCAGGGCGAAGTCCAGCGCCATGGTGGAGCCGAGGTTGACGACCACCGCGCAGTGCCGCGCCAGGTTCACGAGCAGCCCGAGGTCGCGCGGCGTGGGGACGACCCGTTCCCATCCGTCGTCGCCGTCGGACGACCAGGCCGGCTCGGACACGGCGATCTCGGGGAACGCCTCGAGCACCTCCCGGTACCGCCCGGACCGGTCGGCCGGCGAGCGCCGGAACAGGAGCTGGAGCCCGCGGTCCTCGGGGTCGTGACGCAGTGCCGACGCGAGGTCGGCGAGGTAGCCGGGATCGTAGGGCGAGGTGGAGGCGTCGTCGCCGGAGAACAACACGATGGGACGCGCCGGGTCGAGGCCCACGGATGCGCAGAACTCGGCCCGGTCCCGGACCAACGAGTCGTCGAAGTAGGGCTCGAACTGGGGTGTACCGACGATGTGTGCCTGCTCTGGCATGGTGTCCGGGTAGTAGCGGCGGAGGTCGTCGGCCATCTTCTCACTCCACACGAGGTAGTGGTCCGGCCACACGGCCATCCGCCCCTTGGGGAGGTTGTCCCACGAGTAGATGAACGCCGCGGTGGGGATGCCGAGGCGTCGAGCGGCCGCCACCGCGGGAACGGCCACACTGGCCCGCTGGTGCGTGCAGAGCACCACATCGGGGTCCTCGTCACGCAAGAAGCGCTGCCAGGGGTCGTCGCCGCGCCGTGACAGGGTGGCACGGCCATGGAGGCGCTCGACGGTGGGCAGCGCGCCGGGGGCCAGGGCAAGTGCCTTGCCGAGCAGCCGCCCGCTCCGGTGCACCCAGCGGCCGACGGGGTCGCGGCTGCGGTTGACGAACAAGGGTCGGGTCCCTGGCTGGGGGAACCGCTCGGGCTGGCTGAAGAACTTCCCCGCTCGGAGCACCCGCGCCGCGACGGGCTCGCGCTCGATCGCGAGCTCGTGCCAGCGCACCTGCGGCCCGAGCCGGTCGCGGTGCTCGTCGACGACGGCCGGCGGGAGGCCGTGCCAGACGATCAGCTCGCCGCGTTGCGCGGTGAGCGGGGCGAACTCGCTGCACAGGAAGTTCCGCACGCCCACACCGTCGGGCACGACGAGGATCGTCTTCACCGGGCGCCGTCCGTGGGCGTGGTCGGGTGGCACAGGCCCGGCGACCCCGTCGCCGGGCCGAGCGGGCCGATCCCTCGTGCCGGGGGGCTCAGGAGACGCCCAGCTCGTCGGTCGCGGGCACCGGGCCGGCCTGGTCGCGTCGGGGCTGGAGCGCCGAGAGCGCGAGTGCCTCGGCGAACCACGGGTTGGTCGCCTCGAGGAGGTGGGCCGGGCCGAAGGCCTGCAGTCGCCCGTCCAGCAGGACCATGATCTCGTCGCAGGTCTCGAGCGTGGACAACCGGTGGGCCACGATGAAGAGCAGCTTCTCGCTCCGCAGATCGTCCAACGACCGCTGTATGGCCTGCTCGGAATGCACGTCGAGCGCGCTGGTCGGCTCGTCGAAGATGATGACGTCGGGGCTGCCGGCGAGTGCTCGGGCGATGCAGATGCGTTGGCGCTGCCCGCCGGAGACACTGCCACCGCGCTCGCCGACCGGGGTGTCGTAGCCCTCGGGCCAGGAGAGGATCTCGTCGTGCAGGTGGGCGCGCCGCGCGGCCTCGTGCATGGTCGCCTCGTCGACCCAAGGCCGCCGGAACACGATGTTCTCCCTGACCGACCCGGCGAGGAGCTGAGGCTCCTGGGGCACGAAGCTGACGCGCTGGAACCACGCTTCACGTGACAGGTGCTCGGCGTCGACACCGTTCACCGCCATCGTGCCGCTCGTGGGGGAGCGCAGGCCCAGGAGCAGCTGCACGAGGGTGGACTTGCCGCTGCCGGACGGGCCGACGATGCCGACCATCCGGCCGCGCTCGACGGAGAAGCTGACGTCGTCGAGGGCGACGACGGTCGATCGCTCACTGGATCGGGCCGCGGCGTCGGACAGCTCGGGATCACCCGACGTCTTGACCGGGTAGTGGTAGCCGACTCCCGAGAAGGTGATCCGCTCGACCCGATCGACACCGCCTCCGCCGAGGCGCACGGGGTGGGCCTCGAAGTAGGCCTCCTTCTGGGTGAGCCGTTCGAGGTAGGGGCCCGACTCGGCCAGCGCGTGCTGCGCGCTGTACACGGTCTGGCTGTACGACATGGAGCGGATGAGGATGAGGACCACGACGGCGAGCGACGCGAGCTGGGACGGCTCGATCAGGTAGATGAGACCGAGCCCGAGCAACACGACGGCGGTGACCACGTTCTGGTAGAGGGCAGCCACCGCGCTGGCGAGGAACATGACGCGGCGGCGGAGGCTGCGGATGACGTGGACCTGGGATGCGAACGCCCGCTTCGTCTCGCCCCCCACGTTGAAGGTGCGGATCTCCCTGGTCAGGTTGGAGGCGTCGCTGATCGTCTGGACGTACTCCAGGTTGCGCGCCGAGAGGGTGGTCGACAGCCGCTGCGACCGCCGGGTCAACGGGCGCATCGCCGCGAACATCAGCAGGGTGAACGCGGTGATCCCGAGCGCGCCCACCGGGTTGGCGATCACCGCCGCGGAGACGAGCACGGCCAGGCTGAAGAAGGCCGTCCACCCGTTGGTCAGCGCCGCGAGGATCGCCTGGGAGTTGCCGAGGTGGGCGGTGAGCAGCTCCTGCACGTGGCTGGCCGGTTCCTCGGCCTGGACGTCCCAGTCGGCGTCGACGAACGCGCTGAAGAAGCGGTTCCGGAGATCCTCGTCCCAGTCCGCGTTCAGCCTCGCCCGCCGGTGCGCCAACAGCAGCTGGACCACGAAGCGCGCGCCGACGAGGGCGAGGCAGATCAACACGAGCTGCCCGACGGTGGGGTGGTACTCGCCGAGCGGCCCCAGTGAGTCGAGGCTGATCAGCGAGCTCTCGGCGGCGATGCCCTGGACCAGCGGCACGATCATCATGAGCACCGAGATCTCGAGCACGCCGGCAACCAGGGAGATGGCCCCGAGGACCAGGAATTGCCGCTCGTAGCCGCGTAGGTAGGTCCGCGCCCGCTCTGCCAACGAGCGATAGTCCTGACCCCTCACGGGGGCGACCCTACCGGTCGACACGACCGTCGCCGGCGTGTCGGGCCCTCGGCGCCTGCGGGCGACCTCACCTTCTGCTCGTCGGCTGAGCGAGCGCCCGTTCAACGAGTTCACCCACGGCGGCGACGCCATGATCGGGGGATGCCGCGGCGCGGGCTTCGGGCGGTGCACGAAGGTGGTCGAGGCGGCCGTCGCTCCATGCGGCCCAGAGGAGGCGCAGCGCACGCAGCACCCCGTCGTCGTCGGCGGGCGCGCACCACAGGGGGTGGTCCGCGCCGAGCAGGTCTCGTGCCACCGATCTGGTCGGCGACAGGGCGACGATCGGGCGGTCGGCCACCAGGTAGTCGGCCAGCTTGGCGGGGAAGAAGGGGCTCTCGGGGTCGTCCGCCTCGATGAGGAGCGTGGCGGTGGCCCGCCGGGCCAACGCGAGCGCAGTGGCGTGGTTCGTGCGAGCGTCCTCCACCCGGAGGGTGCCGGCGGACTCGAGCTCGTCGCGGAGCGCGAGGAATTCGCCGTCGGCCCGATGACGCCGGTCGACCGACCCGAGGAGGACCAGCCGGCTCAGGGAGGCCCGCTCGTCACCCTCGGTCAGCAGGCGGCGGAACGCCCGCAACAAGGCCAGGGGGGAACGCTGCCCGAGCAGGGTGCCCGTGTGCACGAGGAGGAACGGTCGGCCTTCGCAGAGCCGGTCGAGGAGCCGTGCATCAGCCGCGTCGCTGCCGATGTCCCCGCCGACGGTGGGCAGCACGTGGCGGCGATCACCGAGGTCCACCCCGCTCGACCGCTCGGTCCAGTCCGCCAGCTGGCTGCTGGGAAACGTGACGAGTGAGGCCCGCCGGAGGATGCGGCGGTTGCCGCGTTCCTCGCGCGCCGACAGCAGCGGCGTGCGGTGCGCGTAGGAGGGTGGGTAGGCGCTGAGGGGATAGGGGTCGTGGTAGTGGGCGACCCACGGGTGGGTGTGCCCTCCGCGGGCCATGGCCAGGTGGGGCTCGAAGCCCAGGCCGCCGCCCCGCACGATCACGAGGTGCGGGTCGAACTCGTGCGCCTGGCGCTGGAGGCTCCGGCGCCACGCGGCGATGTCGTTCCTCGTCCGTGGCTCCCCGCCGGATCCGACCGCAACGGTCAGTGCGGCGAGCGACCGCAGGTGCCCACCGGCGCGGGTGGCGGCCCGTGACGGGTCGGTGGCGTCGGCGACCGTGTTGCGCCACGGGCCCGTCGCGGCCGGCACGGCCACGACCTCGACGTCCACTCCGGGGGGCGACGAGTCGGCGAGCGGCTCGGTGGTCAGGCATCGCACCTGGTGCCCGGACGCGACGAGCGCGTGCACGACCCGGGCGGTGCACAGACCTTCGGAGGTCTTGTCCAGGGCCAGGTGCTTCGCGGCGACGAGCACGCGGGTGGGCCTCAACGGACCCTCGTGAACCAGAAGCTGCAGGGGCCACCGTCGTCGTCCGGGTCCAGGCCGGCCACCGACGGGATCGCCGCGGTGAGCGCCTCACCGTGGTGCTGGTGGAGGTGGCGCCCGGCCCACAGCACGCGGAACGAGGGATTGAAGGTGAGGAACGCAGCCAGCAGGTACTGCTCGTTCCAGAAGACGTGCCGGTCGACCACCCACGACCTCGGGTACTCGCCGGGCAGGAAGATGTCGTGGGCATGCACCACCACACCGACCTTCAGGCGGGGCAGGACCCTGAGGTACTCGAACACCACGTCGCTGCCGGTGGCCACCACGTGGCTCGAGTCGATGAACAGGACATCGCCGGCGTCGAGGGCGTCGAACACCGACAGCTCGACGTCCTGCACCCGCTGGGCACGCAGATCGGTCACCGCGGTCGCCGACCGGGCGGCGTTCGCCGGGAAGGGGTCGATGACCGTGTAGGTGGCGGGGAGGGCGCCGTCGTCCCGGTTGACGGCGAGCGCTCGGTCGATGATCAGCGTCGACATCCCCGAGCCGATCTCGACCACCCGTGCAGGGCGGAGGTCGCGCACCATGCAGTAGAGCGCCTCGGCGTCACCCGGCCCGAACGTGGTGTTGGCCAGATGGATGCCGGGCCCCTCGGGCGGGGGTTCGGTCGGGAAGGCGCGGTACTCGCCGGCGAACCTGCGCTCGAACGAGGCGAGCCGCTCCAATTGGTCGTCGACGGCCAGATCGACACCCACCAGCTGGTCAGGCCCGGGCCAGACCGTCGAGGAGAGGGTCCGGGCGTCGGGGACGGGTGAGTAGAAGTGGACCGGCACCACGTGGTAGCCGCGCCGCTGCCAGTAGTCGAAGCGGGACTTGTCCCCGAGGATCGCCGCCGCCACCCGGTTCTGCACCTTGTCGGCCAGCGTGTGCAGGATGGCGGTCACCCGTCCCATCGACGACGCAGGCCTTCGACGCTCCTGCCGCGCTCATGCCGCGCTCCTCGTGGTGCCCCCACGGCCTGATCGTAGTTTGCTCGGTGCGCGCGGATCGCCGCCCGCCGCCTCGGTCAGGGTCGACCGCTCCGCGCGACGGGGGCATCCGGCGGCACGGGCCCGAGTACGAGGGCGCGCGCCCTGCGGGCGAAGGCCTCGAAGGAGAAGCGGGCGGCACGCGCCCGGGCGCCGGCGGAGAGGCGGGCGCGCCGATCCTCGTCCCCGATGATCGCCCGGGTGGCGTCGATCCACTCGTCATCGGTGTGCCACAGCACGCCGGCCTCGCCGTCCGGGCCGACGATCTCGGGCTGCCCGCCGGCGGACAGGACGATCGGTACGCACCCCGCCGACATGGCCTCGGCGGTGGTGATCCCGAAGTGCTCGACCCGGTGCGGCTCGAGGCCCTGGTCGACCCCGAGCCCGCATGCGTGCCAGAAGATGGACGCCTCGCCGTACCGGCGCTCGAGCGAGGGTCGGTCGAGGTCGGGGAGGACGGACACGGGAAGGCCGGCCGCGCGCTCGCGGATGGCCGCCACGTACGAGGCGTCCTCGACGAAGCCGGCCAGCTGGAGCTCCCACCCGGCGTGCACGTCGGGGCCGAGCGACCGGAACGCGTCGACCATCTCGAGCTGGCGCTTGGAGCGGCCTCCGTCGCTGAACCGGCCGACCGCCAGGATGACCCGCCGCTTCTCCCGCGGCGTCACCGCGCTGACCGGTGGGTGCAGCACCTCGGCGCGGCGCTTCCAGCGCTCGGCCACCCAGTCGGCGGTGAACGCCGAGTTGGCGATGACCGACGAGTAGCTGGCCAACCGGGCGCGGTCGCGCGCCCGGCGCACCGGAGCGAACGGGAAGCTGGTGACGAGCACGCTCCGCCGGGCGAGGGTGAGCCGGGGGATGGCCGAGGTCTCGCGGAGCGCGACGGCCCACCGCCGGTCGCCGCGTGCGAGGCGGAGCTCGTCGCGCCATGAGCGGTTGGGCGGTTCCCGGCGGACGTGGGCCTGGCCCGGCCACGCGGGCATCCAGGTCGCCAACTCCTCCCGAGAGGACGCGAAGGGGAGGAACAGGTCGACATCGTGGGGATCGGTGAGGGCGGCGGCGATCGCGGTCACGTAGGTCAGCCCGCCACCGCTGGTCACGCGAGCGGCGTCGGTGTGGATCGCGACCCGGCCCGGGCCGCTCACTTCTCGACCGTCAGGCGCGTGTAGAGGTTGGGGATCGGGTACCAGTACAGGAACCGACGCTCGTAGATCCCGATGTAGCGGTTGGCCACGCGGTGGAGCAGTCGGTCGTACCAGCGAAGGTGGACCTTGTAGATCCAGTCCTCCCACTTGCCGTAGGTGGCCTCGACGATCCTGAACCGGGCATCGGTGTAGTCGAAGTGTCGATCACCGAAGCCCGCCTCGAAGCAGGCGAACGATCGGGACGTGAACGCCCGCCGGTGCGTCGGGTCGCCCCACAGGTGGTGGCTGCCGGCTGACGGGCCGATGATCACGACCTCGGCGCCGCCACGACAGACTCGATGGACCTCCTCGAGCGCTCCGATCGCGTCGTCCAGGTGCTCGAGGACGTCGATCAGATACACCTTCGCGAAGTGGTCGGACGGGAGCGGCCAGGGCCGGGCCGCGAGATCGTGCTGCAGGTCGACCGACGGGGTGTGCACCCGGTCGACGCCGAACGCCCCGGGACACTTCTTGCGGCCGCACCCCAGGTGCAACACCTCCGGCAGCGTGGCCCCGCCCGGCGCGGAGGGGCCCTCGGCGCTCACGGCCCGACCCGATCGTCGGCCCAGTGGGCACCGGAACCGGCGCGCAGCACGTCGCGGACGTCGTCGATGAGCTCGGCGTCCGAGCGGATGCGCTTGTCGACGCGCAGGGTCGCGGCGATCCCCTTCGGGGACGACAGCGCCTCCGGGCCTGCCGCGCTCCACCGGTCGAGGTGCCTCAGCCAACCGAGGCCCAGGCGGCCGGCGAGCACGGCCCCCATCCTGGCGTAACGCCCGGTGAAGCAGGACGTGAGCGCCGAGGCCCCGACCGAGGCCGCGCCCGAGAAGTTCCCCTCCGAGACGTCGGCGCGGACGAGACGGCTCCCCCGGAACAGCGATCGGAGGCCGCCGAGGGTGAACCGGAAGAAGTCCCACGGCGCGGCGTGGAGCGGGAAGGCGAACGGCACCTCGACCTGGACGAGGCCCCCCGGGCGGACGACGCGCTCGATCTCCTCGGCCACCCGCCACGGCCGGATCGTGTGCTCGAGCACCTGGCCGGCGACGACGAGGCCCAGCGTGCTCTCGGCGAACGGGATCCAGTGCGCGTCACAGACCAGGTCGGGCCCGAACTGGAGGTGGACGTCGGAGGTGACCACGTCGTTGGCCGGCAGCCAGTGCCGGTACTCGGCGACCTTGTCGCCGGCGCCGAGCACCAACGCGACCGAGCCCGTGGACGCCGCGGACGCGCGCCGGTAGCGGGTCTCCATGTCGCGGTCGACCGAGAGCGCCGGAAGCCACCGCCGGCGGACCCGGTTCTTCAGACGACGCTCGTCCTGGTAGCGGGCGCTCTGGGTGCTCGGTCGGCCCGCCAGGATGTCGCCCACGTCGAACGGGCTGTCGTCGGGAACGAGGATCGGGACCCCGTGATCGACGGCGTAGTTCCGCCCCGAGGCGAACGTGATCTCGCCCCTGGCCACGTCGATGGACGCGAACGACGCGTGATCGACGGGATCCGCGAGGTAGCGGGCGTGGCGCACCAGGCCCACTACAGCAGGTTCGTCCATGGCCCGTCGTGCACCTCGGCATCGCCGTGCCGGCGGGCGGTCACGCCGTGCCCGGGGAGCCACCTACGCTGGCACGATCATCGGATCGGACGTGGCACCCTGACCTCGGCGCGTCGACGGGTGCGGGAGGCGGCCCGTCGTCTCTCGGCCCGGGGTCGTCGCCGGGGGGCAACCGGTGCCCCGCCGCGCACGGCCATCACCCGCCTGTTCCGGAATCCGCCGCAGTTGGCACTCCTCACGGCCCTGCTCGGCGACGCCGGGCCGTCGGCACGGGTGCGGATCTACGGCGTGGCCGACGGCGCCGAGGCCGTGAGCCTGCTCGTCACCATCGCCCCGGCCGAGGACGCGACGCTGTCCATCGAGGGCCTCGACATCTCCGACGACTACCTGCGCGCCGCCGACGAGCTGCTCTTCACCCCTGCGCACTTCGGCGCCGGAGAGGACCCCACGGCCCACCGCCCGTACCTCGAGCCGGTGGCCGGTGGTTGGCAGGTGCCGGAGCGTTGGCGACGGTTCCTCCGCTTCTCGCACGGCGACGTCCTCACCGCCGGCCACCGGCCGCCCGTCGATGTCGTGCTGTGCCAGAACACCTTGGTCGGCTTCGACCCGGACGATGCCGTGCGCGCCGTCGCCGGACTGGTGGAGGAGGTGACGCCGGGCGGGCTGCTGGTGGTCGGCGGAGGGAAGCTCGACGTCGTGCCCGCGGCGGTCATCGCCCACGGACTGGACCCCGTGCTCGACGACGTCGAGGCCATCCACGAGGCATGGGAGGTCCAGCGGCGGTTCTACGACAACCCCCGGCGCCCCTGGTGGGCGCTCGAGCCCTTCGACGCCCGGCACGCCGACGGCCCGACGCGGTACTGCACGGTGTTTCGCAGGCCGGTGCCGCGGTGATCGGGAGGAGGGTCGGCGCGGTGCCCGCGGGCGCGGTCGCTGCCGCCCTGGGGGACCAGGCAGGGCCCGACCGATGACGGATGTCGGCGCGATCCACGTGGTGCTCCCCGGCCTCGGGGGCCCGTGGACCGCCGGTGGGCTGCTCATCGCCCGGCGGGCCGCCGAGCTCCTCGACCACCACAGGCCCACCGATGTCGTGCTCTCCGTCGACCCCGAGCCGGGGTTCGCGTCGCTCGACGAGTCGCTCGCGAGCGCCAGGGCCGACGATGTCTTCCTCGTCACCTGGGGACCGCACGTGCACGACCTGGTCGAGCGGCTCCCGGGCCGCCGGGTCGTCTACTACGCGCAGAGCGGCGGGTGGGGCCTGCGCCTTCCGCCGACGGTGCCGGTGCTGGCGTTGAGCCGATCGCTGATGGCCTATTGGATGGAACGGGCGCCGTACCAGCCGATCAACCTGCTGCCGCCCGTGCTGGACGAGCGGTGTGTGGATCCGGGGACCGAGCGCGACATCGACGTGCTCGTCGTGGCCCGCAAGTCCACCTCGTACCTGCGGGACCACCTGGTCCCCGCGCTGGCCGAACGCTGCCGGTTGCACCTGCAGGAGGCGTTCATCGAACGGCGCGAGCTCGTCGCCCTGTACCAGCGGAGCAAGGTGTACCTGTACTCGTCGGGGCCCGCCTGGGAGTCCCGGTGGCCCGACGTCGGCACGTGGGTCGAGGGGTTCGGCTTCCAGCCGCTCGAGGCGCTGGCCTGTGGCTGCACGGTGTTCAGCAACCTCCACGGAGGGCTGTCGGACTACGTCGAGCCGGACGTGAACGCGCTCAAGCTCGGGACGCACTCGTTGGACTTCGACCGCGACCGGGTGCTGACCGCGGTCGACGGCTTCCCGATGGCCGACGGTGATGCCGACGCGCTGCGTCGCTTCTACTCGGTCGACGCCTTCCACCATCGGGTCGAGCGGATCCTGCCGGCGCTCGACGGCTTCTTCGACGCGTCCGCGAGGAGCGCGCCGGACATCGGCGTGCCGGTGGCGCCCGTGCGTCGGCCGCCGGTGGGCCGGGCCGCCGCCGTCGCCCGGACCGGGCTGTCCCGGGCGAAGCGGCTCGGCGCCCAGGCCCGCCGTGGCCGGGTGAGGCGTCGATGAACATCGCGGTGTTCGGCTGGTACCACCACCGGAACGCGGGTGACGACCGCCTGCAGTACTGCATCACGAGGTGGCTCGACGGCCACACCCTCGCGTTCCTCCCAGCGGGCCGGAAGACGCCGCCGGCGTCCTTCCTCCGCACCTACGACGCGGTCCTCATCGGCGGGGGAGGGATCCTGCAGCGACGGGGCGGCGTGTTCAGGCACATGGCCCGGTGGGTTCGGCGGGCCGGCGTGCCGGTTGCCCTCGTGGGGGTGAGCGCCGAGCGCATGCCCGCCGACCTCCGGGCCGAGGTGCGGGCCCTTCTCGACGTCTGCTGCTTCGCCTGGTTCCGCGACCAGGGGAGCCTCGAGCAGGTGGGACCGCACCCGTCCGCGTTCGTGGCGCCCGACCTCACCTGGCTGTACCCCTTCCCCGTGACCTCCCCGGGGGACGGCACCGCGGTGAGCCTCCGCTCAGGGAGCGGCGTCCCCTCGGGCGCCTGGCGGGCCGCGCTGGCCTCGCTACCGGGCCCGTTGCGGCCGTGGCCGCTGTACTTCGAGTCCGGGGCCGACCCCCGGTTGCTCGAGGTCGTGTGCCCAGGTGCGGCGGTCCCCGACGAGTTCACCCTCCGGCCCGTCGTCGAGTCGTCCGTCGTGATCAGCAGCCGCTACCACGGCCTCGTGTTCGGGGTGCAGACCGGCCGGCCGGTGATCGGTGTGGGGGGTGAGCCCAAGGTCCGGCGCTTCCTCGACGAAGCCGGCCTCGGTGAGTGGTGGCTGCCGGAGGATCAGCTCGCCGAGCTGCCGGACCGGGTCGCCGACCTGCACCGTCGGGGCCCGTCGGTGGCCGCAGAGCAGGGGTCGCTGCGATCGCGACTGCACGTCGAGGCCACCGAGGCGGCCACGACCGCCGCCCGACGGTTGGCCGACGCGGTCGGCCGGCGCGGGCGACGGTGATCGGGCTCACGGGGCGCTCGGGCCACGCCCTCGTTCCTCGGGCTCGTGTCTCCCGCTCTCGTTCGCTTCGCTCACGGGCCGCTCGGGCCACGCCCTCGTTCCTCGGGCTCGTGCGCGGCCTCGGCCAGCATCTCGGCCACGATGTCGTCCAGCAGGTGAGTGGGCGACCAACCCGTGAGCCGCTCGAGCTTCGTGGTGTCGGGCACGCGGCGCGCCATGTCCTCGAACCCTCGCTCGTAGGCCTGGTCGTAGGGCACCAGCTCGATGGACGAGTCGCTCGCGCTGATGGCGATGACGCGTTCGGCCAGCGCCGTCATCGAGATCTCCTCCTGCGCACCGACGTTGAAGACCTCGCCCACGGCCTCGTCCCTGTCGACGAGGGCCAGCAGCGCCGCGACCACGTCGGTCACGTGGCAGAAGCAGCGGGTCTGGGTGCCGTCCCCGTAGACGGTGAGGGGCGCGCCGGCGAGGGCCTGACGGACGAAGCGGGGGATCACCATGCCGTAGGCGGCGCTCTGGCGGGGGCCGACCGTGTTGAAGAGGCGGACGACGACGGTGGGGAGCCCCCGCTCCTCGTGGTAGGCGTAGGCCAGGATCTCGTCGACCGCCTTGGCGGTGCTGTAGGCCCAGCGGGCCACGGTGGGGGAACCGAGCACCCGGTCCGCGGTCTCGGCGAGCGGGCACTCGGGGTTCTTCCCGTAGATCTCGGAGGTGCTGGTGAGCAGGATCTTGCGCCGGTACCGGTGGGCCGCCTCGATCATGTTCTCGGAGCCACGGATGTTGGTGGTCAGCGACCGCAGTCGCTGCTCCACGATCAGCTTGACGCCCACGGCCGCGGCCAGGTGGATGACCACGTCACAGGAGCGCACCAGCTCGTCCACCGCGAGCTCGTCGAGGACCGAGCCCTGGACGAAACGGAACCGGTCGCACGCCATCGCCCGTTCGAGGTTGGCCAGCCGCCCCGTGGCCAGGTTGTCCAGCACCACCACCTCGTTCCCCCGCTCGAGCAGGGCGTCGCTCAGGTGGGAGCCGATGAATCCCGCGCCGCCGGTCACGAGATATCGTTCCGTCATCGCGACCAACAGTAGAGGGTGGGTCGGCGCCGCCGGCCCGGCGGGTCGCCGCGGCGGTCGGGGCGCCTGAGCAGGATGCCCGCGGTCCACGTCGCGCTGCCGGGGCTCGGTGGGCGCTGGTCGAGCGGCGGGCTCCTGATCGCTCGCCGGATGGCCGAGCTGCTCGACCGCCACGTGCCCACCGACATCACCCTCTACCGCGATCCGGAGCCGGGCGTCGCCACGCTCGAGGGGTCGATGGCGACCGCCGCGCCCGACGACCTCTTCGTCGTCACCTGGGGGCCGCACGTGAACGAGCTGGTCGACCTGCTCGCCGGGCGCCGGGTCGTCTACTACGCGCAGAGTGGCGGATGGGGCGCGCGTCTCCCCGAGACGGTGCCGGTGCTGGCGCTGAGCCGGGCGCTGATGGCGTACTGGATGCAACGGGCGCCCCACCAACCGATCAACCTGCTGCCGCCGGTGCTGGACGAGCGGTGCGTGGATCCTGGGACCGAGCGTGACATCGACGTGCTGTTCCTGGCCCGCAAGTCCACGTCGTACCTGCTCGATCACCTGGTCCCCGCACTGGCCGACCGCTGCCGGCTGCGTGTGCAGGAGGCGTTCATCGACCGGGGTGAGCTGATCGAGCTCTACCAGCGGAGCAAGGTGTACCTGTACTCCTCGGCGCCGGCGCGGCTGTCGACGGACCCGGGTGCGGAGACCTGGGTCGAGGGCTTCGGGTTCCAGCCCCTCGAGGCCCTCACCTGTGGTTGCACGGTGTTCAGCAACCTCCACGGCGGGCTGGCGGACTACCTCGAGCCCGATGTCAACGCGTACAAGCTCGAGACCCATTCGGTGCGCTTCGACGTCGATCGCGTCCTCGCGGCCGTCGCCGGCTTCCCGTTGCAGGGTGGCGACGCACCTGCGTTGCGAACGTTCTACTCCGAGGCGGCGTTCCACCGTCGTGTCGAGCGGATCCTCCCGGCGCTCGGCTCGTTCTTCGAGGCCGTGGAGGCCCGTCGGCCCGACCTCGGCCGGTTCGACGCGTCCCCGTCGGCCACGACCGGCTCGCGCGTGGGTGCGCTCGCGCGGGCGGGCCTGGCCAGGGCGCGCCGACGAAACTGATCGACCGCGCGCCGAGCCCGGGAACCTCACCCCCCGGAGGCGCGGTGCACGACGACGAAGAGACGCCCGTCGTCGACGACGCGCTCGAGCCGTAGCTCCGCGCCCACCCGGGCGGCCACCTCGCTCGTGGGTGCCCGGCGTGGGCCGGGCGTGGTCGGGGAGCGTTCGGAATCGTCGAACCAGGCCAGGAGGGTCCCTGGTCGTGCCTCGTCCGCTCCGAGCGCGGCGCGCCCGGTCCTGAAGGCCAGCGGGTACGGAGCGTTGCTCGCCACCGTGGCGTCCCTGGGCAGCGCCCCCGTGACCGCCAGCAGCGCCGAGTGGTCCCACCGCGACGACCCGTACCCGCCTCCCTCCGCGGCGAGGCGGCGGGCATCGTGGGCGACGACGACGCCTGCGGCGACCATCCAGAGGGCCGCGGCGCCGACCAGGAGGCGCGTGTGGGGCGTGCTCTCGGCGGGGGACGCGGCCGTGAGCCGGTCGTCGAGCGCGATCGCCCCGACGAGCACCAACGGCGGCCAGGCGGGCGCGAGAAGGCGGTGGCTCACCGGGTCGAACCCGACCACGGCCGAGAGCACGACCAGGGCAAGGGGGTAGCCGACCACGAACAGGCAGAACGGCAGTGGTGAGGCGCCGGCTTGGCGATCGACGCGGACGGCGCGGGCGGCCGCCCACCCGACGAGTGCGGCCAGGACCACCCCGAGCAGCGCGGGGATCGGCGCGCCCGGCACGAGCCAGTTCCCTGCCGTCTCCGCCACGGGCCGCAGGACGCCGCCCGCCGAGGGGTCGACCTCGCGGATGCCGGTGGTGGTGCCGCTGACCAGCCGGTTGTGCACCAACCAGAGCCCGAGCGGGAGCGAGGCGAGCGCGGAGAACGTCAGCGCGACCCGTCGGCGAGGCAGCAACGAGCACGTACCCACGCCGATGACCACGACGCCCACGTACTTCGTGAGCGACGCCGCCGCCGCGAGGCCGGCCGCGGCCGTCACGAGGCGCCACGAGCCCGAGCGACGGCTCTCGGCGATGGCCCACAGGGCGGCGAGCACGATCACGGCGAAGAGCAGCTCGCTCAGCGCGCTCTCGGCCATGCCGAGGACCGCGGGAGCGAGCACGACGCCTCCGACCGCCACGAGCTGGAGGGACCGGTGCGCCACCAGACGGAGGACGGCGCCGGCGAACACCACCACGAGCACCACGACGAGGATGGCGTTCAGTGTCCGGGCCGCGGCCGGTGCGCTCTGACCGGACAGGACCGTGGTCGCCGCGACGAGCGCAGGGTAGAGCGGCGGCCACGCCACGAACGGCTCCCCCCGGGCGTCGCTCGGCGACCGGCCGGCGGCGAGGTCGTCGGCGGCGCGCAGGTACGAGACCGAGTCGGGGCTCACCGCCAGGCCGTGGTGGCTCGACGCGGCCAGGACCACGACCGAGAGGCAGAGGGCGCCGGCCGCCGTCACCAGCACCACCACCCGCCGGTCGAGGGTCACGGGCCCGGCGCCAGGAGGGGCGGCGCGGGGGCCTCTCGACCCGTCGTCCGCGCCGCGAAGTGGCACGCCGCGAAGTCGAGCACCGCACCGACGTCGGCGAGCACCCGTGCCGACGAGAAGCGCTCGGCGGCGAGCGCCTGGTGTCGGCGTCGGTCGGCCGTGGCGACCGGGTCGGCGAGGAGCGCGTCCAGCGCCCGCAGCGCAGCCTCGATGGCCTCGCCGTCGCCTCGGTCGGCGGTGATCCCGCCGGCATGTCGGATCACCTCGCTGGTGGTCGAGCCGGGGACGGCGACGGCGACCAGAGGGCGCAGGCGGCACACGCCGTCGACGACCTTGGTGGGCAGGAGGGGAGGGCGGTTGTCGACCACCAGCACGGCGTCGACCTCGTCCACGAGTGCGTCGAGCTCGCCCGGGTCGAGGTCGCGGTGCACCTCCACGCCCGGAACGAGGGCGCGGAGCGCGCGGACGTCATGGTCGTCGGCGCGTGCCGCGGCGACCACCAGGCGCAGCCGGCCGGCGACGGACCACTCCTGGAGGACCTGGGCCAGGGGCCCCTCGAACACCCAGCGATAGAGGGTGCCGGCATAGAGGAGCCGGGGTGGTTCGCCCGGCACCGGGCGGGGCGTCGCGGGGCGGGCCGGAACGAGGTGGGGGATCACGAAGCAGCGGTGACGATCCAGGGCGGCCCGCTCGATCATGAGGTCGCGCAGGGCCGCCGAGGGGAACGTCCAGGCATCGCCGAGCCGGGCGAGGTACCGGTTCTGGCGGCGTTGGAGGCGGTCCAGCGCCCGGTCGGTGGAGCCGAGCGGCGGCCGGGTGTCCCCACGGTCGGGGGGCATCGGGTCGTTGTAGTTGGCCACGAGGGGGAACGGGTGACGGCGGTGCGCCCGGATGGCGGCCTCGAACGACTCGGGCGGGGTGGCGCGGGCCCAGACCACGGCCCCGTCCCACGCGGCGGGCGCTCGCCGCGCGTCGATCTCCCTCGCCGCCGCGTCGGCCCAGGCGACGGTTCGCAGCGGCGCCAGGTGCACGACCGATCGGCCGTGGTCGATCAGGCGGGCCGTGGCGCCCCTCGGGTCGTGCCGCGGCCGGTCGAGCCAGCCGGTGAGCAGGCCGAGGGCCCGCCGGGGTGTCGACGCGGCGGCGACCCGGCGCACGGCGTCGCTCGCGTCCGCGGTGCGGGGGGCGGCGCCGGCCGTGGCCACGTCCCCGGTCGGGGGCGCGGCCACCACGGCGATCTCCTCGCGTGCCGCGGTGAGCGCGTCGACCAGGCCGGCGTTGACCAGTGCCTCGGCGCCGCCCGGTCCCGGGGCGAGCGCGTAGGCGACGATCAGCAGCGGCCCGTGGGCGCCGGTCAACCCTCGACGACGGGTTCCGTGGTCACGCCGACACTCTAGAGAACGTGCCGTGACGCCGCCCTGGCCGACCGTGCCCGCGTCATCTGGGGACGTGGTGGCCTGCGGTACGCTCCCCGATCGTGCGTGCCGCCATCGTGGGTGACCGCGATGACGGTCATCTCGGGCGCGACATCCTGCTGCTCCTCGTGGGCCAGATCGTCGTGCTCCTCGCGTTCCGCGTGGCGCTGCCCGCCGACCGGTCCGCCAACGAGAGCACCGACTTCGCCCTGTTCTACCGCCCCGTCGCCGAGCACCTCGCCGACGGGGACGGTCTCGTGGTGGTCCCTGGTGTGCCGGCCTTGCGCTACCCACCGGGCTACCCGCTCGTGCTCGCCGCGACCTTCGAGGCCGGTGATGCGGTCGGCGTCGGCCGCGACGACGTGCTGACGCCGTTGACGCTCGGGCTGACCGCAGTCGCCGGCGTGCTCCTGCACCTCGTGGCCCGTCGGATCTTCGACCGCCGCCATGCCTGGGTGACGAGCGTGCTGTGGATCGCCTACCCGCTCACCCTCTGGACCACCAAGCAGCCGAACAGCGAGATCCCCTTCATGGTGGTGCTCTACGCCGCCGTGCTGGTGTTCCTCCCCGTGATCGATGAGGCCGCCGCCCGGTCGCGCCGGATCGCCGGGGCGGGGGCCCTCCTCGGGCTCGGCGCGGTCATCCGCCCCGCCGGCCTCGTGCTGCTGCCGGCGCTGGCGCTGGTGGCGTGGTTCCGGCTGAGCGGGCCGTTGGCGCGGCGAGCGCTGCTGTGCCTGGCCCTCGTGGGCGGGTTCCTGGTGCCGGTCGGCCTCGCCTCGGCGTGGATGTCGTCGCTCGGGGGGACGCCGGTGCTGCTCTCGGACTCGCCCGACCTCAACGTGATCGACGGGCTCTCACTGGCCGTCGGCTCACGTGAGGACGCCGAGTCGCTCCCGATGCCGGGGGACATGCGCCGTCTCGTGATCGACGCCAAGGAACGCGAGGACGAGCTCGGCCGCGAGGGCACGCTCGGCTCGTACCTGGCCGACGTGGCGCGCGAGCACCCGGCGGCGCTCACCGAGCTCGTCGTCTACAAGACCGCCCGGTCGTGGTACGGGACCGAGACCTTCCGCTACGAGGGGGTGATCCTCGCCGTCCAGGTCGTGTTCCTCGCCTTCGTCACGGCGGGAGGGGTCGTCGCGTTCCGGCGCGGGGGATCGTGGCGCTGGTACCTGGTGCTGGCGGGCGCGGTGACGCTGGCCTCGTGGATCAGCGCCGTGGCGGCCCTGTCCATCGTGCGGTACCTGGTGCCGGCGCTCGGCCTGCTCGTGCCCCTCGCGGCCGTGTCCGTCCTCGCCATCGCTGCCGCGAAGGGCTGGGTGCCCGCGCCGCCGGAACCGGCGCCGTCGGAACCGGCGGCGTTCAAACCCGCGCTCCCGGCGTCGGAGCCGTCGGCGTAGCGACCCTCACGCGTCGGGCCGCTCAGGGCAACCGGAGGAACGCGGTCGGGCGCTGCTCGATGGCGAGGCCCAGGCTGACCCACTGCCACACGAAGTAGCTGTTGTCGCCGTGACCGGCCGAGAAGGCGTCCCACTCGCGTCGGACCGCGGCCTCGTCGAGCCAGCGGCCACCGGTGACCTCGAGCGCGGTGTCGATCAGCGCCCCTGCCCAGGCCCGCAACGGCCCACGGAGCCATTCACGCTGGGGCGTCTGCAGCGGCCGCTTCGGTGCCTCGGCGATGCCCCCGGGGATCAGATCGGCGGCGATGCGCCGCAGCAGCCACTTGCCGGTCCCGTCGCGCACCTTGCGATCGGCCGGCTGGCGGAGGGCCAGCTCGACGAGCCGGTGGTCGAGGAACGGCTCGCGCAGCTCGACGGAGGCCCGCATCGAGGCCCGGTCGTTGAAGCGGAGCGCCCGGGGGATCTTCGTGCAGGAGAGGTCGCGGTGCTGCAGGGCGCGGAGCGGGTCGGCGAACCCCTGCGGGGGCTCGAACGGGACGGCCCGCTCCGCGAAGCCGGCCACCAGGCACCCGGGGCGCACGGGGTGATCGGTGAGGCCCTGCACGACGGGTGCCGGTGCTCCCGCGCGGGCGGTCCGGTAGTAGTCGTAGCCCGCCCACTGCTCGTCCATGCCCTGGCCGTCCAGCAGGACCACGGTGCCCCGGCTGCGGGCCTCTTCGAACAGGAGCGCGTAGGCGAGGGTCGGCAACCCACCGAAGGGCTCGTCCTGGGTGGCCTGGACCGAGCGGGCCAACGCGGGCACGGCCTCCGGTGTCAACGTGACCACGGTCGACGTGTGGTCGGTGCCCGCGAGCATCCGGCGCACCCACGGGGTCTCGTCGTACCGGTCGTCGCCGGTGGCGAAGGTGTAGGCCATGACCGGTGGGTGGCCGCCGGGGAGCTGACCGACCAGGCCGAGGAGCGTCGCCGAGTCGAGCCCGCCGCTCAGGTTCACCCCCACCGGCACATCGGAGCGGAATCGCAGCCGGACGCTCTCGGTCAGCAACGAGCGGTACTCGTCGGCGACCGTGTCCTCCGGCCTCGGGTCGTCATCGGGTCCCGTGGCCTCCACCAGGTCGTACCACGGCTCGACGACGGTCGTCCCGGCGTGCCACCGCAGCACGTGCCCTGCGGGCAGGCGGGCGATCCCGGCCCAGAACGTCCGGGTCGAGTGATCGTGCAGGCCACTGGTCAGGAAGGTCGACCACGCGCGGTCGTCCGGCTCGGCCGGCACGCCCGCGGCGAGCAACGCGCCGATCTCGCTGGCGACGAGCAGCGTCCCGTCGACCCCGCAGTGGTAGTGGAGGGGCTTGACGCCGAAGCGGTCGCGCGCCGCGAGCAGCCGACCGGTCGACTCGTTCCAGAGGAGCACCGAGAACATGCCGACAAGGCGGTGCAGGCAGGCCTCGCCCCATCGCTCGTGGGCGGCGAGGAGGACCTCGGTGTCCGTGCGCGTCCGGAACGGGTAGCCCGACAGCTCGCGACGCAGCTCGACGTGGTTGTAGATCTCGCCGTTGAACGCGATGCGGGTGCCCGATGGGCTCACGAGGGGCTCGTCGGCGCCGGGGGAGCGGTCGATGATGCTCAGCCGGTTGGTGCCGATCGCGGCGCCACCGTCGGCGGCGCCGTGCACCCACTGGGCGTCGGGGCCACGGTGGTGCTGGTGGCGCACCATGGCCTCGACCGCGTCGTACCGGGCCCGAGGGCCGAAGGCGCCGGCGATGCCACACATCAGACGGGGTGCTCGGACTCCAGGAGGGCCTCGGCCCGGGCCCAGTCGTCGAGGTCGTCGATGTTCACGTGACGGGCCGGGTCGAGCACCACCGCCTCGATCCGGTCGCCGTAGGGGCGTCCCTCCAGGACGCCCTCCGTTCGCAAGACGTACACGGAGCCGTCGCGATGGAACGCCGCGGGCAGGTCCTGGCGGCGCGCGACGGGACTGGCCTCCCCGGTGGCGAGGCGCAGGTGGCCGCGGTGGTCACGCACGTAGACCCAGTGGGGGTTGTGCTCGGTGGGCACCGGCAACATCGTCACCACCGCGTCGGCGCCGGACGCGCCGAGGAGGTCGATGCAGCGGTCGACCAGCCCGGCCGGGCGGAACGGGCTGGTGGGCTGGAGGAGGCAGATCGCGTCGAACGGCTCCGACAGCGCGTCGATGGCGTGTTGCAGCACGGCGATCATCGGCGTGTCGTCCGCCGCCAGCTCGCTCGGCCGGAGGAACGCCACGTCGAGGCCCAGGGACTCGCCCAGCTCGGCGATGGCCGGGTCCTCCGTGCTCAGCACCACCCGCTGCAGTCGGCTCGCCGCCAGTGCGGCCTCGGCGGTGTAGGCGAGCAACGGGCGGTCGCCCAACAACCGGGTGTTCTTGCCGGGCACGCCCTTGGAGCCGGCCCGTGCCGGGACGAGGCCGAGTACCCGCATCAGTACGCGAGGCGCTTCTCGGCTCGGAGCGGCACCTCGGCGAGGAGCTGCGCGATGCGGGGGCCGGCGTGACCGTCGCCGTAGAGGTGGTCGGGTGCGAACGGCCCGTGGTCGAGGTGACGGTCGATGGCCCGGCGGATCTCGTGGCGGTCGTAGCCGACGTCGATCACGTTGACGCCCCGCTCGCGGCCCCGTTGCCGCGACCCGATGTTCACGGTGGGCACGCCGAGGAACGAGCACTCGCGGATGCCGACGCTCGAGTTGCCCACGAGCGCGTCGGCGCTGCACAGGAGCCGTAGGAAGTCGGTCGGCGCGAAGTTCTTGAAGAAGTGGAGGTTCGAGGGGCGCTCGATCTCCCGGAAGGCCCGGATGGCGTTCGAGGTGCCGTCCGATCCCGCGTCCACGTTGGGCCAGAACCACAGCGTCGGCCGCCCGCTCGCGTGCACGGCGTGGAGGGTCTCGGTGACCTGGGACCGGGCGGCGTCGTGCTCGGTCGTCACCGGGTGCTGGAGCACCACGAGGTAGCCCTCGTCGAGGTCGAGCCGGTTGCCCACACCGCCGTAACGCTCGAAGGGGTCGAAGTCGAGATCGGGCCGGTCGACCAGATCGGCCGCCAGGTCGATCGACGGGCAGTGGGTGACGAAGACCGCCGAGGGATCCTCACCCATCTTGACGATCCGCTCCGCGGCGAGGGTGGTGGCCGCGAAGTGGAGGTCGGCGAGCTTGGTGATGGCGTGGCGGACCTTCTCGTCGATCGACCCGCTCACCTCGCCGCCCTGCACGTGGGCGAGGGGGATGTTCATGTACGACGCCGCCACCGCGGTGGCCAGCGTCTCGAACCGGTCGGCGACGGTGACCACCACGTCGGGTCGGAGGGTCGCGAACACGCTCGAGAGCTCGATGAGGCCGAGGCCGGTGGTCTTGACCATTGCGGTGGGGTCGTCCCCCTCGACGACGCTGGACACCCGGGCGGCGGCGGCGAAGCCGTCGCGTTCGATCTGGTCGACGGCGTTGCCGTAACGATCGAGCAGGGCCGAGCCGCCCACCACCAACTGGAGGTGGAGGTCGGGGTGGGCGACGATCGCCTGAAGGGCGGTCTTGATGCGGCTGTAGCTCGGACGCGCGGTGATCACCACGCAGACAGACCGTGGCGTCACGGCGCCGTCCGCGACGTCGTCCCCGTGTGGATTCGGGAGGGTCGGGTGGGCGCGTGAGGCCGCCGGGCTCCACCGGTCATCGATCGGGCCCCGATCCTGTGGGCTCGAGGTCGTCCGAGGTCACCGGCTCGTCGGTCGGGACCGCACGGCGGAGCCGCCTGCCCACCAGCGTCGCCAGCGCGGACGGCGGGACACCGCCCCCCGGCTTCTTCGCCACGAGGTCGTCGGCGGTGAGCACCTCGCCGGCGGCGAGCGTCCGGCGGGCCACGAGGCTCCTCGTGAACATGGATCGCAGCGCACCACGCTCCTCCGCGGCATGGTCCTTGTCCACGGGGTGCCCGAGCATCGTGGTCACGAATCGGGTGCCGGCGACGATCTGCGCGAGCTCGTCGATCGTCACCGACGAGCTGATGTCGGGGCCGAAGCCGTGCCGGCTGGTGGTGACGTGGACCTCGATGACCGTCGCGCCGAGCGTGACGGCGGCGATGGAGGGGAAGATCGTGCCCGAGTGGTCGGACAGGCCGACCGGGCAGCGGTACCGGTCGGCGAGCACCTCGAGGAGGTTGAGGCCCACTGCCTCCGGCGGACAGGGGTAGGTGGAGCTGCACTGAAGGACGGTGAAGGTGGCGTCCGCCGCCCGCAGCTGCTCGACGGCGGCGTCGAGCTCGCTGAGCGGGCTCATGCCGCTCGACACCAGGATGGGGACGCCGACCGCGGCGCACGCGCCGACCAGGTCCAGGTTGGGCACCTCGCCCGAGGCGATCTTCAGCGCGTCCACGCCGACGTCGTCCAGCAGCTCGACCGCCTCGAGCGAGAACGGCGAGCTGATGAAGGCCAGGCCCGCGTCCGCGGCGTGCTCACGCAGGCCGCGCCACTGGTCCCGCGTGAACTCCATCCGCTCCCAGTAGTCGTAGCGCGTCGCGTCCTGGGGGCTGAAGGGCACCCGCCACGGCTCGCGGGGCGTGCTCTCGGCGGCGGCGATGTGGGTCTGGAACTTGACCGCGTCGGCGCCCGCTGCCGCGATGGCGTCGATGTAGGCGTGGGCGGTGCCGAGGCTCCCGTCGTGGGCCTGGGCGACCTCGCCCACCACGGTGACCGCGCGGGGGCCCAGGCTCACCGGAACCCCGCTGGTTCCTCGGCGTCGTCCTCGGCCACGAAGGTGAACAACGCGATCGCGAACGCGAACGAAGGCGCGGCGATCCTCGTCGCTGCGTGCGACATGTCGGCGAGGGCCCAGGCGGCGAACGCGAGGGTCCAGGCGTGGCCCCAGGGCAGCTTCTGGCGGCGATAGCCCTGCACGACCATCGCGACCATGCAGCCGATGGCGATCAGGCCCATCATGCCGTGCTCGGCCAGCAGGCGGGTGTACTCGGTGTGCGACGAGTAGATCCGCCGGTTGATCTCCACGGTCTCGGACTGACCGGCCCCCACCCCGAGGACGATGTGGTTCAGGAAGGTCTGGTACTCCTTGCGCACCAGTTCGGCGCGGATGTCGGCCTCGTGCTGGTTCGAGTAGCGCACCTGGAGCTCCCCGCCCGTGAAGCGGTCGAGGCGGGGGAAGACCACGAGGGCACCCACGACGCCGACCACCAGGATGAGCACGAGCACCCGCACTGCAGTGCCGCGGCGGCGCAACAGCAGTGGCAGGGCGACGACCACCGCGATGGCGAAGTTGGTCATCCCCCCTCGCGAGAAGGTGAGCCCTCCCTGGACGAGGAACCACATCGTCATCACCACCGCGATGAACGGGCGCATGAACCCCTTCTCGCGGATCGCCAGCATGATGAGGCAGAGGGCCCCCAGGCCGAGGATGGCGGACACCTGGTTCGGGCCGAACCCCCCGGCGGCCTTGAAGTTGGAGTCGCTGAAGAAGTCGGACGAGGCCAGGTGGCGCGCCGCGTCGGTGCCGAGGGCCGCGGTTGCCACCACCGGCGCCACCAGGCACCAGAGCACGGGACGCATCGACGACCACGGGCCGGCGAGCTGCGAGATGAAGATGGCGCCCACGCCGAGCGCGATGAGGCCGCCGACGTTGAAGCTCACGGGCTCGATGCCGGCCATGGGGCCGAGGATCACCAGGGGGGCGGCGCAGGCCGGCAGCAGCACGGCGAGGAACACGATGGGAACCCCGGCGTTGGTGGGTCGCCCGACGAAGCGGATGATCCCGACCGTGAAGATGATGATCAGCAGGTACTTGCCCAGCTCCCACGGCACGACGGCCCGGGTCTGTCGCCACAGCACCTCGGCGCCGACCACGTAGCCCGCCACCCGCAGGAGCGGGCCGGGGGACCGGGCGGCGGCGAGGACCCAGACGGCGGTGAGCACCGTCGCCGCGGCGTGCGCCGTCGCGATGGCGCGGTTCGAGTGCATCGCCAGCCCGAGGGGCACGTGAAGGGCCAGGCACAGCAGCAGGAGGCCGAGTGGGAGCCGCCGGTCGGGAGGGGCAGACGGCTCGTCGACCGGTGCCGGCGAGAGCGCGGTTGTCGGCGAGGTGTTCACGATGCCCGGAACCTAGTGGTGTTCACGTCAGCAACCGAGCGTGGCGCTGGAGGTGGGCGGACACCGTCGAGATCTCGTCACCACGAGCGAAGAGCCGACCGAACACCTCGACCGACGCCAGCTTGGCCACGAGGTAGGGATCGGCGGCGGTGTCCAGGTGCGACAGGGCACTCGCCGGGAGCGCCAGGAGGTCCACCACGTACCCGTCGGTCCAGAAGGCGGGCCCGAGGCGGACGTGTTGGTGCCCGTAGGTGGGGAAACCGGCCTTGGGACGCATGGCCACCGGCGGGGGCAGCCGGCGTGCCGCGACCTGCCGGATGATCGCCTTGTCCTGCACGAACGGGTGCTTGGGGCTGCCGAAGCGACCGCGGACGGCCAGCTTGGCCGAGACCGGCAGGTTGACCCCGAACCGGATCAGGTCCTCGTCGAGGAACGGGAACCGAGCCTCGACGCCGGTGGCCATGCCCATGGCGTCATTGCGGTGCAGCAGCGTCAGCAGGTGCTCGCCGAGCCACGCCAGCACCGCTCCGTGCGTGGCCGCGGCCCGAGGCTCGAGGAAGCCGAACGCCTCGGTGCCGGCGGCGTCGATCCGCGCCCGGCGGAAGTGGCCGACCAACTCGGCGATGAAGTCCGCCTGGCTGGCGCCGGGCGGGGCCAGCGCCGACCGGTACGGGTGCGGGAGCAGGCTGCTCGCCCAGCGGCGGGCGCGTGCCGGTGCATCGAGGACCGCTCGGTACCGCGCCGCCGCACTCTCGGGATAGCCGAAGAACAGCTCGTCGGCCCCCTCGCCCGTGAGCACCGACTTCAGCCCGTGCTCGTGCGCCGTCACCGCCACCCGGCCGAACGGCAGGGCGTTGACGTGGGTGACCAGCGGGGTCTCGAGGTGCCAGGTGGCGCGGGCCCAGTCGGTGAGCAGCGCGCGGCGGGGGAACGGGGACACCACGAGGGGCTGGTGGAGCCAGCCCGCCAGGCGCTGGGCGGCCGGCACCTCCGAGTAGTCCCCGCCGACGTCGGCGGTGAAGAGCGACGGCGGCGCGGTGCCGTCGGCGGCGATGCTGGCGATCAGCGACGAGTCGACCCCGCCGCTCACGAGCGCACCCATGGGCGTGCCGTCGCCCGTCATGCGCTCGACCGAGGCGCACAGCAGGCCGTCGAGGCGATCGGCGAGCTCGTCGGGGCTCGCGTCGTCCAGCTCGGCGTAGAGCGAGGGGTCGACCTGGTCGGCCAGGCACCACCACGAGGCCAGCTCGGTGGGCGAGTCGACGCCCGCTCGGAGCCACTGCCCCGGGGGCAGCTGCCGGATGCCGCGGAAGGCGGTGAGCGACGTCGAGCGCTCGATGCTCCCGGTGAGGGCGAACATCGCCTGGACCGGGTCGGGGTCGAGGGGGACGACCGCACCAAGGGCCTTCGCCTCCGAGGCCCAGGCCAGGCCCCCGGCGCGCTCGCACCACACCAGTGGCTTGATGCCCAAGCGGTCCCGGGCCAGTGAGACGGTCTGGCGGTCGAGGTCGGCGAAGGCGAAGGCGAACATGCCCCGCAGCTGCGGCAGCGTGTCCTCGACGCCCCAGTGGCGCAGCGCGTGGAACAACACCTCGGTGTCGGAACGCCCTCGGAAGGCGACGCCGAGGTCCTCGAGCCGGCGACCGAGGGCGCGATGGTTGTAGATCTCGCCGTTGAAGGTGAGCGCGGCGTGCTCGTCGACGAAGGGCTGCGCCCCGGTGGCGGTGGGGTCGACGATGCTCAGCCGCGCCGCCGCCAGTCCGAACGACCCGCGGGTGACCACGCCGGTCTGATCGGGGCCCCGGTGGCCGATCGCCGCGATCATCGCCTCGAGGGCGTCTCGCTCTGCCGGTAGCCCACGCGAGGTGAGCAGGCCGGCGATGCCGCACACGGCAGCGCTACTTCGCGGCCTTGGTCTGTTGGCGCTTCCAGGAACGCCCCCCGGCGGTGGAGCTCCGACTGCCGTTCGACGGGCCGTAGGCCACGTGGCCGCTGTCGACGTAGCCGTAGTCGACATAGCCGTACGCGACCTCGTGCGGGGCGGCGCTCAGCACGGTGCCGACGAGCGGGGCGCCGACCTGGCGGAGGGAGTCGATCGAACGGTGCACCCGTCGCTTGCTGCTCATCCCCGATGAGGTGAGGAAGATCGTGGCGTCGACCACCCGTGACAGCACCAGGGCGTCGGTGACCGGCAGGACCGGGGGTGAGTCGATCAGCACCACGGAGTACCGCGTCCCCAGCGTGCGGATGATCTCGCCGAATCCGTCGCTGCCGAGCAGCTCGGAGGGGTTCGGGGCCAGAGGGCCGGCGCACAGTACCGAGAGGTTCGGCACGTCGGGTGCGGCCCGCACCACGCTGTCGAGGTCGGTCTCGTGCAGCAGCACCGAGGTGAACCCGACGTGGCGGTCCAGCCCGAAGTACTCGTGGAGGCGGGGCCGGCGCAGGTCGCAGTCGACGACGATCACGCTCTTGCCGGCCTGCGCGAACGCCACGGCCAGGTTGACCGCACAGGTGGTCTTGCCCTCGCCGCTCTGGGCACTGGTGATCTGGACCGTCTGCATGTCGTTCTCGAGGGCGAGGAACTCCACCGACGTCCGCAACGACCGGTACGCCTCCGCGGTGTGCGACATGGGTTGGGTGGCGGTGACGATGCTGCGCCCCTGCTCGCCCGCGAACAGCGGCACCACCGCCAGCGAGGGAAGGTTCCGCGACGCCGCGGCCACGTCGTCGATGACCCGGATCGTGTCGTCGAGGTGCTCCTGGACGAACACCACGGCGATCCCGAGCAGCACGCCGAGGACGAACACGACCGTCATGTCCTGGCGGTGGTTCGGGGAGATCGGCGTGGACGGGACGCCGGCGGGGGCCAGGATCTCGATCGGGGGACTGCTGGCGATGAGCCCTTCCTGGGTCTTGAGCTCGCTGAGTTGGGTGCTGTACGCGTTGGCGCTGCTCGTCAGCGTCTGCTGGATCTGCTGGTTCTCGCTGATCTGGGTGTCGAGGGACGCGATCTCCGCAGGGTCGGTCGCCACGCTGCGTGCCGCGTTGAGCTGCACCAGCTGCTGCGAGTTCGCGGCGGCTGACCGCTCGACCTCGTCGAGGCTGGTCTGCACCTCCTCGCGGGCTCGGCGCACCGCGCTCCGGTTCTCGGTGGCCCGAAGGTCACGGTGCACCTCGGCGTAGGTGTTCGCGATCAACGCGGCCCGCTCGGGGTCACCGTCGGTGGCGGTGATCTCGAGCACGTCGTCGACGCCGCCCGCGGCGACCGTCACGCCGCCCCCGAACCCGAGCCGGTCCTCGACCGCCTGCGCGGTGTCGGCACTGGTGATGAGCCGCGCCTCGTTCTGCACCCGCCGCTCCGGGTCGCTCGAGAGCTGCTCGGCGAGGACCGAGTCGGCGGCGCCCGCCTTCAACAGCGCCGTCGCCGTCGACTGGTACACCGGGCTCTTCCGGTAGGACGACACCGCACCCAGCGCGAGCACCGCGATGATCACGACGATCAGGGTCCACCGGCGCCGTCGCAGCACCACCAGCGAGGCCCGCAAGTCGAAGTCGTTGGAACTCGGCGTGGCGTTCTGCGCGTACATGAGCCTGGTGACTGTACCCGTCGGGCGGGACCAACCGTCATCGGGGCTCCCCGTCCGGCAGGCGCGAGGGAGACGTCGGGTACCGTTGCCGGCGTGACCTCCGCCGACTCGCCGTGGTCCCCGTCGTGTGACGGACCGCCGCGCCGCGCCGATCGCGAGCCGGGAGCGACACCCGTCGCGGCGTGTCGGACGGGCTACGTTGGCGGCGCGGGACGGGGCTCCGGTTCCCGCACGGCGACCCGGTGCGGCACACTTCACCGGATTCGATTCGACCCAGGGGGCGTGTGGTTGCAGCGGGACGGCGGGCAGTGACCTCAGCGACGGAGACGAACGAGACACCCGACGCCACGTCGCGGTGGCGCCTGCTCATCCGGCACCGGTTCGGCTTCCAGGCCGGCCTCGACGCGGTGTCCTGGGCGGTGGCCATCGTGCTCGCCACGCTGCTGCGCTACGACCTCGAGTACACCCAGATCGTCTGGACCCGCCTGTTCCTGCTCATCCCGATCGCCATCGTCATCCACGTCGTCGTGGGCACCGCCGGTGGCCTCTACCTCGGACGGTGGCGGTTCGGCAGCTTCGAGGAGGTGGCCGCCCTCACCCGGTGCGTGGTGGTGGCCACCGTGTCGATCGCCTTCGTCAACCGCTTCCTGTTCGACTACCTGATCCCGGTCAGCGCCACCATCCTGGCCGGCTGCCTGGCGTTGCTGTTGATGGCCGGCGCCCGCTACACGTGGCGCCTCGTGCTCGAGAAGCGCATGCGGCCCTCCGAGGACACCGCGGTGCGGGTGCTGGTGTTCGGCGCCGGCGAGGGCGGCCTGCAGGTGATCAACGCCATGCTGCGCAACCCGTCGAGCCCGTACCTGCCGGTGGCGCTGCTCGACGACCACCCGTACAAGCAGCACCTCCGCATCAACGGCGTCCCCGTCAGTGGTGACCGCAGCCGGATGGCCGACGTGGCCCGCACCTTCGATGCCTCCGCGATGGTGATCGCCATCCCCAGCGCAGGGGCCGGCCTCATCGCCGAGCTCTCCGAGCTGGCGGTGGACGCGGGCCTCGAGGTGATGGTCCTGCCACCGGTGCGTGAGCTGTTCGGCGGCGATGTCGGCGTCGGCGACATCCGCCCGATCAGCGAATCCGACCTGCTCGGCCGTCACGAGATCGACACCGACGTCTCGTCGATCTCCAGCTACATCACCGGCCGGCGGGTGCTGGTCACCGGGGCCGGCGGCTCGATCGGCAGCGAGCTGTGCGCCCAGCTCTACCTCTTCGCGCCCGCGCAGCTGGTGATGCTGGACCGTGACGAGTCGGCCCTGCACGCGGTGCAGCTGTCGATCGAGGGGCGGGCGCTGCTCGACTCGCCCAACCTGGTGGTGGCCGACCTGCGTGACGGCCCCCGGATGGAGGGCGTGTTCGCCGAGCACCGTCCCGAGGTGGTGTTCCACGCCGCCGCGCTGAAGCACCTCAGCCTGCTCGAGCGCCACCCGTCCGAGGCGGTGAAGACCAACGTGATCGGCACCTCCACCCTCCTGGAGGTGGCGCTGGCCCACGGCGTCGAGCGCTTCGTCAACGTGTCCACCGACAAGGCCGCCGACCCCTGCAGCGTGCTCGGGTACACCAAGCGGATCGCCGAGCGCCTCACCGCCTCGGCCTCACTGCGGTCGTCGGGCAACTTCCTGTCGGTGCGCTTCGGCAACGTGTTGCACAGCCGGGGCTCGGCGATGGGCGTGTTCGAGGCCCAGGTCCGCGCCGGAGGGCCGATAACGGTCACGCACCCCGACGTCACCCGCTACTTCATGACCGTCGAGGAGGCGGTGCAGCTGATCATCCAGGCCGGTGCCATCGGCCGGGGCGGGGAGGCCCTGGTGCTCGACATGGGCGACCCGGTCCGCATCGCCGACATCGCCGCCCGGATGGCGGCCCGCTCCGATCGCCCGATCGAGGTCGTGTACACCGGCTTGCGGCCCGGCGAGAAGCTGCACGAGGTGCTCATCGGCGACAACGAGCGCCCGTCGGCCAGCGCCCACCCGCTCATCTCGCAGGTCGACGTCGATCCCGTCGACGCCGCGGTCATCGACGACCTGCTCCAGGTCGACGGCGACGAGCTGATCGCCCGGCTCGCGGCGCTGTGCGCCGCCGGCGGGCTCCGGCCGAGGACCGAGTCGAACTGAGCGGCGCCTCGTCTCGCTAGTGGTCCCGCCGCGTCTCGCTAGCGCCGCGCCGCGGCGATGGCCGCGGCCACCGCCTCGATGTCGCTGGTCGGCAGCTGGGCGTGGACCGGCACCGACAACATGTGCTTCGCCACCTCGTCGGTGACCGGCAGGTGCACGGGGTGTGCCGAGAAGATCGGCTGGCAGTGCGCCGGCGGGAAGTAGAGGCGGGTCTCGATGCGCTCGGCCTCGAGCGACGCGCGCAGCTCGTCACGCCCCCGGTCGACCAGCAGGGTGTACAGCATGAAGACGTGCCCGCACTCGGGGCGCACGGCGGGCGGTGTCAGCCCCGGGATCGGCGCCAGCAGCTCGGTGAGCCGGCGGGCGTGTGCCTGCTTGGTCTCGAGGATCCCCGGGAGCTTGGCGAGCTGAGCGGTGCCCATCGCGGCCTGCATCTCGGTGAGGCGCCAGTTGTACCCCACCATGATGTGGCGGCCCGGCGCCGGCTGGCCGTGGTTGCGCAGCAGGCGGAGCTGGGCGGCCAGTGCCCCGTCGTTGGTGGTGACCATGCCCCCCTCGCCGGTGGTGATGTTCTTGGTGGGGGTGAAGCTGAACATGGCGGCCCGGCCGAACCCGCCGACCGGGCGGCCCCGGTAGGTGGCCCCGTGGGCCTCGGCGGCGTCCTCGATCAGCGGCACGCCGGCGTCCTCGGCGACGGCGGTGAGCTGGTCGAGGTCGGCGGCCTGGCCCCCGTAGTGGACGGCGACGATCGCCTTGGTGGCCGGGGTGATCCGCCGGGCCACGTCGGCGGCGTCGAGGTTGAAGGTGTCCGGCTCGATGTCGGCGAACACCGGGGTGGCCCCCACGTGCAGCACCGAGGTCGCGGTCGAGATGAACGTCATCGAGGGTACGATCACCTCGTCGCCCGGGCCGATGCCGAGGCCGAGGTGGATGGCCGTGAGGGCGACGGTGCCGCTGGCGAAGGCCACGGCGTGGTCGACCTGGTGGAACGCCGCGAACGCCTGCTCGAAGGCCAGGGTGGCGGGCCCGTCGGTGAGGATCCCCGAGCGGAAGACCTCGGCGATGGCGGCCAGCTCGTCGTCGCCGACGTCGGGCCTCGCGAGGCGGATGCCCCGCGCGTCGGGGGAGGCAAGGTGATCCATGGGCGTGGTCAGCGTAGACGGCACCAGCAGCCGACGGGCACGGTGGGGCGGTACCGGTGATCTCAGCGCCGGCAGAGCACGGCGGCGATCCGGTCGGCGGCGTGGCCGTCCCAACCCTCGGGGCGACGCGGTGCCACCGGGCGCCCGAGCGCGGCGCGCGCGGCGGCGACGATGCGCTCGGGGTCGCGGCCGACGACCTCGTTCGTGCCCTCGCTGACCGTGATGGGGCGCTCGGTCTCCTCCCGGAGCGTGAGGCACGGCACGCCGAGCACGGTGGTCTCCTCCTGCAGGCCGCCCGAGTCGGTGAGCACCACACGGGCGCCGGCCTCGAGGGCCAGGAAGTCGAGGTAGCCCTGGGCGGGCACGGGGCGCAGGCCCTCGGGCAGCACGTGGCCGTCCAGCGCGGCGCGGGTGCGGGGGTGCACCGGGAACACGAGCGGGCACTCCCTGGCCACCTGCCCGAGCGCCGTCAACAATCCGGCGAGCACCGACGGGTCGTCCACGTTGGCGGGCCGGTGCAGTGTGACCACCCCGTACCCACCCGGCGCGACCCCCAGATCCGCGAGCGTGGTCCGGGCCCGGGCCCGTTCCAGGTTGGCCAGCAACGTGTCCACCATCACGTTGCCCACGAGATGGATGGCCGTTTCGGGCACCCCCTCGGACCGCAGGTGGGCCACGGCGTCGGCGGACGGGGCGAAGAGGTCGTCGCTGATGCGGTCGACGACGATCCGGTTCACCTCCTCCGGCATGGTGCGGTTCCCGCTGCGCAGGCCCGCTTCCACGTGGGCCAACCGTGCAGGGGACTTGGCGGTGACCAGGGCGACCGCGAGGGTGGCGGTGACGTCACCCACCACGACCACCACGTCGGGCCGGAGCCGGTCGAGCAGGGGCTCGAACGCGGTCATGACCCGAGCGGTCTGCGTGGCCTGCGAGCCCGACCCCGATCCGAGGTGGTGGTCCGGAGGTCGCAGGCCGAGGTCGGTGAAGAAGACGTCGTTCACGTCGGCGTCGTAGTGCTGGCCCGCGTGCACCAGGCTCGTCTCGGCGCCGGCGGCCTCGAGGGCGTCGAGCACCGGCTTCACCTTCATGAAGTTGGGCCGCGCGGCGGCGACACACACGGCGTGCACGGCCGGGGACGCTAGTGCCCCGACCGGCCCGCACCGGCCGGTGTCACGGTCCGGGACACCGCCGTGCGATGATCCGGGGCATGGATCGGTGGGCCGGCGCACGGGCGCGGGGCGTGCGCAGCCTGAAGCGCGGCCTCGAGCGGGGACTGGCCGACGACCGCTCGATCGCCTGCCGCAGCCGTCCGCTGCGACCCGACGACGACTCGTTCGTGCTGCGCCCGCCGGTGGCGGCGACCCTTGCCGGCGGCCCCGCCGACTGGCCGCTGCCCGACCCGGGCTCCTGGGAGCTCGAGGAGGAGTCGGATCCCGCCGCCTACCTGCAGAGCGGTGAGATGCACGCGAACGCCATACGGGAGACGGTCGCCCGCCATGGCCTCGAGCTCGGCGCCGGCCACCGTGTCCTCGAGTTCGGCTGTGGCTACGGGCGGGTGCTGCGGTGGTTCGCCGGGATGGCCGGGGACCCCGAGGTGTGGGGCGTCGACCTCGACGCCGGCCGGGTGGCGTGGTGCCGGGGTCACCTCCCGCCGTCCCTGCGGGTGGCCACCTGCACGACCGCGCCGCACCTGCCGTTCCCCGACGGGTCGTTCGACCTGGTGTACGCGTGCTCGGTCGTTCCCCACATCAGCGAGCTGGCCGACGCGTGGATCCTCGAGCTGCGGCGGGTGCTGATCCCGGGCGGGCTGGCCTACCTCACGGTCTACGACGAGTCCACGGTCGAGGCCATCCGCCGCACGGGCGAGAGCCCCCTGCTCCGGGTCGGGCTCGACGAGCTGGAGGCCCGCGACGGGTCGCTGGGCAGCGGCTTCGACGTCGCGGTGCTCAACCGCCGGCCGGGGTCGGCGCAGGTCTTCTACAGCGAGGCCTACCTCGAGCGGGTCTGGGGGCAGTGGTTCGAGATCCTGGAGCGGCGCCCCGAGGCGTTCCACGTGCAGACGGCGATGGTGCTGCGCCGATGAGGCAGGTGGTGCAGTCCGTGCGTGACGGGCGCCTGCGGGTCGTCGAGCTCCCCCGACCGGTCATCGGGCCCACGGAGGTGCTCGTCGCGCCCACCCACTCGGTGGTGTCGGCGGGCACCGAGCGGGCCGTCCGCCACCTGGCCTCGTCCTCGCTCGTGGCCAAGGCCCGGGCGCGGCCCGACCTGGCCCGCAAGGTCATCCGGCGGGCACGCGCCGAGGGCGTGCGGCGCACCGTGCGCTCGGTCCGGGATCGCCTCGACCAGGACATGCCCCTCGGGTACTCCTCGGCGGGGCGAGTGGTCGAGGTGGGCGAGTGGGCCTCGGGGCTGGCCGTGGGCGACCTGGTGGCGGCAGCCGGCGCCGGCCACGGCGAGCTGCAGGTGGTGGCCGCCCCGCTGGCGGTGGCCCTGCCCCAGGGCGTCGATCCCGCCGAGGCCGCGTTCGGTGCGCTCGGGTGCGTGGCGCTCAACGCGCTCCGACTCGCCGAGGTGGGCCCGGGCGGTCGCGTGTGCGTCATCGGCCTGGGCCTGCTCGGTCGCATCACCGCCCGCCTGGCTCGGGCCAGCGGCTGCGAGGTGGTGGCCATCGAAGCGTCGCCCACCGCCCTCGAGCGCCACGAGCCCTCGGTCGACCTCGCGCTGGTCGATGCCGGCGACACCACCACCGATGCCGTCGTCGACTGGGCCCGCGGTCGAGGCGTCGACGCAGTGCTCGTCACCGCGGCGTCGCGGTCGCCCGAGCCGCTGGCCAGGGCGCCGCAGCTGGCCCGTGACCGCGCCACCGTCGTCCTGGTGGGCGACGTGCCGGTCACGCTGGCGCGCGCCGCGCTCTACGACAAGGAGCTGACGCTGCGGGTCGCCCGCAGCTACGGCGCGGGCCGCTACGACCCGATGTTCGAGGACGCCGCGGTCGACTACCCGGTCGGGTACGTGCCTTGGACGGCCCGTCGCAACCTCGAGACCTTCGTCGACCTGCTGGCCGCGGGCACGCTCGAGGTCGCCGACCTGATCACCCACACGTTCCCGGTCGCCGAGGCCGAGGCGGCCTACGCCGTGCTCGACGACAAGGTCGCCGCGCCGCTGGCGATCCAGCTGGTCTACCCCGAGGCCGACCGGGCCACGGCGGGCAGCCGCGTCTCGCGGGCGGCCGGCGTGCGCTCGGTGGGCGATTCCCGGGCCGCGCTGATCGGCGCGGGGAACTACGCCAAGGCCACCCTCGTGCCCGCGCTCGCCGATGCCGGCATCGAGGTGTCGCTGGTGGCGTCCGCGGCCGGGGTCTCGGCCGAGCGCCTGGCCGAGCGCCTCGGCGCTCGACAGGTCGGCACCGACGAGGCCCTGGTCTCGGACGATGCCGACATCGTGTTGCTGGCGACGCCGCACGACACCCACGCCGACCTGGCGGTGCGGGCGCTCGGTGCCGGCAAGCACGTGTTCTGCGAGAAGCCGCTGGCGCTCGACGAGGACGAGCTCGAGGCGGTGGCGTCGGCCTGGCGGGCCGGGGCGGGCCGGCTCGCGGTGGGGTTCAACCGCCGCCACTCGGAGGCCGTGGCCGCCGTGCGCGACGCCTTCGCGTCCCGCGGCTCGCCCCTGGCGGTCACCTATCGGATCGCGGCCGAGGCCACGCCTCCGGGGCACTGGTACGCCGATCGCCGCCACGGCGGCCGCCTGATGGGCGAGGTGTGCCACTTCGTCGACACGTGTGCCGCCATCGTGGGCCACGACGCGGTCTCGGTCAGCGCCGTGGCATCGGTGCGGGGCGCGGAGCTGGTGCTGGCCGAGGACCTCGTCCTCACCATCCGCTACGCCGACGACTCCCTCGCCGCCATCGTCTACACGACGGGCGGCACGCCGGGAATGGCCAAGGAGCGGGTCGAGGTGCTCGGCGGGGGCCGGTCCGCGCTCATCGACGACTTCCACGAGGTGGTGATCGACGGTCGGGAGGTGCGCCTGACCCGGCCGGGCAAGGGCCATGCCGAACTGCTCACCGCCTTCCGGCGGGCGGTGACCGAGGGCCAGGACCTCGACACCGAGGCCGCGTTCCACACCACCGCCACCATCCTCGCCGCGGTGGCCTCGCTCACGACAGGGGCCGCCGCCGACCCGGCCCTGTTCGCACCGTAGAGCGGCCCGCGATGCCCCCCCGCCTGCTCGCGGTGTCTCACGACGCGTCCCGTACCGGGGCGCCGGCCATGTTGATCCACTTCCTCCGCTGGGTGGCCGAGCACCGCCCGGGCGCGGTCGAGGTCGAGGTGCTGCTGCTCCGTGGCGGTCCCCTGGAGGACGACTTCCGTGCGCTCGCCCCGGTGCAGGTCCTCGCGCCGTTCGAGCGCTGGACGCCCGTCGAGGTCACCGCGCTCGGGTTGCGCAAGGTCGGGATGCCCGGTCTCTCCCAACGGGCGAGCCGCCTGCGCATGCGGGCCCTGCTGGCCCGGTCGGGCCGCCACGACCTCGTGTGGCTGAACAGTGTTGCCAGCGCGCCCGTGCTCCAGGGGTTGGCGCCCCAGCCCGGGACGCGGACGATCACCGCGGTCCACGAGCTCGATCAGGTGCTCGACGCCCTCGCGCCCGACGACTGGCGGGCCCTCCTGGCCCGCACCGACCTCTTCCTGGCCGGTGCCGACGGCATCGCCGAGAACCTGCTGCGGCGACCGGGGGTGGACCCCGAGCGGGTGCACGTCGGCCACGAGTTCATCGACGTGCGGCGCGAGATCAACGGCGACCCCCGGCCGGCCGCCCTCGACGGCACCGCGCTGCGGCGCCGGCTCGGGATCCCCCCGGACGCCTTCGTGGTCGGGGGCTGCGGCCCGACCGCCTGGCGCAAGGCGCCCGACCTGTTCATCCGGCTCGGCGTGGCCCTGCGCCACCACGCCGCCGAGACGGCCGGTCGGCCCGTCCACCTGGTGTGGATCGGAGGCCCCGTCGAGGGCGTGAAGTTCGCGCCGTTGGCCCACGACCTGCGCTCGGCCGCCCTCGCCGACACCGTGCACTTCATCGGGCCCCAGCAGGACCTCACGGAGCCGTTCGCGATGTTCGACGCGTTCGCCCTCACCTCACGTGAGGACGCGCTGCCGCTGGTCTGCCTCGAGGCGGCGCGCGCGGGAACACCGGTGCTGTGTTTCGACAACACCTGCCTGGGTGAGGTGTTCGGCCCGGAGGAAGGGGTCGCGGTGCGGTTCCTCGACATCGACGCCATGGCGGGCCAGGTCGCCCGCTGGGCGGCCGACCCGGGCGCGGCGGCCGAGATGGGCGCCCGGGCCCGCACCCGCGTCCTCGACGCCTTCGACGTGTCGGTGGGCGCCCCCCGCTGGTGGGACGAGGTCGAGGCGGTGCTGTCGTGACCGGTCGGCCCCGCGTGCTGTTCGTGTCCCATCAGGCCACCCGCACCGGCGCGCCCGCGGTGCTGCTGTCGTTCCTGCGCTGGCTGGCCGACCACGGCACGGTCGACGCCGAGGTGCTGCTGTGGCGCGACGGGCCCCTCGAGCCCGCCTTCCGCGAGGTCGCCCCCGTGCACGTGGCCGGGCGCTTCGACCGCGGGAGCAGGGTGGAGTTGCTCGAGCGCAACCTCCCGGTGGTGGGGCTCGGCGGCGTCGCCCGGCGACTGCGGAGCGCCCGACTGCGTCCCCGCCTGCGCGAGCTCACGGGCTTCGACCTGTACTGGCTCAACTGCGCCGAGAGCGCCCACTGCCTGCCCCACCTGCCGGCCGTCGACGGGCTGGTGGTGTCCCACGTGCACGAACTGGCGATGGCGATCGCCTTCGCCCTGCCCGACGAGGCCGAGCGCCGCCGCTGGATCGAGGCCACCGACCACTTCGTGGCCGTCGCCGACCGGGTTCGGGACAACCTCGTGGCCAACGAGGGCGTCGACCCCGCGAAGGTCAGCCGCCACTACGAGTTCATCGACACCGAGTCGGTGGCGGCGCCGGCCCGCACCCCGGCTGCGGAGCTGCGTCGCGCCCTCGCCATCCCCGACGGGGCCGCGGTGGTCGGTGCCGCCGGCACCCAGGAGTGGCGCAAGGGCACCGACCTGTTCCTGCAATTGGCGCGGTGCCTGGAGCGCCACACGACCCCGGTGCACCTGGTGTGGGTCGGCGGCGGACCGGCCCGCCTGGAGATCGAGCGGCTCGAGCACGACCTGGCCGAGGCGGGCCTGGAGGCCACGGTCCACTTCGTGGGGGAGCAGGACCGGGCGGTGGACTGGTACCGCATGTTCGACGTGCTGGTGTTGACGTCCCGAGAGGACCCGTACCCCTTGGTGTGCCTCGAGGCGGGTGTGGTGGGCACCCCCGTGGTGGCCTTCGACAACGGGGGCATGGCCGAGCTGCTCGACGGCGAGAACGGCGTGGTGGTTCCCGCGCTCGACGTCGAGGCGATGGCCGGCGAGGTCATGGCGCTGCTCGACGATCCCGAGCGCCGCCGCCGGATGGGGGAGCGGTTGGCCGCCGACGTGCGGGCCCGTCACGACACCGCGGTGGCGGCACCGGCCCTGAACGACCTGCTGATGGGGCTCCTCGAGCACGGGCGACCGCGCGGATGAGCACGGGCGGCGGCGCGCCCCCCTCGGCGGACGCCACGCGGCGAGGGGTCACACGGTCCTGGCCGCGGCTCCGTGTCGTCCAGAACACGCCGGGCGGCCAGAACCGGGGGTCCGGTCACCGGACACCCATCCAGGAGGCCGTACACTCGCCGCCCGTGAACCAGCGTGGCCGCGGGACCGTGCTCTTCATCACCCATTCCGGCGACCGCGTCGGGCCGCCGATGATCCTGCTCGACCTCCTGCGGTGGGTGTCGGCCAACACCGACGTGTCGTTCGAGGTGCTGCTGTGGTCGAGCGGTGAGCTGGCGACCGAGTTCGCCGCGTTGGCGCCCGTGCACGACGCGGGCCGCCTGCAGGACTGGCCGTTGGCGGCCACGGTCGAGGGCGTCGGTGGTGTCGCGGGGCGCGCTGTGGCCCGGTGGCTGCGCGAGGCCCGTCTGCGGTGGTGGCTGTGGCGCATCCCCCGCCTGCGCACGGTCGTCGTGGTCTCCGTCGGGCCGAACGACTACCTCCGCCACGTGCGGCCACGGCGGCCGCGCGTCATCACGATGACCCTCGAGCTCGGCCTGCAGCTCGTCCACCTCGACGACAACGGCGGCCGCCTCCGCCGCGAGACCGATCGCTTCGTCGCCGGGGTGCCGGCGATCCGCGATGCCCTGATCGAGTTCGGCGTCGCTCCCGAGCGCATCGCCCTGGCGCAGGAATTCGTGGACACGACGCCGCCGCCGGTGGTGCGAGCCGTGGATCGTGGCGACCTGGGCATCCCCGACGACGCCGTGGTGGTGGGGTCGGCCGGCGTGATGGAGTGGCGCAAGGCGCCCGAGCTGTTCGTGCAGATCGCCCGGTCGGCCTGCGCCCAGGCCCCCGACGTGCCGCTCCACTTCGTGTGGATCGGCGGCGACGACCAGGGCTACCAGGCCCGTCTCGCCGACGAGGTGGAGCGGGCGGGGCTCTCCGGACGGGTCCACTTCCCGGGCCGCCAGTCGAACCCCTGGGACTGGTTCCGCGTGTTCGACCTGTTCCTCCTCACCTCCCGCGAGGACGCCTTCCCGCTCGTCTGCCTCGAGAACGCCTCGGTGGGGAACCCGGTGCTGTGCTTCGACACGGGAGGGATGGTGGACTTCGTCGGGGCCGACGAGTGCGGTGCGGTCGTGGCCTTCCCCGACGTCGAGTCGATGGCCCGGCGCGTGGTCGAGCTCGCGCGTGCGGGTGAGGAGCGCCGGCGCCGGGGCGCGCTCGGCAGTGCCAGGGTGCGCGAGCGCTACGACGTGTCCGTGTGCGCGCCGCTCTGGTACGAGGCCATGGAGCCCCTGTTCCCGTGAGGCCGAGGGACGCCGCCTGCGTGGCCGAACGGGCAACGAGCGCGGCCCGAACGGCCCGCCGACGGAGTCGGCAGGAGTGGGGAACATGACCACGAGCGACGAGGGCGTGCACGAGCGCGCCGCCGACGCAGCCGGTCGGGTGCTCGTGCTGGCGCCGGATGCCGAGGAGGGCCTCGCCACCACCGAGCTCGAGGGGCTGCTGGCCGCCGCCGCCGACGCCGCGGTCGACGTCGAGGCGGTCACGTGGCACGGGGGTCCCCGGCTCGCCGACCTGCGCCGCCACACGCCGGTGTCGGTGGTCACCGAGCTCGCCGGTCGCACCCCGGCGGCGGTGGCCGAGCGCGCGCTCGTCAAGGCTCGCCGTGCCGGCGCTGGTCACGCGGTGCGGCGCCGACGGCTGGGCATCGGGCCGTGGGGCCGCCGTCCTCCCCATGCGGTGCTCCTCGGGAGTCCCCGGGCCGCCCCGTTGCTGCGCTACCTGCCCGAGCCCACCGGTGCCCCGATCGTGGTCCTCGTCCCGGCGGGCGAGCTGACCGATGCCAACCTCGCGCCGCTGAGCGACGACGACCTGGGCCGGCTGCTCGCCCGCACCGACCGGTTCCTGGTCGAGGGGGACGCATCGTGGGAGCACCTCGTCGCCACGCTCGGGGTCGACCCCTCCCGGCTGGTGCCGGTCGGTGAGACGCTCGTCGCCACCGCGCCGGAGCGCCCGTCGGCCGAGCGCATGGCGGGATGGCGGGAGCGCCTGGGCATCGCACCGGGCACACGGGTGGTCGTGGGCTCGGGTCCGCTGGTGTGGGACGGCGGCACCGACCTCTTCGTGCGAGCGGGGTGGATGCTGCGCGAGCGCCTCGGCCAGGACGTGGCCCTCGTGTGGGTGGGGCGCCCCGGCCACGACCTCGAGCTGACCCAACTGCGCCACGACATCGGCCACATGGGTCTCGACGGCCACGTCCACCTGCTGCTCGGCCCCGACGACGGCGAGGCGCTGTGGCTCGGCGACGTCCACCTGGTCACCAGCCGGCTGCCGGAGACACCGCTGCTGCACGTCCCCGGCGCCTCACGCGGGCAGGCGCTGGTGGCCTGGGAGGCGCCGCTCCTCCGTCGCTTCACCGGCGGCGACGCCGCCCGCATGATCGACTTCCTGGACATGGCCGGCCTGGCCCAGGCCACGGCCGACCTGCTCGTCGACGACGATGCCCGCGCCGCCCTGGGGGCCCGCGCGCTCGGCCGGTACCGCGACTGGCATGTGGCCGAGGACCGCCCGCCGTTCCTGCTGCGCATGCTGCGTGAGGCCCGTTGACGTCGCCGCGGGTGCTGTTCGTCTCGCACAACGCCAGCCGCAGCGGGGCTCCACTGCTCCTCCTGGAGCTCGAGCGGTGGCTGGTGGCCAACACCACGGTGCAGGTCTCCACAGCGCTGCTGGACGGGGGGCCCGTGGCCGGGCGCTTCTACGAGGTCGGGCCCGTGGTCGCGCCGGCCGGTCTGGGAGCGGTCGACGTGGACCTCGTGTACCTCAACACCGTCGGCAGTGCCGCCGCGCTGCACCACCTGCCGGTGGGCCCCCGGGTCGTGTGCCACGTCCACGAGCTGGACTACGCCCTCACCCACTGGATCACCGAGGCGGACCGCGAGGCCCTGCGGCGCCGGGTGGACCGGTTCCTGGTGGTGTCGGACCTCGTGCGTGAGGCGCTGCACCGCTGCGTGGGCGTCGAGTACGAGCGCATCGTCCGTCACCACGGGTTCATCGACGTCGACGCCGTGCAGCGGGCCCTCGAACCGGCGTCGGTCCCGGGCCCGGCGCCCGGGGGCCCACCCCACATCGGCACCTCAGGCACCACGGAGTGGCGCAAGGCACCCGACCTGTTCCTGGCCTTGGCCGGCGCGGTGCACCGGACGTTGCCCGACGCCAGGTTCTCCTGGGTGGGCGGCTCGGCCGAGGGCCCGGAGATCGACCCGGTGCTCGCCGACCGGGCGCGTGCCGGCCTCGATGACGAGGTGGCGTTCGTCGGCGAGCAGACCGACGCCCATCGCTGGTTCGCGGGCTACGACGTGTTCGCCCTGATGTCCCGTGACGACCCGTTCCCCCTCACCTGCCTCGAGGCGGCGGCCCTCGGCGTCCCCGTGGTGGCGTTCGACAGCACCGGTGCCCGCGAGTTCCTGGCCGACGGGTGCGGGGTGGTCGTGCCCTACCCGGACGTCGAGGCCATGGCCGCGGAGATCGTCGACCTGCTCGCCGACGACGCCCGGCGCACGGCCATGACGGCGGCCGCGGCGGCCCGTGTGCGGGCCGACCACGACATCGGCGTGGCCGCCCCCCGCCTGTTCGCCGAGCTCGAGTCGGTGCTGGCCTCGTGATCGCGACCGCGCCGGCCGACGTGGTGTTCGTCTCCCACGAGGCCACGCTCACCGGCGCGCCGGTGGGGCTCCTGCAATTCCTGCGCTGGCTGCAGGCGAACGCCGACCTCCACGTCGAGGTGGTGCTGTTGACCGGCGGCCCGATCGCCGACGCCTTCGACGGCGTGGCACCGGTCCGGACCTTGGACGAGCTCGCCGGCGCCCCCGCGCCGAAGGTGCTGTTCCTCAACAGCTGCTTCAGTGCCGAGGCGCTCACGGCCGGCGCCTTCGACGACTCGTACGTGATCGCCAGGGTGCCCGAGCTCGAGGTGGCCTTCGACGAGGTGCTGCGCCCCGACCTGCGGGCGCTGTTGCTCGATCGTGCCGACCGGTTCATCGCCGTCGCCGAGCGGGTCCGGCGCCACCTGGTCGACGTCCACGGGGTCGCGTCCGGCGACGTGGCCATCGTGCACGGCTTCATCCCTGTGGCCGAGGTGGAGGCCGGCGCCGACGCGGTGGACGTGGCCCGGGCCGCCGCGGGCATCCCATCGGACGCACGTGTGGTGGGGGCGGTGGGCAAACGGGCCTGGCGCAAGGGCGCGGACCTGTTCGTGCAACTCGCGTTCGACGTGCTCGCCCGGCGGCCGGACCTGCGGGTGCACTTCCTCTGGCTCGGGAGCCACGACGACTCGGCGCACTTCCGCCGGCTCGACGACGATGTCCGTCGCGCCGGCCTGTCCGATCGCGTCCACCTGTTGCCCGACGTCGCCGATCCCTCGGCCTACCAGGCGCTCCTGGACGTCTTCGTCCTCACCTCGCGGGAGGACCCGTTCCCGCGCGTGGCCCTTGAGGCGGCCGCGCTGGGCCGGCCCATCGCCGCGTTCGACAGCGGCGGGGTCGAGGAGCTCCTGGCCCGGGCCGGCACCGCAGTCGTGCCCTACGGCGACGTGGAGGCGATGGCCGATCAGGTGATCGCCTGGCTCGACGACCCCGACGCGGCAGGCGAGGTGGGGGACCAGTTGGCCCGCGCCGTCCGTGAGCACCACGATCTGGCCGTGGGCGCCCCCAAGCTGCTGGCCGAGATCGCCCGGGGGCTGTCATGACCGGCGACGAGCGCCGGCCCCGCCTCGTGCTCGTGCACGACCGGGCGGCGGCCACCGAGGAGTCGGTCGCGTTCGTCGAGTTGGTGCGGGCGCTGGTCGCCGCCGGTGGCGCGAACGTGGAGGTGCTGCTCCACGCCGGCGGGCCCCTGCTCGACGAGCTCCGCCAGATCGCGCCCACCCAGGTGGTGGCCGAGCTCGAGACCCGCTCCTCCGCGGCGGTCACCGAGCGCCTCTGCTTCGCGCTGCGCCTCCGCGGCGCCGGGTACCGCCGCCGGTCCCGCCGCCTCGGCCTCGACGAGTGGGGCCCCGGCGACGCCGTCTACCTCCACACGATCCTCGCCGTGCAGACCCTGCGCTACCTGCCCCCCGGTGCGCCCGTGGTCGCGTGCCGGCTGGCCGAGGACGTGTACCCGCTGCGCCATCCGCTGCGGTCGGCCGACCTCGCCCTGCTGCTGGAGCGGGTGGACCGCTTCCTGCCCGTCACCTCGGCGGGCGAGGACGCGCTCGTCGGGGAGCACCACCTCGACCCGGCCCGCGTCCACCGCGTGCCGGAGCTGTTCGTGCCCCGGGACGATCGCCTGCCCGACCGGGCGCCCGAGCGCGAGCGGCTCCGTGCCACGCTCGGGATCGAGCCGGGCTCGTCGGTGATCGGCTCGTTCGGCGCCTACGAGGCCGATGCGCCGGACCTCGGGGTGCTGCTCTGGTCGATGCTGTCGCGGCGACTGCCCGAGCACCGGACCGTCGAGATGCTGTGGTGGTACCAGGAGACCGGCGCCGGGTTCTGGATGACCCACGACCTGGTGGCGACCGGGCTCGCGGACCACACCCACCCCATCTCGGTGGACGAGGAGATCGGGCCCTACCTCGAGCTCTGCGACGTGCTGGTCCTGCTGACCCGCGAGTCCGACCACCCGTTCGCCTACCTCGAGCGCGCCGCGCAGGGCGTGCCGGTGCTCTGCTTCGACGTCAACGACCTGGCCGACCTCGTGCGCCTCGGCGACCCGAGGCACGTGGCGCCCTACCTCGACCTGGCCGCGTTGGCCGACGAGCTCGCACGCCTCATCCACGACGGCGACCTGGCCGAGGACCAACGCGCCATGCGGGAGGCGGTGGCCCAGGTGCACGGCCCCGAGGTGTACGGCCGGCGCCTCGTCGAGATCGTCCGGGCGGGTGAGCGCCGATGAGCGTGGCGGGGCCGGCGCCCCACCTGGTGGTCGTGGCCCGGGACGCCGCGGCGACGCGCGAGAACCAGGCCCTCGTGGAGCTGGTGCAGGCCCTGGTGGACGCCGAGGGCGCGCCGGTCACCGTCGTGCTGCAGCACGGCGGACCGCTCGTGGACGACCTCGCGGCCTCGGCATCGGTGCGGCTGGTGGACGCGTTGTCGCGCCGGTCGCCCGGGTCGGTGGCCGAGCGGCTGCTCGGGCGCATCGGGCTGCGGGCGACCGCGGCCCGGGTCCGCGGGCGCCGGCTCGGCCTCGGTCGGCTCGGGTCCGGCGACGTGGTGTACCTGCACACGGTGCTGGTGGTGCAGGTGCTGCGCTACCTGCCGCCGGGCGTCCCGGTGCTGTGCCGAGTGCCCGAGGCGGCCCACCCGTTGCGTCAACCCCTCTCGGTCGACGACCTCGGGCTGCTGCTCGACCGGGTGACCCGCTTCCTGCCGGTCACCGCCGCCGGCGCCGACGAGCTCACCCGCGTGCACGGGATCGCTCCCGACCGGGTGGTGCGGGCCCACGAGGCCGTGGCGGCGCACGTGGACGGGCGCTTCGACCGTGCCGAGGAGGCGCGGGCGCTCCGTGACGGCCTCGGCCTTCCCGAGGACGTCGTCGTCGTGGGCATGTTCGGCGCGGCCGCGGTGGAGATCCACGCGCCCGCCGCGCCGTTGGCGGTGGCGATCCGGCGTCGCCCCGACGGGAAGGACGTGGTGCTGTTGCTGGTCGTCCCCGAGCACATGGCCGATCCCTGGGCCACCCACGACATCGCCAACGCGGGCCTGTCCGACAGCGTCGCCGTCGTGGAGGCGGCCGATCCGGCCCGCACCTACGTCGAGCTCTGCGACCTGGTGGTGCACGCCGGATGGGGGAGCGACCATCCCTTGGCCTACCTCGAGGCGGCCGCCGCCGGCGTGGCGATCGTGTGCGCGGAAGGCCACGACCTGGCCGACGTGGTGGGCGACGACGAAGGTGGCTTCGTCTGCCCACGGCTCGACCTGCCCGCCCTCGCCGAGCGGGTGACGACGCTGGCGGCCGACCCGGCCCTGCGGCGGGCCATGGGCGCCCGGGCGGCCGAGCGGGTGGTCGAGCGCCACGGCGCCGCGGCCGCGGCGGCGCGCCTGTGGGACCAGGCGCGGGCGGTGGCCTCGTGAGCGCGAGCCGTCGGGCCGGCGCGGGCAGCCAGGGCCGCGCGGGCAGCCAGGGCCGCGCGGGCAGCCGGGGCCGCGCGAGCGACGGCGCCGCCGGGGACGTCGACGTGCTGTTCGTCGGCCACGACGCCACCCGCACGGGCGCGCCGCTCATGTACCTCTACTTCCTGCGCTGGCTGCGCGAGCACACCGACCTGGTGTTCGAGATCGTGCTGGTCGACGGCGGGCCCCTGGTCGACGACTTCGCCGAGGTCGCGCCGGTCACGGTGCTCGCCGACCTCGACGAGGGCCCCGTGCCGGCGTGGCTGGCGCGGGCCGGCCTGGGCCGGGTGGCCGACGCCCTCGGCGCGCGGCGCCGGCGGCGCGCGCTGCGGGGCGTGCTGGGGGCGCCGGTGGTGTACTGCAACAGTGCCTCGAGCATCACGGTGGTCCCGTTGCTCGATCCGGTGGCCGACCGCCTGGTCATCACCCACGTCCACGAGATGGAGGCGGGGTTCAAGTCGATGGGGCCCGCGGTGCTGGACCTGTTGCGGCGGACCACCGACCGCTACGTCGCCGCGTCCGATCGCGTCGGTCGGGTGCTGGTGGACCTCCTGGGCGTGGATCCCGCGCAGGTGACCCGTCACTACGAGTTCATCGACGTCGACGCCATGGTCGGCGAGCCGCCCGCCGCGGCCGACGTGCAGGCCGCCCGGGCCGCCTGCGGCGTGCCCGAGGACGCCGCGGTCGTCGGGGCGGTGGGCGTCACCCAGTGGCGCAAGGGGCCCGACCTGTTCCTCCTGGTCGCCCAGCTCGTGCGCCGGCGAGAGCACGGGCGCGAGGTGCACTTCGTGTGGCTCGGCGCCGACCCCGACGCCGCCGAGACCAAATCGATCCGCATCGACATCGAGCGGACCGGGCTGGCCGACCGGGTGCACCTGGTGCCCCCGGAGCGGGCGCCGGCGCGGTGGTTCGCGCTCTTCGACGTGTTCGTGCTCACCTCGCGGGAGGACCCCTTCCCCCTCGTGTGCCTCGAGAGCTCGCTGCTGGGTGCCCCCATCGTCTGCTTCGACAACACCGGCATGGCGGAATTCGCGGGCGACGGTGACTGCGGGTACATGGTCGACTACCTCGACGTGGAGGCGATGGCCGACCGGGTGATGACGCTCCTCGACGACGACACCCTGCGTCGAGCGGTGGCGGAGCGGGCGGCCCGGCGCGTGCGCGACGAGTTCGGCGTCGGCACCGGCGCGCCGGCGCTGTACGAGGATCTCCAGCGCTGGCGGGCGGCCCGGTGAGCGGCCTCGCCGCCGGCGGGCCCGGTTTGGGTCGTGCTCCGGCGCCTGCGACATGCTGGGCCGATGCCCGCTAACCGCCGCCGACCCGACGTCCTCTTCGCCGGGCACGAGGCGTCGCGGACGGGCGCGCCGCTGATGTTGCTGTACTTCCTCCGGTGGGTGCGTGAGCACACCGACCTCGAGTTCGCCCTGATCCTGCTCGACGGCGGTCCCCTGGTCGAGGAGTACGAGAAGGTGTGCCAGGTGCGGGTGCTCGCCGACCTGCGGGAGGGCCGGCTGTCGCGGTGGCTCGAGCGCTACCGCCTCCACCAGATCGCGTCGCTGGTGCGCAGCCTCCACGCCCGGCGCTGGTGCGCACCGCTGCGGACCGCGCCCGTCGTGTACTGCAACAGCGTGACCAGCCTGCGGGTGCTGGCGCTGCTCGGCCGGCGCGACCGCCTGGTCGTCGGCCACATCCACGAGCTCGAGCTGGCCCTCGGCATCCACGGCCCGGAGTCCGACCGCGAGCTGCTGCACCACAGCGTCGATCGCTACGTGGCCGCGTCCGACCTGGTGAAGGCCAACCTCGTCGAGAACCACGGCATCGATCCCGACCGCATCGTTCGCCACTACGAGTTCATCGACGTGGCCGCGTTCGAGGCCCAGGTGCCGTCGCTCGCCACCGACCTGCGGGCCGAGCTGGGCATACCCCCCGACGCCGCGGTGATCGGCGCCGCCGGGGTCACCGAGACGCGGAAGGGCCCCGACCTCTTCCTCGCCCTCGCCATGCTCCTGCGCCACCGCGACCTGGGCCGGCCCGTGCACCTGGTCTGGTTGGGTGCCAACCCCGACGCCGACGACACGCTCTGGGTGGAGTTCGACATCGCCAAGTCCGGCCTCGGCGACATCGTCCACCTCCTCGGCCCGCAGGCCCAGCCGGCGCCGTGGTTCGCGCTCTTCGACGTGTTCGCGCTGACCTCACGCGAGGACCCGTTCCCGCTGGTGTGCCTCGAGACGTCGCTGCTGGGCACCCCGTTCGTGTGCTTCGACAACACGGGCATGGTCGAGTTCGCCGGCGACGGCGACTGCGGATTCGTCGTGCCCTACCTCGACGTGCACGCCATGGCCGATCGCATCGAGGCGCTCCTCGCCGACCCGGAGGGCACCGCCGCGGTGGGGCGACGGGCGGCCGAACGGGTGCGGGCCTACCACGACGTCTCCTACGGCGCGCCCCTCCTCTACGCCGACCTCGACGCCTGGCGCACCGGAACGGGGCGAGACGATGCCTGACCGGGTCGTGGTGGCGACCCACGAGGTCACCCGCACCGGTGCGCCGATGTCGCTGTTGCACCTGCTGCGCTGGCTCACCGCCAACACCGACCTCGAGATCGAGCTGATCGTGGCCGGGCTCGGCAAGGACGGCGGGCAACTGCTCGGTGACTTCGAGGCCGTGGTGCCCACCCGCGTGGCCCCCCACCTGTTCGCCCCGAGCTGGCGGCCGGGACGGGTGCCGGACTGCGACGTGCTCTACCTGAACAGCGTGTTCGCGGCAGGCTGCCTGGCCCACCTGCCCCGCCGCCGGCCCAGGATCATCAGCCGCGTCCCCGAGCTCAGCATGGCCCTGCGCCAACTCGAGGAGGAGGACGGCCGTACGGCCCTGTTCGCCGAGACCGACCGGTTCATCGCCGTGTCGGAGGCCGTGCGGCGGATGCTCGTCGACGAGCACGGCGTGGACGCGGATCGGATCGCGGTGGTGCACGGCTCGGTCGACCTGGCCGGCGTCGAGCCACTCACCCCCGCGGCGGCCGCCGCGCTCCGTGACCGGATCGGCATCCCCGCGGGAGCACTCGTGGTGGGAGCTGCCGGCACCACCGACTGGCGCAAGGGCCCCGACCTCTTCGTCCGGGTGGCCATGGCCGTCCGCGAGCGGCTGGTCGGGCACGAGGTCCACTTCGTGTGGCTCGGGGGGGAGCCCGGAGGCCCCGAGTTCTGGAGGGCCGAGAACCGGGTGCGGCCCTCGCAGATCCCCGCGGGCGTGCACTTCCTCGGGAGCCAGCCCAACCCGCTGGACTACCTGGGGCTCATGGACGTGTTCGCCCTCACCTCGCGCGAGGACCCGTTCCCGCGGGTCTGCATGGAGGCCGCCGCCGTCGGCACACCGATCGTCACGTTCGACAACGGCGGCGCCCCCGAGCTCGTGCGCAAGGGCTGCGGCTTCGTCGTGCCCTACCTGGACGTCGAGCAGATGGCAGACCGCGTGGTCGAGCTGCTCACCGACGAGCCCCTGCGGGGCCGGCTCGGTGCCACCGGGGCCGAGGTGGTGCGGGCCGAGCACACGGTGGAGACGGGCGGACCGGCCACCCTCCAGGAGATCGAGCGGGAACTGTCCCGAGTGGGAGCACCCTGATGTGTGGCATCGCCGGCCTCCTCGACCCGCGTCACAGCCTGACCACCGACGCGCTCACGTCGGTGGCCACGGCCATGACCGACTCGCTGCTGCACCGGGGCCCCGACGACGGCGGCGTCGAGGTCGATGCCGCCGGTGGCGCCGCGCTCGGTGCCCGGCGCCTGGCCATCGTCGACCTCTCGCCGGCGGGCCACCAGCCGATGTGGTCGCCGGACCGCCGTCACCTCCTCGCCTACAACGGCGAGCTCTACAACGCCGGCGACCTGCGTCCACGGCTCGAGCGTGACGGGTGGGCGTTCCGGGGCCGGTCCGACACCGAGGTGCTCCTCGCCGCAGTGGCGCTGTGGGGGGCCCGGCGGGCCGCCGTGGAGGCCGTCGGCATGTTCGCCTTCGCCGCCTGGGACACCGAGGAGCAGCGCCTCGTGCTGGGGCGCGACCGCTTCGGCGAGAAGCCGCTCTACTACGGCTGGCAGGGCGGCCTGCTCCGCTTCGGGTCCGAGCTGCGGGCCCTGCGAGCCGACCCCTCGTTCCGGGCCGACGTCGATCGCGACGCGGTGGCCCTGCTGCTCCGCCACACCTACATCCCCGCGCCGCACTCCGTGTACCACGCGGTGCGCAAGCTCCCGGCCGCGTCGCTGTTCACCTGGTCGGCGGCCGAGGGCGAGCGGGTCGAGCCCTACTGGTCACTGGCCGACGTGGCCGAGCGCGCCGCCCGAGCGCCCTTCCGGTCGACCGCCGAGGCCGACGAGGCCGTCGACGAGGCCCTGACCGCATCGGTGCGCAACCGGCTCGTCTCGGACGTGCCGCTCGGGGCCTTCCTGTCGGGGGGCATCGACTCGTCGCTCGTCGTCGCCCTCATGGGGCGCCACCACGACGGGCCCGTGCGCACGTTCACCATCGGCTTCGCCGACGAGGCCTTCGACGAGGCCCCGTTCGCCCGCAAGGTGGCCGAGGTGCTGGGCACCGACCACACCGAGCTCGAGGTGAGCCCCGCCGAGGCGCAGGCGGTGATCCCCGAGCTGGCCGGGCTCTACGACGAGCCCTTCGCCGACCAGTCGCAGATCCCCACGGTCCTGCTGTCCCGCCTGGCCCGCCGGGACGTCACGGTGGCGCTGTCGGGCGACGGGGGCGACGAGCTGTTCGGGGGCTACTGGCACCACCTGTGGAGCCTCGAGCCCGTCACCCCGCCGACCGGCCGCGGTCTCGGCGCCCGGCTCCGCCGGCGGGGGAGCGCGCCGCCGTGGCACCAGGACCACCTCGACCGCCTGGCCAGCTGGGCCGACCCCACGGGTGTCGTGTGGGGCTCGAAGCTGCCGGCGACGGCCTTCACCGAGCGGGTGGCCCACCCCCGCTTCGCCGACCGCCTCGACTGGATGATGGAGCTCGACGCGGTCACGTTCCTCCCCGACGACGTGCTGGTGAAGGTCGACCGGGCCACCATGTCGACGAGCCTCGAGGGGCGGGCACCGTTCCTCGACCCCGCGGTGGCCGAGGTGGCGTGGCGCATCCCACCCGCCGATCGCCTCGGTGAGCAGGGCGGCAAGCTCGCCCTGCGGCGGTTGCTCGGCCGGTTCGTCCCCTCCGAGCTGTTCGAGCGCCCGAAGATGGGCTTCAACGTGCCCATCGCGGACTGGTTGCGGGGCCCGCTGCGGGAGTGGGGCGCCGACGTGCTGGCCGGCATCGACGACGACCTGTTCGATCGCGACACGGTGCAGGGCGTGTGGGAGGCGCACCTCGCGGGGGAGGACGCCGCCTACCGGCTCTGGCCGGTGTTGATGTGCCAGACGTGGCTGGACGCTGGCCACGGCGGTGAGCGCGGCAGTACCGTGTCCCACTCGTGAGCACCGCCACCACCGTGAGCCCGCCCGTCCCCGCCCTCGTGTCGCGAGCGACGCTCGCCGACCCAGAGCTGCAGGCCGAGTTCGCCCGCGTGGGGTTCGTCAAGCTCCACCTGCTCGATGACGACGCGGTCGAGCGCCTCCGGGCCATCTACGACGAGATCTTCCCCGAGGAGCTGTCGGGGTTCATCCCCACCTATGCGGTGCCCATGCCGGAACGCAAGGCGGTGGCCACCGAGCGGGTGCGGGCCGAGCTGGGCCCGCTCGTCCTGCCGCTGTTCGACCGCCATCGTGCGTTCAACTCGAGCTACTTGATGAAGTACCCCGGCGACGACAGCGCGTTGCCGCTGCACCAGGACGTCACCTACGTGAACGAGCGGGTGTTCCGCACCGCGGTCGCCTGGGTCGCCCTCGACGACGCCGACGACGAGCTCGACAACGGGCCGCTGCAGGTGGTGCCCGGCAGCCACCGCTTCGACCACCTCTACCGAGGTACCCACACCTGGTGGCCCTACGGCGGCGTCACCGACTTCCTCGAGGAGCACTGCCTCCTGTCGGTCCCGGTCCGTCGGGGCGACGTGTTGATCATGGACAACGCGCTGATCCACTGCTCGTTCCCGAACCGGACGGACCGCTCCCGGCTGGCGGTCGCCCTCGCCCTCGCGCCAGAGGAGGCCGACCTCCTGCACGCCGTCGGCGACGACAGCGGCACGCTGTCCATCTACGACGTCGACGAGCAGTTCTTCGTCGACGAGACGCCCTACACGCTCATGGACCACGGCCTGCCCGAGCGCTACTCGCGCCGCGAGGTCACGCCCGTCGACCAGACGGTCTTCACCGAGGACGACCTGGTCGAGCTCTGCGGCCTCCCGGAGGACACCGTCACCCACGCCGCCACGGTCACCGCCCCCGAGAACGGGGCCGACGCCGAGGCGCACGGTGACCCGTCCGGCGGCCAACCCACGGGTGAAGGTGCGGCCGACGGCGACGGCGACCAGCACGGCGACGACCAGAGCGGGGACGACCAGGGCGAGGACGCGGGCCCGGGCCGGGTGGCCATGGCCGTCGGCCTGCTCATGAAGGTCAACAACCGGGCCGTGCGCCAGGCCGAGGTGATGGTGCCGGTGCTCGACCCCGCCGCGGTGGGGTGGGCCCAGCCGCTCGAAGCGGGGTGGGAGGACATCCGCGACGAGGCCCGCGCCGTGCTCGAGGGTCGCACGGTCCCGCGGATCGAAGAGGTGGTGGGGCGCAGCCAGGGCAACGTCGGCGGCGACTGGCAGACCTTCGTGCTCATCGCCCACCGCCACGCCATCCCGTCCAACACCTCGCGTTGCCCCGTCACCACGAGGCTGATCGAACAGGTGCCCGGGCTGCAGTCGGCGCTGTTCTCGGTCTTCCAGCCGGGCACCCACCTCCCGGCCCACCGGGGGCCGAACCGGGGCGTGTTGCGCTACCACCTCAGCCTGATCGTGCCCGAGCCCGCCGGGTCGTGCCGCCTGCGCGTGGTGGACGAGACCCTGGCCTACACCGAGGGCGAGAGCATCCTGTTCGACGACACCTTCGAGCACGAGGCCTGGAACGAGGGCGACGGGCCCCGGGTCACCCTCATGCTCGAGGTCGTCCGCCCGCTGTCGACGCCGTTCCGCCAGCTCAACGAGCTCACGCAACGCGCGTTCGGCCTCTACCCGGAGGCCAGGGGCACCGTCGAGCGGGTCGAGCAGCTCGAGTGGGTGCTCAACGGCGACCGGGCGGTCGCCACCCGGTAGGTGACTCCAGGGGAGGTGATGGTCTATACTCCCGCAGAACCGGAAACCGGACATCTGGCGAGGAGTAGACGTGCGATCCACTTTCTTGAACGAGGAGTGGCAGGAGACCTTCGAACGTGATGGCTACGTGAAGATCCCCTGTCTCGACCAGGACGAGGTCCAGGCGCTCCGAGACGTCTACTACGGACTCGGCAAGGCCCCTGGCGACCCCGAGCGGGCCTGCATCTCCACGTTCCACACCTACGACGCCGAGTACAAGGAGAAGATCAGCGACGGTGTGCTGAAGGTCCTCCAGCCGCACACCGACAAGATCTTCGACAAGTACAAGACGCTTCCGGCCAACTTCCTCACGAAGTGGCCCGGCGGCATGAGCGGCTTCGGCCTCCACCAGGACCTCTCGCTGCTCGACGAGACCAAGTACCGGTCGGCGGAGATCTGGGTGGCCCTCGAGGACACCCACGCCGACAACGGACAGCTCTGGATGGTGCCCGGCAGCCACAAGTGGGTCCCGACCCTGCGAGGCATCCACTCGTTCCGCTCGCCGTTCTACGGCTTCGAGCAGCGCATCGTGCAGCGCCACGCCGTCCCGTGCCCGCTCAAGGCCGGCGAGGCCATCGTGTTCAACCACGCCACGCTGCACTTCTCGTACCCGAACCGCACCGAGAAGGAGCGGCTCGTGGCCATCACCGACCTCATCCCCGAAGAGGCGCAGCACATCCACTACTTCGGGCTGCCCGACGGGTCGATCGAGGCCTTCGAGATCGACGAGTCGTTCTGGGTCGACAACAACCCGTTCACGCTCGGCACGCCGCCGCCGGCGGCCCAGAGCCTCGGCATCGTCGACTTCGAGTTCGTCGAGCTCACCGAGGAGCGCCTCGACGAGCTGGTCGCCAACGGTGAGGCCGTCGACCACGACGTCGAGCGCCACGGTGCGCTGAACCCCGGCCGGGCCTGGTGCCACCGCTGTGGCACCACCGAGGGCATCGAGGAGTCGACCGACCGCTGGCTGGGCAACGTCACCCTGCTCTGCCCGGCCTGTGCCGAGAAGGAAGCGGAGCTCGCTCCCGTCTGAGCCCGCACCACCGCAGCTGAGCGCTGCATAGAACGAACCCGCCGATCCTCCGGTGAACCGCCCGACAGGGCGGGGAGCCGGAGGATCGCCGCGTCCGGCCCCATGGAGCATGCGCCGAACCCGCCGGGGAGCGTGCCGGCGGCCACCGCCGAGCGCCTGCTCACGCTCGGAGCGGCCTGGTGGCGGTCCTAGGCGGCCCAGGCGCCGGGCGCGGCGGTCAGAACAGGGTGTAGAGCGTGTAGGGCGCGGCCGCCTGACCCACGGTGATGAACGCCACCACCAGCCCGAGCAGGGCCATGAGGGGCAGGATCCACCACACCCGGTTCACCACGGCGTAGCTGCCGAAGTCGCCGACCAACCGGAACAGGTGCTTGATCCGTAACACGAGGCCAAACTAGCAGCCTCGGCCCGATGCACAGACCGCGCCCGGGGCCCTGACGCTGTGCGCCGCTCGGACCGTCAATCCAGGGCGAAGGTGTCCTGCCAGTTGTCCTCACTGTCCCAGTCGGGCTGGGCCACCTTCTCGAGCAGGAAGTGCTCGAGCACCAGGTAGTCCATCTCGGTGCGCATGAAGCACCGGTAGGCGTCGTCGGGGTTGCAGACGATGGGCTCGCCCCGGACGTTGAACGAGGTGTTGATGAGGACCGGACAGCCCGTACGGGCCTCGAACGCGGCCAGGATCTCGTGGAACTCGGGGCTCTGGTCCTCGCTCACGGTCTGCAGGCGGGCCGAGTAGTCGACATGGGTGACCGCCGGGATGTCGGAGCGGACCTCGTTGACCCACGCCCGCAGGTCGTCGGAGTGCTCACCGGGGTCGACACGGTGCTGCGGGGTGACGTCGGCGGTGATCATCATGTACGGCGACGGCACGTCGATCTCGAACCACTCGCTGGCCCGCTCGGCCAGCACCGCGGGGGCGAAGGGTCGGAACGACTCCCGGTGCTTGATCTTCAGGTTCATGATCGACTGCATCTTGGGCGAGCGGGGATCGCCGATGATCGAGCGGTGGCCGAGGGCACGCGGGCCGAACTCCATGCGCCCCATCAACAGCCCCAACACGTTGCCCTCGTCGACCAACTCGGCCACCCGCTCGGCCCGCTCGGCCGAGCTGGCGAAGCGCTCGTAGGGGTAGCCCGCGTCGTCGAGGTAGCGGGCGATCTCGTCGTCGCTGAACCGGGGGCCGAGGTAGGCCCCGGACATGGTGTCGTGCACTCCGTCGGCTTCGCGTGCATGACCCTCGATCTGGTGCCAGGCGTAGAGCGCGCTGCCGATGGCCCCGCCGGCGTCGCCGGCGGCCGGCTGGATCCAGATCTCGTCGAAGATGCCCTCGCGCAGCAGGCGGCCGTTGCTCACGCAGTTGAGGGCCACGCCGCCGGCCAGGCACGCCCGGCGCTCACCCGTCACCTGCGCGGCGTGACGGGCCATGCGCAGGACGATCTCCTCGGTGACCTCCTGGATCGACCGGGCCATGTCCATCTCCCGCTTGGTGAGCTCGCTCTCCGGCGGGCGGGCCTTCGACCCGAACAGCTTGTCGAACTTCGCGTTGGTCATCTTCAGGCTGTACAGGTAGCCGAAGTAGGACATGTCCAGCGTGAACGACCCGTCGTCGTGCAGGTCGATCAGCTTGTCGAGGATGCGGTCGGCGTAGACCGGCTCGCCGTAGGGGGCGAGGCCCATGAGCTTGTACTCGCCCGAGTTCACCCGGAACCCGCAGTGGTAGGTGAACGCCGAGTAGAGCAGCCCGACCGAGTGGGGGAAGTTGAGCTGCTCGGTGAGGGTGAGCGTGTTGCCCCGGCCCACCCCGACGCTGCTCGTGGCCCACTCGCCCACACCGTCGAAGGTGAGCACGGCGGCCGACTCGAACGGTGACGGGTAGAAGGCGCTGGCCGCGTGGCTCTCGTGGTGCTCGGTGAAGTACAGGTCCTTCGGCATCTTGTAGCCGAGGTCGCGCAGGCCGCGTTCGATCTGGTAGGGGATCCAGAGCTTCTCCCGAAGCCAGATGGGCATGGCCGTCTGGAACGAGCGGAAGCCCTTCGGGCCCACCCGCATGTAGGTCTTCAGCAGCCGGACGAAGGTGGTGATGGGCTTGTCGTAGAACACCACGGCGTCGATGCCGTCGGGCTCGACCTCGCCCCGCCGGAGGCAGAACGAGATGGCGTTGACCGGGAGGTCGGCGTCGTGGCGCTTGCGCGTGAAGCGCTCCTCCTGGGCGGCGGCCACCACCACCCCGTCCTGGACGAGCGCAGCCGCGGAGTCGTGGTAGAACCCGCTGATCCCCAAGATGTTCATGGCCCCGAAGGTAGTCGCTTTGGGTGCCGTGGAACCGTGCGGAAGTACGATTCGGGGTCTATGACCGACCAATCCTCGCCCTCGGCTCATCTCCCCGGCGTGGCGCCGTGGGGGCCCGCGCAGCCCCGCCCCGTCGATTTCGAGCCGTTCCCCGCCGAGGCCGTCGAGGGCTCGGTCGGCGACCGGTTCCGGGCCGTGGCCGAGCGCCACGGCGACCACGTGGCCCTGCGCAGCCCTGCCGGGGAGTGGCGCTTCGCCGAGCTCGAGGCCGACACCAACCGCTTCGCCAACGCGGTGGTGTCCCGCCTCGGCGATGGTGAGGCGCCCGTCGCGCTGCTCTTCGACCACGACGGCCCGTTGGTGGCGGCGATGCTCGGCACCATGAAGGCCGGCAAGTTGGTGCTGGTGCTCGACCCGGAGGCCGCACCCTCGGTGAGCGAGTCGCTGCTGGCCGATTCGGGGGCCACCCTGCTCGTCGCCGATCAGGCCCATCTCACCGCGGCGTTCGACCTGGCCGGGCCCGAGGTGACCGTGGTGCGTGACACCGCGCTGGTGGAGGGCGCCTCCGTCCAGCCGCCCGAGGTGGTCGTCACCGCCGACCGCGGCGCGATGCTGGCCTACACCTCGGGCTCGTCGGGCTCGGCCAAGGCCGCGGTGATCCCGCACCGGGCCCTGCTCCACCTGATGCGGGGCGCCACCGAGGCCCTCTCCATCTCGCCCAGCGACACGCTGCCCATGCTCTTCCCGGTGTCACTCGCGGTCGCGGCCTACCCGATGTTCCTGCCGTTGTTGAACGGTGGCACCCTGACCACCTTCGACGTCCGCGGCCAGGGCCTCGCCGACCTGGGCCGGTGGCTCTCCGACGAGCACGTGTCGGTGATGTACGTGGCGCCCACCGTGGCGCGGTTCATGGTCGACGTGGTGGCCGGTCACACCTACCCGTCGCTGCGCCTGGTGGTCCTCGGGGGCGAGCGGGTCGACGCCGACGCCGTCGCGCTGATCCGGGACCTGTTCGGCGAGCAGCTCGTGGTGGCCAACGGCTACGGCACCACCGAGACGGGTGTGCTCACCTTCTACTTCGTCGCCGCCGGTGAGCAGTTCGGCGACGCCGGGGTGCCCGTGGGCCATCCCATCGTGGGGATGGACCTCGAGATCCGGCGCGAGGACGGCTCGCTGGCCCCCGCCGGTGATGCCGGTGAGCTGTTCGTGCGCAGCCCGTACCTGTTGCGGGGGTACTGGGGTCGCCCCGACCTCGATGCCCAGGTGCTCACCGTGGGCGCCGACGGCATCCCCGTGTACCGCACGGGCGACCTCGCCCGGATCACGGCGGAGGGCTACCTCGAGGTGGCCGGTCGAACCGACGACCAGGTGAAGATCCGCGGCCAGCGCATCGTGCCCGGTGAGGTCGAGGACGCGCTGCTGGCGCTCGACGTGGTGAAGGACGCGGTCGTCACCACGGGCACCGACGCCACCGGCACCCGCATCCTGGTGGCCCACGTGGTGCCCACCCAGGACGACACGACCGCCGAGGTCGTCCGCCGCGACCTGGCCGAGCGGGTCACGGCGGCGATGGTGCCGTCGCGCTTCGTGTTCCACGACGCCCTTCCCCAGCTCCCCAACGGCAAGCTCGACCGCCAGGCGCTTCTCGACGGCTCGGACAGCGGCTCGCGTCCCGGGGGCGCCGGCGCCGGGACCGCCCAGCCGGTCGACCAGCTCGAGCGCGACCTGATCGAGCTCTGGCAGGACCTGCTCGGCGTGCCCGAGGTCACCGTCACCGACGACTTCTTCGACCTCGGCGGCTACTCCCTGCTGGCGGCCCAGATGCTGGTCCGCCTCGAGGAGCGCTACGGCCATCAGGTGCAGATGTCGGCGTTGTTGGACGGGACCACCGTCGCGGACCTCGCCCGGGCCATCCGGGGCGACACCCATCACGCCGGCGAGGCCCAGTTGGTGCAGGCCGGCGATCCCCGGCGGCCCACGCTGTTCCTCACCCACGACCTCTACGGCTCGGCCTACCGGTACCGTCACTTCGCGGCGGCGCTGGGGGCCGACCAGACGCTCTACAGCTTCGAGTCGCCGTTCCTCGACGGCTATCGCCTGCCGATCACCTCGATCGACACCCTGGCCCGCCGCTACCTGAGCGAGGTGCGCCGCATCCAGCCGGAAGGCCCCTACTACCTGGCGGGCTACTCGTTCGGTGGCATCCTGGCCTACGAGATGGCCCGGGTGCTCGAGCGCGACGGCCAGGAGGTCGCCTTCCTCGGCATCATCGACGTCGGGCCCGGCTACCGCGGGATCGACTACTCGCGCAAGCGCCCGCCGCAGAGCCCCTACCTGGGCATCCCGACTCCCGCCGAGCGGGCCTGGCCTCTGCGCCGCAAGGCCCGCTACTACGGGTCGCTGGCCAAGCGGGCGCCGCGGGGCCTGGCCCGCCAGCTCATGAAGCGGGCGCGGATCGACCGCTGGGTGCAGCCGGTGCTCTGGGAGCTCGACCTGCGCCGCCGGGGCCAGGTGCGGCCCGCCCACCGGCTCTGGTACTCGTGGTACCGCCTGTGGCGGCTGGCGGGGCCCGACTGGACGCCGGCGCCTTACGGCGGCGACCTCACGCTGTTCTGGGCCGGCGGCACCGGCGCGGTGGATTCGACCATGGGCTGGGCCGACTGGGTGCAGGGCGACGTCGACGTCCAGCGGGTGTCGGCAGGCCACTGGGAGGTCATGGCCGAGGATGGGGTCGGCGAATTGGGTAGCTTGCTGCGCAGGACCCTCGATGCCGCCATCGAGGCCCACGACTCCTGAGAGCGCCCATGCCCGACGCCCCCCAACTCGTCGATCTGTACGAGCGCTACGACAAGGGTCGCGACCTGAGCGGCAAGTCGTTCCGGGCCGCGTGCTACGCGCCGTTCGCCACCTTCGAGCTCGACCCGCTCGGGTTCGTCCTGCCGTGCTGCATGAACAACGCCTACCCCCTCGGCAACATCACCGAGGAGCGCCTGTCGGACATCTGGCGGGGACGGCGGGCGGCGATGCTGCGTGACGCGCTCGAGCGCTACGACTTCGGGTACGGGTGCGGTACCTGTCGGTGGGAGGCCGAGCACGACAAGGAGGCCCCTCAGTACCGCCAGTACGACCGCCTCCCTGCGGACGACCGCGAGATGCCCTGGCCCACCGAGATCGGGTTCTGCCTCAGCAACACCTGCAACCTCGAGTGCGTCCACTGCAACGGGCTCTACTCGTCCCGCATCCGGGCCCGCATCGAGAAGCGCCCACCGATCCCGACGGTCTACGGCGACGAGTTCTTCGAGGACCTGCGGTCGTTCCTCCCGCACCTCCGCACCGCCCGCTTCGTGGGTGGGGAGCCGTTCATGATGCGCGAGAACCACCGGGTGTGGGACCTGCTCATCGAGATGGGCCTGCGCCCCGAGTGCCACGTCACCACCAACGGCACCCAGTACAACGCCAAGGTCGAACGGGTGCTGGCCAACCTGCCCGTGCACGTCATCGTGTCTATGGACAGCTCGCACAAGGAGCAGTTCGAGGCCATCCGCCGCAACGCCGACTTCGACACGGTGGTGGCCAACCTCGACCGCTTCCGGGACTACGCCGCCGATGCCGGCACCGAGGTGGTGATCAACCACTGCCTCATGCGCGACAACTGGCGAGACTTCCCCGACATGGTGCGCTTCGCCGAGGAGCGGGGCCTGTCGCTCAGCACGTCCACCGTGTTCAACGAGCCGTTCAGCCTCTACAAGGCACCGATCGAGGAGCTGCGCGAGGTCGTCGACACCCTCGAGGCGGCCAGTGACGCCGTGGTGGCCGACCTGACCATCAACGCCGGCGTGTGGCTGTCCGAGGTGGCCCAACTGCGCCGGTCGCTGGACGACCGGGATGCGGGCGAGGAGGACACGATCCTCGTCAGCGTGGGCGACGGTGCCGGCGACTCGCAGTTCGTGCCCCTCGAGGGCGAGGCCCGCGCCGTGCGCGACGCCCTGCGTGAGGGCCCCCGGCGCGTCATCCTGCGCTCCCGCGGCCACCGCCAGGCTCGCGAGGCGGTCGTGGCCGAGCTCGGGGCGTGGGCCGGGGACCGCATCGCGGTGTTCGAGCTCGACCACGCGGGGACCGCCGTGTCGTTCGACGCGCTCCAGGGCTCGTTCTACGGCCTCGACGGCGCCAACGTGGTGGGCCACCACCTCGACGACTGCCTCGACGCGCTCCGGCGTCGTCTGGGCCCGTCGCTGTTCGTCATGGACCGCCACGTGTCGGGCAGCCGGTTCGAGGTGCTCTTCGGCTACACCAGCGCCGGCCCCTACGAGAAGAACGGCACGTTCATGCGCCTGGTGGCGCTCCCGGCGGGCCCGGCCGACGGCGACGGCTGGACGGTGGTGCTGGCCAGCGACGAGGTGTACCCGCCGGTGCCGATCGACGATGCCCGGTCGGCGGCGCCGATGGAGGCGTCGTCGATCTCGTCGCTGTCGCCGGTGCCACGGGCACCGCTGGCCACCGCGTAGCGGGCCCGTCCCGACGAGCGCCGCTCGTCGGTTCGGGGTGGGCCGGTCTCGACGCCCGCTCGTGCCCACGGCGGATCAAGGCGCCGGCGATGGGGATACCACCGAGGGGCGTCACCCCTCGCGCGTCACCGACGGGCTGTCACCGACAGGGCGTCACCGGAGCGGTCGGGGCCCCGGACGCGGCGCCGGGTGCTCACCCGTGCTCGTGGCAGCACCGGTGAGCACCCAGAAGCCGGGTACGACAGTCGGTTGTTCGCGGGCGCCGCTCAGACGGGAGCGGCGGGCTCGTACATGTCCTTGTCGAGGTCGAGGCCCTCGGCGTAGAACTGCTCGGCCCACTTGCGGAACTTCATGATCGGCCCGTCACGGTCGGAGAGCGCGGGGCGCACCACGTAGGCCTTGTTCTCCCAGATCGGGACGTCTTCCACGGTCTGGTGGGCGATGCCCTCCACGAAGGCCTCGGCCACCGAGTTCGTGGTGGCCTCGTCGCCGAGGGTGTCTCCTACCTCGGCACCCGGAGCTCGATGATCGCGATCCCGGGGGTCGTCCTGTACACCACAGGCTCGGCGACGCAGACCGGCCTCGTCGCGGCCGCGGAGATCACACCGCTCGTGCTCTTCAAGG
>CAZWMT010000004.1:0-37138 GCA_964635055.1 uncultured Microthrixaceae bacterium | reverse complement strand
GACAGTGAACATCTCCTTGACGACGACGTCGCTCTCGTCGCCGAGGCTGCGCACCGCGAAGGTCATCCGCAGCTCGGTGGTGTCCTGGTCGACGGGGATGGCACAGCCGAGCGTGATGGTGTCGATCAGGCCCGTGAACCAGGTGACGGCGTGGCCGGGCCCGCAGCTGTCGGTGTCGATGCGGCCCTCGATGAGGCCCCGAGGCGTGGGGAAGGGCTGGTAGAAGCGCATGCGGGAGTCGGGGAAGGTGGTGGTGTACTCCTCGACGGCCGGCGGCGGGCTCTCGCCGGGCGTGATGCCCAGGTTCTTCTCGAACTCGACCAGGTGCTGTTGCACGTGGGCGGCGTCGGCGACCGTCTCGGCGATCTCCTGCCAGTGGGTCTTCACCGTGTAGTGCTTGCGGTAGGTCTTGGTGAACTCGGGGTGGTCGTTCAGCTCCGGCACCTCGGGGATCTCCCACTTGGGGGCCTCGTCGGTGGGGTGGTACCAGGCGAACAGGGCGCCGTTGCGCTCGACCACGGGGTACGAGCGGATCTTGGCCCGCGTGTTGGTGCGCTTCGAGTACGGCACCTCGATGTTGTTGCCGTCGGGGTCGAACACCCAGTTGTGCAGCGGGCACACGATGGTGTTGCCCTCGACGTTGCCGCCGTGGCTGCCGTCGGCACCGAGGCCGTAGCCGAGGTGGGTGCCGAGGTGGGGGCAGAAGGCGTCCATGAGGTGCGCCTCGCCGCTCTCGCCGCGCCAGGCCACGAGATGGCGGCCGAAGTAGTACAGGGGCACGGCCTTGCCGGCGGGCACCTCGTCGGGCCAGGCGATCTGGAACCATCCGAAGGGCATGGGAAGGGGGTAACGCATCACTGCCGTCCTCCTGAGGCGTCCACCAGACACCTCCTCGCTCGACCGCTTTCGCACGAGTATATGCAGACCCGCCGGCGCGAGGCGAGGACGACCGTCGCGACCGGGCCGGGCCCGCACCCGGATCCGCGCCGCAGGTGCCGCCCGACTGTGCCCCGCGCGGGCTCGGCTAGCTACCATCTGGTGCGATGTCGCCTGACGACCTGATCCTGGTGAGCGTCGACGACCACCTCGTCGAGCCTCCCGACCTGTTCGAGGGTCGGCTGTCGTCGGCCTTCGCGGACCGCGCCCCCCGGGTGGTCCGCCAGGACGACGGCACCGACGTCTGGGTGTTCGAGGGGCAGGAGATCCCCAACATCGGGCTCAACGCGGTGGCCGGTCGCCCGCCGGAGGAGTACGGCGTCGACCCGACCAGCTTCGACGAGATCCGCGTCGGCACCTACGACATCCACCATCGCATCGAGGACATGAACGCCGGCGGGGTGCTGGGATCGATGAACTTCCCCTCGTTCCCGCAGTTTTGCGGCCAGGTGTTCACCAAGGCCGAGGACAAGGCACTCGGCCTCGCCGTGCTGCAGGCCTACAACGACTGGCACATCGAGGGGTGGTGCGGTGCCTACCCGGGCCGCTTCATCCCGCTGTGCGTGCTGCCCTTCTGGGATCCCGAGCTGATGGCCGCCGAGGTGCGCCGCGTGGCCGCCAAGGGGTGCCACGCGGTGACGTTCTCGGAGAACCCGGAGAAGCTGGGCCAGCCGAGCTTCCACAGCCGCCACTGGGACCCCTTCTGGACGGCGTGCGCCGACGAGGGCACGGTGGTGTGCCTGCACCTGGGCTCGTCGTCCGAGGTGACGATCACCTCGCTCGAGGCCCCGATCACCACCATGATCACGCTGCAGCCGATGGGGCTCATGCAGGCCGCCGCCGACCTGCTGTGGTCGCGGGTGCCCCGTGAGTTCCCGGTGAAGATCGCCCTCAGCGAGGGCGGCATCGGGTGGGTGCCCTACCTGCTCGAGCGGGCCGACTACGTCTACGAGCACCATCGCACCTGGACCGGCTCGGACTTCGGCGACCAGCGGCCGAGCGACCTGTTCCGGGAGCGCTTCATCGCGTGCTTCATCGACGACGCGGTGGGCATCGACCTGCGGGACCGCATCGGCGTCGACAACATCTGCTGGGAGCACGACTACCCCCACAGCGACTCGACCTGGCCCCAAGCGCCCGAGCAGCTGATGAAGGCGCTCGAAGGGGTGTCGGACGCGGACATCGCCGCGATCACCCACGCCAACGCCTGTCGCGAATTCCGGTTCGACCCGTTCGCCCACCGACCTCGCGAGGCGTGCACCGCCGGCGCGCTGCGGGCCGAGGCCGCCCACGTCGACGTCACCCCCGCCCCCTCGGGGCGCCCCTTCGTCCCGCCCGCCGAGCCCGTCACGCTGATGGCGCTGCTGGAGAAGGCCCAGAAGATCCTCGAGGCCGCCAGCGGCAGGGGCCCGACCTCCGCCGCCGCCGCCGACCCCTCGAACGACGATTCCCCGAACGACGCCCTCTCGAACGACGATCACCCGAACCCCCAAAAGGACGACGAACCTCATGGCTGACCTGCACTTCATCGACGCCGACGGCCACATCATCGAGCCGCCGCACGACCTGCCGAAGTTCGCCCCCAAGGGCTACGAGGACAAGGTCTTCCACGTGGAGACCGACGACGCGGGCAAGGACTGGGTCGTGGTCGGCGACCGCCGCATCGAGGCCGACGTGTTCGCCTTCGCCGCCGCCGGCGGCCTGCCCCCCGAGGAGCGAGAGGCCGCCCACCGGGGCGAGCTGCGCTACTCCGACATGCGGTCTGGTGGCTGGGACGCCCAGATGCGGATGGCCGACATGGACAGCGACGACATCGCCCAGTCGGTGCTGTACCCCACCTTCCTGCTGTCGTTCCAGAGCCAGCACCCGCTCGACGTCGTGGTGGCCCAGTGCCAGGCCTACAACGACTGGCTGACCGAGCACGTCCAGGAGAGCGGCGGCCGCCTGTTCGGCGTCGCCGTGTTGCCCCACCGCGACCCCGAGGCCGCGGCGGCCGAGATCCGGCGGGTGGGCGGTCGCCCCGAGATCGTGGGCGTGCAGGTGCGGCCGAACCCGGCGGTGGACTGGAAGCCGTTCATGGACGAGGTCTACAACCCGATCTGGACCGCGGCGTCGGAGCTGGGCCTGCCCGTCGGGCTGCACCCCCTGATGTCGGCCGACCTGCCCGGCGCGGTCCAGGGCCTGCGCCTGCACCGGATGAAGACGTCGGAGATCCCCGTGCAGGAGGACGCCGACATCAACGTCGACAACATCTTCTTCAGCCAGATGATCGGCAACCCGGTCGACATGATGGCGGCCATGACCTTCTTCCTGGCGGGGGGCGTGTGCCAGCGCTACCCCGACCTCAAGGTGGTGTTCCTCGAGACCAACGGTGGCTGGGTGGTGCCCTGGCTCGAGCGCATGGATCACCACTTCCACATGTACGGGTTCGACGTGCCGTGGCTCGACAAGGACCCGTCCGAGTACTTCCGGCGCCAGTGCTGGATCTCGTTCGACGCCGACGAGACCACCATCCCGTTCACGGCGACCTCGAAGTACGTGGGGGCCGACCGCATCGTCTGGGCGACCGACTACCCGCATCCCGACTCGAAGATCCCGGGCATCACCAAGGAGCTGTCGGACACCATCGCGCCGCTGCCCGAGGCCAGCCAGCAGCTGATCGCCGGCGCGAACTGCCAGGCGCTGTACGAGCTCTGAGCGGGTGGCCCCGCCGCGGGCGCTGGTGATCGTCGGCGCCGGCGGCCAGGGCCGGGAGATGCTCGACACGGTCGAGGCGCTGAACCGGGTCGAGCGCACCTGGAGCTTCCTGGGCTTCCTCGCCGACGACGAGCGCTCCGCCGACCTGGTGGCGGCGCGGGGCGTGTCGATCCTGGGCCCGGTGTCTCGGCTCGGCCAGCTGGACGCGGACTACGTGATCGGCATCGGCGACCCCGCGGTGCGCCGGACCGTGGACGAGCTGGCCACGGCCGCCGGGCGGGTGCCCGCCACGTTGGTCCACCCCTCGGCGCAGGTCGGCTCGGAGGTCACCCTGGGCGCCGGCGCCTACGTGGCGCCCACCGCGGTGCTGACCACCAACGTGGCCGTCGGCCGCCACACGATCGTGAACGTGGGGGCCTCGCTGAGCCACGACGTGGTGGTGGGGGACTTCGCGACGATCGGGCCGGGGACCCGCCTGGCCGGCAACGTGCGGGTGGGCGACGACGCCGACCTGGGCGTGGGCGTGGTGGCCCGCCCCGGCTCGACCATCGGTGGTGCCACGGTGGTGGGCGCCGGCGCGGTGGTGATCGGCGACCTGCCGGCCGGCATCGTCGCGGTGGGCGTGCCGGCGGCGCCCCTGCACCCGTCCTGACCTCGGCTCGACTGCACGGGTAGCGTGCGGCGATGGCAACGGCTCCGTGCAGCAACTGTGGCGCACTCACCTCGGCCGGGACGGCCTTCTGCGCCGAGTGCGGCGCGCCGGTCTCCTTGCCGACCCTTCCGCCCGTGCCGGCGCCAGGTCCTGCGTACCCGGGCCCCGGCCAGGTTGGTGCGCAGCCCGCGGCGCAGCAGCCCGCCTATGAGGGGGTGCCGCCCTACCAGGGGGTGCCCCCCTACCAGGCGGCGCCCGCCTACCCGGTGGGCGCGGTGGCACCGAAGCAGCCTCCGCCGCCGTCGAGCCGCAACACCGCGGCGGGGGCGATCGCATTGTTCGCCGTGGCGCTGGTGCTCATCGGCACCTTCCTGCCCATCGTCGAGTTCAACGGTCTCGGCGGCGTGCTGGACGATTCGCTCAACGGCTGGAACTCCGACATCCACGACGGGCCGATCCACGCCGTGGTGTGCATCGCCCCGCTGGTGATGGGGATCCTCGCCCTCATGAACCGGGCCCGCATCGCGGTCAAGATCGTGTTGATCATCTCGGCGTTGATCGGCTTCTTCTGGCTCTCCATCCGGTACGCCGACATCTCCGGCTCGCTCGAGGAGAACGGCACCGGTGCGTTCGTCGCCGCCGTGGCCGATCCCGGGGTCGGCCTGTACCTCATGACGCTGGGCTGGGTCCTGGTGCTCGTCGCCGGGCTCGTGGCCAAGGCGGGCTCGCCCCGCCCCGTCGCGGCCCCTTACGGCCAGCCCTACCAGCCGCCACCCGCGGTCTGAACGACACGACCGGCGCAACCGGCGCCGGGAACGCGCTCTTGCGCCTCACGTCCTGGCGAGCACTGGTGGATCGGGTGCCGGGTCACGCCTGTCCGGTCGACCCCTCGGGCCGTGGCCCTCGGATGCACGCGAGTTGAGGGGCGTCGGACGGGCTCTGCCAGAATGACGGCCATGCAGGCCTTGGTCACCGGCGCGGCCGGGTTCATCGGCTCGACGCTGGTCGACCAGCTGCTCGCCGGTGGCCACCGGGTGCGCGGGGTCGACTGCTTCGTGCCGTTCTACGCCGAGTCGGCCAAGCGGGCCAACGTGGCTGCGGCGCTCGACGACCCCGGGTTCGAGCTGGTCGAGGCCGACCTGCGCTCGGCGGACCTGGCGCCGCTGCTCGACGGCATCGACACCGTGTTCCACCTGGCTGCCCAGGCCGGCGTGCGCACCTCGTGGGCGGGCGGGTTCGAGGACTACGTCAGCCTCAACGTCCTGGCCACGCAGCGCCTCCTCGAGGCGGCGCGCGACCGCGGGCTGGCGCGGGTGGTCTACGCGTCCAGCTCCTCGGTGTACGGCCAGGCCGAGCGCTACCCCACGTCCGAGGACGACCTGCCGGCACCCCACAGTCCCTACGGCGTCACCAAGCTGGCCGGCGAGCACCTGTGTGGCCTCTACGCCGCCAACTACGGGGTGCCCGCCGTCTCGCTGCGCTACTTCACGGTCTACGGGCCCCGCCAGCGGCCCGACATGGCCATCCACCGTCTGATCGAGCACGGCCTGGCCGGTACGCCGTTCCCGCTCTACGGCACCGGGGAGCAGCTGCGCGAGTTCACCGCCGTGGCCGACGTGGTTCGGGCGACCATCGCCGCCGCCACGGCTGAGGCGGCGCCCGGCACCGTGATCAACGTGGCGGGAGGCTCCGAGACCCGCCTCCGCGACCTGATCGACCTGGTGGGCGACGCCATCGGCCGACCCGTCGTGCTCGACCAGCGCCCGCCGGCGGCCGGCGACGTCACCCGCACCGGTGGTGCCACCGACTGGGCCCGCCGTCTGCTCGGTTGGTCGCCCGAGGTCGGCCTGGCCGAGGGCATCGACGCGCAGGTGGCCTGGCACCGCGCCCGGGCCGCCACCACCGCCTCGTGAGGGTCCTCGTCACGGGGGGTGCCGGGTTCATCGGCGCCAACCTGGCCCGTCGCCTGGTGGCCGCCGATCACGACGTGGTCGTGATCGACGACCTGTCCACCGGGAACCTGGACAACCTGGCGCCGGTCGAGCGCGACATCGAGGTGCACGAGGCCAGCGTGCTCGACCGGACCGTGCTGCAGCGGGCCGCCGCCGGCGTCGACGCGGTCGTCCACCTGGCGGCCCGACCGTCGGTGCCGCGCTCGATCGACGACCCGTTGGCCACCCACGTGGCCAACGTCGACGGCACCCTGGCGGTGCTCGAGGCGGCTCGCGCGGCCGGCGCCGGCGCGGCCCGTCCGCCGTACGTGGTGGTGGCGTCGTCCTCGTCGGTGTACGGCGCCAACCCCGCGCTGCCCAAGCACGAGGGCCTGGTGGCGCAGCCGCTCAGCCCGTACGCCGCGTCGAAGCTCGCGGCCGAGGCCTACACGTCGGCCTACGCCCACAGCTTCGGGCTCGACACCTTGGCCTTCAGGTTCTTCAACGTGTTCGGCCCGTTGCAGCCTGCGGGCCATGCGTACGCAGCGGTTGTGCCCGCGTTCGTCGAGGCCGCGCTGGCCGGGCGCCCACTCGTGGTGCACGGCGACGGCACCCAGACGCGGGACTTCACCTTCGTCGACACGGTGACCGAGGTGCTCGATGACGCCGTCACCCGACGGGTCACCACCGACGGGCCGGTGAACCTGGCCTTCGGAACCCGCACCGACCTGCTGTCGCTGATCGATCGGCTCGAGCCCCTCGTCGGGCACCCACTCGAGCGCGAGCACGATGGCGGCCGTCCCGGCGACGTGGCTCACTCGGAGGCCGACGCCACCCGCCTGCGGGCCCTGTTCCCTGGTGTCGAGCCCGTCGACCTCGACGCCGGCCTGGCCGCCACCGTGGACTGGTTCCGGTCCGAACGGGCGGCCGATCGATGAGCGACCTGGGGAAGACACCCGGAACTGGCTCCCGATCTACACGCCATGGCGTGCAGATCGGGAGCCAGAACGGGTTGAGGTCGGCGACCGTCCACGTCGACGGGTGGTCCTGGTCCGCGCAGGAGGATCGCCGGTGAGCGAGCTGCGGGTGATCGTCGACGCCACCGCCATCCGCCTCGGGGGCGGCATGAGTTACGTCACCCGCCAATTGGGTGGCGTCGAGCGGGTGGCCCCCGACCTCGACCTCACGGTGGTGGCGGCCCCGTGGAACGAGGCCGCGCTGCGCGACGCCTTGTCGGCCGAGATCGTGCAGTCGGGCGTCCACGGCATGGTGGGACGCCTGCTCTACGAGCAGGCGCGGTTGCCGCGAAAGGTGGCCGACGACACCGTGCTGCACTGCCCGGCCAACCTCGCGCCGATCCTGCCCGGTCGCCGGCCGGCCACCGTGGTGACCATCCAGAACCCGAACCTGTTCGGCGTGGGCCGGGGCCTGCCCCACAACCACGCGTGGTACCGGCGCCTGCGGATCTACGGGGCCCGACGCTCGGTGGAACTGGCCACCCGGGTGATCGCCGTGTCCGAGGCGATGATGGCCCAGGTGCGCGCCGACGTGCCGACGCTGGGGGAGCGGGGTGTCGTGGTGCAGAGCGGCGCCCCCCAGTGGGTGCCTGACGAGCGCCGCCCCGACGGTGTGACCGTCGAGGGCCTCGACTACGTGCTGTCGCTGGCCAACGACGCCCCCCACAAGCGCCTCGACGACCTCGTCCGGGCGTGGGCGCAGGCGTTCTCCCGCCTCGGGGCCGAGGCGCCGGCGCTGCTGTTCGTGGGCGACCTGCCCGAGCCCCGCCGTGCCGCCCACCGATCGCTCGTACCGGAGGCGATGCGCCCGCGCCTGCTCTACACGGGCCAGCTCGACGGCCCGCAGGAGCTGCGCTGGCTGGTCGCCCACGCCATCGCCATGGTGGCCACCTCGTCGCTCGAGGCCCACCCCCACACCCCCGCCGAGGCCGGGGCGCTGGGCTGCCCCTTGATCCTCTCCGACATCCCCCCGCACCGTGAGACCGCCACCGACCACCCGTTCGCCTATGTCCCGGTGGGCGACCTCGACGCCCTGGCCACCGCCCTCGAGAAGGTGGCTGCCGGCGCCGACCGCACCCCCTGGACCTGGCCCATCACCTGGGACGACCACGCCCGCGAGCTCATCGCCGTCTGGGAGTCGGCGTTGGGCTGAGGCGGCGGCGGCGATACGCCCTGTCACGATCGATGTAACACCGGAGGTCACGGCGTTACCGAGTCACCCACCGGGCAACTCGAGAGTCAGGCTGCGGGGACCGCGCCCTGCTGGTCATAGTGGCGGGTGGCGACCTCGGCGCCGGCGCTGAGCATCTCGTTGAGGAGTTCGTCGACGTGGGTCGCGACCTCCCAGCGGAGCCAGCGGTCACCACACGAGGGGCACTCCTCCATGGGAACATCCAGGACGACAGCGATGCGTCCGTCGCGTTCGGCCGTCTTCGCTCGACGGACCGGCACGCGGTCACCCTGGTCGCATCGTTCGCAGCGCATCAGCGTCTCCTACGGTAGCCGTCGGTCCAGCGCTCGGCATCAGGTTCGTACACCGTCACGAGCCGCTCCTCACTGCGTGAGCTGTCGACGACGACCACGATGTGGAGCGGGCGGGTCCAGTCGATGACCAGGAGAAGCTCCTTTGTGCCGTCTGGGTCGAGATCGACCTCCTCGATGATCTCAGCCGCATCGAGCAGTAGTTCGAACTCGGCGAGTGTGCAGTCGATGGCGCGGAGCTTGTCGAAGGCGTGCTCGCTGACGACCTTCGCGAACTGCCACATCTTGGGTCTCGGTAGGCCCTCCACAGGCGTAGTCTGACCGACCCGTCTGACAGCTCGACGTACCGTCGAGCTACTCGCACGGGCAATACATGCCACGAGTCCCGCGGCGCTCGCACGGTTGCCTGTTCGGTCTCGTGGCAACGAGATGCTCGACGACATAGGCGATGTCGGGTCCGCGGGTAGCTTGGATCGCACAGCCTTCCGATAGCAGTGGAGATGATCGGTGACAGCTGAGACGCAGAACCAGGAACGTGACCCGCAAGATGAAGCGGAAGCACGTCGGTGGGTTCACGAGACGCGTCGACGGGCTGAAGCCGGCGAGCTCTCTGATGACTCTGAGTACGTGGCCGCGAGAATCGCCGAGGAGACGGGCAACCGCGAGCACCGGTGAGGTGGGTCGTCGTCACTCGCTCGGCGTACGAGGCCTGGGAGGCGACGACCGTCGAGACCTCGAGGCGTCGGAGCTGCTCCAGGTCACCTGACTCGGCCGTCGCCTTCGGTGCTCAATCGGAAGGAGGTCGACGCTGATGGGTTCGTCCGGGAGGACGACGATCGCCTCGGCTACTCGGTCCAGTCCTCAGCGACGAGTCGAGATCGGGCGAGCAGGAGTGCCGCGGAGTGGAAAACGTTCAGCTGAACGTTTTCGTGCGTCTCGCGACGGCGAGGTAGCGGACGTCGCCGTCATCGAGGCTCACGAGGTGCCAGCCGGTCGCCGCCAGCGCCGCCGGCAGGTTGCGGGGGTCGCGGACGTCGTCGTCGCGCAGGTCGTGGCCGCGTCGCGCTGCGAGGGCGGCACGGCCGATGGGGTGGAACAGGGCCAGGGTGGCGCCGGGGCGACACACCCTGGCCAGCTCCGCCAATCCGGCGTGGGGGTCGGCGAGGTGGTGGAGGAGGCCGGCGGCCAGCACGCCGTCGCACCGGCCGGACGGCAGGGGGAGCGTGGCCGCGTCCGCGAGCAGCACTGGTGCGTGGGTGGCGGCGGCCGTGCACATCTCGGGCGTCAGATCGAGGCCGATGGCTGTGCCGCTCGGGCCGACGGCCGCTCGCAGGTACCGCAGTGCCCGCCCGGTGCCACAGCCCACGTCCACGGCGGTCGCGCCGGGTGCCAGCCCCATCGCCTCGACCGCCACCGCGAACTTGGGGCCGTCGTCGGGGAAGCGCTCGTCCCAGGTGGCGGCGCGGGAGCCGAAGAACTCGGTGGTGCGCCGGCGGTCGTCGGCGAGGGTCAACCGTCGACGGGCAGGCAGGTGGGGCCGTCACCCGACGCGCCCGCGACCCGGTGGAGGATGGCGGCCTGCGGCTCGAGGATGGCGTCCTCGCCGTCGACGGCCACGACGGTGGCGTCCACGATCAGGCTGTAGGCGGGGTCGGGGCCGGGCGGCCACAGCAGCGTGACCTGCGGGCGGCGCTCGATGTTGGCTCGGGTCCGCCGCCCCGTGCCCACCGCAAGGCGATCACTCCCGTAACGGACGACCACCGAGGTCACGTGCGCCGTCCCGTCGTCGTTCACCGTCACCAGGTAGGTGATCGGGCCCTGCTCGGCGACGGCGCCTCGCAGCGCCGTGAGATCGACCGGCTGGCTCATGGCGGCAGGGTAGATCCGTCGCGGCCCGGCCCGCCCGAACCGGGCGCTGCTACCCGCCCGGAGGCGCCCGCCTGAGGGTCACCCCGCCCGAGGGGCGCCACGTGGAGGGGCTTCCACCGGAAGAGGCGCCAGCTGAGGTGCACCTCCCCGAGTGGTCGGTGGAAGCGCCGAACTCGCGAGTCGGCCGTGCCAAGCTGCGCCCATGGCCGAGGGGGAACGGGGCGGCGAGGTGGTCCGGCTCCCGGTGCCGTGCCTGGTGGTGCTGGTGGGGCCGTCGGGGGCGGGGAAGTCGACCTGGGCGGCCGAGCACTTCGCCGCCGACGAGATCGTGTCGAGCGACCGTCTGCGGGCGGTGGTGGGCCACGGCGAGGACGACCTGGACGCCACCGCGGACTCGTTCGCGCTGCTGGACCGCATCGTCGAGCTGCGGTTGGGTCGGCGGCTCACGACGGTCGTCGACACGCTGGGCCTGGACGACCAGCGCCGCCGTTCGTACCGAGACCTGGCGGACCGCCACGGCCTCCCCTGCGTCGTGGTGGGGTTCGACACCCTGGCGGCGCTGTGCCGCGAGCGGAACCGGGCGAAGGCCCACCCGGTGCCGGCGACGGCGCTGACCCAGCAGCTCGCCCGCTGGCGGGCGGTCCGCTCGACGCTGGCCGACGAGGGCTTCGCGCGGGTGCTCACCCCCGAGGCGGTGCACCACGTCCCCGAGCATCTGGTGGCGGCGACGGTGGCGCTACCCGACCCGACACGCGCCACCGAGCCGGGTGCGATCCGGTTCGGGCTCCATGTCTCGTCGTTCGGGTGGGACGACATCGCCGGCGGACTGCGGGCCGCCGCGGAACGAGCCGAAGCCGCGGGGTTCGACAGTCTGTGGGTGATGGACCACCTCCGCCAGATCCCCCAGGTGGGCAGGGACTGGGACCCGATGCTCGAGTGCTACACCGCTCTGGCCTGGCTGGCTGCGGTCACCGAACGGGTGACGTTGGGCGCGTTGGTCACGTCGATCACGCTGCGCAACGTCGGGCTCCTGGCCAAGATCGTGGCCACCCTCGACGTGCTGTCCGCCGGACGGGCGAGGTGCGGGGTGGGTCTGGGCTGGTACGAGCGGGAGGTGGCGGCCTACGGCGCCGACTTCCCCTCGGTGGCCGAGCGCTACGCCGTGCTCGAGGATGCGCTGCAGGCGCTGCCCCGGCTGTGGGGGCCGGGGTCGAAGCCGTTCGAGGGTCGGACGCTCACCCTGCCCGACACGGCCTGCTACCCGCGCCCGGTGCAGGAACGCGTGCCCCTGCTCGTCGGTGGTGGGGGAGAGCGCCGCACCCTGCGGCTGGCCGCGGCCCACGCCGATGCGGTGAACGTGATGGGCACGGTCGAGGTCGTACGCCACAAGGTGGAGGTGCTGCGCCGGCACTGCGTGGCGCGGCACCGAGATCCCGCCGAGGTGGCCGTCACCCACCTGGCCCCGACCCTGGTCGGGACGGACGCCGGCGAGTTGCGAGCGCTCCTCGATCGGCACCGTCCCCGGGGCCGGCGGGCCGACGCCTACGCCGCGTCGGTCAACGCCGGCACCATCGCCGATCAGATCACCCGAGTCCGCACACTCGTGGACGCGGGGGTCGACGAGGTGATCGTCGCCTTGCCCGATCTGGACGCCGGGGGCTCGGACGGCGCGTCCACCGACCCGATCGGCCGCTTCGCCCAGATCATCGCCGCTTTCCGGTCGACGCCCTGAGGTGCGACCGCCGCACCTTGCGTCACGTCGCGTCGGCGCCGACCGAGGTGACGCGATTCTCGACCACAGAGAGCAAGCGACGCTATCGCGCGCTCCGTCGCCGAGTCTGCAGTATCGATTGGGTTCGACGCCACGGGACCCGCATGCAACCACCGAGGGTGGTCGGCGGCGGGTCTGGTGCCGGTGGACCCGTCGGCGGGGTCGCCTGGCCTCAGCCCCGGCGGGCCATCACCTTGCCCCGCATGTTGGTGAGGGTGAGGCGGGGGCTGCGCAGCGCCATGAGGCGTGCCTTCAGGATCCCGCCGGTGACGGCGGCGGGGGCCTTGGTGCCCGTGAGCTCGTACGCGCCATCGGGTGTGGTCAACACGAGGCGCCAGTTGCCCGCCTTGTCGCTGGCCGGGCCGGGGATGCCGGCGGTCAGGTCCGTCGTGGCGAGCGGCGCCACGACGACCCCCGGCGTCTCCGCCGCAACATCACGGAGCAGACGACCGGCGACGTGCTCGACGGCCGCGCTCACACCGGCCTTCCCGCGCCGGCTGTCCGCCGCGCGCTGGGGCAGATCCACGGGCAACAGGACGATCGACCGTTCGGTGCGCAGCACGAGGACGAAGCGGTCGCCCAGGCAGGCGCTGGACAGGAAGCCCACCATCCGCTCGGGGGCCTCGGCGGTGGGGCTGACCGCCGTCGGCCACTGCCAGACGAGACCACCGTCGCCCAGCTCGGGTGCCAGCGCGGTGATCGCCCCCGGTGCCTCCATCAGCCGGTGGGCGACCGCCCGCGCGTCGATGGCGCCGCCCCGGGGGCTGGTGACCTTGACCTCGAAGGACTCGGGGTCGAGCCACGGGTGGTGGTCGGGAACCGAGGTGATCAGCAGCCCGCGCACCGAACCGGTCAGGAGCTCCTCGACCAGTGCCCGACCTTCGGTCGCGTTCGTCGCGCCGCCAACCGCGGCGAGGCGGTCGACCCCGAGCTCGTGGATCGCCTGCAGCGTCCGACCCAGCGGAGCCGGCTCGGTCTCGCCGACCGCCCTGGCGGTGACGGCGGCCAGCGCATCGGCGAGCCTGCGGTCCCGATGCTCGACCATCCGTCGGGCCAGGTCCGCCGGCTCGACCACCGGCGCCGTGGCGGGATCGAGGCGGGCCCGCCGGGCGACATCGGTGGCCAGTTGGCGACGGAGCGCATCGAGCGAGCGGAGCAGCGTGGTGGCGCCGGGGGCGTCGACCGGTTGCGGTGGCACCGGCCGGTCGCCGAACCCGAGGGAGGCGAGCCGCTCGGCCAGCGGCGGGTGCGAGTCCGCCGGATCGGACCTCCCGTTCTCGAGGGCGGGCTGCAGCACCTTCTGGGCGGCACCGGCGCGGAGTCGAGCATCGAGGAAGTGGGGCCACGCGGCGAACATCGCAGGGAACTGGTCACCCCGGTCGAGGATCGGTACCAGCACCTCGCCCACGTAGTCGTCGTAGACGGCGCCGGCGACCTCGATGGTCACCAGCGCTCGCGCCATCGGCACGTTCCCGACGTGCTCGGCGGCGAGGAGGTCGGCGTAGCGCTCCTGGGCCCGGTTGAAGCGGTTGGTCACTCGCTGGAAGAGCGCGAAGTACCAGCCGAGCACCAAGCGGATGGCCGGCCCCGACAGCGTCGCGGCACGACCGATCGACGCATGGGTGCGATAGCGGAGCGCGGCCAGGCGTCCGTGGCCGGCGGCGAAGTGCCCGAACTCGTGGGCCAGTACGGCCCGCAACTCGTCACGGCTGACCGCATCGACGAGCGGTAGCCCGATCAGCAACCTTCGCCGACCGCCCACGAGCCCGAGGAGGCGACTGCGTTCGCTGACCCCGGCGTTGACCTGATCGACCAGGTAGACCTCGCTCGGCGGCTTCGTGCCGGCGCCCTGAGCGGCTTCGAGCACGACCGACCAGAGCTCGGGCTGAGCGGCCCCGTCGAGGGCCAGCCCCTCGGCGTCCTCGGGACGATCGAGTCGTACCAACCCTCGGATCAGTCCCGCCGACCCGAGGAACGCACCGACGACGAGGTAGCCGACGATCCGCCCGGTGCTGTACAGCAGCGCCAGGTTGGCCAGCCACATGCCCGCGATCAGCACCACCACGAGCGCGTAGAACCCGAGCAGGAGGGCCAGGGACACGAGGCCGCCTCCCACCGTGCTGCGGGTGGCGTGGTTCCTGGTCGTGCTCATCGCGGCCTCTCGAGGTGGCGTCCGGACGTGACTTCAATCGGCACGGCCTCCAGGGCGATGAGCGACCCGGCGGAGCCACGCACCACGGTGGCAGGGGGGCGGTGCTCGGGCCGCCGGAGGTCAGGAGGTCGGTGTCGAGCTCAGCCCATGAACTCGTCGCGCGTCGCCCGGCCCTCCTGGGACACGCCGGAGCCCGTCACCACCTCCCGGACGGTGCGCAGCAGGATCTTGGCGTCGAGCCACAGCGACCAGTGGTCGATGTACCAGAGGTCGAGGTCGAAGTGCTCCTCCCACGTGAGCGTGTTGCGGCCCTCCACCTGGGTGAGGCCGGTGAGGCCCGGACGCACGTCGTGGCGACGGCGCTGCTCGGGGGAGTAGCGGGGGAGGTAGGCCATGAGCAGCGGGCGCGGGCCCACCAGCGACAGGTCGCCCCGGAGCACGTTCCACAGCCCGGGCAGCTCGTCCATGCTCGTGCGCCGCAGCCAGCGGCCGAGGCCGGTGATGCGGACGTCGTCGCTGCCCACGGCGTCCTCGCCGGGCCGGGGATCGCGCATCGTGCGGAACTTCAACAGGGTGAACGGTGCCTCGTGCAGCCCCGGACGCTGCTGGCGGAACAGCACCGGCGAGCCCATCGTGAGGCGGATGGCCACCGCGAGCACCGCCATGGGAACCGCCGCGACCACCAGCGCCACCGCGCTGACCATCACGTCGAATCCCCGTTTCACCGCCCTCACCGGGTCATCGCCTTCGTCGCGGTCATCGGGTCACCGCGGTCATCGGGTCACCGCCGTCATCGGGTCATCGCCGTCACCGTACGGCCCGCGTCACCGCCGCGCCTGCGCCTGACGGAGGGCGAGCTCGAGCGCCTCGGCCCTGGGGGCGATGGCGTACTCCCGCGCGATCAGGTCGCGCCCGCGGGTGCCCATGGCGGCGCGCCCGTCGGGCCCCGCCGCCGCCAGCGCCCGCACCCCGTCGGCGATGTCGTGGGGGCCCACGGCCACGCCGGCCCCGTTGTCGGTCACCAGCGCGCCGATGTCGCCGGGGTTGTTGGTGAGCACGGCCAGGCCCGCGGCCATGTAGTCGAACACCTTGTTGGGGCTGACGCCGAAGGTGAAGAGCCCCACGTCGGCCAGCACGTGCAGCCCGATGTCGGCGGCACCCAGCACCTGTGGCATCTGGTCCTTGGGCCGGGCGTCGTCGAACCGGACGTTGTCCAGGTGCTCACGCGTGGCCCGCTCGACCAGCGCCGCCTTGGTCGCGCCGTCGCCCACGAACACGAAGCGCACCTCGGGATGGTCGTCGGCCAACTCGGCGGCGGCGTCGAGCGCGAGCTCGAGCCCGTTGGCCGGGCCGTGGGCGCCGGCGTAGACCACCACCAGGTCGCCCGGAGCCACGCCCAGCTCGCGGCGACAGCGGTCCCGGTCGTCGACCGGCGGCAGCGGGTCGGTGCCGTTGGGCACCAGGTGCACCCGGTCGGGGTCGGCGCCACGCTCGACCAGGGCGTCGCGCACACCTGGGGCCAGCACGATCACCGCATCGGCCCGCGCCACCACCCAGGCCGCCAGCGCCTCGAGTGCCCGGTAGAGGCGGGACCCGGCGCTGAGCTGGCCCATGTCCACCAGCAGCTCGGGCCACAGGTCGCGCACCTCCAGCACGAAGGGCACACGCCGCAGGCGGGCCACCAGCCAGGCCGCCACCGGCGCCAGCAGGTGGGGCGACGAGCCCACGACGACCGTGGGGCGCCGGGTGAGCAGGCCCACCAGCGTGGCGGTGACCGCGTACGACGCCCAGTTCGCCACCCGGGCAGGACCGTTGCCGGCGTAGGGCCAGGTCCAGACGGTGCGGTAGGTGGTGGTGGGGCCGGCCCGGTAGGACTCCTGACGGCGACGGGTGAGGTAGTTGCGGTTGGCGGCCACGATCTCGCAGCTCCACCCCTCGAGGGCCCCGTAGAGCTCGAGGTGGCGGGTGCCGCCGGGTGCCCCGCGCGGCGACGCGAAGTGGTTGAGCACCAGCACCCGGTCGCCGCCGCGTCGACTCATCCCAGCACCACGGCGGGCCGGTGGGCGAGGTCGGCATCGGGATGGTCGACCACCAGCTCCACGGCGCCCACCTGCCAGTCGACGGTGATCGTGGCGCCGGCCACCCTGAGCACGTCGCCGTGCACCGAGGCGCTGCCGCCGCCGCTGAGACCACTGGCGCCGATGCCGCCGGCGGCGGGGTCGTCGCTGCTGCCACGTCCGCCGCCGCCACCACCTCGCCCGCCGTCACCGGCCACGCCGGCCGGTGGGGGGTCGCAGAGGGTGAGCGACCACGCGATCGGGCCGCCCACCGTGCCCCGGGCCACCAGCCGGGTGGCGGGCTCGGCCGAGCCGTAGGTGTCGCTCCACGGGCCCTCGTGGGCGTCGAGGTGCGCGCCGTCGGTCAGCAGGTCCAGCCGGGCGCCGATGCCCTCGGCGGTGCGGATCTCGCCCGCGTCCCAGACCGTGCCCGGTGCCAGCGGGAGCGTCAACGACCAGTCGGGCCCGGGCGGGCCCTCCACCCAGTCGGCCACGACGACATCCGTGGAGGAGGTGACCACCACGCGGGCGATGCGGCGGGACGGGGTGAGCCGGCGGTAGGCGTCGTGGGCGCACCACAGCACCTGCGCGTCCGGCAGGGCTACCGGCGGGCCGATCCGCCCCGTCGCCGAGTGCACCCAGCGGAAGGCCCGGTGCGGCACGAGTTGGTCCTCACCGTCGAGCATCAGCACCGAGTGGGCCTCGGACGAGCGCAGGAAGGCCCGCCCCACGTCCCGGCCGTTGTAGTTCCCGGTGCCCGGGTCGCCGATGAGCCAGGTGTCGCCGTGGCGCACCGCCACCGAGCCGTGATCGGCGTGACCATGCCACGGTCCACCGCCGGCCTTGCACCAGACGGTGATGGGCCCGCGCTCGACGCGCGCGACACCCCCGCCGACGGCGTGACCGTCGACCTGGGCGCCGTCGGCCGGCGCCGGCCGACCCTCCGGCACGTACCAGGCCACCTCGTCGTGGTCGTCGCGCCAGTCGGGCGGGGCGCCGTGCCCGCAGAGGGCGAGGGCCACCCGGGCCGAACCGGCCAGGGCCGACGGGTCGCCCCCCGCAGCCAGTGCCCGGCCCTCGTCCCAGTCGCCGTACTGGGGCACCGTGCCATCCAGCGCACCCAACCGGCACAGAAAGCGGGCCGACCGGTCGAGGGCGGCGAGGATGTCGTCCGGAGCGTCGCCCAGCAGCGCCCGCCGGCACATCAGCTCGAGCACGAAGCGGTGGTACGAGACCGAGTCCTCGATCATCGAGCCGTCGGGGCGCACCTCGCGGTCCACCTGGGCTCGCAGCAGCCGGGTTCCCACCTCGTCCCACACCCCGCTGGCGCTGTCGTCGGGGAAGGCCATCGCCAGGGTGACCAGCCCCAGGGCGTCGCCGAGCAGGTGGTTGTTGCGCATCGTGCTGAGCGTGTACGACAGGTCGAGCAGCAGGTGGGCACCTGCGTGCTGCAGGTGCTCGTCCATGGCCCGGCGCACCTCCGGCGCGAGGTGGGGCGCGGCCCGCTCCAGCACCTCCAACCAGGTCATGGCCCGCAGCGCGATCTCGAGGTTCGAGTACCAGTGGACACCGTGCTCGGGTGGGTTGTGGTGCAACCAGCTCTCGAGGTGACGACCGAGGGTGGCGGCCCACGCGGGGTCCGGGTCGGTGGTGCTCGCCGCCCGGGCCAGGACCACGAGGTGACGGTGGCGGCCCAGCTCCCAGGCCCACTTCACGTCGGCCACCCGGGCCGCCGACCGCAGGTCGATCTGCCACCACGGGCCGTCCGGCCACCGCGACCCGGGTGCGGCGGGGTCGTGCGAGGCGTGCCAGTCGGGCTCGGCGCCCACCTCGATCTCCTGGCCGAACAACACCACCGTGCCGGCGACGATGCGGTCGGCTTCGGCGCGGCAGCGCTCGACCGCGGCGGCGGTGGGCGCCGGGAGGCGGTAGACCGCGGTGCGGGTGGCGGTGCCCGGCGGCCGACGGGCGAGGGCCCCGAAGGCCACGCTGTGGCCGCCGACGCGCTTCGACGCCTCGTAGGCGGCCCGCAGCGGGGCCCCGACACCGAGGGCGCGCACGTCGCGCGCCACGGCTCGGAGCCGGCTCACAGCCCCAGCCGGCGCGCCAGGTCGGACTGCAGTACGCCCTCGGGGTCGACCTCGGCCCGCACGGCCCGCCACTCGTCGAGGCGGGGGTACATGGCGGCCATGAGCGCCGGGCTGACACGGCTGTCCTTGGCCAGGTAGATCCGTCCGCCGGCCTGCACCACGTCGTCGTCGAGGCGGGTGAGCAGGCGGGCCAGCGACGTCGGCCCGGCAGGGATGTCGAGCGCCAGCGTCCACCCCGGGATCGGGAACGACAGGTGGCCGGGGTTCCCGGCGCCGAAGCGCTTCAGCACCGCGAGGAACGACGTGCAGCCCTCCGCGCACAGCGCCTCGACGATGCGGCGCAGCACTGCCTCCTCACCGAAGGGCAGGACGAACTGCCACTGGAGGAAGCCGACGGGGCCGTACACGCGGTTCCACAGGTCGACCATGTCGAGCGGGTGGAAGAACGTGGTGATGGACTGAAGCTCGTCGCGGCGACGCTTGGGGGCCTTGCGGTACCAGAGCTCGTTGAAGGCCTTCACCGTGAGCGGGTTGATGAGGCCCGACGGGGCGAGCGGCGGGAACGTGGCCCGGGTCTTGGGGGCGAAGGCGCGGGCCACCGCCGGCGAGCGATCGGATGCGGGGAGGGCGTCGAGGGGGGCGAACGACCCTCGGCCCAGGATCGATCGGCCCATCGACGGGCCCGTGCGCATCAGGTCGATCCAGGCCACCGAGTAGGGGTAGTCGTCGTCGCTCTCGTCCATCAGGGCCAGGGTGGCGTCGAGGTCGGGGGTGCGGTCGGTGTCGACCAGCAGGCGGCTGGTCTCGATGGGGGCGAGGTCGAAGGTGGCGTCCAGGATCACGCCGGTGAGGCCCAGGCCACCGGCCGTGGCCCAGAACAGGTCGGGCGACCCGTCGGGCGTGACCCGGACGGTCTCCCCGGTGGCGAGCCGCATGGTCATGGCCGAGACGTGGTCGCACCACGACCCGCCCTTGTGGTGGTTCTTGCCGTGGATGTCGTTGGCGATGGCGCCCCCGACCGTGACGAAGCGGGTGCCCGGGGTGACCGGGACGAACCAGCCGAGCGGCACGAGCCAGCGCATGAGGTCGTCGAGGCTGGTGCCCGCGAGCGCGGTGCACACGCCGGCGGTCAGGTCGAGGTCGACGATGCCGCTCACGCCCGTGGCGTCCACCACCAGCCCGCCGGCGTTCTGGGCCTCGTCGCCGTAGCAGCGGCCCAGGCCGCGGGCGATCACCCCCCGCGCCGGGACATGGTCGATCGCCGACGCCAGCTCGTCGCGGGTGCGGGGGTGCTCGACGGTGGCGGCGGACGGCGCGGTGCCGCCCCATCCCGCGAGCAACTCGGCGGTGGTGTCCATCAGAGCAGGTAGATGCCGCAGCCGAAGATCAACAGCCAGATGGCGATGGTGATCTGGAACGGGCGGTCGTGCAACGCGATCTCCTCGGGGGTCGAGCCCTGGCCGAGGTCGAGCAGCATCGCGTAGCGGAGGATGGCGAGGGCGAAGGGGACGATCGACAGCTGGTACCACGGGAACCCCGTGGTGTCGGCCAGGTCGGCCTTCTCGAACGACCAGAGGCAGTAGGCGACCAGCATCACCCCCGACGACACCGCCCGCAGGTAGGCCAGGTACGACGTGGTGTACACGCCGAGCGTCGAGCGGATGGAGGCGGCGTCGTCGGCCAGCTCGCCGGCCTCGCCGCCGCGCTTGCCGGCCACGATGAACAACGAGCCGAACGAGGCCACGATGAAGAACCAGTTCGAGATCGGCACGCCGGTGGCGGCGGCGCCGCCGATGGCGCGCAGCACGAAACCGGCGGCGATGGCCACCAGGTCGACCACGGGCACGTGCTTGAGCCAGAAGCTGTACGACGTGGTGAGGATCACGTAGGCCGCCACCGTCACCGCGAGCTGCCAGTGGGGGATGAAGCCCACGCCCACACCGGCGAAGATCAGCCCGAACCCCATGACGTAGGCCAGGCCGAGGGGCACCACACCGGCGGCGATGGGTCGGCGGCACTTGGTGGGGTGCTGGCGGTCGGCGTCGCGGTCCTGCGCGTCGTTCAGGAAGTAGGTGCCGCTGGCGGCGAGGCAGAAGGCCACGAACGCCACGAGCGAGTCACCCAGCGCCTCTCGGTTGTCGAGCACACCCGCGGCGCCCGGCGCGGCGAACACCAGCACGTTCTTCGACCACTGCACCGGCCGGGCGGTGCGGAGAAGGCCCATGGCCAGCGACATCGGGGGTTTCTCCGGCGCGCTCGCCGGGGACGCGGCAGGACCCGCGTCGATCTCTTGCTTGGCCACGGCGCAAGTGTACGGGGCTACAGGTGTTCGACGTTCCCACCGGTGAGGCGGTGGCGGGTGTCGAGCACGTACCGGGCGTTGCCCGCGACGAGGTCGAGGTCGAACGCGTCGTGGTCGGCCAGCAGCACCACGGCATCGGCTGCCGCGATCTCGTCGGCGCTGGCGTCGACGCGGGTGACCGACATGTCGAGGAAGCCGTCGGACACGTGCGGGTCGGCGGCGCGCACGTCGGCGCCCAGCTCGAGCAGCTGGCGGGCGATCGAGGCGGAGGGCGACTCGCGGGCGTCGCCGGTGTTGCGCTTGTAGGCCAGCCCGAGCAGCAGGATCGTGCGGCCCTTGACCGCCATGCCCCGGTTGTTGAGCGCGACCATCAGGCGGCGCACCACGTAGTCCGGCATGTGGTCGTTGACGTCGTTGGCCAGCTCGACGAAACGGAACGTGTGGCCGAGCGACCGGCGGACGCGCCACGACAGGTACGACGGGTCGATCGGCAGGCAGTGGCCGCCCACGCCGGGGCCGGGCGTGAAGCGCAGGTAGCCGAACGGCTTGGTGGAGGCCGCGTCGATGGCCTCCCACACGTCGATCCCGAGGTCGTTCGCGAACATGGCCAGCTCGTTGATGAGCGCGATGTTGACGTGACGGAAGGTGTTCTCCAGCAGCTTCGTCAGCTCGGCCTCACGCGGGGTCGACACGGGCACGGTGCGGTCGACCAGCGTGTCGTAGAACGCGGTGACGGCGGCCAACGAGGCTTGGTCAACGCCCGACACCACCTTGGGGGTGTTGACGAAGGTCCACTCGCGGTTGCCCGGGTCGATGCGCTCGGGGCTGTAGCCGAGGTGGAAGTCGACCCCGACGGCGAGGTCGGAGCCGGCCTCGAGGATCGGGCCGACCAGCTCCTCGGTGGTGCCCGGGTAGGTGGTGGACTCGAGCACCACGGTGGCGCCCGGCGTGAGGTGGACCGCCAGCGTGCGGGCGGCGTCCTCGATGTAGGACAGGTCGGGGTTGCCGTCGCTCAGCGGCGTGGGCACCGAGATCACCGCGACGTCGAACCCGGCCAGGTCCTCGGGGGCGACCGTCGGCCGGTAGCGGCCGCTCTCGAGCGCGGCCACGAGGCGCTCGTCGGTGACGTCCTCCACCACCGACTCGCCGGCGCCGAGGCGTTTGACCCGGCGCTCGTCGACGTCGAAGCCCACCACGTCGTGGCCCTGCTCGCAGGCGCGCACGGCCACGGGGAGGCCCACGTACCCCTGGCCGACGATGACCACCTTGGTGGGCGTGTGGCTCACGGCCCGAGTCTACGTCCCGCCGGCCGTGGACCTTCGTCCCCGCACCGAGCGCTCAGCCCCGTTCCGACGCCTTCCGCCACAGCGGGCGGGGCAGGTGGCGCAGCCCCGACATCACCACCCGCAGTGGGGCGGGGGCCCACACCACGGCGCTGCCCTTGGCCAGGCCGTCGGTGATGCACTCGGCCACCACGTCGGGCGTGGTCGACAGGGGGGCGGGATCCATGCCCTCGGTCATGCGGGTGTGGACGAACCCCGGCCGGACCACCATCACCGAAGCGCCCGACCCCACCAGCGAGTCGCCGAGGCCCTGGGCGAAGCCGTCGAGGCCGGCCTTCGACGAGCCGTAGACGAAGTTGGTCTTGCGCACCCGCTCGCCGGCCACCGACGACAGCACCACGAGCGTGCCGTGCCCCTGGGCCTTCAGGTGGCGGGCGGTCAGCAGGCCGGCCGACACCGCACCGACGTAGTTGACGCGCACCGCCTCGACCGCAGCCTCGGGGTCGGCATCGAACGCGGCCTGGTCGCCCAGCACGCCGAAGGCCAGGAGGACCACGTCGACGTCGCCGTGGCGACCGAAGGCGTCGTCGAGCACCGCGGCGTGCGATGCCGTGTCGAGCGCGTCGAAGGCGACGGTGTCGACCGTGGTCGCGCCTGCCGCTCGCAGCTCGGCCGCCGGCGCCAGCAGGGCGTCGGGGTCGCGCGCGGCGAGGATGACGGTGCGACAGCCGTCGTTCACCATCCGGCGCACGGTGGCAAGGGCGATCTCGGAGGTGCCCCCGAGGACGAGGACGGACTGCACGCCGCCGACGGCGTCACGCATGTGGTGCTCCTGGAGTGGGGGATGGTGTGCGGACGAGGGTTCGTCGCCCGGCGCTAGCGCGGCGCCAGCATGATCTGGACGGTGAAGGCCACCAGGATGGCGACGCCGCACAGGAGTGCCGCGAGGATCAGGGTCTTGGTCTTCACCGGCGCAGAGCCTACCGGTGGCGCCCGAAACCACCCGTTCCGGCGAACACAGCCCGGGTGCGCCCTCAGTAGAGTCGGGGCATGGGAACAGAGGCTGCGGACCGGGGCGGGGCAGCGGCGACATCCGGATCGGAGACCACCGGCGACCCGGAAGCGGCGCAGGGGGGCGCGTCCACCTCGTTCGACGTGGTGATCATCGGCGGCGGGCCGGGCGGCTACGCCGCCGCCCTCTACGGGGCCGGCCTGGGCCTCGACATCGCCATGATCGAGATGGGGAAGGTGGGGGGCACCTGCCTGCACCGGGGCTGCATCCCGGCCAAGGAGCTGCTCGAGACCGCCTCGGTGTTCCGCTCGGTCTCGGACGCGGCCGCGTTCGGCATCACGACCTCGGAGCCCGCCCTCGACTTCTCGGTCACCCAGACCCGCAAGCAGAAGGTGATCGACCAGCTGCACAAGGGCCTCGAGGGGCTGCTGTCGGGGCGCAAGGTCACCACGTTCCACGGCGTCGGCACCCTGCACGCCGGCCACGAGGTGCGGGTCAGCGGCGGTGAGTCGGGCGACGTCACCCTGCACGGCGACGCGGTCATCATCGCCTCGGGGTCCGCGGTGCGGACGATCCCCGGGTTCGACATCGACGGCACCGTGGTCGTCACCTCGGACGAGCTGCTCGCCATCGACACGCTCCCGGCGCGGGCGGCGGTGATCGGCGGGGGAGCCATCGGGTGCGAGTTCGCCTCGATGATGTCTGACCTGGGTACCGAGGTCACCGTGCTCGAGGCGCTGCAGAAGATCCTGCCCGGCTGCGACGAGGACGTGGCCAAGGTGGTGCTGCGCTCGTTCAAGAAGCGGGGCATCGACGTCAGGACGGGCGTCGCGGTCACCGGTCACCAGCCGGGTGACTCGGGCACGACGGTGTCGTTCGGCGAGGGTGAGACCGTCGAGGTCGACCTGGTCGTCGTGTCGGTCGGCCGCCGCCCGCTGTCCGACAACCTGGGCCTCGACGGCACCGCGGTCGAGATCGACCAGCGGGGCTTCGTCGTGGTCGACGAGACCTGCCGCACGGGCGAGCCGGGGGTGTGGGCCATCGGCGACGTGGTCGCCACGCCGGCGCTGGCCCACGTGGGCTTCGCCGAGGGCATCACCGCCATCGACGCCATCCTCGGCGAGGACCCGGTGGGCGTCGACTACGGCTCGGTGCCGTGGTGCATCTACTGCCATCCCGAGGTGGCCTTCGCGGGCTACTCGGAGGCCGCCGCCAAGGAGGCCGGTTTCGAGGTGGTCACGTCGAAGCACCGCTTCGCGGGCAACGGCCGGGCCATGATCGTGGGCGACACCGACGGCCTGGTGAAGGTGATCGCCGAGAAGCTGCCCGACGGCACGGGCGGGCGGATCCTGGGGGTCCACATGGTGGGCCCATGGGTCACCGAGCAGCTGGGCCAGGGCTACCTGGCGGTCAACTGGGAGGCCACCGCGGCCGAGGTGGGCCGCTTCATCCAGCCCCACCCCACCATGAGCGAGCTGTTCGGCGAGACGATCATGTCTCTGACGGGAAGGTCCCTGCATGGCTGATGTCCAGATGCCCCAACTCGGTGAAACGGTCACCGAAGGGACGATCACGAAGTGGTTCAAGGCCGTCGGCGACGAGGTGGCCATGGACGAGGTGCTGTTCGAGGTGTCGACCGACAAGGTCGACTCCGAGGTGCCGTCACCCGCCGCCGGCTTCCTGGCGGAGATCCTGGTGCCCGAGGGCGAGACCGTGGACGTGGGCACCACCCTCGCGGTCCTGAGCGATGCGCCCCCGTCGGGCGACGGCGGCGCCGCTCCCGAGGCCGCCACCGAGAGCGTGCCGCCGCCCGCGGAGCCGGCGGCCGATCCCGACACCGTCGCCGAGGCCGAGGCCGCCGAGCCGGCCCCGTCGGCAGCCGCCGCGCCGGCGGACCGCGCCCCCGAACCGCCCGCGCCCGCGCCCGCACCGGCAGCGGCGCCGGCGGGCCCGCCCAAGCTGCTGTCACCGCTGGTCCGCCGCCTCATCGAGGACCACGGCCTCGACGCCGCCTCGATCACGGGCACGGGCATCGGCGGCCGCATCACCCGTGGCGACGTCGAGGCACTGATCGACGCCGACCGTGGTGCCCGCAGGTCCGCACCCCCCGCGCCCACGACGGCCCCCGCGGCCGCCCCGTCTGCGCCGGCTCCCTCGGCCCCGGCTCCGCTGCGCGCCGCCGGCGGTCACGAGGACCGGGTGGAGAAGCTGAACCGCATCCGCGTGCGCACCGGCGAGCACATGGTCCGGTCGAAGGCGGCGTCGCCTCACGTGCTCACCGCGGTGGAGGTCGACTTCGAGGGGGTCGAGAAGGTACGCCGGGCCGAGGGTGCGGCCTTCAAGGCCGCCGAGGGCTTCAGCCTCACCTACCTGCCGTTCATCTCGCGGGCGGTGGTGGACGCCATCGCCGACTACCCGCACCTGAACGCCGCGGTGGGCGACGGCGAGCTGATCGTCCACGGCCGGGTCAACCTGGCCTACGCCGTCGACCTCGACTTCCAGGGCCTCTTGGCACCGGTGGTCCACGACGCCGACACCAAGCGGCTGCCGGCGCTGGCCCGCGAGGTGCACGACCTGGCCAACCGGGCCCGCACCAAGCAGCTGTCACCCGACGACCTGGCCGAGGGCACCTTCACCATCACCAACCCCGGCAAGTACGGGACGATGATGCAGTTCCCCGTGATCAACCAGCCGCAGGTGGCGATCCTGTCCACCGACGGCATCCACCGCAAGCCGGTGGTGGTCACCGACGCCCAGGGCGACGAGGCCATCGCCATCCACTCGGTGGGCGTGCTGGCGCTGGCCTGGGACCACCGGGCGTTCGACGGCGCCTACGTGGCCGCCTTCCTCGACCGGCTGCGCGAGATCATCGAGACCCGCGACTGGTCGGCCGAGCTGTGACCCCCACCCGTCGATGACGCCCGTCTTCCGATGACCCTGCGCGTCCGCTGGCTGGGTAGCGTCCGCTACCAGGACGCCCACGCCCTCCAGCACGGGCTGTTCGCCGGGTCGGCCGACGATCACCTGCTGTTGCTCGAGCACCCGCACGTGTTCACGCTGGGCGCCCGGGGTGGCTTGGACCACCTGCTCGTCGAGCCGGGGTCGGTGGGCGCCGAGCTGGTGCGGTCCGACCGCGGCGGCGACATCACCTACCACGGCCCCGGCCAGCTGGTGGGCTATCCGTTGCTCCACCTGCCCGACAAGGGCCGAGGCGCCGGCGCCGACGGTGCGGGCATGGCCGACACGGTCGCCTACGTGCGGTCCGTCGAGCAGTTGGTGATCGACGTGCTGGCCGACGTGGGCCTGCCCGGCGCCGACCGTCTGCCCGGCTATCCCGGAGTGTGGATCGGAGTGGGCACCGACGCACCCCGCAAGATCGCGGCCATCGGTGTGCGCCTCACCCGGGGCCGCACCATGCACGGCTTCGCCCTCAACGTGGCGCCCGACCTGGCCTACTTCGGCCACATCGTGCCGTGCGGCATCGCCGACAAGGGCGTCACGTCGCTGGCGGCCGAAGGGGTCGAGGTGTCGATGCGGTCCGTGGTCGACGCGGTGACGGCCCGCGCGGTGGCCCAGTGGGCCCCCGAGGGTGCCTGGGAGCGCAAGGACGCGGCCTGGCGGGTGCACGACGACGACCTCGCGGCCTTCACCCGGGAAGGGGCGGCCGCCGCCGCCGCTCCCGGCGAGACGTCGGTCCGCCTGGGCCGACGCCTGCGCGACGCCGGCGTGGCCGGAGGCCTCCGGATCACCGAGCGCAAGCCGGAGTGGCTGCGGGTGCAGGCGCACCTGGGCCCCGAGTACGCGGGCCTCGGCCGCACGCTGCGGTCGCTCGATCTGGTGACCGTGTGCGAGGAGGCGGGCTGCCCCAACATCTTCGAGTGCTGGGCCGACGGCACCGCCACCTTCATGATCAACGGCGAGCGCTGCACGCGCGCCTGCGGCTTCTGCCTGGTCGACACCCGTCACCCGGAGCCGCTCGACCCGACCGAGCCCGAGCGGGTGGCCGAGGCGGTCGACCGCATGGACCTCGCGTTCGCCGTCGTCACCGCGGTGGCCCGCGACGACCTGCCCGACGGGGGAGCGGGGGCCTTCGCCGCCACCATCGCGGCCATCCGTGAGCGCCGCCCGCGCACCCAGGTCGAGGTGCTCATACCGGACTGCCGGGGCGACGCCGAGGCGCTGGCCACGATCTTCGCGGCCCGCCCCGACGTGTTGAACCACAACATCGAGACGGTGCCGCGCCTGCAGCGGGCGGTGCGCCCGTCGGCGTCGTACGCCCGCAGCCTCTCGGTGCTGTCCCGGGCCAAGGCCGAGGGCCTCACCACCAAGTCCGGGATGATCGTGGGCATGGGCGAGACCGACGACGAGGTGGTGGCCACGCTCGCCGACCTGGCGTCGATCGGCGTCGACATCGTCACCATCGGCCAGTACCTGCGGCCGACCGCCCGGCACCTGCCCATCGTCCGCTACTGGGAGCCGGCCGACTTCGAGCGGTGGCGGGCCATCGGCGAGGATCTGGGCATTCCCCACGTCGAGTCCAGCCCCCTCACCCGATCGAGCTACCACGCCCGGTCCGCCGCCGACGCCGCGTCGCCGGCGCCCGCCCCCACGCCGTGAGCCACACCCCCCGAACTCGACGCACTAGCTGTCGGAATCCGACAGGCATTGCGTCGAGTTCGATCCGTGTTGGGGCCAGGCGGTCGACGTGAGCGCCGACGTGCACGCGGATCGGCTGGCCCGGGTGCGGGTGGTGATGGGCGAGCAGGAGGTCGACACCCTGCTGCTGTCGGTCGGCGCCGATCTGCCGTGGCTGTGCGGGTACGAGGCCATGCCCCTCGAGCGCCTCACGATGCTGGTCGTCCCCCGAGAGGGCGACGCCCACCTGGTGGTGCCGAGGCTGGAGGCGCCCCGCGTCGTCGAGCGCCCGGGCGTGTTCGACATCGTGGCGTGGGACGAGACCGACGATCCCGTCGAGATCGTGGCCGACCTGGTGGGGTCGGTGCCCGTCGCCGCCATCGGCGACCGCACCTGGGCCCGCTTCCTCGTCGATCTCACCACCCGGTTGGACCGCACCGGCTGGCGCAAGGCCAGCGACCTGATCGGGCCGCTCCGCGCGGTGAAGGACGCCACCGAGATCGCCGCCCTCCGCACCGCCTCGGCGGCGGCCGACCGCGTGGCCGCGCAGCTGCAGGCGGGCGACATCCCGCTCACGGGGCGCACCGAGGCCCAGATCTCCGCCGACCTCGGCCGGCGCCTGCTGGCCGAGGGCCATCACCGGGTGAACTTCGCCATCGTGGCCTCGGGCCCCAACGCCGCCAGCCCCCACCACGAGGCCGGCGACCGGCTGGTGGGCCCGGGCGACGTGGTGCTGTGCGACTTCGGCGGCACCCTGCCGCCCGACGAGAGCGGCGCGGGCTACTGCTCGGACATCACCCGTTGCGTGCACGTGGGCGAGCCCCCCGCCGCGTTCCGAGACCTGTACGCCGTGCTGCACGACGCGCAGGCGCAGGCCGTCGCCGCCGCCACCGTCGGCACCCCGTGCGAGGACGTCGACGCGGTGGCCCGCAGGATCATCACCGAGGGCGGCTACGGCGACCACTTCATCCACCGCACCGGCCACGGCATCGGCATCGAGGAGCACGAGGACCCGTACGTGGTGGCCGGCAACTGCACCGCGCTCGTGCCGGGGCACGCCTTCTCGGTCGAGCCCGGCATCTACGTGCCGGGGCAGTGGGGCGCCCGCCTCGAGGACATCGTGGTCGCCGCCGAGTCCGGTCCCGACCCGCTCAACCACGCCGAGCACGCCCTCGTCGTGCTCGACGCCTGAGTCGATCGTGCCCACAGCGTCGCCCGACCCGTCAGGGGACTCCGATCGTCCCCCGAACTGGCGCCCGACGGCGTGGCGCCAGCGACGGGATCGGGCGCCAGAACGCGGACGTGGGGACTGATGGACCTCGACGCGGGCACCGTCCTGCTGCAGTGGGCCGCCGGCGGGCTGCTGTTCCTGTGGGTCACCACCCGCCACCGCCTCCTCGGCATCGGCTACGGCTGGCTGCTGCGCGTCGTCTACGCGCTGATGGCCGCCGGCGCGGTGTGGGTCGGTCAGCGCACCGACCCTTACCTGCCACGCGACCTGGCTGCCGCGGGGGTGGCGATCGCGGCCACGGTCGCCCTCGTGGTGTCCTACCTGCGCCGCAAGGCCGGGGTGGCCGGCCAGCGTGAGGTGGTCGAGGCCCGCTCGGCCCGGGTGACGGCCATGACCGGCATCGACCGCACCGAGCGCCTCCCCGATCGGACCCTGCCCGAGTTCCCGCCGGTGCTCGACCTGATCGCGCCGATCATCGGCTTCGTCGGTCTGGTGTTCGCCGGCGCCCATGTGGGCGACCCGGCGTGGCTGTCGATCGCCCGCACCGTCGTCGGCGCCGCCTTCCTGGGCGCCATCACCGACGCCATGCTGCTGGGCCACTGGTACCTGGTGCAGCCGGGCCTGCCACGCGACCCGCTGCGCGAGCTGGTGAAGTGGACCGCGGCCATCTGGCCCGTCGAGCTGCTGTTCCTGCTGTGGCCCACGGGCATGGTGTCGGCGTTGAACGGCACGATCGACGACGGCTGGGACGGCCTGCTCAGCTGGTTCTGGCTGGCCTGCGTGGTGACCACCATCGGCCTGATCGGGGTGACCTGGGCGGCGCTGAAGGAGAAGGAGTACAGCGCGGTCATGGCCGCCACCGGCCTGCTGTACCTCGCGATCCTCACGGCCTTCGGCATGGACCTGGTGGCTCGGGCGATCCTCGCCTGAGCGGCGGCGATCGGCCGCCGTCAGGACCGCTGGACAGGTGTCCAGATGGCGACCAAGCTGGGGCCACGTCGATCGAGGGGGAACCTGTTGTCGAAGCCACCGCTCCGAGTCGTCCAGATGGCCACCGGCAACGTGGGCACCGAGATGCTGAAGCGCATCCCCGCCCACCCGGACCTCGAGCTGGTCGGGCTGTACTGCTGGTCGGCGGACAAGGTCGGCCGTGACGCCGGCGAGATCGCCGGCATCGAGCCGCTGGGGGTGCTCGCCACCGGCGACCTGGACGAGGTGCTCGCCCTCGCCCCCGACGTGGTGAGCTACAACGGCGTCTGGCCCGACATCGACCTGTTCTGCACCCTGCTCGAAGCCGGCATCAACGTGGTGACCACCTCGGACTGGATCACCGGCCACCACCGAGACCAGAACCATCCGCATCCTTCGGGTACCCGCCCGACCGACCTGGTCGACGCGGCCGCCAAGAAGGGTGGCGCCACCTTCTACGGCACCGGCATGAACCCGGGCCTGGCCCAGATCCTCAGCGTGGTGGCCACCGCGGGCATGGGCCGGGTCGACCACCTCACGGTGCTCGAAACCGTCGACGTCTCGTGCCACCACTCCGTCGACACGTGGATGAACGTGGGGTACGGGCGCCCCGTCGACGACCCCGAGGTCCCCGGGCTGCTGGAGAAGGGGTGCACGGTCTTCGCCGACTCGATCCACCTGATGGCCGATTGCCTCGACGTCGAGATCGAGGACATGGTCTTCGAGTGCGAGTTGGGCGCCTGCACCGAGGACGTCGACCTGGGCTGGTGGACCCTGCCCGAGGGCTCGGTGGGGGCCAGCCTGGCCAAGTTCAAGGGCATCGTGGCCGGTGAGCCCAAGATCGAGGTGCACCTCGAGTGGCAGATGACGCCGAAGACGGAGCCGCACTGGAACGTGAGGGGCTGCTACGTCACCACCATCGAGGGCGACCCCATGATCATCAACAAGCACATGATCCTGCCGGCCTCGGGCACGCCCCACTCGCTGATGGACGCCGACTACTTCGCCTCGCTGGGCATGACCATCACGGGGATGCCGGCGCTCAACGCCATGCGCTCGGTGTGCGAGGCGCGCCCGGGTCTGCTGACCAGCGCCGACCTGCCGCTGCGGGCCTTCGCCGGCCGGTTCCACGGCGCTGGTGCCACAGGGTGAGTCGCTACCCGTTCCCGTCGTCGCCGAACGGCTGGTTCAGCGTCGGCGCCTCGGAGGACGTGGCGCCGGGCGACGTGAAGCCCGTGGCGTACCTGGGCCGCGAGCTCGTCCTGTTCCGTGGTGAGGACGGCGGGGCGCGGGTGTTCGATGCGCACTGCCCCCACCTCGGCGCCCACCTGGGGGTCGGCGGCCGGGTGTGCGGCGACGGCCTGGCCTGCCCGTTCCACGGATGGACCTTCGGTGGTGACGGCACGCTGGTCGAGGTGCCGAACCTCGAGCGTCCGCCCCGGGTCTCAGCCGGGCCGTGGCCCCTGTGCGAGCGCAACGGCCGCATCTTCGTCTGGCACCACGCCTCGGGGGCGCCGCCGGCGTTCGAGGTGCTCGGCTACCGCGCCGACGAGGCGGCGTGGACGGAGTGGCGGCGCAACTCCTACCGGGTGCGGGTCCACGTGCAGGACCTGACCGAGAACATCCTCGACCGGGCCCACTTCTCCACCGTGCACGACATGGCGCCGCCCGAGCAGGAGCACTTCGAGGTGTCGTTCGACGACACCGTGATGGTGGTCGAGCAGCGCCTGAAGGTGACCGCGGTGGCCGATGCCGGCGTCGAGGTGCTGGCCCGCACCACCGCCTGCGGGCCCGGCATCGCCGCGGTGGAGGTGACCGAGGGCCCGCTCGACATGCTCACCTACATCACCCAGACGCCGGTGGACGACGAGATCACCGAGGTGAACCTGGACTTCTCCATGAAGCGCCTCGAGGACGAGGCGTCGACCGACGCGATCGCCGAGCTGAACGCCCAGGTCACCAACCTGCAGTTCACCCAGGACGTGCCCATCTGGGAGCACAAGATCTACCGGGAGCGACCGGTCCTCACGAAGGTGGACGGCCCGGTGTCGCAGTATCGTCGCTGGTTCAGCCAGTTCTACGGGTAGGGCGCGTCAGGTCACGGCCAGCTTCACCAGCGTCAGGCCGAGCCCAACGCAAGAGAACCGACTGTCGCACATCACCGAGGCCCGGATGATCACCACGCATCTGGTCCTCGGTCTCTGCCGCAAGCGTTTCGAGGAAGGAAGAGCAGGACGAGCACTGATCACGGCGGAGCGATGAGTTCTCGGCCTCCACGCGGTCTGTAGGGGCGAAGCGGCGCCGTGGGAAACGTTCGTCCGCGCGACGCATACTTGAGGGTCCGACGAGGAAAGGTCTCACCATGGCGCGCGCCATCTGGAGCGGTTCGGTCAGCTTCGGGCTGGTCAGCATCCCCGTGAAGCTCTACAACGCGGTCAGCCGGCGGACGGTGCACTTCAACCAGCTCGACAACCGCACGAACTCGCGGATCAAGCAGAAGCGGGTGTCGGCCGAGGACGGCAGCGAGGTGCCGTCGGAGCACCTGGTGAAGGGCTACGAGCTCGGCTCGGGCAACTACGTGATCGTCACCGACGACGAGCTGGCCGCCCTCGACCCGAAGGCCCAGCGGACGATCGAGATCGAGGAGTTCGTCGACCTCGCCGACATCGACCCCATCTACTACGACAGCGCCTACTACCTGGCCCCCGACCAGGCGACGGTGAAGCCCTACGCCCTGCTGGCCGAGGCCATGGAGCGCAGCCAGAAGGTGGGCATCGCCCGGTTCGTCATGCGCACCAAGCAGTACCTGGCCGCCATCCGGCCGGTCGACGGCAAGCTCGTCCTGTCCACGATGGTGTACCCCGACGAGGTCAACGCACCGGCCGAGATCGCCGAGCTGAGCGACGTCGAGGGCATCGAGGTGTCCGAGCGCGAGCTCGACATGGCCGAACAGCTGGTCGAGTCGCTCGCGGCCGAGTTCGAGCCCGAGAAGTACCGCGACACCTATCGCGAGCAGGTGCTGGCGCTCATCGAGCGCAAGGCGGCCGGCGAGGACGAGGTGGTCACCGCACCGGCGGCGGTCGAGCAGGAGAAGGTGGTCGACCTGATGGCCGCGCTCGAGGCCAGCGTGAAGGAGGCCAAGGCCGCCCGGTCGCGCCACCCCAGCGGCAAGGACGGCGAGGGCGAGGTGGCCGTGAAGCCGGCGAAGCGAGCGCCGGCCAAGAAGAAGGCCCCGGCCAAGGCCGCCGCGGCCAAGCGCAAGTCCGCCTAGACCGCACGACCCGCGTGGAACCGGCGCCCGAGGCACGGGTCCTGACCACCGCATCAGGCGCCAGTTGGGGTGGCCTGCGGCCATCCCGGTCGATCAGATTCACCGAATCAGGTCACTGGACCGATGGTTCGGGCCGGCGATCGAGGGGCCGGCGATCGAGGGGCCGGCGATGAGTCCCACCGTCTCGATCGAGGGCCACGAGCTCAAGCTGTCGAACCTGGACAAGGTGCTGTACCCGGAGGCCCACTTCACCAAGGCCGAGGTGATCGACTACTACGTGCGCGTCGCCCCGGCGATGTTGGCGCACCTCCACGGTCGGGGGGTGACGTTGCGCCGCTACCCCAACGGGGTCGACGGTACGTCGTTCTTCGAGAAGCGCTGCGCCTCGCACCGTCCGGGGTTCGTGAAGGTGGCGCTCGGTCCGGGCGACCGCAACGGCGGCATCGAGTACTGCGTGCTGGACGACGCCGCCAGCCTGGCGTGGGCCGCCAACATGGCCGCGCTCGAGGTGCACGCGCCGATGGCCCGGGCGGTCGACATCGAGACACCCACCATGGTGGTGTTCGATCTCGACCCGGGCCCGCCGGCCACCATCACCGAGTGCGCCCAGGTGGCGCTCGACATCCGCGAGCTGCTCGAGCCGCTCGGGCTGGAGCTGTTCGCGAAGACGTCGGGGTCGAAGGGTCTCCAGCTGTACCTGCCCCTCAACACCGCGGCCACCCACGAGGGCGCGTCCGGGTTCGCGCTGGCGGTGGCGCAGCTGCTGGAGAAGCACCATCCCACCCGCGTGGTCAGCGCGATGACCAAGGCGCTGCGCACCGGGAAGGTGCTCATCGACTGGAGCCAGAACTCCCGACACAAGACCACGGTGGCGGCCTACTCGTTGCGGGCCCGGCCACAGCCCACCGTGTCCACCCCCGTCTCCTGGGACGAGGTGGGCGACGCCGCCGACGGGGGGCCGCTGTCGTTCACCGCGCCCGACGTGCTCGACCGTGTGGAGGCGCTCGGCGACCTGTTCGCCCCGACCGCGACACTGGAGCAGGAGCTGCCGGCGCCGTCCGGCAGCGGCTGAGGCGCCGATCGGCCGATGCCGGCGCCGATGACGGGCCGGGCATCGGGCACACGGGCCGGCCGTCGGGGATGGACGGGCATCCGGGGGCCGCTGGTATCTTTGGGCCATGTCGAGTCGCAGCCTGCCCCGACGGATCGCCGGCCGCCTGAAGCGCATGGTCCGGCCGCCTGCACCGGTGCCCGACGAGACCGATGCCACCGAGCACGGCGCCTACGACGCCGCTCACGGGGACGGCCCGGACGAGGCGCCGGTCGAGGCGAGCACCGAGGCGAGCGCGGAGACGCCCGACACGGCGTCCGCCCCCGAGCCCCCGGCGCCGCCGCTGCCCCCGCCGGTGCTGCACCCCATCGACGCGCCACCCACCATGCGCGACCCCGACCGGCAGGCCGAGTTCGAGGCGATCGGCTACACGATCGTCGACCTGATCACCCCCGAGGACGCGGCCGAGCTGCTGGCGCTGGCCCGCGAGGTGCACAGCGCGCCGGGCGAGAAGGTGTGGGAGTCGGACTTCTACAGCCACGACCCCGAGGTGAAGCGCCGGGTGGCCGAGGCCATCAAGTCCACCGTGCAGCCCGCCATCGACCGTCACCTGGTCGACCACGAGACCATCATCCAGAACTTCGTGGTGAACTGGCCCGGCGACGGTGGTGGTCTCGAGCTGCACCAGCACTCCTCGATCACCGACGAGACCAAGTTCCGCGCCGCGGTGGTGTGGTTGGCCCTCACCGAGACCTCGCTCGAGAACGGCACCCTCAACGTGGTCCCCAAGAGCCACCGGGTGCTGGGCCAGCACAAGGCCGAGCGCACCCCTGAGTGGTTCGAGGGCATCCACGAGCACCTGCTCGACCATCACCTCGAGACGGTGGTGCTGCAGCCGGGGCAGGCGCTGGTGTTCGACAACGCGGTGTTGCACAACTCGTTCTCGAACATCACCGACGAGCCCCGCATGACCGCGGTCATCGCCATCGCCCCCCGGGCCGCGCAGCTGCGCTACTACGACTACGTCGACGACGGCACGGTCGAGATCTACGAGCTCGAGCCCGAGTTCTTCCTCGAGCAGGTCGCGGCCACCCAGGGTGAGTGGGCCAAGCCCGACAGCCTGGTGTCGCTGGGTGTCGAGCAGATCCACGTCCGGCGGCTCACGCCCGAGGAGACCCTGGCGTTGCTGCCGCACGGCACCGCCGGACGCGAGGCCAAGGAGCTGGGCACCCGCACGCCCCACCAGGGCTGATCGCCCCCCGTCGCCCTACCGGGCGACGAAGTACTTGGCCCTCGGGTGGTGGCAGATGATGGCGGAGGTGGTCTGCTCGGGCTGGTACTGGTAGCCCGTGTCCTCGCTGACCTCGAGGCCGATGCGCTCGGCGCCCAGCAGCTCGGCCACCTTCACGTTGTCCTCCAGGTCGGGGCAGGCGGGGTAGCCCCACGAGTAGCGCCCGCTGCGGTACGACTGACGGAACAGTCCGTTCAGGTCGGGGCCGTCCTCGTCGGCGAAGCCCCACTCGTCCCGGATGCGGTGGTGCCAGTACTCGGCCAGCGCCTCGGCCATCTCGACGCCCAGGCCGTGCAACAGCAGGTACTCCTGGTACCGGTCGGCGGCGAACAGCTCGGCCGTGCGCTCGGAGACCTTGGCGCCCATCGTGACGATCTGGAAGGCGGCGTAGTCCTCCTCGCCGGAGGTGACCGGCCGGAAGAAGTCGGCGATGCACAGCCAGGGCTCCTTGGACTGGCGGGGGAAGTCGAACCGCAGCCACTCGGCCGTACGGGTCTCGTCCTTCCAGATCACCAGCTGGTTGCCGTCGCCGTTGGCCGGGAAGTAGCCGTAGACCACCTGGGGCACCAGCAGGTCGTCCTGCTTGGCGATCGACAGCTGCTCGCGCAGCGTCGGGCGGATGCGGTCCTTGAACTCGTCGTCGGACTCGCCGCCCTCGGGGCGGAAGCCCCACTGGTTGCGGAAGATGGCCGTCTCGTTGAGGTAGGCGGCGATGTCGTCGATGGCCAGGCCCTTCACCACCTTCGAGCCGAGGAACGGCGGGACGAACACCGGGTTGTCGGTCGCGACCTCGGGTGAGCGCGGGGGCGCCTCGACCCCGTCGTCCTCGGTGGCGAACTGGGCCTTGACCCGGGCGGGCACCACCGAGTCGGACGGCACCCGGCCCCAGTCGGCATCGTCGTCCGCGCCGCGGCGGATCTCGCCGAGCCGGTCCATCACCCGCAGGCCCTCGAAGGCGTCCTTGCCGTAGAAGAGGCGACCCTCGTACACCTCGCGCAGGTCGCGCTCGACGTACGAGCGGGTCAGGGCGGCGCCGCCCAACACCACCGGGATGTTCGACAGCTCACGGGCGTTCAGCTCGTCCAGGTTGTCGCGCATGATCAGCGTGCTCTTCACCAGCAGCCCGCTCATGCCGATGGCGTCGGCGTTGACCTCGAGGGCCTTGTCGATCATCTCCGAGATGCTGATCTTGATGCCGAGGTTGTGCACCTCGTAGCCGTTGTTGGTGAGGATGATGTCCACCAGGTTCTTGCCGATGTCGTGGACGTCGCCCTTCACCGTGGCCAACACGATGGTGCCCTTGCCGGTGTCGCCCTCGACCCGCTCCATGTGGGGCTCGAGGAAGGCGACGGCGGTCTTCATGGTCTCGGCCGACTGCAGCACGAACGGCAGCTGCATCTCGCCGGCGCCGAACAGCTCGCCCACGACCTTCATCCCCGC
>CAZWMT010000003.1:38831-260601 GCA_964635055.1 uncultured Microthrixaceae bacterium | reverse complement strand
GTCGGTGAGGTTGCCAGGCTGGCTCCGTGCTGAATCGTCGGCAGGCATGCGTGGTTGGGTGAGCAGCTCGTCCACCCGAGTCTCAAGCTCGTTGGCGACCGCGCCGCAGCCCTCTTCGTCGAGATGGTCGGCCACCGCGCCGGTGGCGACATCAATGACGAAGGCGGTCCATGGGGACTTGACAGCAGCGCTAGCGACGAATCCGCCGGCGTTGACCAGAGCACGAACGATGTCCGTGCAACCACTGACGATGTCGGCGAAACCCACGTCGTTGCCGCCAAAAGACGTGACGATCACGTCATATCGCTGACCATTGCCGCCCTGGGCGCGCGCCCACTCGTAGATGCTCGTGTCATTGTCAATCTCGATGTCTCGTGGGTAGGCCCCGACGTCCGATCCGTAGATGTCGTAGCCGGCGTTCACGAGTTCGTTGCGTGAGCTGAAGATGTCGGCGGCGTAGGCACCAGTGCACGCCGCGAAGTGTTCCGGGCCGATGGTCCAGTCAGCCTCGTCGCGGAGAATCGTGGCCGCCTTTGGTCCGCCAGCGTTCGGAGACCTCTGACAGTGGCCGGTCGCTTTGCTTGCCCCTTCGCCAGCCCCGTAGCTGTCTCCCAGATTGAGCCAAGCGATGGAGTCGGGGGGTGGTTCGAGTTGGGCTGGTTGTGCCCCGGAGGTCGGCGTCACCGACAACGTCAGGAGCGCAGCAACGCTAAGGACGACCGCCAGGCGGACGGTTCGGGTGGTCATTGGATCTCCTCGAGCCGACGGCGCAGCACGGTGGTGGTGAACTCAAGTTCGTCAGACTCGGGCGGTGCCGTCTCCGACAGACAGACGCCGAGGAACCGGCTCAGGGCGGACGCGTGACGCACCGCCATCTCGGCGGTGTCCGGGTCGGGGACCCCTTCGGCGGCGGCAAAGACCTGCTGCGGGCCCCCGAGGCCGTCGAGCGTCGCAATGGCGGTCTCGCAGGAGGCGGCCCCAGTTCCTTCGGCGAGCGCCTGGTCGGCGGCATCGAGCAAACCTCGCACCATCGCCCCCTCCGATCCGGCGAGGTACTCCTGGACAGGTCCCAGTTCTTCAGGAAGGGCGGGGAGCTCGACCGTCGAAGGCGATGCGTAGACGTCGTCTTCGGCTAGGAAATGCCTAGCCGCAAGCAGGCCGCCGCCCCCGAGCGTAGCGAGCACCAAGATGACCAACAGCACGCGTCGCCAGCGTCGCCGACGGGGCGTCTGCGAACTCGTAGGCGGATGGTCGCGGTGCGCCAGCGCGTCCGAGATCGAGTACCCACTCATGATGAAACCCTAGTCAGGGACCTGGGAACCAGGGTTCGCCGCACCACCGTGGGCTCGCCCCATCGAGGTCATAGAGCGGTCGAGGGATTCCTTCAGTGACCGGGTCATTCCCAAGGCCCAAGGATGTTCCTGGCGTCGCGAAGGTAGTCGCTAGGGTGGCTCGGACGTTCACGGGACCGTCGGAAGCCGACTCCGTCCAACATAAGTGGGGTGTGTAGATGAATCGGTTCAAGCGCAGCGCGGTGATCTTCGTCGTGGCGGCGGGCATCACCGCGTTGGGATGCTCAAGCGCCGACGCGAAGGAGTACGACATCTCACCGATCTTCCCGTTGTCTGCGGACAAGTGCGCCAAGTACAACGGCGAGGAGAGCGGGGAGGGCATCGGAGCTACGTGCATGGTGACGAAGGCTGACTGCGAGAGAGCGGTCGCCGATTGGGAAGCGGCCATGCGCGAGGGCGGGGTCAACGACGCTATGCAATTCTCGTGTGACTGAGGAGGAGCGCCAGAAGGCTCCGCCCCGGCGTCAACGCCACATGCACAGATGCTGACCTGCCCAGGGTCAGTACGAGCAGCCGTTCGTCGGGAGTCCCTGGGGTGCCGGGGGCTTGCCGTCGGCGATCGCGACGAAGAACGGCTGGGGACAGCGCTGGGTGCCGTCGGCGCGGATGCCGAAGTGGAGGTGGGGTCCGGTGCTGTTGCCCGTGGAGGCGCTGTCGAGGATGTGTTGGCCGACGTTGACGCGGTCACCGATCGCGACGGCTTGGGTGCCGGGGTTGCCGTGGCAGTAGGTGTACTGGGCTCCGTCGTCGCCGTTGAAGATGACACCGATCCCGCACTTCCCGCTCGTCGGCGTCCCGACGACGACGCCGTTGGTGACGGCGTAGAGGTGTGTCCCGACGGGCACGGGGATGTCGGCGGCGGGGTAGTCGTGGTGGGGCTTGGTGAACCAGCGGGGGTTCTCGTCGTACCAGCGCCGTTCGACCGGTAGGGCGTAGTCGCCGCTGACGGCGAGGTCTCCGCTTCCACACGTCAGCGGAGCGAGTGATGCGTAGGGGTCGGCAGGATCGGGTGTCGAGCCTGCGTGGGCGAGCATCGACTCGTACACAGAGCTGAGCGATGTCCAATAGGTCGTTGCTGACGCCCACGTCCCGGCGAGCCCACCCCACGTCGTCGCGGATGCCCCAGCCCTCGGCGCGACGTTGGGGTTGGCGAGCGGAGCATCGTTGCCGAGTGCGTACTTCTTCAGCAACTGGATCTGTGCGCGCACGCCGATGATCGGATCGGCGAACCCGGACCCCGACGCAGTGCCGTCGTAGTGGGCGATTCCGGCGAAGTTGTTGATGGCGCTGTCGCTGTTGGTGAAGTAGCCCGTCTCCAGCACCGCCTGGGCGAGCGCCATGTCACCTCGGACTCCTTCTGCGTCGCCCTCGGTGACGTACAGCGCGATGAGATCCTCGACGGCGATGCGAAGGCGCGACGGCTGGCCGCGGCCTGTGCTGCTCCACCAGGCGCGCAAGTCGCTCACCGTCAGGTCGGAGGGGCCGAGGATGCTGGGGGTGCCGTCGTCGGCGACCTCGCCGACCTCCCCGCAATCGGGCGGTGACGTGCCGCCGACACCGATGGCGAGGATCGGCAGGGAGGTGAACCCTCCGATGGTCACGAGACAGGCGAGCGCGGCCGCTGCTGGGAGCTTCATGCCCAGGTAGGCCCCGTGACGCGCGGATTCTTCGCGGACGCGTGGAGAGTTTTCGGTCGCCGAGGGGCCTACGGGGGTGACGACAACGTCTCACCGCTTCCGAGGAGGTCCCCTCATGATCCGCATCCCCGGTGTCCTCGGCCAGGTCTCCGTCGACCCGAGCACCGACGGCATGCCCGGCGCCGACCTGATTCAGCAGTTGCTGAACTGGGCCCAGATGCTCGCCCTGTGGGGCAGCCTCGCCGCGCTGTTGATCGGCGCCGCGATGTACGGCCTGGCCCGTGAAGGTGGCAGCTACGGCGGCGCCAGCCGCGGCAAGACCCTCGCCCTCGGCGGTGTCGTTGGCGCGATCCTCGCCGGTGTCGCGCCGACGGCGGTCAACATGTTGTTCGAGGCGGCGAGCTGATGAGCCGCCACGACAGCACTCCTCCATCCCGGCGCACCGCGATCATCGCGACGGTCATCGTCGTCGCCCTCGTCGCGGGTGTGCTCCTCATCCGCCTCGGCCAAGGAGGCGGACCAAGCGATGACGGCACCGACACCCCGTCGGCCGCGGAGGCACCCAGGCCGACGGTCGCGGCTGGTGTGGCCGGACCGGCTGGCGACGCCGCTGGTGTTCCGGTCGGCTTCTCGGCCGACGAACCCGGCGCGGTCGCAGCTGCGGTCGCCTACGCGACGGCCGCGCAGCGGTGGCTCTACTTCACCGACGAGGAGATCGAAGCGGCCATCGCTGAGATCGCCACCCCAGTCGCCGCGCCCCGACTCGCCGAGGACGTCGTCGCCGATGTGTCGATGGCCCGCGAGCAGCTCGCCCAATCCTCGGGGCGCATCTGGTGGCTCGTCCGTCCACTCGCCTGGCGCGTCGACGACTTCCGCGACACCGAGGCACGTGTGTCGGTGTGGACCGTCACGATCCTGTCCGCCGCGAGTGTCGCGGCACCGCAGTCGGAGTTCCTCACGGTCACCTTGGACCTCTCGTGGGTCGACGGTGACTGGCGAGTCGACGGCGTGCGCGACACACCGGGGCCGACGCCGATCACCGGTCCCAAGGACCAGCCGTGGGACGCCGAGCCGTTCGACAGCGCTCTCGACGGGTTCACCCGCATGGACGGGGAGCCGGTCTCGTGATCCTCGGCATCAGCTTCCCCAACCCCGTTGGCTGGGTGATCGACAAGGTCACCGGCTTCGTCGGCGACGTCGCCACCGCAGGCTTCGAAGTGATCATCGGCGGACTCGTGGCCTGGGTCGTCGACGCTGTGATCTGGGTCGTCGGTGGCGTCTTCAACTTCTTCATCGACTCGACCGACCCGAACGTCCAAGCCGACTGGTTCATCACCGGCACCGGCCCCTACGCCACCACCGTCAGCATCGGTGCCACCCTCCTACTGCTGTTCGTCCTCGCCGGGATCGTCCAAGGAACCTTGAGCGGCGACGTCGGCGGGATGCTCCGCCGGATGGCCCTCGAGCTGCCGGTGTCGGTGCTCGGGATGGTCGGGCTCGTGACCATCATCCAGGTACTGATCCGGCTCACCGACGCGCTGTCCGGCGAGATCATCGGCAACTTCCAAGACGACATCTCGGACTTCACCGCGGTGATCCTCACGCTCAGCCACCTCTCTGGTGGCACGTCGACGGCGTTCGTCGTGTTCGTTCTCGGACTCGTCGCCGTGCTCGCTGGGCTCGTACTCGTCGCCGTGCTCGTCGTGCGGTCTGCGCTGATCTACATCGTCGTCGCACTCGCCCCGATCGTCTTCGCCACCCGTCTGTGGCCAGCCACCAAGGGAGCCAGCCGCAAGCTGCTCGACCTGCTCGTCGCCCTCATCGTCTCCAAGCTCGTCATCGCCGTCGCGCTCTCGGTCGCCGCCGCAGCCGCAGTCGGCACCGGGTCGGGCGGCGAGGTGACCTCGCTGCCCGAGCCGGAGGTGTTCGCCGAAGACCCCGGCGGGTCGGTCACCCAAGCCGTCGGCATCCTGCTGACCGCCGCGGCGGCCTTCGGCGTCGCCGCGTTCTCACCGCTGCTCGTCGCCCGCCTGCTGCCCCTCACCGAAGCAGCGCTGGTTGCACAGGGCGTCGCCGGCTCCCCGGTCCGTGCCGGGCACCAGGGCCTGATGATGGCCAACACCCTGCAGATGGTCACCGGCCGCCGCTACAGCCAGCTCGCCAACGGACGCGCCGGTGGCGGCGAAGCAGGAGGCGCGGCTGCCGGACCATCAGGAGGGGCTCCACCACCCGGCACGGGCGCGCCCGCAGCTGGTGGGTCTGGCAGCGCTGGAGCCGGGGCAGCAGGTGCGGGCGCGGCGGCAACAGGGGTGGGGGCCGCTGTGGTAGCCGCCGCCAAGGTCGTCGAGACGACCAAGAAGGGCATCGACACCGGAGCGCGCGTCGCGGCGGAGACCGCCAGCGAAGCGACCGACACCGCCGAATCCACTCGGGGCGCGACACCACCGGCCAGAAGCACACCTGGCTCGGACCACCCCGCGGGTAGTCGGCCGACGCCGGAGCCATCTCCGCCGCCGGAACGGCCGTCTGGTTCCTCGCGTCCATCTGGCGGCTCCGACTCGGTACCACCAAAGGGGCCTGGCAATGTCTCCTGAGCGCGTCGACCGGTCCTACCGGCTCGAACCTCTCGACAGCTCGGGGATCTTCCTCGGTCTCGGGTTGGTCCAGTGCATCCTCCTCGGTGGTGGCATCGGCCTGGCGGTCGTCACCCTCAGCGCAGGAGCCCCGCTTCCGGTCGCCGCGGTCCCCGTGTTCGTCGGCGCCGCGGTGAGCTTCACCCGGATCGGCGGCCACGCAACCTGGGAGTGGGTACCCCTGCTGGCGGGCTGGTGCTGGACGCGCCTGCGGCGCGGTCGACGGTGGAACGCCCCGCTCCCGCTGTGGTCCACCGCCCAGGGCCCGGCGCCGATGCCGCCGTGCCTCGACGGGCTCGACATTGTCAGCCTCGACTGGCGCGGCGGTGTCGCCCTCGGAGCGATCCGAGACCGGCACCGCCACACCCTCACCGCGGTCGTTCCCGCGTCGGGGCCGCAGTTCGTGGTCGAACCCCGGGGCGAACAAGAGCGCCTCCTCGCTGGATGGGGCGACCTGCTCGGCCAGTACGCGGTCGAACGTGGCGTCGTCTCCCACCTGTCGTGGTCAGACCTCGCCCAACCGTCCGGGATGGCCGACCACATCGCCTGGCTGAACTCCGAGTCGAGGGGCGTGCCCAACGAACCGGCCGCGACGTCCTACCGGGACCTCCTCGAAGTCGGCACCGCATCCGCCATCAACCACGAAGCGGTCGTCACGATCACCGTCGCCCGCGAACGCCTTTCACGGCGCCGGACCGGAATGGGAGGCGTCGACGAGCAACTCCGCCGAGCGCTCGTCACCTCGGTCGAGGCGCTCCTTCGCGGCCTGCGCTCAGCAGACCTCGCCGCATCCAACCCGCTCGACCCCACCGGGCTGCAACGCCTCGTCCGCTCCCGCATCGACCCTGTCGGCGAGAAGCCGCGTCCCCGCCGAGGCCGCCTGGTCGAACGCCTCGCCCTGGTCCGAGCCGGAACCGCCGGGCCGCTCGCGTTGGAGACCGACTGGCGGCACCTCCGCGTCGACGGAGCGTTTCACCGCACCTGGTGGGTCGGCACTTGGCCCCGCCTCGCCGTGCCACCGGCATGGCTGGAACCGTTCCTCTCCGGCGGCGGCGTCACCCGGTCGATGACCGTCTACTTCCAACCGGTCTCCACCCACCAGTCCCGGCGACGAATCGAACGGGACCTCGTGAAGCTCGAATCCGACGCCGTCACGAAGGAGGAGAAGGGACGGCGCATCGACGCCCGTCACCGCCGCGCCACCCAAGCGCTGCTTGACCGGGAGGAGGAGCTCGTCGCCGGCTACCCCGAGATGGGCTACGCCGGGCTCGTCACCGTCTCGGCCCGCAGCCTCGACGACCTCGATGAGCACTCCGAGATCATCGAGCAGCTTGCCCGCGAGAGCGGCATGGACCTGCGCGTCCTCGACGCCCGCCAAGACCTCGGCTGGGCCGCCGCGCTCCCGCTCGGTCTCGCCCCCTCGACCCTCCTGGCGTCATGACCCGGCCATCGCTGCGGCTCCGCTACCACCAGGGCACCACCGCACACGTCTCCAGCATCTACCCCTTCAGCGTGCAGGGTTCCTTCGGTCACCGGGGCACCTACGTCGGTCTCGACCTCCTCGCCGGAGGCGGCGAGTTCTGCTGGGACCCCTTCGAGGCCTACGCCGCCGGGCTCGTCACGAACCCGAACGGCTGGGTGCTCGGCGAGCCCGGCAACGGCAAGTCCGCGCTCGTCAAGTGCCTCCTGTGGCGACAAGCCGCGATCTACGGCACCGGCCCGAGCGGGAGATGGATCGGCATCGCGGATCCCAAGGGGGAGTACGCGACCCTCGCCGAGCACCTCGGCTTCACCACGGTGAAGCTCAGCCCCGGCGGCACTGCCACCATCAACCCCCTTGCTCCAGGCCCCGCGGCGGAACACGAGCCCGAGGACCGCCAGATCCTCCGCCGAGCCGAAATGTGCACAGCGCTCGTCGGCACGGTGCTCGAGCGGCCCCTCACCCAACTCGAGGACGCAGCGGTGTTCGCGGCGATCGAACAGGTCACCGCCGCTCCGCTCGACGAACCCACGCTCGCCGATGTCGCCCGTCTCGTCGCCAACCCCACCGAAGCGATGACCGAGCGGCTTCGCGGCACCGATCGTGATCTCGCCGCTGAGATGAGCACGATCGCGTACGCCCTCGACAAGCTGCTCTCCCGATCGCTGCGCGGCATGTTCGACGGACGGTCCACCGTCCCGCTGCGCTGGGACGGCCCAGGTGTCGTGATGGACCTCTCCGCAGTGCCGACCGACTCCGACGCGCTCCCGTTGGTCATGGTCGCCACCGCAGGCTGGTTCCAACAGCTCATGGCCTGCCCCGGCCCACAGCGCGTGCAGGTCCTCGACGAAGCCTGGGCGCTCCTCGCGAACCGCCACACCGCCGCCTACCTCCAGAGCTGCTTCAAGCTCGGCCGCACCTACGGCGTTGCGAACCTCTGCATCACCCACCGCGCCTCGGACCTCGTGGCCCAGGCCGACGACGGCACCGCCACCAGCAAGATCGCCGCCGGACTCCTCGCCGACTCGGCAACGAAGATCATCCTTCGCCAAGCCCCCGACCAGCTCGACGCCGCCGTCGCCCACTTCGGGCTCACCGGGCCCGAAGCGTCCATCGTCGGCCAGCTCACCCGCGGTCGCGCGCTGTGGAAGCTCGGTGGCCGAACCGCCGTCGTCCACCACGTCCTCGGCCCTGGCGAGCAGCCCATCGTCGACACCGACGCCCGCATGAACGGCCCGACCGATCGGACCGAGGCGGCGTGAGCGATGTACGACCGCGACGCACTCCTGGCCGCCGTCGACCTTCGAGCCCTCGCCGACGACCTCCTTGGTCCTCCGTCTGGCGGCGGAAGGTCCCCGATGTGGCCCTGCCCCAGCGCACAGCACGCCCAGACCGGCCGCACCCCTCCCGTCAGCATCTTCACCAGCCGCCGCGGCGAGCAGCGCTGGCGCTGCCACGGTTGCGGTGATGGCGGAACGGCCATCGACCTCGTCCTTGCCGTCCGGGGCGGTACACCACGCGACGCCATGACCTACCTCGCCGATCGTTCCGGCCACCGTGAGCAACCAGACGACTGGCATCCCCCACGTCGAGCCGCGCCACCTCGGACGATGCCCCCGGCAGGTTGTCGTGACCCCGAAGGACTCGCCCGCTACGTCGACGAGTGCGCGACACGACTCTGGACACCAGGTGGACGAGCGATGCAACGGTGGCTCACCAACAGCCGTGGACTCCCACAGGACGTCCTCGTCGAGAACCGCATCGGCGCCGACCTCGGCCCACGCGCACAACTCCGCCCCGACGGCATGCCCCGCGCCGCAGGCATCGTCCTCCCCGCCATCGAGAACGGCCACGCCGTCTACGCACAACTCCGGGTGCCCCATCCCCAGGACGACCGGCCCCGCTACCTCAACCCCACCGCGGACCTCGCCACGAACCCACGCCTCGCCCGAGCACGACCAGCCGAGACGCGACACCCAGAAGTCATCGTCACCGAAGGAGCCATCGACGCGCTCTCAGCCGCCGCGGCGGGCTATCGAGCCGTCGCCGTACTCAGCGCCACCTACGGCGACGAAGCCGTCGCCACGGCCCTCGCCAAGCTCCCACACCCCTTGGTCATCGCGTTCGACGCTGACGACGCCGGACACGCTGGCTCCTATCGACTCGCATCGCTCCTCGAAGCTCGCCACCATCCGCCGGTCGTGCTCGATCTGGGCACCGGCGACCTCAACGACGCCATGCGCCGCTCCGACAACTGGACCCACGACATGGGACGCTCTGTCGACCTCGCCGTCAGGCACACGGCAGCAGGGATCAGCGTCAGCCGATGATCAGACGCCGTGCGGGACAGCGAGCGCATCCTCGACCGCACGGACACCTCGATCACCAGCGAGCAGCGTGGTCACGATCACCGTCAAGTACGGCACCCACGGCCCAGCAAGGCAGTACGGCGGATCGTCCTCGAAGGTCATGTCGAGACGACCCACCGCTAGGTCCGGTCGGATCTCACGGATCACGCTGAACCAAACCGACGCCCACGCGCCCTTGTGCCACACGAGCAAACGTCGGTCGGTCACGAGGATGCGCAACGCACCCAACGGTCGCCACTGCGGTGCGGCCAACGCCTCGGCTTCGTGGCGCGCCCGGCGACGAGCGACGGCGCTGCCCGCTGCGGTGAGACCGAACATGAGCGGACCGCCGATCGCGACGACGTGAGGTGCGACATACGTGACGTCCGCGCCGTGGAACCGCCAACCCTGAGCAGGAAGGTCAGCATGCAGCACCTCGCCGCCATCGAGCAGCACCGGGCTCGGCATCTTCGGTAGGTGGCCGCCGCCGCCTACCCAGTCCGCCAACTCGGTTGCGGCATTCCATGCTTGGGTCTGGTCGGTGCCGCCTGTTGCTGGCTCGGTCCTGCTCGAGTTCGTTGCGCGCATCAGAGTCCCCTTCGGTCCAGTCCGATTGGAGACGTCTGCAGCAGTCCGGGCCGTCGACCCCGGGACGTCCAACGGGATCAGGCGCTGCACCACCGAGCCTACGCCCATTGAGCTTGAGGATTGAGCCTCATCCGCTGACCTGAGCTACTCGGGCGGTGAGATCGGACGTCCAATCGCAGAGGGCGGCGACGGTCGCACTGACTTCTGACACGTCATCGTTCGGCACCGCTCGCTGAAGCCCTCCGAAGCACCCCTGGTAGAGGTGGCGCGCTCGGAGGAGACCGAGTGCGCTGGTGAGGCTGGAGCCTCTTCGCCTGTGATTCGCCCGCGAAGTTTCGCCTCCCCGAGGGGCCTACGTGGGTATGGAACGCGAAGGTATAGGCGGCTTCGAGCTGCTCGTGATCGTCGTCGCCGGCATCGCGCTGGCGCTGGTCGGTGCGGTGTGGGTGGGGGCGTGGCTGGCGCTCGCCGCGTCGGGCGGCGGGCACCTCCCGTTCGCCGACGCGGTTGATGCTGCACCGCGCCTTCCGGCACACATGAGCGCGCCTGCGGAAGCCTGGGCCGAGCCCTACGCCGAGGCGCTACCGGGTGCGCCTCTCTACTGGCTCTGCACCGCCGGGGCGGCCATCGCCATCGGGGGCGCGGTCGCCCTCGGCGTCCGGTGGCTGACCCGCTCCAAGGTGGGGACCGCCAAGCGTCGCCCCCTCGGCGTCGATGGCAGGACGAGGTTCGCGAAGCGTCGAGACCTCGACCCGCTGCTGGTGTCGGGTCCGACGCCAGGTCGGCTGATCCTTGCCCGCTTCGGCCGACGCCTGGTCGCCACCGAGTCACCCCCGCCTCGAACTCAGGGCCGAGTCGGCAGGTCGGCACGTCGCTCCCGTCGGGGAGATCGCGGTGCCGTGGCGCTCGTCGGACCGTCCAGGTCGGGCAAGACCACTGCGGCCGTCGCGGGCATCCTCGAGTGGGACGGTCCCGCCGTGCTCTCGTCGGTGAAGGCCGACCTGCTGTCCACAACACAGGGGTGGCGCTCGACCCTCGGCGACGTTCGCGTCTACGACCCAACGTCATCGACCACACCGAAAGGCAGCTCGGCCCTGTGGTCGCCCCTGCAACAGGCCGGGACGGTCGTGGGCGCGCAACGTGCAGCGAGGGCGTTGTGCGATGCCGCGCCTCGGGGCGGCGTCGAGGGCGGGATGGACTTCTGGTTGGCCCAGGCCGAGATCCTGTTGTCGGGCCTGCTGTTCGTCGCGCACAACGCACATCGGGACATGGACGCGGTCTGCGAGTGGGTGCTCACCCAGGACCGGCCTGGCGAACTCGGCCCCGGCGAGGTCCGCGCCGCACTCGACTCGTTGAACCTCTCGAACAACGCAGCGGTCTCCCGAGGCGCGGTCGAGGTCGCCAAAGGCCTGGTGTCGGTGTGGGAGATGGAGGAGCGCACTCGCTCGTCCATCTACGCCACAGCTCAGACCGTGATCTGGCCCTGGACCGATCCCGGCGTGGCCGCGTCGGCGCGGTCGCCGAAGGGCAAGAACGCGAAAGGGGGATTCGTCGGTGTCGACCTGCCGTGGCTGCTGTCGGGGTCCAACACGGTGTACCTGTGCTCGCCGATCGAGGACCAACGCCGCCTGGCCCCCGCGTTCGGCGGGCTGCTGAACGATCTGATCAACCAGGCGTACCGGCACGTCGCCGCCACCGGCAAGCCCCTCGACCCGCCGCTGCTGGTCGTGATCGACGAGGCCGGGAACACGCCGTTGCGGTCGCTGCCCGAGTACGCCTCGACCCTCGCCGGGCTCGGCGTGTTACTGGTGACGATCTGGCAGTCGCTCGCGCAGCTCGAAGTCGCCTACGGCAAGGCGTCGGACACGATCCTCACCAACCACCTGACGAAGGTGTTCTACGCGGGCCTGTCGGACCCGGCGTCGATCCAGTACGTCGATCGGGTGCTCGGCGAGGCCGAGGTCGACACCCGCTCCCACTCGGCGGCTGAGCGGATCAGCGGCGGCTCGGACCAGTTCTCCACCACCCGCGTGCCCCTCGCCCCCGCGCACGTGCTGCGGCAGATGCGACCCGGTGACGCGCTGTTGGTGCACGGCACGCTGCCGCCGGCGCACGTCCGCACGCGGCCCTTCTATCGCAACCGCCACCTGGCGAAGCGGGCCGCGACGGCTGTCGGTGAAGAGGGGCGGACGACATGAAGCCGTTCCTCCGGGCCACCGACCGCGCTCGGCTCGCTCCGGTGGGATGGGTCGCGGAGCCAGCGGGAACGTGGGCGGGCCGCCAGGTCGAGGTCGTCTTCGATCCACGGCAGCACCAGATCGTGAGGGTGCTCAACGAGCCGGGTGACACGACCCGCGCCGTCTTGGCGGGGGAGGGGTTCCGTCGCCTGGCGGTCGATGGCCAGCAGGAGATGTGGGTGCGTAACCGCGCCGCCGAGGCCGCTCAGCAGGCACCGGGTCGCGTGGTGTCGATCGACGCGACACCCAAGGCGGTCCAAGCGCAGGGGCGGGGACTGTGATGCGGGCACCGTCGGTGCTCGGTGGTCGCGAGATGGTGGGGGTAGCGTGATGGCACGCGCTCGGAGCGCTCGCAGCAGTCCCTCCGAACAGCTCTCGCTGTTCGACCTAGCGCTCCCTCCCGAGGATGCCGACGAGGCATCGACCCAGGAGGTGACCCATGAACCGTTACGGTCAGATGGCGCTGGACCACAACCGTAAGCACCGGCCGGACGCCTATTCGCAGATTCCGGACCCCGCCGGCTTCTTCGGCGAGGCCGGGGAGCAGATGGCGGCGGCGGTGAGCCAGCTGCGCGACGAGATCCTCGGCCCGCCCAGGGCCGGGGAGACGCCGGAGGAGTACCGGCTCCGCAGCTACCAGGCGTTGGCAACGGCCGAGGAGCTGACGCTGGCGGACCACCCGCTGCTCCAACCGGACCCGTCCGAGGAGATAGAGGACTGGAGCGACGAGTCGGACCTGGCCCGCCGCTACCAGGACCTGGCGGAGATCAACGAGGCGATCAACACCCCGCTGTAGCCAGCGAGCCATCTCCGACTCCAGCTCGGCCGGAGCCGTTCCGGCCGACAGGCTCTGATGACCTCGCCCCTGCGGGCGCAGGGGCGAAGCTGCGAGCGAACCTCGACGCGCTCACCGTCCTCAACCGGTGCCGAGACGAGGGCGGGCGATGGGCGACCCCCGACGAGCAAGCGGTCCTTGCCCGCTGGTCGGGTTGGGGCGCGATCCCGCAGGTCTTCGATCCCGCCGACGACCGCTACTCGGACGAACGCGCCGAGCTACGGCAACTGCTGCGCACCGAGACGGGCTGGGCGCAGGCCCGGCGAACGACGCTCAACGCCCACTACACCTCGGCTCCGGTCGTACAGGCCATGTGGCACGCCGCCCAGCAACTCGGAGTCGCCGGAGACGGGGTGCGCGTGTTGGAACCCGGCTGCGGGTCGGGCAACTTCATCGGCTTCGCTCCCGACGGCACCGTCCTGACCGGCGTCGAACTGGACCAAACCACCGCCGAGATAGCCCAGCACCTCTACGGCGCCCGGGCCACCATCCACGCCACTGCGTTCGAGGAGCTGCGTGTCGAGGACGGCGCGTTCGACACGGTGATCGGCAACGTGCCCTTCGCCAAGGTCACACCCCACGACCCACGACACAACCGCGGACGACACGCCCTGCACAACTACTTCCTCATCAAGTCGCTGCACCTAACCCGGCCTGGCGGGCTCGTCGTCGCGCTCACCTCCCGCTACACCCTGGATGCCCGCAACGCCGCAGCCCGCCGAGAGATGGCTTCGATGGCCGACCTCGTCGGCGCGATCCGACTGCCGGAGCGCGCCTTCGCCCGGTCGTCAGGCACCGACGTCGTCGTCGACATGGTGATCCTTCGCCGCCGCCCACCGGGGGCCGAAGCCTCCGGTCCAGCATGGGAGAGCGTCGGCGCCGCGCCCATCGAGACCGCCGCCGACGCGGCTCCGCTGGAGGTCAACGAGTACTACCTCGCCCACCCCGAACACGTCCTTGGCGACCTCGCCGCGACACGGGGCATGTACCGCGACCACGAGCTGACGGTCACTCCGACGGGAGACCTCGACGAGCAGCTCCCTGCCGCGCTCGCAGACCTCGCCACCGGTGCGGCCGAGCGCGGCCTCACCTACGTCGCTGTCAGCCGCGACACCGAGGCACACCGCCCGGAGCGACGTGCAGCACGAGGCGACTTCTACCTCGAGCACGCGCAGGACGGCAGCTTCGTCGTCAACCAGCGTGGCGACGTCGCCCAACTCCAGGGCGGCACCCCTGTCACCTACAAGCCACGTGTCGCGAAGGATAAGAGCGAACTCGTGCGGCTCGTCGGCCTGCGTGACGCTGCGCGCCGGGTGTTGGAGGTGCAGATCGACGGCGGCAGCGACGAACGGCTCGACGCTGCCCAAGGCGTACTCGGTGAGCTGTACCGGACCTATGTGCGCGTCTACGGACCGATCAATCGGTCCAGCGAGGCTCGCACCGGTCGCCGCAACGCCGAGACAGGCGAGGAGATCATGCGCCGGGTTCGACCGCGCATGGGCGGCTTCCGCGAGGACCCCGACTGGCCGCTCGTCGCAGCACTGGAAACGTTCGACGAAGAGAGCCAACTAGCTCGACCAGCGGCGATCTTCCATGAGCGGGTCATCGACCCGCCCCATGAGCGCCACGGTGTCGACAGCCCCGACGAGGCCGTCGCCGTGTGCCTCGACGAGACCGGGACGGTCACCGTGGACCGTGTCGCGGAGCTCCTCGGCACCGACTCGATGCACGCTCGCCAGCAGCTTGGTGAACTGGTCTACGACGAGCCCGTCACGAACCGCCTCATCCCAGCCTCGGAATACCTGTCGGGCAACGTCCGCGCCAAGCTCGACACCTGCCGCGCCGCCGAAGACCCCGATGGTCGATACCGACTCAACATCGCGGCGCTGGAACGGGTGCTGCCTCGTCAGCTCGAACCGGCCGAGATCACGGCCCGGCTCGGCGCGCCGTGGATACCGAGCCGTGACATCGAACAGTTCTGCCGCGAGGTGCTCGACGCCAGCGTGGATGTCGAGCACCTGCCCCAGCTCGGCAGCTGGACCGCACGACGGCGCGACGGCAGCCGTCGTAGCGTCGCCCTCTCCTCGGAGTGGGGCACCGGTCGCGCCGATGCGGTCACGCTGCTTGATGCCGCTCTCAACCAGCGGCTCCACACCGTCACCGACGCCACCGACGACGGCAAGCGAATCCGCAACGACGCCGAGACCCTCGCGGCGCGAGACAAGCAAGAAGCCCTCACCTCCAGGTTCTCGACCTGGGTGTGGGAGGAGCCTGAACGAGCCACCCGTCTCGCTGGCCGCTACAACGAACTGTTCTCCTCCACGGTCCTCCCGAACCACGACGGCGACCACCTGACCCTCCCCGGCCTCGCCGGCACCTTCACCCCTCGCCACCACCAGCGCGCCGCCGTCGCACGCATCCTCACCGACGGCCGAGCCCTGCTCGCCCACGCGGTCGGCGCCGGCAAGACCGCCACGATGGTCATGGCCGCGATGGAGCTACGTCGACTCGGCTCCGCGTCCAAGCCCGCGGTAGTGGTCCCGAACCACATGCTCGACCAGTTCTCCCGCGAGTGGCTGCAGCTCTACCCGACCGCGCGCATCCTCGTCGCCGACCGGGACCGGCTCTCCAAGGCCCGGCGCAAGGAGTTCGTCGCACGGGCGGCGACCGGTGACTGGGACGGCATCGTGTTCACCCAAGCCGGGTTCGCCCGGCTTCCCCTCGGCCGTGACCTCATGACTGACTACCTCGGCGAGGAGATCGCCACCGCACGCATCGCCCTCGATGGCTCGAAGGACGGCAAGGGACTGTCGGTCAAGAAGCTCGAGCGGCGCATCGCCCAGATGGAGGAGACCTACAAGCGGCTCCTCGCCGAGCACACCAAGGACGACGGCGTCCGGTTCGAGGAGACCGGCATCGACTACCTCTTCATCGACGAAGCCCACGCCTACAAGAACCGCCGCGTCGACTCTTCGATCGACGGCGTCGCCAACAGCGGCTCCCAACGCGCCCAGGACCTCGACTCCAAGCTGTGGGCACTCCGCCGAATGCACGGACCCCGCATCGTCACCTTCGCCACCGCCACCCCGGTCGCGAACTCCATGGCAGAGCTGTGGGTCATGCAGAGCTACCTCCACCCCGACCTCCTCGCCAGCGTCGACCTACGCGCCTTCGACGCCTGGGCCTCGAACTTCGGTCGCACCCACACCGCCTTGGAGCTCGCACCCGACGGCGCCTCCTACCGGATGCAGACCCGGTTCGCCCGATTCCAGAACGTCCCCGAACTCCTGACCTTGTACCGGCAAGTCGCGGACGTTCGCACGAACGAAGATCTCGACCTCCCGGTCCCAGCGCTCGCTGGCGGCCAGGCCGAGACCGTCGTCGTGGAACCCAGCGACGTCCTCGTCGACTACGTGGCCGACCTGGCGTCGCGTGCCGAACGCATCCGCAATCGGGCAGTCGACCCGAGCGAGGACAACATGCTCAAAGTCACCGGCGATGGCCGGCGGGCCGCGCTCGACCTCCGACTCGTCGGCGAAGATGCGCCGACTGACAGCGGGAAGTTGACGGTGGTGGCACAGCGGGTCGCCGCGATCCACCACGCCACCCGCGACCATCGCTACACCGACGTGACCAACCAGCTCACCCTCCGACCGGGTGCGCTCCAGCTCGTGTTCTGCGACGTGTCCACACCCGCAGCCGAGGGATGGAACGCCTACGACGAACTCCGCGCCCTGCTCGTCCGCCGCGGTGTCGACCACGGCTCGATCCGCTACATGCAAGACGCCAAGACGGACGTCGCCAAGGCCAAGCTCTTCGCCGCGTGTCGCGACGGCACTGTCTCGGTCCTGATCGGATCCACCGAGACCATGGGCGTCGGAACCAACGTCCAGACGCGCGCCATCGCCATGCACCACCTCGACGCGCCATGGCGACCCGCCGACATCGAACAACGAGACGGCCGCATCCTTCGACAGGGCAACCAGAATCCCGAAGTCCGCGTGCTGCGCTACGTCACCGAGGGCAGCTTCGACACCTACATGTGGCAGACCCTCGAACGGAAGGCCGCGTTCATCGCCCAGGTCACCCGCGGCGACCTGCCCGACCGCGACGTCGACGACATCGGCGACCAGGCCCTCTCCTTCGCTGAGGTCAAGGCGCTCGCCACCGGCGACCCGCTCGTCCTGGAGAAGGCAGCCGTCGATGCTGATGTCGCGCGTCTCACACGTCTCGAACGTGCCCACCACGACGACCAGCACCGACTCCGCCGCACCTTCGAGACCGCCACACGCCGCGCCGAGCAGGCTGAGCACCGACTCGCTGACCTGGAGGTCATCGTCGGCCGCGTGACCGACACCCGCGGCGACCGCTTCGCCATGACCATCGACGGCCGAACCCACCCCAAACGCGTTGAAGCAGGCGAACACCTCCAGAACATCCTCCGACAGCGCCTCGACCAGACCGCCCCCGAGACCAGCGGACCAACCGCCGAGATCGGGAGCCTCGGCGGACTGCGTGTCACCGCCCAGGCCATCACCACCATCGAAGACGAAGTCCGCGTCGCCATCCCCGACGCCCACATCGAGGTCAGCTTCTTGAGCAACGACCTCAACCGCAGTGACCCTGCCAACCTCATCACCCGTCTTGAACGCCACCTACACCGACTCCCCGACACCATCGCCGAGTTGGGCCAGGAGGCGCGTGCGGCTTGGGCCGAAGCTCAACGCGCTGAGAAGCGCATCGGCTCCCCGTGGGATCGAGCCGACGATCTAGCGGGTCTTCGGCGAAGACAGCACGAGATCGAGGAACAGCTCGCGGCCACTGCCGACCCACCCCCGGATCGCGAGACGAGAGGCCGGTCGGCGGATCCGATGCAGTCACCAAGCCCATCCGATGCTGCCCAACCGCCTGGGCGCTCGGCGGCAGATGCGGCGGCGGTAGCAAGGCTCACCGCCCGCCTTGACGCGATCCAGAGCCGATCCCACGTCGACGTGCCGGGAGTGCAACTGTGACCGCGCTGGGTGGGAATTCGGGCGGCGGTGCGTACCCTTGATCCCATGACTGACGATCTCGGACCGAGCGCGCGCCGCGTTGTTCGTTCTGATGTCCTGCGGCAGAGCAAAGCGATCGACTGCGGTGGAGCGTCGGCTATGAGGCATCGGAGTTCGGGCTTCGGTCAAGCAGCGGTGTTCCGTGTCAGCGGGAATCAGCCCTAACGGAGCTGACCCGCTCGAGAACGAGCCGGAGCCCACCCAGGGTCTACGGCTGCGAGCGCTGCCTCGCTCTTCCGAACGCGTGTTCTCGCTCGACCACGATTACTTCGAGATCGTCTACGCGCCGCTTGTCGGCCCGACGGCAGTGCTCCTTGCCCGAGCGATGGCCCGCCATCTGGACTCCGCACGCGGCCCTATCACCGTGTGCCCAACCGAGCTGGCGCTCGAGGTCGGCATCCGCGCCAGCAGCGCGGAACCGCTGGGAAGGCGATCTCATCTGGTGCACGCGATTGACCGCCTTGCTCATGGCCACATCGTTTCGCGGCTCGGTGATCGCGTGCTCGGTGTCCAGGTCGCTGTCCCACCGTTGAGCGAGCATGCGCTGGCGCAGCTCCCGGGCACAGCACGATTGGCCCACCGTCGGTTCGTGGCCGTTGTGGGGTAGGCGGACCGTGGGCCTTGTCGGTTGCTCCCGGTCCGGATGGCGCGCCGCCGTGCCCCGCCACGACCCGAGCGGATGGATCCCCGAGGGGCCGCTCAACCACTGAGAGCGTCGCTCCACCGACTACGCTGCGGCTTCCAGCGCCCTCGGGCGTCGACTTGTCAGCCAGCCCGCCCGAGTACGAGGTCAATCGAAGCGATGAGCGTGGACCGAAGTCATCATCTCTGCGTGTGCACGCCGCGTGCGACTTGTGGATCAACGAGGGAGTTGGCTCGATGAGTGCACCGGAGGTCGACAAGGTTTCTTCTCTGGAAGAGGCCGACCTGAACCACGGTCTCGCGGACCAGGAGGTGTTGCTCAGTCGGGCGGAGCATGGTGCGAACTCGTTCGCGCCGCTGCCGACGAAATCCCCGATTGAGTTCTTGGTCGAAGCGTTCAAGGACCCGATGGTTCAGATCCTCTGTGTCTGTGCTGTCCTAGCGCTGGTTGTAGGCGTCTCGACCGGAGAATGGCTGGAGGGGATCGCGATCCTTTGCGCCATCGTTGTGGTCTCCGCGGTCGGTGTGCGGAACCAGCTGAAGGCGCAGCGGGACTACTCGGCGCTCGACGCGCAGGCCGACATGATGGCAACCCGAGTGCTGCGCAACGGTCAAATCACGGAGGTCGACGCGGCTGAACTCGTGGTCGGAGACGTCCTTGAGATCAACACGGGGGACGTCGTTCCCGCGGACTCGCACCTCGGTCGCGGCACGGATCTGCTGGTGGATGAGAAGCACATCACCGGTGAGCCTGACAACGAGAAGCAGGTCGGTGACCTGATCTACGCCGGAAGTCGCGTGCTGGACGGTTCCGGGCGCGCCGTCGTCGGGGTCGTGGGTGACGCGACGCTGCTCGGCGGAATCCGGTCCAAACTCAGCGCTGAGCGCGAGCCGACGCCGCTTGAGGAACGTCTCGATGATCTCGCCAAGAAGGTCGGACGCGTCGGAATGGCTGCTGCTGCCGTGACCGCCGTGGCGCTGATCGTCGTTGCGGCGATACGAGGCGAGTACGTCCATGAAGGCACCGTGGAGGAGTTCAGCTTCGGGTGGAACGGCACGACAGGTGAGATGCTGTTGTTCGCCGCCACGGTGGCCTTCACGATCATCGTCGTCGCTGTCCCTGAAGGCCTGCCCCTGGCCGTCACCCTTGCGCTCTCGTACACGACGCGACGCATGGCCTCCGAGAAGATCCTCGTCCGCGAGTTGCCAGCCTGCGAGACCATGGGTGCGGGGACGATCATCTGCACGGACAAGACTGGCACTCTCACGGCCGGATCCATGTCGCTAGCTCACGTGGTGGTGGACGGGCACGCGATTGATGCGTCCACGTCTGTCGCAGCGGAGCTGGCGGGAGCATCCCGCATCTTCGAGGGGTTCGCCATCAACTCCTCAGTCGACCTTGTAGTGCACGACGATGGCGAGTTGCACGTGGTCGGCAACGCGACTGAGGGAGGAATCCTCCTGTGGCTTGATCCTCACGGCAACGCCTATCGGGAGGTGCGCGACGCGGCCGTGATCCTCGATCGGCGGGAGTTCTCATCGTCTCGAAAGCACATGGCCACAATGGTCGAGGACGCTGAGCGTGGCGCCGTTGTGTACATGAAGGGTGCTCCCGAGGTAGTGCTCGGCCACTGCACCAGGCGTCTCGACCACGGTGGAGCTGAGGTCGCGCTGACTCCTGAAGCCGTCGAAGCCACGTTGAGGACGGTGACAGAGTTCGCCGAACGGGGATTCCGCACCCTCGCCGTTGCCTTCTCGGAGTGCGATGGATCGACGATGCTCGACGATGGCTCAGACCAGGATCTGGTCTTCCAGGCGATCTTCGTAATCGCGGATCCCATCCGACCGGAAGTCCCCGCATCGGTGGAGCGGTGTAGGCGTGCCGGTGTCGGAGTCTTGATGATCACGGGTGATATCCCGGAGACTGCCGCAGAGATCGGCAGGCAAGCAGGCATCGTCAGCGACAACTCGAAGGTGTTGGCTCACGACGCCTTCGTGACCTTGTCGGACGCGGATGTCAACCGACTGCTGGACGACCGTGGGATCGAAGCTCTGGCTCGCGCACTTCCCGAGGACAAGGAGCGTCTGGTCGGTCTGCTTCAGGCCCGCGGGGAAGTCGTGGGCATGACCGGAGACGGGGTCAACGATGCTCCGGCTCTCAAGGCCGCAGACGTCGGCTTCGCCATGGGATCAGGTTCGCGCGTCGCACGCGAGGCTTCGGATGTCGTGATCGTGGATGACAACTTCACATCGACCGTCTCGGCGATTCGCTGGGGTCGAAGCGTCTTCGAGAACCTTCGCAAGTTCATTCAGTTCCAGCTCACCGTGAATGTCGTGGCCCTCACGCTTACGTTCGTAGCCGCTGTGTTCGGGTTCGGCACACCACTGACGGCAGTCCAGCTCCTCTGGGTGAATCTCATCATGGACTCGTTCGCCGCGTTGGCTCTTGCACTTGAGCCGCCGTCGGATCGACTCTTCGAGCAGCCGCCCCACGGACGCGCCGAGACACTCATCTCGCGTCAGATGTGGCTGAACATCCTCGTGACCGCCGGCTGCATGCTTGCCGTCCTCCTGTTTGTCCTAGTCGCTTCCGACTCGTTGGGCTTGAGCGAGGACGGCGACATCTACCGCAACACCTTCGTGTTCAACACGTTCGTGTGGATGCAGGTGTTCAACGCGGTGAACGCTAGGACGATCCGTGCACGACGGTCTCCGTTTGAAGCGATGACGAAGAGTACGTCGTTCCTTACCATCATCGGCATCATCGTCGCGGCTCAGGTAGTGATCGTGACCTGGGGCGGTGACGTGTTCTCCGTCGAGCCGCAGTCTCTGGCTGACTGGGGGAAGGCCATCGCTATCGGAGCCTCCATCCTTGTCGTGGGAGCCGTGGTCCGAGCGATCGGTCGTGCGGTCGACCCGATCGCCCCGGCCCCGGCAGCCTGAGTTCCAACGGTCGGTGCACGGTCCCGGTCATGATGACCGGTGCTGTTGACCACCACCGACCGTTGGAGAACACAGGAATGCCGTTCCTGTTGCAGATCACGGCGTCGATCAGGTTGAGTGTTCGTCGTCTTCTGCGTCGATCGTCACTCGTGGTGGAGGATGCGTTCTAGGTCGGCTGCATCGACTGTTGGCGGTCGTCCGTCGATGACGACCTCGTGGAGTGTGCCGGTCCAGTGGAAGGGCGGCCAGTAGTCGTCGCTCACCGGGAAGCCAGCGTCCGCCCCGAGTCGGAGCCCGCCGCCGCCGATCTGGATGCCACTTGCCCCGAGCCCCTGGGGTAGATCGGTCGCTGCTATTGGGGCGCCGTCAACCAAGAGCACTCCAGCGCGCACCGATCCTCCGATGTAGCGGAACCCGACAGTGTGTCGGCCAGTCGGTAGCGGTTCGGGCGCGCGCACTGTGAAGGGTTTGCTCACGATGTTCAGAAGGAACGTGAGGTAGCCATCGATCACCGCTAGTGCCCAGCCGTTGTTCCAGTCTCCGATGGCGCAAAGGACGCCTTCTGCGCCGTCGGCCGGTACATCGACATCGGCGGTGACGACCGCCCCACCGGCGAGCGACGGAACTGCCTCATCCGCGACGGGGCCGAAGCCAGGCCTCAGGACGACTCGGCGAGGCGGAGGCCAATCGGGTGGCTCCATCGCGGAGAGGCGTTCGTGGAGACCGCCACAAAGCGGGAGGACCTGGTTGCGTTCAGCCTCATTCCACCATCGCCGCTCGAGCTCCTCAACGACCTCGGGCATCTCGGTCGCGAGATCAGTCGACTCCGAGAAATCGTCGGCGACGCGGTGGAGCCGCCACGGGGCACCCTGAAGGTCGCGGCTGCCCTCCAGATAGCGAGCCTCGTCCAGCACACCGGCTGAAACGAAGTCGGTAGTGGCCTTCCAACCGTCGTGGTAGATCGCACGTGAGCCGAGCATCTCGAAGTACTGCGTGTGGTGAACCTCCGGGGAGCTTGCGTCCGCCAACACCGACCGGAGGCTGGCGCCATCGATGGGCTGCTGTGCGACCCCGTCAACCTCGACGGGCGCGTCGATGCCGCAGAGGTCGAGGATGGTGGGGAACAAGTCGATGGCGTGGCAGAACTGCTGACGCACTCCTCCGGCCCCGGTGATTGCCTCGGGGTAGCGGATGATGAGGGGTGTGCGGGTGCCGCCGAGCCAGGTGTAGCGCTTCCAGAGGTGAAAGGGAGTGTTGCCCGCCCACGCCCACCCCCACGGGTAGTGGTTATAGGCGCGCCACCCACCGAGATGATCTATGGCTGCCAGATTGTCGTCGAGGCGGTCCTCGACGCCGAAGCCGAACCGGTGCTCATTCAGTGAGCCGACTCGTCCACCCTCAGCGCTGGCGCCGTTGTCCGATAGGACCACGATCACCGTGTCGTCGAGCACCCCTAGATCCTCCAGCCCGGCGACGAGACGCCCGAGGTGGTGGTCGAAGTGGGAGAGGAATCCGGCGAATACTTCCTGGAACCGAGCGAAGAGTTGTCGCTCGTCGGCATCCAGGTCGTCCCACGCCTGCACCCATGGGGGACGCGGCGGCAGCAGCGTTCCGTCGGGCACGACGCCGACGTCCAGCTGACGATCGAAGGTCCGCTCGCGCCACCGTTCCCACCCTTCGTCGAACCGACCTGCGTAGCGGCTGATCCACTCCGGTGCGACGTGGTGCGGCGCGTGCATGACCCCAGGTGCGAAGTAGAGGAGGAAGGGCTTCCCGGGGGTGGCATGCTGCTGGTCGACCACCATTCGCAGCGAGGTATCGACGAGGTCCTCGGTCAGGTGGTAGCCCTCTTCGGGCCGCGCCGGCGGGTCGACGTAGTGGTTGTCGGCGACGAGGGTGGGCGTCCAGTGATTGGCGTCGCCGTGGAGGAAGCCGTAGTAGCGCTCGAACCCCATGCCGAGCGGCCACGTCGCGAACGGCCCCGAAGCGGTTCGGTCGTTGCGGGGGGTCAGGTGCCACTTGCCGGTGGCCAGCGTCGAGTAGCCCTCGTCGCGCATCACGCGGGCGAGGGACGCGGCGGAGCGCGGGACGCGACACGAGTAGCCCGGAAACCCGGTCGGCATGTCGCAGAGAAATCCCATGCCGACCGCGTGATGGTTGCGTCCGGTCAGAACCGCTGCACGCGTCGGCGAGCACAGAGCGGTGACGTGGAAGCGGTTGAAGCGCAGGCCTTCGTTGGCCAGGCGGTCGAGGGTGGGCGTGTCGATGTCAGAGCCGAAGGGTCCAAGCTGGGCGAAGCCCACATCGTCCAGCACCACCACCACAACGTTGGGACGGCCGGCGGGGTGAGGACGATCGGGGAACCAAGGGACCGAGTCGGCGATCGTCCGCCCGATGACCGGTCCGGCATCAGCGCGTTCGTTCGACATTGGGTCTGCCCTTTCGGTGTTCCGATAGCCGCCAGTGCTCGGCGGCTCCGATTGTATGGTCGGCCTCCGCCGCCCCGTGGCTGGGCCATCAGAGAGCGGGCTCCGGCAGCGCGCGTGAGGACGTGCCGCTTCAGCGAGTATCGCCCCGAGCTACCTCGCGCTCGTCGTTCAGTGCGAGACGCGGCCGCATGAGAGGATGAACCTATGGGAGTGATCGTGGTCGGTGTCGACGAGTCCGATTCAGCGAGCGCGGCCTTGCGGTGGGCGGTCGAACAGAGCCGCCGTCGGCATTGGGGTGTGCGGGCAGTGCTGGCTTGGTCGTATCTCGACCAGCACCATGACCGCGGCGAGGGCTCGTTCCGCCCTGACTATTCCGAACAGGACGCGGTCGATGTGTTGGACCGGTGGGTCGACGAAGCAGTTCCAGGCGCCGAGGTCGAGCGCGTGGCGACTTGCGACCTTCCCGGACGGGCGTTGCTTGAGGCATCGCGAGCGGCCGATCTGCTCGTCATGGGTGCGCGTTCGGGCGAACGCGCGCGAAGGGGTTCGTGGGGACCGGTGGTCCAGCGATGCGTCCGTCGAGCGGTCGTGCCTGTGACGATCGTTCGGCCAATCGAGAGTGCGGTCGGCCGTGGGAGCGTCGTGATCGGTGTCGACGGATCGGGAAACTCTGCGCGGGCGCTGCGTTGGGGCATAGACGAGGCCCGGCTCCGAGGGGCAGCTGTGACGATTGTCCATGCGAATCAGAGGTCGTCGTTCGGTTCGAGCAGGCAATCGCGCCAGGATGGGAGGCGGGTATTGGAGGCCATGCTCGAGGAACACGATTCCAGCGGGACGAGGCCAGCGGACCTCGTCGTGGTAGAGCGAGGCGGGGCCAAGGCACTATTGGATGCGAGCCACGACGCAGCACTCGTTGTCGTGGGATCAGGTCGCGGTCGAGGCGGGCTAGCCCGCCGACTGGCGCGGCTGGACGATCCAGCAGCGAGCTCCGTTGTGGTGGTGCCACCGACCGAGCCGAGTGGCGCGCTGACTGACTAGCTAGCGCAGCGCAGTGGGGCGAAAGAAGTAGGGATCCACGGTTCTGACTGCACTGGTCGGCTTGCCCAGCGCACCCATAGCGGATGGCCTCCGCGTCTTCTACACTTTCTTCTACACCGCGGGCCGGTATCGGCTGGTCCTCAGTGGTACAGACCGGTACGTCGAATGCGCGAAACCCCAGCCCAGAGGGACGAAGCAGGACAGGACGGGACCAGGGGAGGGGCCGACCATCCGGCTCATAACCCGAAGGTCGCAAGTTCAAATCTTGCCCCCGCCACCAAGGAAGTCCCAGGTCAGAGGCCCTTTCCGGAGAGATCCGGGAGGGCCTCGCTGGCATTTTGGGACCGGTTTCTACTGTTCCTTCTACTGTCCGGACGAAGGAATGCCCTGGTCAAGCCGCTGATCGTCGGGTTCTTGCCCCGAAGGTCAGACCGTTCTCCAGCGGAGCGCCGTCGTCAACTCGCTGTGATCGCGGGGACACGAGCGGAGCACCCCGACGATCTGCTGCGGCATCCTGGAGCGGTGGTCGGTGCGAAGCGGCACCACTTCGTGCCGAGGATGTACCTGAATCGGTTCGGCGACGACGGCCAGGTCTTCGTGCGCCGGCGTGATCGGTCGACCTTTGTTTCGAACACGATCAACGTTGCGGTGGAAGCTGGCTTCTACGACCTGGACGTCACCGCGCCGAACCCGAGACACGTCGAGGAGATGCTGTCGGACATCGAGGGCGCCACCGCCGGTGTCCTCCGCGCGATCGATGACCGTGGTGCGGCCCCAGCGCCGGAGAGCGACGACCGCGAAACGCTGGCGGTTTACCTCGCGCTACAAATGAACCGCACACCTGAACAACGCGAACGCACCCTCTTCACCGAGCGTCTCGCCGAGTACCTCGACGGCCGCGACCTGACGCATGACCTCGTGTGGACCTACCTCGCTGACGTGCATCTCGGCTTCTCGCCGACGGACAACGAGGTCGAGGCTGCGTTCACGCTCGCGACCGTGGCGATGAGCGATCGAGATGTCCTCACGCCGGAGTTTTCGATCCAGATGATGCTGCGATCCGTGGAGCTGCTCGCGCCGCGGATGACGCAGTTCCACTGGTGTGTCGAGCATGACCGCAAGCAGCGATTCGCGACCTCTGACGCGCCCCTCGTCCTATGGCGGCCGCCAACGCCGCGTGATCGGTTCGAAGGGTTCGGCGTCGAGACGGCAGACGAGATCCGATTCCCCCTCGACCCGTCGAAGCAACTCGTGCTCTCGCGCTCAGTCCGGAGCCCGAGTGTGCGAGTCGCCCCCGATCGGGTCGCTGCCTGCAACCAAGACCTGGCCTACGCGTGCCATCGCTTCGTCCTGTGCCACCCACGCGATCGGGCACGCCTCGAGCATCTGGATCTGCCATCGAAGCGACCGACGCTGCGGTTCAACACGGGGTCGCTCCTTCGACGATTGCCCGATGGCAGGACCGTTGAGGATGCCGAAGTGCTCCACACCTGGGTGCCCAGGCGATAGACGGGCCGGCGCTTGCCTCAGCGCCGGTAGTTGCGATCGCGGGGTTCGGCGGTCGAGAAGGACCTCGCGGTCGGCCAACGTGCTGAAGGGTCAGCTCGATGGTGAAGGTGGGGCCGGCAACCGAGGTCCACAAGCCCGACCCCCACGGGTTCCTGTCAGTGCCCCCTGCGATGATCGTGCCCCACATTGCGACATGAGGAGCACGCGTGATCGAGGTGCCCGCCGAGGCGATCGGTTTCCATGGCACGTACCGAGCGGCGCTGCCACAGGTGCTCGCACGCGACATCCAGCCGAGTGACCAGCACTTCGAATGGCTCGGGACCGGCTTCTACCTCTGGCAGGACTCTCCATGGCGGGCCCGCCAGTGGGCCGAGGCCCGCTACGGGCCCGACGCTGCGGTCGTCGTCGCTCGGGTGGACCTCGACGGCTGCCTCGACCTGGTGAACCCTCGCTGGCAAGTCGAGGTCCGGGATGCCGACTTCGAGTTCGTGCTTCATTGCATCGCGAACGAACTACCACTCCCGGTCAACACCGATCGGGGCAGTCACGCTCGTGACGCCGCGACGATCAACTGGTACTGCGATCGGGCAGCGTCGTCCGGTCGGGCGGTGCGCTCGGTTCGCGCGATCTTCGAAGAAGGCGAGCCCATCTTCGAGGCGTCGAAGATTCGCAGCCAGTCTCATGTGCAGGTCGCCGTCCGAGACCTCACCGCTATCTTGGAGATCGAGGAGGCCTCGCCGTGAAGCTCGAAGATCCTGTTGCGCCGTTCAGGGGGGTCGTCGCCAAGCACCGCCGCGCTCACGGCGCGAGCAACGCCGAGCGGATGCGGTTCGGCGGACCGGCCCCAATGCCTCGACCGAGCGCGGGACCTGTGGCGGTGCTCGGCGCGAGCGAGTGGGCGCTCGCCGAACCGCGGCTCGAGCGGACGCTCGCGTACATCGGGATGCTCGGTGGCTTGCTGGCCGACCTCGGCTACGACGTCTTCGCCGTCAGCTCCCTGCCTGGTCTCGACGCCCGACCGGCGTTCGTCGGATGGGTCGGCGGAGGAGAGACGACGAGCGAACTCGATCAATTGGTGGACATCGATGCACCTGGAGTCTCGATCGGCCGTCTGCCTCATGGCGCGCAGGCTTGGGGCAGCATCGAACCCGAAGGTCCACCAACCGACATCGAGTTCATTCGTTCGACTCTGCACGAGATCCGCCGACTGACTGGCGACACCCAGGGCGCACAAGGGGCCGGCGGCGGAGGTGCCGCTTCTACTGTTCCTTCTACTGTGCGGCCTGGTACAGGCTCACACGGGGCGGGACGGTCGAGCTACGATGACCAGAGAAATCCCAGGTCAAGGGCACAATCCGGTACAGAAGGTGACGGGCCGAATCGGCGATCCGAAGGCTCATAACCCGAAGGTCGCAAGTTCAAATCTTGCCCCCGCCACCAAGCACGAGGCCCGGAATCTCAAGGGATTCCGGGCCTTCGTCGTTGTCGGCTGAGGTGCGCGTCCACCGGGTCGGTCTACCGACCGGTCCCGGCGACACCTTGCAGTTGCGGGGTTCTCGGGGGGTTGGGCCGGTAGACGTCCGGGAACCAACCCGAAGAGCATCGATCGGCGGGTCACGCGGGTCAATGGCCCAGTGCGGGTCCCCCCTGTCGTGGCGACGAGCCTGGCTACTCTGCGCGCAGCCGTTCTGACCGTTGGTCTCTCGCTAGAGTCCCTGTACATAGTTTCGGGAAAGAAGTGGATATTGACCGATTGCTCCGGTACTTTGTACGGAGTGACGATTGAAGACCTGGTGCTCCGCGAACTGCACAGGGCCGCCCTCGAAGCTGGCAGGCGTGGCGTCGCGGTTCCGTCGGTCGACCTTGAAGCGGTGGCGCGACGGACCGGCGACCGGACGGTGGCCGAGCAGGCGCTCAAGCGTCTTGTCCAAGCCCAGCGCGTGGTGAGGGTCCGCAGGGATCTGCTCGTCCTGCCTGACGCGACGGGGCTGCTCAGCATCGACATGGTTGACCTCGTCGATGCTGTCGCCCCGCACCCGTACCTCATCACGGGCGGCCGAGCCCTGGAGCATTTCGACCTCACCGACCAGCACTTCTTCGGTCTGGCCGTCCTCGTGCCGAGCGAGGTCACCCCCCTGCGATATCGCGGGCAGACCGCGAACTTCTTCAAGACCGACCCGACGAACATCTGGGGCTGGGAGCCCGAGGCGCGCCCAGGCTACGCACTGCCGGAACGAGCGCTGGTCGATGTGCTGAACCATCCCCGATACGGGGTCTCGCTCACCCAGGCGGTCGACAGCCTCCAACGCGCCGCGTCCCGAGATTCCGGGTTCCTCGATCGGTTGCTCGCTGCGGTCGTCCGGTACAGCGCTGGTTCCCGTGGCTACAGCTCCCGCTCGTCGGCTCGGCGAGTCGGGTTGGTGGTCGAGCGGGTCTTCGGCGCCGACGCCGCGGCGCCCTATCGCGGCCACCTCGGCACGAACCGGGCCCCGGTGCTGTTGCGGCCTGGTGGCTCGTCTGCCGGCCCGGTCGACCGCACCTGGCGAGTCGTGGTCAACGCAGTCCTCGATCCCGAGACGGTGCCGTGAGCGCCGGAGGGCCGAACCGTCTCTGGGGCGGCGTCTACGAGCTCGCTGAGATGCTGGAGGGGATGCCCGGCGGTATGGCATTCGCCGTGCGCGACTTCGCGCTTGTCACGCTCGCCGGCCAGCTGTCGGCGACCTTTCCCGGACAGCTGGTGTTCAAGGGCGGGTTCGTGCTGCGCCACGCACACGGCCACCTGCGATTCAGCAAGGACGTCGACGCCACACGGCACGCACCGCCGGGGCACAAGCTCGAGGCTGGCGAGGTTGCCACGGCAATCCGAGCTGCGAGCATCCACAACGTCGTGCAGTTCGTACCAGACGAACCAGCCACCGACTCAGTCCGCAGTCTGGACTTCGACAAGGTGCACGTCACCGGGGAGGTCTTCCCTGACAGCGAGGTGCAGGTCGAGGTCAGCTAGCGCGAGGCGGTCGTCGGGACGCCGGTCCCGATCCATATCGGCTCCCCGTTCTACGAGCCGTTCGAGGTGCTCACGATGGAGGTCGAGGAGATGGCAGCCGAGAAGCTGCGCGCTCTCGCGCAGCGCTTGCGGGAGACCGACCTGGCCGACCTCGCGGTGATGCTCAAGGACGGCACGATCAACGACGACTCGGTCGCACGGTTCGCCGAAACGAAGTTCGAGCTGGTCAAGCAGGGTCGAGCCAACAGGATCGACCGGATCGAGCGCAACCTCGGGGAGCTCGCCCAGACCTAAATCTTGCCCCCGCCACCAAGTGTGAGAAGGCCCCTCGGGAAACCGGGGGGTCTTCTGCGCGGCGGTTGGGTGGTCGGGGGCTTTGGCGCGCTTTCGGCGGTGGCCGGGAGGGCGAGGCTCAACCGCACGCCCACACCGACCACGACGAGGGCAAGTCGCCGTCCATTCCTCCGGTCCCGTCGGCTGCGCATTTTGCCGATGCTCCGCCGCGACAGACCCTGTGGCCAGGGACCGAAGTCCCAAGGCGCGACCACCGGATAGGACCTTCGACCCTGGCCAGGTCACACCTCGTTCCGCACGCTTGCCGCGATGGCTCGATGGCTCGGCAGGCTTCTCGGCATCGCCGCGGCGTCCTGGTTCATCGTGGCGCCGGGCCATGTCGCGTTCGCGGTCGGGCTTCCGCCCGTGTCTTCGGGCACCTGGGGGACCTCGGGCGAGGGAGCCGGCGAGTTCGACGGCCCTTGGGGCATCGCGGTGAGCCCGGTCAGCGGAGACGTCTATGTGGCCGACACCGGCAACGACCGGATCCAGGAGTTCACCGCCACGGGCGCCTTCGTGCGCCAGTGGGGGACCCGCGGCACCGGCCCTGGACAGCTCGTGGGCCCCCGCGGGATCGCGATCGACGGGTCGGGCAACGTCTATGTGGCCGACGACACCCGGGTGCAGGAGTTCACCGCCACGGGCTCCCTGGTCACGTCATGGAGCGCGACCCTCGACGCGCTGGCGATCAACCGGGCGAGCGGAGCCGTCTACGGGGCCGACCTGTGGCACAGCCAGGTGAGGCAGTACACCGCGACGGGGGCGTTCGTGCGCCAGTGGGCAGCCAGCTACCCGAGCGGTGTGGCGGTCGACCAGACCGACGGCGAGGTGTACGTGGTCGGCGAGAACGAGGACGAGGCCGGGGAGCGGGCGTACCTGGACCGTTTCACCGCGACAGGGGCGCCGACGGGGTCCACGAGCTTCACGGTGAACGCCGCCCCCGAGGGCCTGGCGGTGTCACCGGATGGTTCCCGCGTCTACTTCACCACCGCCGCTGACCAACGGGTCCACGCCTTCACCGGTGACCTGGTCTATGTCACCACGTGGGGCGGAAGTGGCAGCGGCGCAGGCCAGTTCAGCTGGCCCCGCGCCGTCGCCGTGGCGGGATCGGGCGCGATCTACGTAGCCGAGCGGGGCCGGGTCCAGGTCTTCCAGCCGTCGGTGACGGTGCCGAACCTCTCTGGCGTGACCAGTCTCGATGTCGGCTACGAGCACGCCTGCGCGGTGGTGCCCGGTGGTCAGGTTCGCTGTTGGGGCGCGAACGAGTTCGGGCAACTGGGTGACGGCACCACCACCGACCGCTCGCGGCCGACCGTCGTGTTGAACGCGAGCGGGACGGGTCCGCTGACCGGTGTGACCCAAGTGAGCCTCGGGCAGGGTCACACGTGCGCCCGGCTGGCGACCGGCGAGGTCCGGTGCTGGGGCGTCAACGCGCGCGGCCAGTTGGGGGACGGCTCGACCACGAACCGGAGCCGGCCGGTGTCGGTGGCGACCGCTTCCGGCCTGCTGACCGGCGTGTCCCAGGTCAGCGCCGGTGCTGGCCACACCTGCGCCCGGTTGACGAACACCGAGGTCCGGTGCTGGGGGGACAACTACTGGGGCCAACTCGGCGACACCACCACGACTGACCGACGTCGGCCGGTCGCCGTCGCCGCCGCTTCGGGGTCGGGTCACCTCACCCGGGTGGCCCAGGTCGCGGCTGGCTACGCGCACACCTGTGCTCGGTTGTCCAGCGGCGAGGCCCGCTGCTGGGGCGCGGGGTCGTATGGGCAGCTCGGGGACGGGAACTCCTATCTGACGAAGGGGCCCGAGTACATCAGGAAGCGGCCGGTGACCGTGGTGAGCCCGTCCGGGACCGCCCCGCTCACCGGCGTGGCGCAGATCGTCGGCAGCACCGATCTCGAGGACCACACGTGCGCCCGGCTGACCTCCGGCCAGGCCCGCTGCTGGGGCCCGGGCGGTGCCAACGGCGACGGCACCGACTACATGAGGGTGCGCCCGGTCGCCGTGAAGAACACCGCTGGGACCGCAGCGCTGGGGGGCGTCGCGTGGCTCGGTACGGGCTCCGAGCATGCCTGTGCCGTGTTGACGAACGGGAAGGCCCGCTGCTGGGGCGGCAGCAACCAGCAAGGCGGTCTCGGGACGGGCGACGGGATCGTCCATCGGCTGCCGGCCACCGTCCTGGCGTCCTCAGACCGCGGTGCGCTCACGGGGCTGTCCCGGATCGCGGGCGGTGGCTACTTCTCGTGCGCACTGACGAACACCAGCGAGGTGCGTTGCTGGGGATCCAACTCCAGGGGTCAGCTCGGCAGCGGCACGCAGGCCCGGTACTGGTACTTCCGGGTCGAGGTGTGAACGAGCGCCGCCCACGTCACGGCGCGTGGTGCGCCGGGCGGTGTCAGTGGGGGCAATCACGTTGGTCCCGATCGTGCTGCTCGCCGGGGGCATCTTCGCCCTCAACCGCAGCACCGGCACGACCGTGGTCACATCAGATGGCAGCCGCTCCGACACTCGATCGCCCACGACGAGCGTCTCTGCCGATGGCCTGGTGATGGTGACTCTCGCTCCGACCCGATCCGACCGATCCGATGTCGATGACCGAAGACGAACTGGAGACCTTCGCGGCCAGCTTCTCGCTCGGCTTCGTTGACGGGTCCGCCGTGCTCCACCCGCGGGCACCCCTCACCGTCGGCCCGATCGATCACCGCGACCTCAACTTCGGACATGGCGAGGTTGGCCTGATGGTCCGGGAGTGCACCCCGGTGGGCTCGGTCGCCGACCGCGATCGCGGCGCGCCACGAGGGCGCCGGCCGCTACCCGCAGCCCGTCGCGCTGCTCGCCCGTCTCGGTGTGGATGTCGATCACGAGGGTCGAGGCCTCAGAGCCGGGCTGCTCCAGGACGTGATCGCCAGAACCCTGGCGCTCGGAGAGGAGATCGGCTGTCGCGGCCTGTTGGTCCACGCCGAGACTGCAGAGGCGCGTGATTTCTACCGGCACCTCGTGCCCGAGTTCGAGGCGGCCCACCGACGAGCTCCACTTGTTCCTCCTCATGAAGGACATCCGCCGCACCCTGAACTGACCTGGTGCCCCGCCGACCCTCGACCGTGGCGTCGAGTCGCACCGAGATCTCCTCCTCGCAACCCGCCCTGGGCCACCGTCACGGCGCTCGAGGTCAGCGAGGCCCTCTCTACGACGAGAGGGCCTCGCTCACCTGGCGTTCGTGCGTCCGGCCTACACGGCGAGGTTGGTGACGACACGCTCGTACACGGCGCCGACGTGTTCGTGGTCGGTGCCGCAGCACCCGCCGATCACCCGGAGATCCAGCACTGCTGCCAACTGGGCGTAGCTGTCGGCGAGCAGGCTGATGTCGCCGCGGTCGAGCTCCGTTGCGGCGTCGAGCTCGGCGTGGCTCATGGTCGAGGCGTTGGCCCGCACCCCAAGGATGCGCTCGACCCAGGCTGCTGCCGGGTCGAGGCGGTCGATGAAGTGGGTGGGATGAGCGCAGTTGACCATGTAGTACGCCGGTGGGGTGGACGTGGCGGCGTCGATCTGCGCGATCGCGTCATCGAGTGTCTGCCCGGACGGCATGCGTCCATCGGTTTCGACCGTCAACGAGACCGCAGCAGGGAGCGAGACCGAGGCGGCGGCGCGGGCGATGCCGATGGCCTCCTCGGCGTAGGTCATCGTGATGGCGCTGATCATCTCGGCGCCGGCTTCCGCGAAGGCTCTGGCCTGCAGGCCGTGGTACGCGGCGGCTTCGGAGGCCGACATGGTGGCGCCGACCACGTACCCGTCGCCACGCGGGCCGATGACGCCGTTCACGATCCGCTGCAGGTTCGGGCGTTCGTCAGCGAGTGCCGTCACGAACTCGACCGAGCGACGATTGATCGCGGCGAGTCGGATCGGGTCGAAGCCGAGGCGTGCGCCCCAGTCGAGGCTGGCACGCCAGGTCGGTGTGTCGATCACGAACCCGACGCCGTGCTCTTCGGCCTGGTCGAGGTAGGGGCGGTAGTAGCGACGCAAGGCGGCGCGTCCGTCGTCGGTGTCGAGCAGTGGGAAGGCCGCGAAGTCGGGCAGGTCGATGCCGTCGATGAACACGAGTGTGGTCTCGAGTCCGCCGTCGGTCAGGAAGGGACGTGGGGAGGTGAGCTGGGGAAGTGTCACGGCGTGTGTCCTTCTGTCGGGACGTCGCGTGTCGACGTCTGACCGAATCGGCGTGAGGATCGGTCTCACGTCGTGAGGTCGAGGGCCAACGCCCTCACCGGGAGTGCCCCGGCCGTCGGCGGACGGGCCAATCGGGTGTGCATCCCCGTCACGAGCTCCGGCTGAACTGGGCACTCACCCGGACATATGGTGAGCACATGCAGTCCGGCGCTCTCGTCGGTCGCGAGGCCGAGCTCGATGAGGTCGAGGCGAGAACGAGGACGAACCGACTCGTCACCATCGTCGGCCCGGGCGGCGTGGGCAAGACCACACTCGCCAGGGCGCTCGCGTCTCGCGTCGCACCGACCTATCCCGAGGGAGTGAACGACGTCGATCTCGCCCGGATCGACGACGACGACGCCGTGCGGGGGGCGCTCGCGGCGCAACTCGGATTCGACTCCTTCGACGGGCTGCTGAGCTCGCCGAGCGACCGGCCGATGATGCTGGTGGTCGACAACTGCGAACACGTCCTCGACGCGTGCGCCCGCGCCGTGGCCCAGATACTCGGAGCCTGCCGGCAACCGGTCGTCGTGGCGACCAGTCGGGCGCCGCTCGAGTTGCCGGGCGAGTCGATCGTGTCGCTCGCTCCCCTCGCCGTCCCGACACTCGACGCCGACCCAACTGCATCGCCGTCTGTCCAACTCTTCCTCCAGCGTGTCCGCGACGCAGGCGGTGACGTGCACGACGACGAGCTCGACGTGGTCGCCGAGCTCTGCCGCCGACTCGACGGAGTGCCGCTGGCGATCGAGATCGCTGCCGCGCGAACCCGGACGATGGCGGTCGGAGAGATCAGGTCCCGGCTCGACGAGGCGATCGACGTGCTCGACCGGCCACGATTCCGTGGCGATCCCCGGCATCGGAGCATCGCAGAGACGATCCGTTGGTCGTACGACCTGCTTCCGGACGGCCCCGCCCGCCTGCTCGAACGACTCGCCGTGTTCACGGGCCCGTTCACCGCCGACAGCGGGCGGGCCGTCGCCGCCGAGGACTCCGCGTTCGGCGCCGATCTCGACGAGCTGACCAACGCATCCCTCGTCGTGGTCGACGAGCGGTCGACCCTGACGAAGTACCGACTGCTCGACACGATCCGTCGCTTCGGGACCGAGGAGCTCCGGCGACACGGCATGCTCGAGCAGGCGTACGACCCGTTCGTGGATCATGTGCTCGCGTCCGTGGCGCGCGTACTCGAAGGGTCTGCGTCGACCTGGCGCCCGTCTCTGGTCCACGACCTCGGGGCCGAGTACGACGACATGGCAGAGGCGCTCTCGTACGTGCTCGCGCACGATGAGGCTCCGGACCGCGCCTACCGCCTGTGCGGGATCATGTGGGCGATCGTCCACCAGGGCCACGCCGATGACATCGTCGTGCTGTGTCGTCGAACCCTGCAACGGTGGCCGGCCGACGGCTCATCGGCCGCGATGCGCACCGTGGCCGCGTTGGCCACCGCCGAGTACGTGACCGGTCATCCTGCGGTGGCAGCCGAACTCGCCGAGTCGGCGATCGCCGGCGAACGGCACCACAATCTCTCTTCGGTCACCCTGCATCGTGCTCTTGGCCAGTCCCGACGAGCCTTGGGTGACCTCGACGGCTCGATCGAGGCGTTCCGGTCCGGCGCGGCGATCGGGCACCAGCTCGGCATCACCGCGATGGCCCTCGAGCTCGACATCGCCGCCGCCCTCGTCGCCGCCGACCTCGGCGACGTCGACCGTGCCGTCACGGAGCTCGAGGCGGTGCTGCGACGCGCGGAGACGATCTCGTCGGTGGTCAGTATGAGCTGGGCACGAACCGCGCTCGGATGGTTGCTGCTCCGCCGGGAACCGGAGCGTGCCCGGAGTGTGATTGACCAGGCGCTCGATGAGGCGCGCCGCATCGACTATCCGATCGCGATCGCAGTGGGCATCCGCTCGCGCGCTTTTGCCGAGCTGCTCGATGGCCGCCTCGACCAAGCCGTGGTCATGATCGGCGAGTTGACCGACGAGTTGCTGCGTCGTGGCGCGCTGTCGAACCTCCGCCTGCTCGCCGACGTCGCGGCGGCCACGGCCTTTCGTTGCGGACACCCCTCCTGGGAGCGTCTTGCGGCGACCGCCCGAGCGCTCCCGATCACGACGCTTGCCGCTGCTCAGTTCGAGCTGATCGAGCTGCCCCCTGCAACACACGAGCCGCTTCCCCGCCACGACGTGATCGCCGTCATCAGGAACCTGACCACTGAGCTGCGCGTGGCCGTGCGCGCGGATCAGGCAACCGCCGTCCCGGAGCCCGTCGGTCCGCGGGCGTCGATCGAACTGCTCGGTGACATCTGCGAGTTCTCGTACCTGGACCGGACGGTCGCCGTGCGCGCCACGAAGGGCGTGGTCGACATCGTTCGGTTGATCGAAGCGAACGGTGTCGAGGTGCATTGTCTCGACCTCGCCGGCGCCGGTGCGGAGGAATCATCGACCGGCGAGGTGATCGATGCGGCGGCGCGACGCCAGTACGAGCAGCGGATCCGCGACCTGCAAAGCGACATCGAGGAGGCCGAGGCCAACGCCGACTACGAGCGCGCCTACCGGCACCAGGACGAGCTCGACCAGCTGATCGAGCACCTGTCGGCGGCGATCGGCCACGGCGGACGCACCCGACGAGCCGGTGGTTCCGCCGAGCGGGCCCGCTCGGCGGTGACCCACCGGGTCAAGGCGACGATCCGCCAGATCACCAGACTGCACCCGCAACTCGGCACCCACCTGGACCACGCGGTGCGCACCGGCAGGTATTGCAGCTACCGGCCCGAGCACCCCACCCCATGGCAGGTGTCGCTCGTCACTCGATCAGCTTCGAGTACCACATCTGCGGAACCGGCGTGAAGCCGGCCTTCTCGTAGGTCGCCCGTGCGGGGGCGTGGCCCGGATCGGTTGGTGGTTCTCATGGTGTTCCTTCCGTCGGCACCACGTCGGTACGTTCACCCCCGTCGGCGTGACATCGCTCCTCACGACGTGAAGCCCGACCTCACGCCCTCGCTGTTGAACTCGCCGCGAGATCCTCACCAGCCAAGCGGTCATGCCCCGAGTGACTCAGGAGTAGCAGTGCGCCATCTTCTGATCCGGTTCAGCGACTGGGTCTTGGTCCGTCCGGTGATGTGGGCGGTGGGCTCAGGTGCCACCCTGGCTGTGGCCGGCGTCGCGTTCAATGCGGCGCCGGCGGTCATCGTTGCGATCGGAGCCGCCGCCGCCGTGGCCAACATCGTTCACGCCAAGCGGCGGGGCTACTGCCCGATCCCGGACATGCGCGACGCTCATCGGCGAGCGGAGATCGATTCCCGTGCCGGACGCTGCCACAGGTGACCCACCAGTGAAGGAGGCGAAGATGGCCAACTACTCCCGCGGCCAGCTCATCTACCACCTTCGCACCGAAGCCGGCCTCACGTCGGTCAGAGGTCATCCACTCGTCCAGGGTCGGCGGTGGCGGGGCCGACGGCGACGAGGGAACCGGGTCCCCCCACCAAGGAAATGCAGGTGACGCAGGGACTCCGAGGATTCGGGGCCTTTCGCCGATTCGGGTGGACTCGGCGCCGCTCAGACGGCTTCGTTCGTCGGCGCGAGGCCGCCCCAGAGCACGACGAGGGCGTCGAGGGACTTGTCGACGTCGAGGTGTCCGTGAAGCATCAGTGAGTGGAGGCCGACGACGGTGACGGCGCCGAAGATGGCGGTGGCGGTCGGGTCGGGATCGACCGAGCGGATCTCTCCTGCGTGCATGCCTTGGCTGAGGATCTGGCGCACTGGGGCCTGGAACGCCCGATCGATTCCCGCGGCGATGTCTGGCAGCTTTCCCGCTCGGCCGAGGTTGGCCACGAGCAGCTGGCTGGTGGCGGGCCGGGCGGCCATGGCGCCGAGCTGTGCTCGGACGACGTTGAGGAGACGGGTCCGGGTGTCTTCTCCGGTGGCGGTGGCTGCTTCGACGCTGGTGGCGATGTCGTCGAGCATGCTGGTCAGGAGAAAGGCGAGCACCTGCTCCTTGGAGCGGAAGTGGTAGTAGAGGGTGGCTCGTGGGACGCCGGTGGCGATGGCGATCTCGTCCATCGTCACATCGTCGAACGATGTGCCGTACGACTCGGCGGCGGCCAGGATCTTCTGGCCGAGCTCGTGGGGGACGTCCTTCACGTCCATGAGTGTTGCCGGTCCTCGGGTGTCGCCGTGGCGACGGCGACGCGGTCGCTGCCGGCGACGGGGTCGGCGGCCTCGTCGTGATCGAGGGGCTGTTCCGTCGCGGGACTGGGTGAGGTGGGCCAGAACGCCCACCTGTCGAGCAGGACCGTGGCCGACGGCACGAGCAGGGACCGGACGAGGAAGGTGTCGATCAGGATCCCGACCGTGACCCCGAAGCCGATCTGTCGCAGGTTCGGTAGCGGGGCGAGCATCAGAGCGGCGAAGGTCCCGGCGAGGATCAGTCCCGCGGAGGTGATGATGCGCCCGGTGAGGACGAGTCCTCGCACGGTGGCGTCAGCCACGGAGTGGCCAGCGTCCGCCTCCTCGCGCACGCGGCTCATGATGAAGATGTTGTAGTCGGCGCCGAGTGCCACGAGGACCACGAGGAGGAAGGGCGCGAGCCAGAAGGTGATCCCGGGCTCGCCGACGATGCCTTGGAACACGATGACGGCGATGCCCATGGTCGCGGCGTAGGACAGCACGACCGTGGCGAGCAGGTAGATGGGCGCGATCACGGACCGGAGCAGGAGCGCGAGGACGAGGAAGATGGCGGCCAGCAGCACGACGAAGAGGACCTTGAAGTCCCGTTCGCCGATGTCGCGCATGTCCGCGTAGAACGCGGTCGGCCCGCCGACCGAGACGGTCGCGTCGCTCAGCACCGTGTCGTTCAGCGCGTCGTGGGTCGTGTCGTCGATCGCTTCGAACGCGTCGAGGGCGTCGTTCTCGTAGGGGTTGCCGTCGAGGGCCACGATCAGTCGGGTGGAGCGGTGGTCGGCGCCGAGGAGGGGCGCCAACCGGGCGGTGAGCCCTGGGTTCGAGCGCAGCAGGTCACCGCCGAGCCGGAGGCCGTCGGGGCTGTCGAGGTCGGCGACCAGTTGGCGGGTCGAGGGGTCTGTGATGTCGATGCCGAGGCCAGCCAGGTCGGTCGATCCGAGGAAGGTGTTGATGTTCTCGCTGGTCAGGGGCGCCCCGGCGGGTTGCGTGACCGAGCGGACCTCGGCGATGCCGGGAAGCGCTCCGAGCGCGTCGGTCAACTCGTCGACGGCTTCGAGGCGGCCGTCTTGGAGCACCGGACCGTCGGCGCCGACGACGACGAACACCGGAGAGACGGTGCCGCCGGGGAAGTGTCGCTCGAGAGCAGCGAACCCCTCACGGGCATCGGCGTCGGGCGGGAGGTCGTTGACCAGGTCGAACGACGCCGCGTAGCTGTTGAGCGCGACCGCCGGCACGGCCAGGGCCAACACGCCGGTCAGGAGAACGACGAGCGGGCGGCGGCGCACCAGCGCCCCGATTCGTTCCCACCGCGGTGAGGTCTCCGTGGCGTGGGCGCGCACCGCATCGATCGTTCGCGGCCAGAACACCCGCGCACCGAGAAGGCGAAGCAGCGCCGGGGTGAGGGTCAGCGACGCGACAAGGGTGACGAACACGGCGATGCCGATCGCCGGGCCCATCGTGCGGTAGATGCCGAACTGCGCGGTCAGCATGGACAGGAACCCGACGATCACGGTCGCGGCCGAAGCCGTGATGACGGCGCCGATGACCGTCATGGCACGGCGCACGGTCACCGGGACCGGCTCGCCGGCGCCGAGCTCCTCCCGGTAGCGCGAAACGATGAACAGGCAGTAGTCGGTGCCGGCGCCGAAGGCCATCACGATCATGAACGTGCCGACCATCGTCGAGACCTTGAACCCGGCCTGGGCGAGGTAGCCGATCACACCCTGGGCGACCACGAAGGCGAGGCCGATGGTCACCAGCGCGACGAATGGCGCCACGGCCGAGCGGTAGACCAGGACCAGGATGAGCAGGACCAGGATGATGGTCACCATCGCCGTCCGGTCGAAGGACTCGACCAACGCGTCGGCCTGGTCCGCGGCGAGGCCGCCGATCCCGGTCACATGCGTCGACAGCCCCTTCGGCGACCTCGTCCGCAGGAGCTCGCGCAGGTCCCCCACCGCATCGTTGGCCGATGTCGAGAACGGAGCGAATTCGAGGCTGGCCACGATCAGCTCCGCCTCACCATCAGGCGACTGGAGGAATGGAGCCAGGTCGGGATCGCTGAACGTGCTCTGCACCCGACCCACGACGCCGTCGGTCTCCGGCGAGTCCAGGTACTGACCGAACCGGGCGATGAACCTGCGATCCTCGCGGGTCAGGCCCCCTTCGCGTTCCATCACGATGACCGCCGCATCACGGGTCGGATCATCGGGGAACTGCTCGGCGATCACCCGGTCGGCGCGCTGCGAGGGAGCGCTCGCCGGCAAGAAGTCGGCCGTGTCCTGGCTCCCGACCTCGCTCAACGACGGTGCCACCGCGAACAGCGCGGCCGCCGCGGCCAGCCACCCGACGAGGATCCAGGCCGCGTACCGATCGCAGAACGCCCCGAGGACCCCGAACGCCTTCACCACGCCACCGTTCATACCCGACATTTGGATGAGTAGTCCAAACTCGTTGTCGAAGCGGTTTCAGAACGTCCGTACAAGGAGGCAACCGGGCGGCGACCAGCAAGCCGCCATCGGGGGGAGCCGGGGAAGCCCCGGCGCCCGGTCGGATCACGTCGAGGCGGAACTCACGTGGGTCGGTATCGCAGGGCGACCGCCCCCGACCGGAACTCCTGGCGACCCACGAGCTCGAGCTGGATGCGCTCGCGCAGGCCGGCGAGCAACGTCGGGCCGTGTCCGGCGAGGAGCGGCTGCACGACGAACTCGTACTCGTCGATCAGTCCCAGGTCTGCCAGCGCCAGGGGGAGCGTCACGCCACCCACGTGCAGGCCCTCGCCTGGCTCCTGCTTGAGTCGCTGCACCGCTTGGCCGAGGTCACCCCGCACCAGCTCGGCGTTCCAGTCGACCCCGCTCAGCGTGCTCGACACGACGTACTTCTTCGTTCGGTCGATGGCCTCGGCGAAGGGGACCTCCCACTCGCCCATCCAGTCGGGCCACGTGCCCGTGGCCGGCCGCCGCCACGCCGACTCCATCATCTCGTAGGTCACCCGGCCGAACAGCAGGGCATCGGCGCGTTCCATCTCCGCGGTCCAGTAGCGCATCGACTCCTCGTCCGGAGGGAGCCCAGCCTCGTGATGGCAGCAGCCATCGAGCGTGACGTTTATCGAGTATCGAAGTGGTCTCATGTCGTTACGCTCCCGTTGCTGCGCCGCGCGTTCACCGGACCGGCCTCAGAAGGAGGCCAGCAGGCCGTCGAGCTTGTCGTAGCCCTCGGCGAGGCCGGCGGAGATGAATGAGTCGCGGAACTCGAAGCTGTCCACGAGGGAGGTGGCGGTGAGCCGGGTGCGGCCGTCGTCGAGGGCCTCGAAGCGGTGCTTCTCCAGGATCACGAGGTCGGGGGCGCCGTCGGGGGTGAAGGTCTGCACGATCAGCTCGTTCTCGAGCACGTCGTGGAACGAGCCGTGGACGCTGCCCTCCATGTCCGCGCTGGACATGGCGATGCGGTAGGCGCCCCCGGTCCGGCAGTCGAAGTGCTCGAAGTCCACCTCGAACCCGTCGGGCCAGTTCCACTGGACGAACAGGTCGGGGTCGACGTGGGCCCGGAACACCTTCTCCACCGGGGCGTCGAACTCCCGGATGATCGTCACCGTCGGCACCTTCTCGTCCACGATGATCTCGGCTTCGTTCACGCTGGTTCTCCTTGGCTCTCGTCGGGCCGTTCCGCCAGGAGGGCATCGAGGCGCTGGTAGCGCGCCTCGGCCTCCCGCCGGTACCGCTCGATCCACTTGGTCATGAGGTCGAACACCTCCGCCTCGAGGTGGACCGGGCGACGCTGGGCCTCCTTCGTGCGGCTCACCAGGCCGGCGTCCTCCAGCACCTTCAGGTGCTTGGAGACGGCCTGGACCGTCACGTCGTACGGCGCAGCCAGCTCGTTGACCGTGGCGTCGGCCACGGCGAGCCGGGCGACCATGTCGCGCCGGGTGGGATCGGACAGGGCCGAGAACACCCGGGACAACGGGTCCGCTGCTGCGGCTGGCGCCATTCGCTCCTACCCCCTCTGTTGTTCAACCGATTGGTTGAACAACAACCTACGACGAGCGATCGCGCAGCGTCAAGCAGATGGTTGAACAAGCTCAGGAGGGTGTCGCGCTCGCGGCGGGGCCAGAGGGGAGTGACCGGTCGAGTTGTAGCGGGAAGATGGGCATCAGCCGCCCACCGAGGTGTCGGGAGCGGTGCGAGCCAGTGCGCGTCGGCCCGCGGTTCCCGCGGCGATGAGCAGGAAGGCGGCGATGGCGGTGAGCACGATGGTGCCGCCTGATGGGGTGTCGGTCTGGTAGGAGATCCAGATCCCGGTGACGGACTCGATGACCCCGAACATGACGGCGACGATCACCGTCGTTCTGAAGCTGCGGGCGACGAGCTGGGCGGTGGCGACGGGCACGATCATGAGCGCGCTGATCAAAAGGAGTCCGACGACGCGCATGGACACCACGACGGTGATGGCGGTGACGACGGCGAGGGCGAGGTTGATGGCGAGTACCGGCAGCCCCGAGGCGCGGGCGAACTCCTCGTCGTGGCTGGCGGCGAACAGGTAACGGCCGAGGCCGAGGGTGACGGTGAGCACGACGGCGCTGAGGACGGCGAAGCTGATGACGTCGGCGCGGGTGGTGGTGGTGATGGCGCCGAAGAGGTAGGCGTTGAGGTTGCCGGGAGTGCCGCCGGGGGCCTGGGAGATGATCACGACGCCTCCGGCGATCCCGCCGTAGAACAGGATCGCGAGGGCGACGTCGCCGCTGGTCGTGCCGCGGAAGCGGATCACCTCGATGACGACCGCACCGATGGTGGCGACCACCAGCGCGGTGAGGACCGGGGCGTTGCCGGTGAGGACGCCGATGGCGACCCCGGCGAGGGCGACGTGGCCGAGGCCGTCGCCGATGAGGGCGAGGCGGCGTTGGACGAGGTGGACGCCGACGGTGGGGGCGGTGAGGCCGACGAGCACGGCCGCGAGCAGCGCCCGCTGCATGAACGCGTACTGGAGCACGTCAGTCACCGAGCCCGAACCGGCGGTGCGGGTCGACCTGGTCCTGGTCGTGGTCGTGGTGGTGGCCGTCGTCGGGTCCGGCGTCCTGTGGGCGTGGAGGCCCGTCGTAGACGATGTGCCCGCCGCTGAGCACCACGACCCGGCTCACGATCGAGGCGGCCGGGCCGAGCTCGTGGGCGACGAGCAGGATGGTGGTGCCGCCGCCGGCCAGCGTGGCGAGGGTGTCGGCGAGCGCCTGCTGGTTCTCGGTGTCGACCCCGGCGGTCGGTTCGTCGAGGAGCAGGACCTCGGCGTCACCGGCGAGGGCGCGGGCGACGAGCACACGCCGTTGCTGTCCGCCCGAGAGCTCGGTGACCAGCGCCCGCTCGGCACCGGCGAGCCCGACCAGGGCGATGGCCTCACGGACCTTGGCGCGATCGGTGGCGGTGGTCCGCCTCCAGGGCCGCGTGTGGGACAGGCGCCCGGAGGCGACGACTTCGCGCACGGTTGCCGGGATCCCCCGGGCCAGTGTGTTCTGCTGGGGAACGTAGCCGAGCCGCCACCGGTCGCGGAGCTGGCCGATGGGCGTCCCGAAGGCCTCGATGGACCCACCCCGGTGGCGGGCGAGCCCGAGGATCCCGCGCACCAGGGTCGACTTCCCCGAGCCGTTGGCCCCGAGGATGGCGACCACCTCACCGGCAGTGATCGTCAGGCTGACCCGGTCGACGACCGTGGTTCCGTCATAGCCGATGCTCGTGTCGTCGAGCTCGAGCACGGGTTGCCCGGGGCTGCGGTTCAGCTGCAGGACTGACCCCTGCGCAGGTTGTCGAGGTTGGCCCTCATCACCTCGAGGTAGTCGTCGCCCTGCGACTGGTCGTTGAGACCCTCGATCGGGTCGAGGACGTCGGTGTCGACGCCGGCTTCGTCGGCGACGGTCTCGGCGATGTCGGGGCCGACCAGGGTCTCGAAGTAGATCGTGGTGACGTCGTGGTCCTCGACGAATTGGGTGACCTCGGCGAGGTCGGCGGGTGAGGGCTCCTCTTCGGGGGTGAGACCGGTGATGCCGACCTGGGTGAGGCCGTAGCGGCGGGCCATGTACCCGAAGGCGTTGTGGCTCGTGACCAGATCGGTGTTCGCGCAGTCGGCGAGGCCCGTCATGAACTGCTCGTCGAGGCTGTCGAGTTGGTCGGTCAGGGTCGCCAGGTTGGCGGTGTAGTCGTCGGCGTGGTCCGGGTCGACCTCGGAGAGCTTCTCGGTGAACGCCTCGGCCACGTCGGCGAGACGAGTGGGGTCGAGCCAGAAGTGCGGGTCGACCGAGCCGGCCTCGTCGTCGTTCTGCTCGCCCTCCTCGATGGGCGTGAACGTGAGGTCGAGGTCGGCCGCGGGGGCGGCATCGAACTCGGTGGCATCGCCGGCCTGATCGACGGCGTCGTCGACCGCGGCCTGGAACCCGCTCAGGTAGACCACGAGATCGGCCTCGCTCACCGCGGCCACGTCGGCGGGCGAGAGCTCCAGGTCATGAGGCTCGGCGCCAGGGGGTGTGAGGCTGTCCACGCTCACGTGGTCGCCGCCCACCTGCTCAGCCATCCACTGCAGCGGATAGAAGGACGCCTCGATCTGCACCACGTCCCCTGCGGTGCCCGACGAGGCGTCGTCCCCGCCATCGCTGCCGCAGCCGGCGAGCAGGGAGAACGACAAGACCACGGCAACCACGGCAGCAACAGCACGGGAACGAAGCATGAGGGCATCTTCGTGGAAATGAGACTCATTGTCAAAGTCTGTGGAGCCTGGCGCGGCGATGCCTCGACCAACGACGCACCGACAACAGGAGGCGCAGGGGGATCAGCTCACGCCCGTGCCCGTAGGTAGCAGCTCCGGGGCGCCGATGTGGTGTTCTACTTCAGGCGCGGGTTCCAGCCGAAACGGCCCCGCATCGTCAAGCAGGTGGTGGCGGCGCCCTCGCTAGGCGGGCGTCCGCGGGGGCGCCGCTGCGCGGTCTGGCTGATCAGGGCCCGTTCGCCCCGACCTAGAACGCGTCAGGTCGCTTCGCTCCCAGTTCCACGAGCACGGGCGCCGCGTTCGTCTCGGGGACGCAGCAGGACAGATCCGTGCGGCATGCGGCGGCCGGCGGCGCCGCTTCGAGCGACGCCTCCACGATCTCGAGTTGTGACGCGAAGTCCTCGAGCTCGGTGATGCGCGCCGCTATCTCCCGCCGCTTGTCGCCGATCAGCTGACGGACTCGTTCCTGCGCTCCGGCGCAGTTGCTGCCGTTCCAGATCGGCAGCAACTCCATGATCTGCTCGCAGCTCAGGCCCATCCGCCGCGACCGGGAGATGAACAGCAGCCGCGCCGCGTCGGCTCCGTCGTAATCGCGGTAACCCGACGCCGTGCGAGCCGGCGGGGCCAGCAACCCGACCCGCTCGTAGTACCGGACTGTCGAGGAAGCGACACCTACGTGAGCCGCGAGCTCGGAGATCCTCACCGCGCCAACGATAGACCTTGTACCCCAGTGCAAGGTCAAGGGGGCTTGACCTTGCATTCGAGTTCAAGGCTTACCGTCCGTGAACGGGCCGGGTCGCGGTCCCCAACCAAGGAGAACCAGATGAGCACCTTCACTCGCGACAACACCGAGATCTCGTTCAAGGAAGACGGCCTCGGCCAACAGAACCGGGCTGAGGACGGCGGGATGATCATCGCCCTCGAGCAGTGGAAGGCCGGACTCGACACGGCGGAGATGTTCGCCGACCTTCCCGACGGCGCCTGCCAGGAGCCCCACTGGGGATACGTCCTCAAGGGCAGCTGCACCGTTCGTTTCACCGACGGCGGAACGGAGACGCTCTCGGCGGGCGACGCGTACTACCTCCGCCCGGGTCACAACGTCCACATCGACGCCGACGCCGAGTTCGTCGAGTTCACGCAGGCCGACGGCACGCCCGGCGTCAACACCACGCTCTAGCCCCTGCCAGGCGCGGCGTGGATGGGCGTGGCCGGTGCTCGCCTGCCGCGCCGCGTCACTGGAGGCGTTGCTGGGCGAGCCTGGGGTGTCCCTAGGTCGGTCGGGCGTAGGTGGCGGCGGTCGAGCTGTCGAACTCGTAGCCGATGACCGGCTCGTCACCGACGACCCAGGCGTCATGGCCGGGGTGGATCACGTAGGCGTCGCCGGGGCCGGCATCGCCCTCGGTTCCGTCCTCGTGGACGACGTGGATGGTGCCGGACACGACGACGCCGACATGGTGCGCTTGGCAGCTGTCGGTGCCGACGGCGGGCTTGATGCACTCGGACCACTTCCAGCCCGGCTGGAACGTGACGCGGGCGGCCTTGACGCCGTCGAGGTCGAGGACGGCCATCGCGGTCTTGTCCGGGGTCCGGGTCTCGTCGGGCGAGTCGAAGCTCTTGACGGTGATTCCTGGCATGGCTGTTCCTTTCAGTCAGTTGAACTGCGGGTCGTGCAGATCGAGGAAGGTCATCTCGCCGAACAGCTCGACGAAGTCGTCATGCGGCGCCTGGAACTCGGCGGACGTCTCGCCCTGGCGGGCGGCGTCCTCGCTGGTGAAGTAGGCGGCCTCGAGGTAGGCGCCACCGTCGAAGAAGACCCGGATGGCGCCGAGCAGGTCGGGGCGGGCCGCCCGCAGTTGGTCGACCATGTCCTTCTCCATGGCCTCGGCCCTGGCGCGGTCGGTGACCGTGCCCTCGATCACCTGGACGAAGCCGGCGTCGTCGGACCCGCCGTCGAACAGCAGGCTGACGTCGCTCGACTCGCGGAACGTCGCCTCGCCGTCGATGAAGGTCGCCATCACCTCCCACCACGCCCCTTGCTCGGGGCGGTCGGCGTTCGCCCGGGCCGACGCCTCGTCCTCGAAGCGGGCGAGTACCAGGAAGGTCCCGTCCTCGGTCACCCCGAAGGTGCCCCCGAGGAAGCCGACTGCGCCCGGCCGTACCTCATCGGTCCATCGCTGCCCCTGGGCCTCGAGACCGGCGCGATCGCTGGTCGTGCCCTTGATCACCTGCACGAACATGGGGTCCTCCCTTGCTCAGCTGTTGTCTCCCATCTCAGTCCCCACACCGCTTCGACCGTTACACGCCGTCGCGGCGAACGAGCTCGCGATCGGGACGGATGCGGCGTGGGCGGCCACGCCCGAGGCGTGTGGAACCGCGCAGGACAATACTGACGGGCTGTGGAGGGGGACGCGGAGCTGATCGAGTCGCTGCGAGCCGGCGACGAGGGCGCCTTCCGCGCGATCGTCAACGAGTACAACCCCGTTCTCATCCGGGTGGCCCGGGGCTACGTCCCCAGCCAGGCCGTCGCCGAGGAGGTGGCCCAAGAGACGTGGCTCGGCGTCCTGAACGGCCTCGATCGGTTCGAAGGCCGGTCCTCGTTCAAGACGTGGCTGTTCCGCATCCTGGTCAACCGGGCCATGACCCGCGGTGCGCGGGAGCGGCGCACGGTCCCGCTCGGGGCCGACGACGAGAGCCCGGTCGTCTCGGCCGACCGCTTCGAGCCGTGCGCCCACCCGATGGTGCCGATGCACTGGGCGACGCCGCCCACCGCGTGGGGCGGCGACCCGACCGAGCGCGTCACCGCCGCAGACACCCGCCATGCGCTCACCGCCGCCATCGAGGTCCTCCCTCAGGCCCAACGCGAGGTCGTCACGCTGCGCGACGTCCACGGCTGGTCGGCGGCCGAGGTGTGTAACGCCTTGGCGCTCACCGAGACCAACCAACGAGTGCTCCTGCACCGCGCCCGGGCCAAGCTGCGGGTCGCCCTCGACGAGGTCCACACCGATGCCTAGCCCCATGAGCTGCCCAGAGATGGTTGAGCTGGTCAGCGACTACCTCGAGGGCTTGCTCGCCCCGGACGTGGTCGAGAGCTTCGAGCACCACCTCTCTCTCTGCCCTGGCTGCACGACGTATGTGGCACAGCTCCGGGAGACCGTCGCCGCCACTCGGAGGCTCCGCGAGGACGACGTGGACCCGGTGGCGATGGATGACCTCCTCGAGGCGTTCCGGGACTGGCGGGACGCCCCGGCGTGACGGAAGGGCTCGCGATCCACCGCGCCACCTGCGACGTGTGACCACGCCTCGGTGGCGGATGTAACGCCCCGCCTCCTGCGAGGACGGTGCGTGCAACCGACCGACCGACGACAGGACTTGACGACGTGACCGACTACTCCGACCTGAAGGCGCTGTTCATCAACTGCACGCTGAAGCGATCTCCCGAGGTGTCCAACACCCAGGGCCTGGCCGACAAGGCCATCGCCATCCTCGAGGCCAACCAGGTCAAGACCGAGACCATCCGCGCCCTCGACCACGACATCGCCACCGGGGTGTGGCCCGACATGACCGAGCACGGCTGGGACGTCGACGACTGGCCGGCGATCTTCGACAAGGTGATGGCCGCCGACATCCTCGTCCTCTGCACGCCGATCTGGCTGGGTGAGAAGTCCTCGGTCTGCACGCAGATCATCGAGCGGCTCTACGGCAACAGCCACCTTCTCAACGAGCAGGGCCAGTACCGCTACTACGGGCGGGTGGGCGGCTGCCTCGTCACCGGGAACGAGGACGGCGTGAAGCACTGCGCCATGAACGTCCTGTACTCGTTGCAGCACCTGGGCTACACGATCCCGCCGCAGGCCGATGCCGGCTGGATCGGCGAGGCGGGCCCTGGGCCCAGCTACCTGGACGAGGGCTCGGGCGGGCCCGAGAACGACTTCACCAACCGCAACACCACGTTCATGACGTGGAACCTGATGCACCTGGCCCGGATGCTGAAGGACCAGGGCGGGATCCCAACCCACGGGAACCAGCGCTCCGAGTGGGACGCCGGCTGCCGCTTCGACTTCCCCAACCCCGAGTACCGCTAGCACGCCGCTCGTTCTCGGGACTGATCGCCTACTCGCACCAACCACGACGGGAGCATCGGGACCTCAGCGCCCCCAGAGACCGCAGCTGAGCGTCAGTTCGGGGCGTGGCGGAGCAGGAAGGCGACCGTGAGGTCGACCGCCGCCTCGGTGATGACATGGTCCGTGCCGGGCAGGATGGCCAACTCGCCGTTGGGGAGGGCCCGGAACGCCGCGGCGCCTTCCTCGACGGAGCAGAAGTGGTCTCGGTCGCCGGCGAGGATCAGTGTGGGCGCGGTGATCGAGCGGAAGTCGTCGACGGTGTAGCCGGGTGAACGGGTGGCCCGGTCGAAGAAGAGGCGTAGGTACTCGCGCCAGTGGCCGTCGCCTTGGGCGCTGTCGTAGTCGGCCTTCATCAGCGCGAAGGTGGCTGCCATCGGCGGCATCTGCTGGAACGCACGCTCTGCGGCATCCGGGTCGGCCTCGGTGGCGTCCGGGCTGCCCCCGAAGATCATCCGGCCCATCTCGAACACCGGTGCGTCCGGGTTGAAGAGGTCGTAGCCGGCATGGGCGGCGACGGCGCGGACGGCATCGGGGTGGCGGATGGCCAACGTGGTGGCGGTGGTGGCGCCTTCGGAGAACCCGGCCACCGCGGGTCGGTCGAGGCCGAGGGCGTCGATCAGCGCGCGGGCGTCCTCGGCGAGCACCGTGAACGACGCACCGCCTCCGTTGTGCACGGTGGCGCCGCTGCCGCGCGTGTCGGGCGCGATGACGCGGAAGTGCTCGGCGAGCGTCGCCATGTGGCGCACGTAGGCGACCGGGCTCTCCGCCCAGAGCGGTCCGGCGGACACGAGCCCGCCGTGGAGCAGCAGAAGTGTCGGTCCGTCGCCTGCTTCCACATAGGCGATGTCGATGCCGTTGGCCCGCACGGTTCGGGCGCCGCGTTCGGCAAGGGTGGCAGCAGCGGTCATGGTGATCTCCCTTCCAGAGGTTCCCCGTGATCGTGCGCTGGAAGGGGTCGGGGCGTCATGAGGGGTTCACCCCATCTTGGTCACGACCCTCCCGGGAACCCCTCCTCGGGTAGGAGACCCTGTTGCATGGCGAAGAGGCCCGCACTGGCCCGGCTGCGAGCGCCGATCTTCGTGTAGATGTGCTCGATGTGGTTGCCGGCCGTCTTGGGAGAGATCACGAGGCGGGCCGCGATCTGCTTGTTGGACAGTCCGAGGGCGAGCAGCTTGAGGACGTCCACCTCGCGGGCGGTCAGCCCGGCAGGGCCCCCGCGACGCCGCACCACCCGGTGGCCCGCCACGGTGAGCACGGCGTCCACCGCATCGGCGTCGAGGTGACCGGCCGCAACGGACGCCCGCAGCGCGTCCGCCGCCGCGTCAGGCGTGAGGGCCCGGCGGTGGGGCCGTTCCTCCCGCATCGCCTGGTAGGCGTCGGCGGCCCCGAGGACGCGAGCCGACGGTGAGATCGCCGTTCCGGGCAACCCGCGCGGATAGCCCGAGCCGTCGAGCCGCTCCCGCTGTTGCACGACGATGCGGGCCAGCGGGGCGAGGGCGTCCGACTGCTGGAGCATCCGCTCGGCGTAGTACGGATGGAGGCGAACCCGTTCCCAGTCACCGACCCCCAACGGCCCGGCCTTGTCCCAGATCGAGTTCGACACCCCCAGGCGGCCGAACTCGTGGACGAGCCCCGCTCGGTGCAAGGTCTCGACGTCGACCGCGGGCAGGCCGAGCCGGCGTCCGGCACCGGCCGCGAGCTCGGCAACGGCCAACGAGTGGCCGAGCATGTACGGCGACTTGAGATCCACGAACTCCGCGATCGCCCGCAAGGCTCGTGGTACTTCGTCGCCGGAGAGAACGACGGTGAGCGACGGTTCGGAGTCGATCACGGCCTTCCAGGATCCCTCCTCTCCCAGGTCGCCCAGCACCTGGCCGGCGTTGTCGCAGAGGGAGGTGACGATGGCCGGGTCGAACTGCGTGCCCGAACGCCGCTCGGCGATGGCGCGGGCGGCGGATTCGCCGCCGGTTCGGTGGGCCACCTCGACGTACTCGGCGAGTTGGGCGATCCGTGATGCGACGGGGACGGCGTCACCTGCGACCTCGCCCGGCCAGCCCTTGCCGTCCCAACGCTCGTAGGAGCTGGCCAGCGACCGACCCACCTGATCCGGTAGACCGAGCGCTTCCGCCAACTGTTGGGCCAACCGGGCGTGCTGGGCCAGCGTGTCGTCCACGTCGTGCCAGCCCGAGACCGCGAACTCCAATCCGGTCCGGAGGCGGTGCAGCGGCGGGTTCCCGGCGCCGAGCATCCGCATCATGGCGAGCGCTTCCCGTGCCGATCGAGGCTCGTAGTCGTACTTCGTCGACTTCAGCGCGATGTCGTCGCCGAACCACTTCGCCTGCTCATGGGCATCCGAGTGGCACCCGACGTTGACGAGGAGAGCGCTGTAGTACACCGCCACCTTCGTCTCGTCATCGAGGCCCATGAGCTCGGCGATCCGCAGTGCGATGATGCACTGGCGCAGGACATGCTCCATGGGCTGCCCGAAGCCGAGATCGATGCCGAGTGACAGCGCCGCGACCAGCTCCGCCAGACGAACAGAGGCGTGCTCAGACGGGGAGGCCACAGGGTGCCGACGTTAGTGAGGAGATTCGTGGGGCCCTACTGGACGGGGGCGGCCTCACCCACCAAGGGCGATTCGGGCTCGGGTTCGTCGGCGCCGGCCCGGGCGACCTGGACGAGGCCGACACCGGTGAGGACGAACAGGCCGCCCAGGAGCTGGACGCCGTTGAGGACCTCCTCGAGCCACAGCCAGGCGACGGCGGCGGCGATCACCGGCTCGATCATGGAGACGACGCCGGTGGTGGTGGCGGAGAGGTGGCGGAGGCCCGCGACCTCGAGGGCGTAGGGGGCGAGGGTGCCGAGGACGATGACCCAGAGGACACCGAGCCAAACCGGGATCGTGTACTCGGCCAGCCGGCCCAGCAACGAGGTCGACTCGGTCAGGACGCCGGGGTCGAAGTCCCACCACGGCTGGGCGATGGCCCAGAAGACCGACGAGATGGCGAACATCCAGAAGCTGAGGACGAGCGGGTCCCTGGTCTCGAGCATGTGCTTGCCGAGCAGGTGGAACGTCGCCAGGAACGCGGCAGCGCTCAAGGCGGCCAGGACACCGACGACGTCGAGGCCGACGTCGGTCCAGACCTGGGCGACCAGCGCGAGGCCGAGCAGGGCCAGCCCGAGCGCCCACCACACCTGGCGCGCGATCTGATGGCGGAGGACGACGACGGAGAAGACCGCCACCATCAGGGGCGCCGTGAACTCGAGCAGCAGGGCGATCGCCGCGGGCAGGCGATCGAGGGCGACGAAGTAGAGCCACTGCAGCAGGGCCGCGCCACTGAGGCTGAGCACGATCAGCTTCGGCACCTCCGCCCTCGGGATCCGTAGCGGCGTCCGCCGAACCGTCTTCAGCACCAGCAGCAGGCCGAGGGCGGCGCCGGTGCAGCGCAGCGCCGTCAAGCGGGCGGGTTCCAGGCCGGTCGAGAGGACCACCTTGGACACGCTGGCGTTGACCCCGAAGAACGTGGCGCCGGTGAGGACGAGCAGATAGCCACGGCGGTGACGGGTGGCAACGGGGGTCGAGGAGCCGATGGCCCTCACGCTACGGCGACACCATCGCGCCGGGCGCCGCCGGTGGTGGCGTCGTACGATCGGGTCGTGGGCGGGGGGCTCGAGGTCGGCATCCTCGGCCCGGTGGTGGTGAACGGTCCCGCCGGGCCTTTGGCCCTGCCGGCGCGCACCGAACGCGCGGTGGTCGCGGCGCTGGCGGCGCGGGAGGGCCGGGTGGTGACGGCGGCCTCGCTCGCCGCGGACGTCTGGGGGGCCGACGGCGACACCGGCCAGCGGCTCGTGGTCACCGTGTCCCGCCTGCGCCGCCGCCTCGAGCAGGCGCTGGGCCCGCGCGGCCGGGCGCTGGTGGAGACCGTCCCCCACGGCTACCGCCTCGACGTCGCCGCCGCGGTCGTCGATGCGAGCCGCTTCGCCGAGCTCGTGGTCGACGGGCGCAGCCGCTTGGACCGAGGCGAGCCGGCGGCCGCGCGGCGGCCGCTCGACGATGCGCTGGCGTTGTGGCGGGGAGACCCCCTCCCCGAGCTGGAGCGGTCCGCGACGGCGCTCGCCGCCGTCGCCCGCCTCACCGCCATGCGGGACGAGGCGGTCGACGCCCGCACCGAGACGTCCCTGGCCTTGGGGGAGAACGATGCGGTCATCGCCCGGGTCGAGGCGCTCCTCGTCGACGACCCGTTCCGCGAGGCGCGGTGGGCGCAGCTCATGCGCGCCCTCTACCGGGCCGGCCGCCAGGCGGACGCGCTGCGGTGCTTCCAGCGGGCGCGGCGGGTGCTGGCCGAGGAGCTCGGCGTCGAGCCCGGCCCCGACCTGCGCCGCCTCGAGGCCGCGGTGCTGGAGCACGACCCCGCGCTGGGCGTGGCGGGACCGAGGCCCGCTCGCGACGGAGCAGGTGGCCGAGGGGCCCTCGCCCGCGCGGCCGCTGGGGCGCGATGGGTGGAGCAGCAGCGGGAGGTGCCACGCGCCGGTCGTGACGACGAGATCGCTCTGCTCCGCGAGCACTGGTCGGCCCTCGCCCAGGGGCGAGGCGGGGTGGTCGTGGTGGAGGGGGACCCGGGGGTGGGCAAGACCCGCCTCGCGGCCGAGCTCGCCCAGGAGGTGATGGCGGCGGGCGGCGAGGTGCTGCGGACGGCCTGCACGCCCGGCGCGGGCCTGGTCGCCCTCATGCCGTGGGCCGCTGCGCTCGGCTTCGACGTGCCCGACGCGCCACCGGGGTCCCCCGCCCTCGCCGCCTTCGGCTTCGAGGTGGCCGACCACCTCGCCACCGTGGCCGACCGACGTGCGATGCTCCTGGTGCTCGACGACGCGCAGTGGGCCGACGAGGCGACCGTGGCGTTCCTCACCCAGTTGGGCGAGCGGCCTCTGCCCATCCCCGGCGTGACGCCCCTGCTGGCCGTCATGCTGCTCCAGCGGGGCGGCGACCGCCCGGTGGGGTGGTCGCGGCTCACCGCCACCATGGAGCGGGTGGCGATGCACCGTCGCGTCACCCTCGGCCCCCTCGGCACCGACGAGGCGCGTGGGGTCGCCGCCAGCGTGCTGGGACCGGCGGCCACCGACCTGCTCGTCGACCGTGTCGTGGCCGAGGCCGGGGGCAACGCCACGGCGCTGGTGGAGGCGGCGCGGGCCGTGCGTCGCGCCCCTCCGAGCGACGGCGAGGCCCTTCCTGTCCCGTCGGCCCTGCTCGAGGCGTTCACCGAGCGCCTCGAACGGGAGCGGGGCGACGTCGGCACCGTCGTCCTCGCGGCCGCGGTGGCGGGTGAGGTCGCCGACCTCGAGGAGTTGGTCGCGGCCTCGGCCCTCGACGAGGAGGCCGTGCTGCATTCGCTCGACCGGGCGGTCGCCGCCCGCCTGCTCGACCTGGTTCCGGGCGGGCGGTTCGTGCACCGGTTTCGGTTCCCGCTCGAGCGCCGCCTGGCCCTCGCGCTGGTCTCGCCGGCCCGGCGGGCACGCATCGAAGCGCGCCTCGGCCACTGACGAGGCCCCGCCGCGCGCGTCAGCCCGCTGTAAGCGTGCTGAAAGGGTGGGTGGGCACCGTGCCTGTCGTGCGGGACGTCGGGGCCCGCTCCCGGGAGGAAGCAGGCACATGCGCGGATCACGGCACGTCGGAAGCGGTCGCAAGGCTCGATGCGGCTCGTCCCGCGCCCGCGTCGCCTCGGTGATCGGGACCGTTGTCGCGGTCCTGCTGGCGGCCGCGCCCGCTGGGGCGATCACCCGGTCGCCCGCTCCCCGGGTGCTGACGTCCCCGAGTCCGATCGGCGAGGTCGCCGACGCCATCCCTGGGCACTACCTGGTGACCCTGGCGGGAGTGGCTCGTCCGGAGGTGCGGGCCACCGTGGCGGACCTCGCCGATGACCACCACGGCGACGTGACCTTCACCTACAAGCACGCCCTCCGCGGCTTCGCCGTCGAGATGAGCGAGGCGGACGCCCGTGCGCTGGCACAGGACCCGCGGGTGGCCTCGATCGAGCAGGACGCCCGGGTCAGCGTGGGCGCGACGACCGCCGGCCGCCCGCCCGTGTTCGGCGAGGCCGGCGCCGGGCCGCTCCCGGGCGTCGCGTCGGACCAGCCTGCGCCACCGTGGGGCCTCGACCGCGTCGACCAGCGCGCCCTACCCCTCGACGGGCACTACCGGTACCTGGCGACCGGGGCCGGGGTGCACGCGTACGTGATCGACACGGGCATCCGCACCAGCCACCGCGACTTCGGCGGCCGGGCGAGTGTGGGCTTCGACGGGGTGGGGGACGGCCAGGACGGCCAGGACTGCGACGGTCACGGCACCCACGTCGCCGGCACCATCGGGGGCTCGACCTACGGGGTGGCCAAGGAGGTGTCGCTCGTGGCGGTGCGGGTGCTCAACTGCGGCGGCGGCGGCTCGACCTCGTCGGTGGTCGCCGGCATCGACTGGGTGACGGCGCACGCCCAGCGCCCGGCGGTGGCCAACATGAGCCTGGGCATGGCGGGCACGTCGGCGTCGTTGCAGACCGCGCTCGAGGCCTCGGTGGGGTCCGGGGTGAGCTACGTGGTCGCGGCCGGCAACGAGAGCGGCAACGCCTGCGCCCACACCCCTGCCGGCATCCCTGCGGCGATCACCGTCGGGGCCACCGGACCGGACGACACCCGCCCGGTGTGGTCGAACTTCGGGACCTGTGTGGACCTCTTCGCGCCGGGGAAGGACGTGACGTCCGCCGGCATCACCAGCATCGACGCCAGCGCGACCCACAGCGGGACCTCGATGGCGGCACCCCACGCGACGGGGGTGGCCGCCCTCTACCTGCAGCAGCGGCCGGACGCGGACGCCGCGGAGGTCGCCGGTTCACTGACGGCGGGCGCCACCGCGGGGGCCGTGGTCAACGCCGGCGTCGGTAGCCCGAACCGGCTGTTGAGCTCGTCGATCGTGATCGCCCCGCCCGCCATCACCATCATCGAGCGCTCGGACCCGCCCACCGGGCAGGACATCACGTTCACCGGGTGCGGCCCGCACGGCTGCGGCGACGTCGTCCTCGACGACGACGGGGGGGTCGATGCTGCGCGCGCCCCCGTGTTCACCACCGCCGGCCTCGATCCGGGGACCTACACGGTCACGGCCCGGGCGGTGCCGGGCTGGGATCTCACCGCCCTGTCGTGCGACACCGGCGAGACGGTCGACGTGAACGCTCGCCGGGTCACGATCGGCCTGTCGCCGGACGAGCACGTGACGTGCACGTTCACCCACACCTCCACCGGCATCACCATCCGCCAGGACACCTCGCCCGACGACGGCCGCGACTTCTCGTTCACCGGCTGCCTCGGCGCGGGGTGCGGGTCGTTCGCGCTCGACGACGATCGTGACGCCGCGTTGAACCGGGAGGTCACGGCCACCGGGCTCGCGCCGGGCACCTACACCGTCACGCAACGGGCGGTTCCGGGTTGGGACCTCACCGGGCTGACGTGCGACACCGGTGAGGTCGTCGACCTGACCACCCGTCGGGCCACCATCACCCTTACCGCCGGTGAGCACGTGACGTGCACCTTCTCCGACGAGGGTGCGTCCCTCACGATCACCGAGGACCCAGGCTCGGACCGGTCCGCGGACGTCACGTTCGACGGCTGCTCCACCGCTGGGTGCCAGGCGTTCACGCTGGACGGCGACGACGACCCGACCCGGAGCGATCATCTGTCGGTCGCCGGCCTGACCCCAGGGACCTACACGGTGACCCAGCGCCCCGGAACGCCCGAGGCGCTGCGCAGGATCAACTGCGAGGGACCTGCGGTGGTCGACCTCGCCCAGCGCCGGGCCACGATCACGATCGTCGCCCACGAGCAGGTGCGCTGCACCTTCGTGAACGGCCCCGAGCCGCCGGCCAACGACGACTTCGCCGCCGCCACCACCCTCGTGGGCTCGAACGGTCAGGCCGAGTACGACAACCTCTGGGCCACCATCGAGCCCGGCGAACCGACCAGCGTGGCCGGTGAGCGCAACACCCACTCGGTCTGGTTCCGCTGGACCGCGCCGTCGACGGGATCGCTCCGGGTCGACACCTGCCAGGCCGTGCCGCCCGGGAGCCAGACCGATGTGCTGCTCGGGGTGTACACGGGGACGGCCGTCGACACGCTGATCGCCCTGGCCGAGAACGACGAGGGCGACGCCTGCGCTTCGTGGGCCGGCGGGCCGGCCTCGGTGGACCTCGACGTGGTCGCCGGCACGACGTACCAGGTGCTGGTGGCCGGCTGGGAGGGCGCCATGGGCCCGTTCGAACTGCGTTGGGCGTTGTCCCCGACCGTGGCCAACGACGACTTCGTCGACGCGACCACCCTCACCGCGGTCTCGGGCACCCTCGCCGGGTCCACCGTGGGCGCGGACAAGGAGCCCGGGGAGCCGAACCACGCCGGCAACGGTGGTGGTCATTCAGTGTGGTACCGCTTCACGGCGGCCGCCGACGGGACGGCCACCGTCGACACCTGTAGCGCCGCCTCGTTCGACACGCTGCTGGGCGTCTACACGGGTACGGAGGTGGCGCAGTTGACCGAGGTCGCCGCCAACGACGACTCGTCGTGCCTCGGCGGGCGCAGTGCGGTGCAGTTCGACGTGGTCGCCGGGGTCAGCTATTCGGTGGCGGTCGACGGGTGGATCGGGCGGTCGGGCACCTTCACGCTGCACTGGTCGCTCCCGACCCCTGGGTAGCCCAGGTCGAGGCGGTGCGCCACGCAGTCGACCGCATCGGTGACGCCATGGCACATGACCTCAGTGCGGTGCCGCGGCGAGGGGGACCGCCAGCTCCCAGAGGGGCGTCACCCGCGCCGGGTCGCACTCCTCGTCGACGATCCACCGGCACATGCGCCGGATGGGCTCGATGGCGTCCTGGGGCATGGCCACCGTGACGTTGCAGGCGTAGCCGAGCGACGTGAGGCGCTGGGCCCCGAACAGGGGCAAGGTGTCGCGCAGCTGGGCCTTGAGCGACTCGGGGTAGATCCCGATCGTCTGCGTGTAGGCGTTGACCGCGGCGGTGACCTTCTCGATCCCGTCGACTGGGACGACGTTGGCGACGCGGCAGGACAGCAGTGCGCTGTAGTCCACCGGCTCGTCGAGCTGGGAGACGATGACCGCTCCCTCGTTCTGCTCGCCGCCGTAGACCCGGTACCAGTCGTCCTCGAGCCGGGTGGCGTCGAGGTGGTCCTTGAGCTCACGGTTCACGTAGGTCGGCGGCGTGCTGACGTAGGGCGGCAGGCCGACCATCTTCTGGTAGATGCGCTCGCCGAGCCGGTTGGCCCGTTCCAGCCCCTCGGGGTCGGTGCCGCTCATCACGTAGATCACCCGGGCGTTGGCGCAGGCCTCCTGGTTGGCGACCCCCACGTCCACCGCGGCCCGCGCCGCCACCTCGTCGAGGGTGGCCTCGTCGGCGAAGGCCTCGGGCCCGATGATGGTCGCCGACCGCTTCGGGTCGAGGGCGATCAGCTCGAGGCCGGGCTGGACGTACTTGCTCACGTGGCGGACCGAGGCCAGGCCGCCCCACGCCACGATCTTCTCGATGTGCTCGGGCCGGTAGAGGGCCGACTCGACCACCTCGTCGCCGCCCTTCCAGTAGGCCACGACCAGGTGGCGGGTGACCGGGTGGTCGGGGGCGATGTCGGCCAGGGTGCGGGCGATCGCCATCGCGGTCAGGGGGTCGTTCGACGGCGCCTTGATGATGGCGTCGCTGCGGGTGATGACGCTGCGCAGGATGGTGAGCGCGGAGACGATCCCGCCGTTGCCCGCCGGGATGTGCAGCGTCCGGGCGCCGAAGGCCCGCACCCGCAGGTCGCGGCCGTCGTGCATGCGGCGATGCACCCAGCCCTCCAGGTGGTCGATCCCGACGCTGGTCTCGGCCAACTCGACCACGGCGTCGCGGGCGAAGATGGGCGCCAGCACCTGGTAGCTCACGCGCAGCATCGACTCGGGCAGCGGGTTGGCGGCCACCGACGCCTCGAAGGCCTGCTGGAGGTGCGCGTTGGTGTCGAAGTCGAGCGCATCGCCGAGCCGCTCCATGAGCTCGACGAGGTCGTCGAAGGTCAGGGTGTAGAGGTCGGCGAGGTCGCCGGGGCTGCGCAGCGGGATCCGGTCGAGGTAGCGGTGCGGGTCGGGGGCCGAGAACCCGCCGCGGGTGCGCAGACCGAACGGGACCAGGTCGTCCTCGATCACCTGGCCGCGCAGGAACAGCGGGACCGAGAACCCGCTCACAGCGCGAAGTCGGCCATGAAGTCGACCGCCTCCTCGGCGAAGCTCTGCGTCGCGTTGCAGGTGATGCGGTCGTCGTCGACGTCCTCCTTCTCCGTGTAGCGGACGATGTCGTCGGCGATGTGCAGGCTCGTGCGCCCGCACGCGCAGGGCGTGTCCCAGTCGATGGTGAGCTCGTCGCCGGTGATGACACCGCCCCAGTGGCTGTCGGAGAGCAGGTCGTAGAAGGCGCCCCGGCCGGTGACGACCCCGGTCCTCGGGAGCGGCTCGCTGGTGTCCGGGTCGAGCACGAACGGGATGACCCAGGGCATCAGGTGGTAGCGGTCGAGCTCGCAACGCCAGTGGAACGTGCCGCCCTCGGAGAAGCCGTAGCCCTTGCGGAGCCGGTCGACGCCCAGGAACCGGTGGACGGCGTCGAGCCAGTCGTCCGGCAAGACCGCGCCCTTCATCCCGCCGCCGGTGAGGATGATCGAGTCGGGCGCGAACACGGCCTCGGCGCCGCGGTCGAGGCCGGCACTGGCCATGTCGTAGAGCTGTTGGGCGCTCCCGATCATGAAGACCCGCTCGCCGGCCAGCTCGGCGGTCATCTGCTCGAGGAAGCGCGCCATGTCCTCGGGCATTCGGGCCAGCTGGGCCTCGAAGGCCTCCTTCTTGGCGAGCAGCTCGGGTGAGATCTCGACGCGGTCGATCTCGCCCTTGGCCGCGGCGATTCGGAGCTGGCTGGCGAGCACGAGCAGGTCGGAGTCGACGCCGAAGTCGTAGAGCTCGTGGAAGCGGGACCGGTCGCCCCCGCAGAACGCGTCGATGAGCTCGGGGATGGTGCGCAGGACCCCGACCGTGCCCTTGGCGAAGGTGGGCCAAACGATGTCCACCGTCGCGGTGCGCTGGTCCTCGGTCGGCTCCGTCCCGAACTCCTGGAACATGAAGTCGTGCCAGATGGCCATCGCGTACCGGGTCATCTGCTTCGACTTCGGGATCAGCGACATGGTGCCCGTCGTGCCCGACGAGGTGAGCACGTGCAGCCCGCTCTGGTCGTCGATGCGCTCGACGAACTCGGTGAGCCCCGAACAGCCGTCGAGGTCGACGCTCGACAGGTCGTGGACGGTCTGCTTGTCGAGCCACTTCGCGAGGAGGTCGAACCGCCGGTTGGTGAGGAGGGAGGAGGGGTACGACTTGAACGCGGTGTGGGCGAACAGGAGGGGCACGACGTCGTCGAACTCGACGAGCTCGCTGACGCCCTGTCGGTCGGCCAGCTTCCGCAGGATCTCGATGCCGGCGTAGTGCTCCGCGAAGCGCAACCCCATGGCCCGGCGCTGCACCTCCCGGATGGTGGCGCGGTCGACCTGTTCGATCTGGGTCACCGAGCCGTCGAACAACGCCATCGGGTCGGTGATCAGCAGCTCGGCCGCCCGGTCGAGGTCGTCGATCATCGTGGTCCACTCCGTCGGTCGGGGTCGGGGTCGGGGTCGGGGTCGGGGTGCGGGTCGGGGTCGAACAGGTTCACGAGGGCGTCGGCGGCATCGGCGAGCTCACGCTCGAGGTCGAACGTGGGGTCGGAGCTCCAGTTGGCCACGGCCAGGAGGAGGGAGCCGAGCAGCAGGTCGGCGAGCACCTCCGGCCGATGCCGGGCCGTGATCTCGCCTCGCTCGACGCCGTCGCCGACGAGCGCCAGCACGGCCGTCGCCGCGGGGGTCGAACGGGACAGAGGGCTGGCGCCGTAGGGCCGGGTGTTCAACATCGCGCCCACGAGCTCGCGGTAGGCGGGCTGGGCGGCGACGGTGCGCCCGATCGTGGTGAACAGGTCCGGCAGGCGATGCGTGAGCGGTCGGTGGTCCGCGGCGACCGTAGCGATCACCGCGGTGAGCCCCTCGATGCGGTGATCGGCGATGGCCTCGTACAGGTGGTCGCGGGTGGGGAAGTGGTTGAAGAAGGTCCGCTCGGCGATGTCGGCGGCGCCGCAGATGTCCTGGATGCTCGTCGCCCGGAGGCCGCGCTCGGCGAACAGCGTGGTGGCGGCGTCGATGATCGCCGACCGGGTCCGCTCCCGGCGGCGGTCCGTGCGGCTGGAGGGCGGCGCCGCGGTCACGGAGGTCACTCGGGAAGGTTCCCACTTTGTGCAGCAAACTGCAAGAGTGCAGCGTGCTACAGAAATGCGGTGTTGACCTCCGGTGTAGACTGACGGTATGACAGAAGGGTCTACGACGATTCGGGTGAGCATCGAGCAGCGCGAACGACTCCGGCGGCTCGCCGAGGATCGCGGTGCGACCATGGCGGAGACGCTCGACGCCGCGTTGGAGTCGCTGCGCCGCGAGCGCTTCTTCGAGGGGATGGCGGCGGCTGAGGCGCGGCTCCGGGCCGACCCAGAGGGGTGGGCGACCTACGCACGCGACCGCGACGCCTGGTTGAACGCCGACCTCGCCGCGTCGTGAACTTCGGGGACATCGTCACCGTCGACTTCGGCACGCCGATCGGATCCGAAGCCGGCTTCACCCGTCCGGCGGTCATCACCATGGCGGATGCCTTCCTGCGGTTCCGACCCTCGACGGTGTTCGTGGTCCCACTCACCTCCACGCCGCGGACGTTCCCGAGCCACGTTCCCGTCGATCCCGACGACCGCAACGGACTCACGGAGCAGAGCTGCGCCCTGGTGGAGCAGCTGCGGGCCGTGGCGGTCGCACGCTGCTCGCCGACCCGCGGCAACGTGGGGCCGATCGTCTCGCACCAGATCCTCGACGTCCTCGCGATGATCACCGGCATGCCCTGATCCCGTCGCGACGCGCGTTGGGCCGCTATGACGTCATGGTGACGTCGTGTCAACCGCGATTGTGTCGTCACTGTGGCGTCACCGCGACGGAGCGACTCGGAGGCGCGTAGCCTGCCGACGATGGCCAAGGACGCCAGCGGCGAGTCGAGGGCGGGGGTGCCGCTCACCAACCTCGACCAGCCGCTGTTCGACGGCGCCGACGCCACCAAGCGCGACCTGCTCGAGTACCTCGACGGCGTGCGCGACCGTCTCCTGCCCGTGCTCGAGGACCGGCCCCTCTCGGTCATCCGCGTGCATCGCGGTCAGGAGGCGTTCATGCAGAAGAACGTCCCCCGGGGCACGCCCGAGTGGGTGAGGACGGTGACGCTCTGGGCGGAGACGTCGAAGCGCGAGGTTGCCTACGCACTCTGCAACGACCGCCGGACCCTCGTGTGGTTCGCCAACCAGCGGGCCATCGAGTACCACCCCTCGCTCGGCCGACTGCCCGACCTCGACCGCCCCACGCACCTCGTCATCGACCTGGACCCACCGGAGGGCGACGGCTTCGCCGCCGCGGTCCGGGTCGCCCACCTCGTGCGCCAGGTGCTCGACGATGCCGGCCTGGAGGGGGCGGTGAAGACCAGCGGGGCCAAGGGGCTCCACGTCTTCGTGCCGGTCGCAGCCCACGTCGACGGCGCCGCCGCGGCCGCCGCCACCCGTGCCCTGGCCGCCCGGGTCGAGCGGCTCGATCCCGCCGTCGCCACCACCGCGTTCGTGAAGGAGGAGCGGGACGGGAAGGTCTTCGTGGACTCGACCCGGGGCGCCGGCTCGACCGTCGTGGCGGCGTACAGCCCCCGCCTGCGACCAGGCGTGCCCGTGTCCTTCCCGCTCGGGTGGGACGACCTCGACGGCGTGGCGCCGGCGGACTTCACGCTCCAGAACGCCCTCGCGCGACTGGGTGACCGCGATCCGTGGGCCCGGTCCATGCCCGGAGCGCAGGCGCTCCCGGCCGACCTCGTCGACGAGGGCGGCACCATCCCCGTCGCCCGGGTGCAAGCCATGCACGAGGGCAAGCGCCGAGCCCGATCGAAGGGTGCCGCCGGCTGCACGGAGGTGTGAACGGTGTTAACTTCGCCTCGTTGGCTCGGGCCGCGCTCCCCCGACAGGAGGTCGAGAACGTCGATGCGAAACCTCCGTGCGGTGATGCCGCGGTGGGCCGGCGTGGTCCTGGTCGTGGTCCTGGTCGCCGTCTCGGCCTCCTGCGGCAGCGACGGCGGCGCGACGGCGGACGAGGAGGAGCGCTCGCCCTCATCGGCGGCGACACCCGGCGGCGGTGCCGAGGCGGTGCCGCTCCCCGCGCCGGTGCAGGAGCTCGAGATCAACGCCACCGAGTACACCTTCGACATCAGCCCGGATCCCTCCGGTGGGTTGCAGCCGGGATGGACCCTGTTGAAATTCCACAACGTGGGTGTCGAGGCCCATCAGGTGATGTTCGCTCGCATCAAGGACGGTGTGGACATGGCCGAGCTCGCGGCGGCGGGGGCCGGCGACTCCTCGGGCGCCGGTGCCATCGAGTTCGTCGACATGATCGGCGGCGTCAGCTACATCGGGCCCGATCAGGACACCACGGCCCTGGTGAACCTCACCGAGGGCATGGTGATGGCCATGTGCTACGTCCCCGACGCGCACGGGGTCGCCCACGCCCTCATGGGCATGACCACGGCCCTGACGGTGGTCGCGGCGGACGGCGACGCCGAGCCCGTCGAGCCCGATCCCGAGCTCGCCGGAGAGGCCGTGGTCGGGACCATCGAGCTCTCCGAGGACGGCTACCAGTTGCCCGACGACCTACCGCGCGGCTGGTACCACGTCCGCAACACCGACTCGGCATTGCACGAGCTGTCCCTGATGCGGCTCAGCGAGCCTGTCGCCGGCGACGAGGTGGAGGCACTCGTGGGCGATCTCGCGGCCAACGAGCCGCCGCAGGTCGAGCTCGAAGCGGTCGGCGGCATGGGGGCGATCTCCGCCGGCTTCGACGGCTACCTCTTCCTCGACCTCGCCCCGGGCGACTACCTCGCGGTGGACTTCATGCCCGACCCCGGGAACCCCCGTCCCCACATGCAGGACGGCTACTACGCCACCTTCCGGGTCTGATCATCGTGTTCGTCTCCCACGACTCGGACCACCGCCGGTATGCGAGCGACCTCCTCTACCTGAGCGACGGTCGCCGGCGGTGCTGGGGAGCCCTGCTCCCGGCATGGCGCACCGTCCGGACCCGCCTGCTCGACGCCATCGGGGGCTGACCGCCAGGCGCCGGTGGGCCGTGCGGTGGTGCGGGCACCGGTTCGGTCCGGACCGGGTACCGATGCCAGACTCGGCCGACACCGACGAGACGGAGGACGCCCTGATGGGGGATCGCTACGAGGGCAAGGTCGCCCTCATCACCGGGGCGGGGGCGGGCATCGGCCGGGCCGTCACCCTGCGCCTGCTCGACGAGGGCGCGTCGGTGCTGGCCGTCGACGTCGACGCCGCCGGCCTCGAGGACACGGCTGGCTTCGGCGCCCTCGCCGAGGGCGGCGGCGAGTTGGCCACCGCGATCGCCGACCTGAGCGACCCCGACGCCTGCGTCACCGCCGTGCACACCGTCGTCGGCCGCTTCGGGCGCCTCGACGTGCTCGGCAACGTGGCCGGGATCCTGGTGGCGTCGCACGCCACCGACCTCACCCGCGAGCAATACCGCAAGGTCATGGCCATCAACCTCGACGCCCCCTTCTTCCTCTCCCAGGCGGCCATCCCCCACCTGCTCCAGTCCGAGGGCAACATCGTCAACATCGCCTCCAACGCCGGCCTCCAGGGCGTGCCCTACGTGGTGGCGTACTGCATGAGCAAGGGCGGCGTGGTGCAACTCACCCGGGCCCTCGCCACCGAGTACCTGAAGACCTCGCTGCGGGTGAACGCCATCGCACCCGGGGGGACCCGCACGAACATCGCCGCCACTGCAGCCTTTCCTCCTGACATCGACGCCGCCCTCGCCGGCCGCATGGTGGGGCACCGGGGCATGACCGAGCCCGAGGAGGTGGCGGCGCTGTTCGCCTACCTGGCGTCGGACGAGGCCCGGTCGGTGACCGGCGCGGTGTACGCCATCGACAACGGTCTGACCGCGAGCTGAGCGGCGGCCCGAGGCAGTCACGGGAGCAACGGATGAAGGTCGTCGTCGTCGGTACCGGGGCCATGGGCTCGGTGTACGCCGGGCTGCTCGCCCGCGCCGGCCACGAGGTGTGGGCCATCGACCGGTGGGCCGACCATGTGGACGCCATCGCCGCCAGGGGGCTGCGGGTGTCGGGCGCCAGCGGCGACAACGTGGTGGAGGGGATCTCGGCAGGCACCCGTCCGGCCAACGCCGGCTCGGCCGACCTCTGGCTGATCGCCACGAAGGCCGCGGACGTCGAGGCCGTGGCGGCCGAGGTCGCCCCGCTGCTGCGTCCGGACGACATGGTCATGGCCTTCCAGAACGGGCTCGGTGCCGGCGAGCGGGTGGCCCGCCACGTGCCCGCGGACCACATCCTCGTCGGGATCGCCGAGGGCTTCGGCTCGTCCATCCCCGAGCCCGGCCACGTGCACCACGAGGGCATGCGCCTCATCCGCATCGGCGAGCTGCGGGGCGGGATGACCGACCGTCTGGTCGCCCTCGAGGCGGCCTGGCGCGACGCAGGGTTCAACGTGAAGGCCTTCGCCGACCTCACGCTGATGATCTGGGAGAAGTTCCTCTGCAACGTCACCCTGAGCGCCCCGACCGCGGTCTTCGACGTCACCGTCGGTGAGCTGATGGCCGACGCGGCGGCCTGGGCCGTGGCCCTCGGGTGCATGCTCGAGGCCCACCGGGCGGGGGTGGCCCTCGGCGTCGCCTTCCCCTTCGACGACCCCGTCCGCTACGTCACCGAGTTCGCGGCGACGATCCCGGACGCCAGCCCCTCGATGCGCCTCGACCACCTCGCCCGTCGGCCCTCCGAGGTCGACGTGATCAACGGGGCGGTGGTCGACCTGAGCCGTGATCTCGGCCTGGAGGCGCCCTACAACCAGACGCTGTGTGCCGTCCTGCGCCGGCGGGAGGCGGCGTTCGGCTGAACGGCGCTCCGAACGGGCGACGGCCGGCCGCGATGAGTCACGGCCGCGTGGTCCGTCCACCCCGAATGGTGACCCGTGCGACGACCCTCGACCGTTCCCTACCCTGGGCGGCCGTGGCCCTCTCCGACACTCCGACCACGCTCGACCTCGAGCCGTTCCGCCGTGAGCTGACCGGGTACTGCTACCGCATGCTCGGCGCGGGGTCGGAGGCCGAGGACGCCGTCCAGGAGACCATGGTCCGCGCCTGGCGCAGTGCCGACGGGTTCGAGGGCCGGTCGAGCGTGCGCACCTGGCTCTACCGGATCGCCACCAACGTCTGCATCGACATGGGCCGCCAGGTGCAGCGCCGGGCCCGGCCCATGGAGATGGGCCCTTCCTCGCCTCCCGACGAGTCCCGCCTCGGCCCGCCGCTGCCCGAGGTCGCCTGGGTGACGCCGATGGCCGACGATCGCATCGCGCCCGAGACGGCCGACCCCGCCGACGTGGCCCACCACCGCGAGACGGTGCGCCTGGCCTTCGTCACCGCGCTGCAGCACCTCCCGCCGCGCCAGCGGGCCTCGTTGATCCTCTGCGAGGTGCTGCGGTGGCCGGCGGCCGAGGCCGCCGAGTTGCTCGACACGTCGGTGGCGTCGGTCAACAGCGCGCTGCAGCGGGCCCGGGCCACCATGGCCGCCCTGCCCGAGCGCCCGCACCCCACCGATCTGGGTGAGGCCGACGCCGCCCTGCTCGAGCGCTACGTCGATGCCTTCGAGCGCTACGACATCGAGACGCTGGTCACCCTCCTCCACGACGACGCCGTGCAGTCAATGCCCCCTTTTGCGCTCTGGCTGCAGGGCGCGAGGGACATCGGTGCCTGGATGGTCGAGCCGGGGCCGAGCGGCTGCCGGGGGTCTCGCCTGGTGGCGACCACGGCCAACGGCTGCCCCGCCTTCGGCCAGTACCGCCCCGATCCCGCCGGCGGCTGGGCCCCCTGGGCCATCCAGGTGCTCGAGGTTTCAGACGGCCGCATCGCCGAGATGAGCTTCTTCCTCGACCTGCTCGACCCCGGTGAGGTGTTTCCCCGCTTCGGGCTGCCCGCCCACCTCGACCACGACCTCGACGGGTAGGCCGGCCAGCTCCAGCAGCTCCCCCAGGGCGGGCACGGCCTCGACCACGACGACGCGCTCGCCGGAGCGTCGCGCCGCCAGCAGGAGCCGAGCGACGGCGTCGAGGGTGTCGAGATCCGGCTCGCCGAACCCGTGCAGGGTGCGGTCGCCCACCACCGACCCGTCGGGGCGTTCCACCCGCACGCGGCACAGGGGCCGTGGTGCTGCCATGGGAGGTCGGACGGAGGCCGGCGCCGGGGCTCATCGGTGGCGGGTGGGCGCGGCATCGACTCGGTCGAGCCGGAGCGCGCCCGGCGTCGGACCTACGGTGGGACCGTGGCCGAGCGCGACCTCCACCTGCACGAGGTGGTCGACATCGTGGGGCAGGGCCAGTACGACTACATGGCCCACGCCGCCCGCGAGCCCACCAACGCCATGCCCGAGATGCTCACGCTCCAGGGCACCTTCTTCGTGTGCGCGATGGGCGGCGGGCGCTGGCCCCAGGTGGTCAACGTGTGGGACGTGGGCGCCGCCGGTTGGGACGGGTGGGCGGCCAACGTGGACCGCCTCAACCTGAAGCGGCGCCACGCCTTCTACGAGGACTGGTGGGACGAGGCCGCGCAGTGGCGCACCGGCGGGTTCGACCGGCTGTGCGGCGGCGTGCCCGGGAGCCCCACGACCGCGGAGATCGCCGCCTCGGGGGTGCGCGGCACCCTGTTCGTCCACCAGCTGTTGACGGTGCGCCCCGGGAGCGGCGTCGACTACCTCGACGCCGTCGTGCGCGAGCAGGTGCCGGTGTGGCGCGACCACGGCCACGAGCCGACGGGCATCTACGAGGTACTGGGCAACCAGCACGAGGTGGTGGTGATCTGGGCGACCTCCATCGCGGCGCAGACGGGCCTGCGGCGCGCCCGCGACGCCGCCCGGGGCCTCTGCGACGGCGACGGGGACGAGCGCCTCGTGGCCTGGGAGCGCACCGCCGCCGGCTTCGTCACCGGCGGCGACACCCACCTGATGACGCCGCTGCCGGGCACGGTCTACGGCCCCGACGACTGGGACGACGCGGCGCTGTCCGACTGGCTCCCCTGAGCCCCAGTGGTCGTGGCCGGGCCGGTCGGGCCGCCGAGATGAACCCCTGGCCAGAGCGGCGGACCGGCGCTACGGTGCAGCCACCACGACCGGTCGCCGCATCAGCGATCGGTGCGCGGCTCGAAGCCCGGTGCTTCCGCGAGGCCCCCGACGCGGGAGGCCCGCTCGTCCGACCCTGACGAGAAGGAGGCACACCGTGCCTGACATCGACGACCTGTACCTGCCTGGCGACCCGGACTTCCCGACCGAGGCCTTCTCGGTCGGCCGCGACGGCGACCTCGTGGAGGAACGCTGGGTGGGTGACACCCCGGTGCTCATCCACCACGTCGACCTTCCGCCGTCCGACGTCACGGTGCACCGGGGCATCCCGGTGACCACCCCGATCCGGACGGTCATCGACATCGCCTGCGACGTGGAGCCCGACCACCTCGAGGCCATCATCGACGACTGCCTCGGGCGTCGTCTCTTCACCCTCGAGGAGGCCTGGCACCGTCTCGGTCAGCCGGACATGGCCGAGCGCCACGGCGCCGCGCTCGTGCGGGACGCCCTTCGCCGACGAGGCGGGCGTTTGCCGTGACGAGAACTGACCTCGGCGCGATGAGTTGCCGCGCCGTCCGCCGTCCCTACGACCGACGCACGATCCGACGAACAGGAGCACGACCGTGACCATCCGTGAACACGCCCCCGTGGGGGCACCCTGCTGGGCCGACCTCTGGACCTCCGACGTCGAGGGCAGCCGCCGCTTCTACGCCGAGCTGTTCGGCTGGGAGGCCGCCGAGCCCAGCGAGGAGTTCGGCGGCTACTTCATGTTCCTCCGCGACGGCATGCCCACGGCCGGGGGCATGGGCCCGATGGGTGACATGCCGGCCGGCAACGTGTGGACCATCTACCTCGCCACCGACGACATCGCCGCGGCGGCCGAGCGGGCCGAGGCCGCGGGCGCCAACCCGTACATGGGCCCCGAGCCCGTCGCCGACCTCGGCATCCAGCTGCAGATGGCCGACCCCAGCGGCGCCACCGTGGGCATGTGGCAGGAGGGCACCTTCCCCGGCTTCATCGTGCTCGACGAGCCGGGGACGCCGAGCTGGTGCGAGCTGCACACCCGGGACTTCCAGGGGGCGCTCGCGTTCTACCGGGAGGTCTTCGGTTGGGAGACCGAGATGGTCGGCGACACCGACGAGTTCCGCTACGCCGTGGTCCTGGCCGAGGCGGGGAGCGACCAGCAGGTCGCCGGCATCATGGACGCCGGCGCGTGGCTGCCCGAGGGCGTGGATGCGGTCTGGTCGATCTACTTCGGCGTCGAGGACGCCCAGGTCGCGGCCGACCGCGTCGTCGAGCTGGGTGGCTCGGTCGTCGATCCGCCGGTGGAGACCCCCTACGGCGTGCTCGCCACCGTGGCCGACCCCGCCGGCGCCGTGTTCAAGCTGCGCACCCCGCCCCAGGGCTGAGCCGCCGCCCGGAATGCCCCCCGGGCGGCGGGGGTTGGCCCCGGCATGGGCTACACCGACGCACCCGATGGCTGGTGGAAGCAGTTCATCCTGGACACCGACCCGCCCCCCACCGCCAAGCTGGCGGTGGTGCGGGCCGACGGCAGCCCCCACGTGGCCCCGGTGTGGGTCGACCTCGACGGCGACGACGTGGTCTTCATGACCAGCGCCGCCACCCTCAAGGGCAAGGCCATCCTTCGCGACCCGCGTGTGGCGCTCTGCTTCGACGACGAGCGCCCGCCGTTCTCGTTCGTCACCCTCCGGGGGACGGCGACCACCAGCACCGATCCGGACGAGCTGCTCCTCTGGGGGACGCGCATCGGCGGCCGCTACATGGGGGCCGACCAGGCCGAGGCCTACGGCCGGCGCAACGCGGTGCCTCCCGAGATGGTGGTGCGGGTGACCGTGGACAGGATCATCGCCAAGGTGGACGTGGCCGACTGACCGTCGTTTCGCATCGGATGCCCGCCGCGGCCAGCCATGCTGGCAGTCGCCCAGCGCCCCGAGTCGACCAAGGTACCGACACCGATGCCGTCGAGGATTCCGGCGGAGCGAGCCGGCGTCAGTCGTCTTCCAGGACCGGAACGTAGCTCCAGCCCACGTACTTCACGTAGCGGGCGCTGATGCTGACGGCGCCGACGTCGAGCACGGTTGTCTTGTCCGAATCGGGGGGACGGCGTGTCACCGGCGCCTTCAGGATGATCTCGCGGTCCGGATCTTCATTGACGTCTGGATTGAGCGAGAACAGTGGCCCGGACAGATAAGTGCCGTCCTGAAGCTCGCATGACACCCAGACGTCGACCGGACCGTCGATGTCTGGGGGAGCGAGGTTCATGAGCTGGCCCCACGCCGACTTGTACACGATCGGGTTGCCGATCTCCTCAAGCCATCGCGGTTGGAGCGCGAGCGGTGCTCGTCGCCAGAGCTCGAGGGCCCAGTTCGGGGGGACAGCGGCAATTGCAGCCAGCAGTGTCGCGAGCGCCAGCACCCCGGCCCCCCAGCCGATGGCCACGCGGTAGTCCTCGATCAGGTAGTCGTGCGGTTCGGCGACGAGTCGACCGACGTCTGGTGTGCCTCGGGGCCACAACGCCCGCACGAGACAGAAACACAACAACGCCGCCGCGTTCGCGGCCACGCTGGCGAGAACCACAACGGCGGTCTCACGAAACACGGAGATCGTCCGAGGAACGAACTGTGTTTCCCGCCGGACGACGAACGCGAAGCCCGGCGCGAGCAGGACGATGAATACGAGCAGGCCGACAAGCGAAGTCGGCACGCGTCAGCTACTTCGGTGGAGGCTTGGGCGGTGCGGCCTGACTCGTGGGAGGCGAGGGGCGACGAGGCGGTTGTTGCTGACCCCGCTCACCCAACTGGCCGTCACGAAGCGCCCGGTTGACCGGCACGGCCCGTGGAGTCGACGACTTCGAGGTGGGCATGGTCCCAGAATACCGCCGCTGCATCGGCTCAGTCGCGCTTGCAGTCCGTTCCCCGCAGGTGATGTGCCAGAGTGCGGGCCAATGGCTGATTCCTCGATCGAGTGGACTGACGCCACCTGGAATCCCACCACCGGCTGCGACCGGACCTCACCGGGGTGCGACCACTGCTACGCACTCACCATGGCTGCTCGGCTCAAGCTGATGGGCCAGGCGAAGTATCAGCGCGATGGTGATCCTCGGACGAGCGGGCCCGGGTTCAGGCTCACGCTCCACCCCGACACGCTTGCCATCCCTGAGGGCTGGACTCGCCCGCGCATGATCTTCGTCAGCTCGATGAGCGACCTCTTCCACCCCGACGTGCCGGTCGAGTCCATCGACGGCGTCCTCGCCATCATGCGCAGGACGCCACGGCACACGTACCAGGTGCTCACCAAGCGCTCGAAGCGGCTTGCCGCGCTGGCTGACGACCTCGACTGGCCGGCGAACCTGTGGCTCGGCGTCTCGGTCGAGACCAGCAGTACGCGTTTCGCGCTGATCACCTCCGAGCCGTTCCCGCAGCCGTGCGGTTCCTGTCGCTCGAGCCCCTCCTCGGCCCCGTCGAGGTCGACCTCGACGGCATCGACTGGGTGATCGTCGGTGGCGAGAGCGGACCGGCCGCCCGTCCGATGGATCCCGAGTGGGCCCTCGACGTCCGCGACGCCTGCGTCAGCTCGGGCACCCCGTTCTTCTTCAAGCAATGGGGCGGGCGATCCCCGAAGGCCGGCGGCCGGACGCTCGACGATCGGACCTGGGACCAGTATCCGACGCTGACCGGCACCGCGGTCGGAGCGCAACCCTGACGCCCAAGAAATCTCGAGATCGGGGCTCCGAAGGCGGCATTCCTGTCACACCCCCCGGGGAGAATGGGGTCATGTTCGATCCGGTCGCCGAGCTCTTCGTGGGGGTGAAGGAGGTGGCGGCCGAGCGCCGCGACGGGTGGTCTGGCGCCGCCCGATCCGACCGGGTGCTCGATGTGCTCCGGGTGGGTGAGCGGTTGGAGATCGAGCGCATCAGGGCGGTGGCCGAGTGGGATGCCGCCGGCGCGTGGGCCCTCGACGGGGCGGTCACGGCGGTGTCGTGGCTGGTGCACCGGTTCCCGATCACCGACGTCGAGGCGAAGGGTCTGGTGAAGGTGGCGTCGCTGTACCGGCGGCATCCGTCGATCGCCGCTGCGGCGGACGGCGGCGAGATCGCCGCGCCCCACCTGCGGAAGATGGCATGGGCCGAGAGGAACCGTGGGGACGTGTTCGCGATCTCGCTGGACGCGATCCTCGAGGCGGCCCGCCAGCTGCCGTCCCTGGGCGAGTTCCACGGGTTCTTGAACGAGTGGGTGAACCTGGTCGACGAGCGCGGACCTGCCGATGTGTCCAAGCGCATGTTGCGGAGCCGCAACACGTTTGGGGGGATGTCGTCCACCGAGGTGTGGGGCCCGTCCGACGACGCCGCGGTCCTGCGCGCCGCACTCGACCTGCACGACTCTCCCGACCCGTGGGACTGCCCCGAGGGCCCCCGCACCAAAGCCCAACGCGACTACGACTCGCTGTTCGACATCTTGCGGCTCTACGTGGCCGGGAAGTTGGACGGCGACGCCGACCCGGCCGGCGGCATCGACCTGAACCTCGATGCCAACACGGCCGCCGAGCTGCTGGCCAACCCCGACGACCAGCTCGACCTCGACACCCGGAACCCCCTCGCAGAGCTCCTCGCCCCCTTCCGAGGGGGAGACGACGACCATGATCACGTCCATGCCGGCCCCGACCCGTGGTGTGAGTTCACCACCGGGCAGAAGGCCACGCTGGCGTTCGCCGCGGTGATGCTGTGCACCGGGTGGGTGCGGCGGGTCACCCGCGATCCTCGCACCGGCGAGCTCCTCGACATGGGTCGACGCCGGCGCCTGTTCACCCGTGTCCAGCGGCGGGCGCTGATCTACCGCGATCGGGGCTGCGTGTTCCCCGGGTGCGATCGCCCCGCCAAGTTCTGCGACGCCCACCACATCAAGCCCTGGGAGGACGGTGGGCTCACCGACCTCGTCAACGGGGTCCTTCTATGCCGCCGCCACCACACCCTGGTGCATCACGGCTGGGCCCTCGCCCGTGACGCCGCCACCGGCGTCGTCACGGTCACCGCCCCCGACGGCCGGGTGTTCACCCGTCAGCCTCCGAGGGGCCGAAGTCCCGGACGCTGCACGTTCGAGCAACACCCCACCCAGCACCTCCCCGACCGAGAACCCGCCCGCTGTTAGTGGGCCACGGGTGGCCCCGGGTCAGGCCCGGCGGGCGACGAAGACCGGGATCACCCGGTCGGTGGCCTCTTGGTACACCGCGTAGTCCGGGTAGGCGGCCACGCAACGGTCCCACCACACGGCCCGCTCGTCGCCCTCGACCTGGCGGACCACCACGTCGAACGGCTCGGGGCCGTCCTGGATCTTCACCGCGGTCGGGTCGGCTCGCAGGTTCGCGACCCAGAACGGGTCGGTGGGGGCGCCGCCCTGAGAGCCGACGAGCGCGTACTCACCGTCGTGCTCGACGCGCATCAGCGGTGTCTTGCGCACCTTGCCGGACCGGTGGCCGAGGTTCCACATCACGATGATCGGCAGGCCGGTGTCGGCGAACGTGTTGGCCCGCTCGCCCCCCGACGCCTCGTACTCCTCCACCTGCTCGCGGACCCAGTCCCACGAGCTCGGCTCGTACTCACCCTCGAGTGTCATGCGCTGCACCGTACCGGCGCCGCCGGTGGGGTCAGTCCGCGGGAACGAGGGCGCCGCCGCGCACGACCGGGAACTGGCGCTCGGGATCGTCCTGGGGCTTCGGGGCACCGGGTCCCCCCGACCCGTCGCCCACGTACCCCACGGCGTCGGCGTGGCAGTACTGGAGGATGTAGGCCTTGCGCACCTCGCCGGTGGTGTTCACCCGGGTGGCGTGGGGGCTGAGCGACGAGAACACCACGACGTCCCCCGCGGCGGTGGGCACGTCGACCGCCGTGGCGTGATCGCCCCAGCACTCGAAGCCGATCGGTGTCTCGGCGTGGGCCAGGGTGCCGTCGCGATGGGCGCCGGCCATGACCGAGATGCAGCCGTTCTCGAGGGTGGCATCGGTGAGCGACACCCAGAACGTCAGGTAGGCCTGGGGCTCGATGAACGTGTACCCGTTGTCCTGGTGCCAGAGCACCGGCTCGGCGCCGTGAGGCACCTTGTAGACGGCCTGTTCCCAGTAGAGGCGTACGTCGTCGCCCATGAGGTCGCGGCAGGTGCCGGCGAAGAGCGGGAGACGGCAGAAGCGGCGCAGCACGTCGGATCTCAGGACGAGGTGGGGGGCGACGACCTGGGTGTCGAGGCCGGCGACCGAGAAGCGACCGCCGGCCTGCTCGAGCAGGCCGGCGACCAGGGCCACCCCCTCCGCGCACGCGGGCTCGATGGCGGCGATCGTGTCCCGATCGACCGCGCCGCGCAGCACGAAGAACCCGTCGCGGTCGAACCGGTCGCGCTGTTCGGCGGTGATCGTCGTCGGTGCCCGGTCAGGAAGCGCCCACTCGAACTCGGTGTTCCAGGGGTGCAGCTCGTGCGCCCGGCCCATGACGGCCACGCTACCGGTCAGGCCTTGGCCAGCTTCACGGCCACGTCGAGACGCCGCTGGAGCTGGCCGACCGTGGCCTCGGAGATGCGCCCGACCCCGGACATGCGGTTGAGCTCGGCGTTCACCTGGGCGTGGGTCTGGCCGCTGCGCTTCACCAGCAGCGCGACCAGCTCGGCGTTCTTCTCCCGCAGGCGCTTCTTCTCCTCGCTGCGGGTCCGCTCGTCACCGAGGGCGTTGCGGGCCTGGTCGACGAAGCGTCGATCACCGGTCTCGTTGGCGAGCGGGGGCGGCGGGGCCAGGTCGAGCACCAGGCTGGGATCGTCGTCCAGGTCGAGGTCGTGGTCGTCGTCCACGTCGTCCGCGCTCTCGAACGGGGCGTGGGTCTCCTGCTCGGTGGCCACCGCCGAGAGCGCCGCGAACAGCGACATCTGCTCCTCGTTCCCCGTGTCGAGGGCCGACGGGTCGCGCTCGAACCGCTCCTGCGACCGCTTGCGCAGGCTGTGGCGGCGCTGGTCGGCGATCTGGAAGGCACGGGCCCGCAGGCGCGGGTCGTCGGGGATGAACAGGTAGGCCTTCTGGTCGCGCACCCCGGGGGTCCAGCGCACGAAGCGGCCCACGGCCTGGCGGAAGAACAGCTCGGTCGTGGTGGTGGTGGCGTAGACGCCCACCCGCAGGCGGGGGATGTCCACCCCTTCGGACACCATGCGCACGGCGACCAGCCACGGGTCGTTCGACGTGGCGAACCGGGCGATGCGGTCGGACGAGTCGGGGTCGTCGGAGGTGACGAGGGTGGCGGCCCGGTGGAAGCGGTTGCGCAGCAGTTCGACGATGCCGCGGGCGTGCTCCTGGTCGGTGGCGATGATCAGGCCGCCGGCGTCGGCCTGCGCCTCCCGGAGGGTGTCGAGCTGGGCGATGGCCTGGCGCAGCACGGTGGGCAGCCACTCGCCTTCGAGGGAGAGCGCGGTGCGCAGGCGCTGGCTGGACCGGACCTGGTCGAGGTCGTCGTCGAAGCTGGCCTCGTGGATCGAGCCGTCGGGCGCCGACCACTCCATCTGCCCGCTGGTGCGGGGGAAGTAGACGGGTCGCACGACCCGGCGGTCGGCCAGGGCATCGCTGTAGCCGTACTCGAAGTCGGGGGTGGCCTCGTCGATCACGTACCGCACGAACGGGATGGCCCGGGTGTCGCTGCGAAAGGGGGTACCCGAGATGGCCAGGCGCCGCGGGGCGGGCTCGAAGGCCTGGCGGATCGAGTCGCCCCAGGCCCGGTCGTCGCCGGCGTGGTGGATCTCGTCGAAGATCACGAACGCCTCGGGGGCGACGTTGCGCAGCACCTGTGTGCTCGAGGCGACCTGCTGGTAGGTGGTGATGATGCCGTGCATGTCGCCCGGCAGGGCACCCGACGCCGCCGACCACATGGGGTCGAGGTGCAGCCCGAACTGCGCGGCGGCCCGGGCCCACTGCACCTTCAGGTGGGCGGTGGGCGCCACGACGATCAGCCGGCGACCGCGGTGGTCGGCCAGCACCTGTCGTGCGGCGGTGAGGGCGAAGGTGGTCTTGCCCGCGCCGGGGGTGGCCACGGTGAGGAAGTCCGCCGACTCCGCCGCCACGAACTTCTCGAGGGCCACCTTCTGCCACGGCCGCAGCCGGATCGTGCGGATCACGCGTGGCGCACGACGTGGTCGATCGAAGGCATCGGGTGGCGGGACAAGGTCGTTCAAGGTAGCCCCGTCCCCACCGACAGCGGGACATGCCACGAGAGGGTTCGTCAGGTGCTGAGCGCCTCTGTCAGACCCGAGGCGCGGGCCACGGGACGTGCGACCGCGGCACGCACCGCGGCCTCCGTGCCGACCACGGTGAGCTGCTCCTGCGCCCGCGTCACCGCGGTGTAGAGCAGCTCGCGGGTGAGGACGGGCGAGGTGGGCTGGGGCAGGCAGACGATGACCTGGCCGAACTGCGAGCCCTGGGCCTTGTGGATGGTGATGGCGTAGAGCGACTCGACCGAGGCCAGGCGGGTGGGTCGCACCGACAGCAGCTCGCCCCGCCGCTCGAACACCGCCCGGAGGCGTTCCGCGCCGTCGACCACCTCGGCGACCACCACGCCGGTGTCGCCGTTGAAGACACCCAGGCCGTAGTCGTTCTCGGTGACGATGAGCGGTCGTCCCGGGTACCAGGCCGACGCGCCGTAGCCCGGGATGGCCGAGCGCAGCCAGCGCTCGATCTCGGCTCGCCAGAGCGCGGCGCCGGCCGGCCCCCGGCGGTGGGCGCACAGCACCTGGACCGATCCGAGCGCGTGGAGTGCGGCCGGCCCGTCGCCGGCCTGGGCCGCGGCGACGACGCGGCGGGCCGTGGCGACGACCGCCGAGCGCACGCCCACCAGCTCGGGCGAGCGGGTGGGATCGGCGGTGGGGTCGAGCTCGAGCCACTCGACGTCGTCGGGGGACGACCGGAGGGCCTCGACGACCTGGTCGCCGTCGCCCGCCTCGATGGCCGCGGCCACCCGTGCGATGCCGCCGCCGTAGCGGTGGACCCGCCGCAGCACGGTGATGCCGGGCATCGCCGAGCTGACGATGTCGCCCAGGACGGCACCCGCCTCCACCGAGGCCAGCTGTCGGGGGTCGCCCACCAGCACCAGCCGGGCGTTCGGGCGGACGGCGTCGAGCAGCCGGGCCATCATCGACAGCCCCACCATCGAGCTCTCGTCCACGATCACCACGTTGTGGGGGAGCTGATTGGCGGCGTCGTGGCGGAAGCGGCTGCGGCTGCCCGGACGCCACCCGAGCAGGCGGTGCAGGGTCGACGCGGGCGTGGCCACCAGGGCGGCCCGCACCGTCTCGCTGGTGTCGAGCACGGCCGCCTCGGCGTGCACCGCCTCGCTCAGACGGGCGGCGGCCTTGCCGGTGGGTGCGGCGAGGGCCACCCGCGGCGGTGGCTGGCCGAGGGCCGCGGCCTGCTCGTGCAGCAGGGCCAGGATGCGGGCGACGGTGGTGGTCTTGCCGGTGCCCGGACCGCCGGCCACCACCGAGAAGCGGCGCTCGACCGCCGTCGCCGCCGCCACCCGCTGCAGGTCCTTGGTTCTGGCTCCCGATTCGACCGCTCTAGCAGTCGAATCGGGAGCCAGAACGGGGGAGTCGGGGTTCGGAGGGAACAGGCGATCGAGGCCGGCTGCCAGGGCATCGGTGTCGATCGACGGGGGTTGGCCGCCGGCCCGGGCCGACAGGTCGGCCACGATGGCCCGCTCGTGGCGCCAGTAGCGGTCGAGGTACAGGTGCGACCCGATGAGGCGCAGGGGCCGGTCGGTGGGGCCGTCGTCGCCGACGGAGGTGAGCGGGCTGTCGGCGACCGCCCCCGGCCACGTTGCGGGGTCGGGCCACGGCAGGGCCGACAGGTCGACCTCGATCTCCTCGTCGTCGGGCGCCACGGTGGTGTCGGCCGTGGCCAGGTCGACGTACACGTGGCCCAGGCGCACCGCCCGCACCGCCAGCGCCGCACCGACGTGGACCGGCTCGGTGGTGCCCGGGGCAAAGCGGCCGAGGGCCAGCGCGGTGCGAACGTCGGCCGCGGCGAGCACGGTGGCGTCCGACAGCGATCGCAGCAGACCGTCGCCCACGGTCGCCCGTCGGCCGTCGAACCCGTCGGTCACCTCGACGGCGGTCACGGCGCCCCCCGGTCGAGCAGGTCCGAGAGCGCGGTGACGAAGGTCGCCGGCGGTTGCCAGGCGAACACCCCGCAGGGGTGGCCGTCGACGCGCGGCACGTCGGGGCCGGTCATGCCTCGTACGAACAGGTAGGCCACGCCGCCGAGGTGGCGGGTGGGGTCGTAGTCGGCGAGGCGCCAGCGCAGGAACCGGTGCAGGGCCACGGCGTAGAGCGCGGCCTGCAGGGGGTAGTGCGCGTCGGCCATGGCCTCGACCAGGGCCTCGGGCCGGTAGTGCCACGTGGTGGGCGTCTCGCCGAGGGGGGCGAGGTGGTTGGTCTTGTAGTCGATGACCACATGACGGTCGCCGAGGCGGGCGACGAGGTCGATGCTGCCGCTGAGGAAGCCCCGGACGCCGTTGGCCAGCAAGGGGTCGCGCAGCCGCTCGTGGTAGCCCGCCAGCGGGTCCTCCGGCGGGAGTGCCGCGAACACATCGCCGATCGCGTCCATGGTCACCAGCTCGGGGCGTGGTCGGTCGCCGCCGGCGAGCGGCAGGTCGAAGGTCAGCTCGTCGAGCCGATCGGCGTGACCCAGGTCGCGGAGGCGGGCGTCGCCCCAGTGCGGTCCCAGCGGCGTCTCCAGCGCCGCCGCGAGGCCGGCGACGAGCGCGTCGACCTGGCCGCCGACGACCCGTGCAGCGCCGGCCGTGTCGGCCGCCCCGGTCAGCTCGGCCACCAGGTCGGGCGCGGTGAAGTCCGCGTGCTCGAGCAACTCGTGGGCCAGGGTGCCGACCCGGGCGCCACCGGGAACGTCGACGAGGGGGAGCGGCACCGCCAGCTCGCCCTCGGTCGGTGCCGCCGGGGCGGCCACCTCGGGCTCGTCCACCTTGGACGTCTCGCCCACCTCGACGATGTCGAGGCTGACGCTGGGGCCCGAGTCGTGGGCGGCCCGGGTCAACCCGCTGTACGAGGTGCGCACCCAGTGGTCGTCGAACCGACGGTCGAACGTCCGCACCGCGAGCACGTCGGTGTGGTCCCGCGGGGGCGAGTAACGCTCGTCGGTGCGGCCGGTGGCGTCCTGCCGGGTGATGCCCCGCTCGTCGAGGGCGGCGGCGATGGTGTCCTCGTCGGGCGCCGGCCGGATCTCGCGGTCGACGTCACCGGTTGCCTCGTCCTTGCCGAGCAGCATGCGGGCAAGGGCCGACTGGCCGGCGTCGTTCGGCGTGGCCCACCATGCCACCACCCGGTGGCGGGCCCGGGTGAGGGCCACGTAGAGGAGGCGCAGGTCCTCCTGGTCGCGCTCCTCGGCGGCCTTGGCCGCCTGCCACCCGTGCACCTCGCCCCGGGCACCGACCCCGATGGCGCGATCGCCGTTCTCGTCGTGGAACACGGGCAGGTCGGCCTTGTCCCTCGGGGGGCAGTCCCACAGCGACGGCAGCAGGACGATGGGGAACTCGAGGCCCTTGGCCCCGTGGACCGTGTGGACGGCGACGGCGCTGGCATCGGACTCGAGGCGGCGCCGGGCGGTGTCGGCGCCGGTGTCGTCCACTCCGGCGAGCTGCTCGGCCAACCAGCCCGACAGCGCCGCGATCGAGCCCTGGTGGGCCGACTGCCAGCCGTGCAGGAGCTCGGCGATGTGGCGCAGGTCGCTCACCTGGCGCTCGCCGCCGATGGTGGCCAGCAGGCGGGCGGTGAGCCCGGTGTCGGCCTCGATGCGCCGCAGCAGGCCGGCCACGGCGTGGGAGCGCAGCGCCACCGCCCACTCGTGCAGGAAGCCGTCGATCCGCTCCCACTCGGCGTCGGTGGCGGTGGCCAGCCGGGCCGCGTCCCATCCGATGAACGGGCCGATGGCCACGGTGTGCACCCCGGTCTCGCGAGCAGGTTGCTCGAGCGCCTGGAGGAGGTCGAGCCAATCACGGGCGGCATCGGTGGTGAGGACGCTGGCCCCGCCGTGGACGACCGCGGGGATGCCCACCGCGTGCAGGGCGTCGCGGGCGGCGTCGGCCTGGCGGTTGGTGCGGGTCAACACCGCGAGGTGGCCAGGCCCGACCGGTTCGTCGTCGATGGTCGAGCCCGCGGTGAGGATGCGCAGCGCCTCGGCCGCCAGGTCGTCGGCGATGAAGCGTCGCACCGATGCCTTGGCCGCCCAGCCGTAGGGCGTCAGGGCGAACGCATCCGAGTCCCGCCGGGCGATGCGGACGGTGAGGGGCGCTCCGACCGACGGCCCCTGCAGGCGGTCGGGCACCGCGCCGGGACGGGCACGGACCTGGCGATGGCGGATGGTGGGCGCCCCGAACCGTGCGCCCTCGAACAACGCGTCGAGCGCGTCGAGCAGGGCCTGGTCGGCGCGCCAGCTGACGGTGAGGCCGCAGCGCTGGTCGGCCTCGTCGGTGGCAGCGAGGTAGGCGAACACGTCGCCGCCGCGGAAGGCGTAGATGGCCTGCTTGGGGTCGCCCACCAGCACCAACCGGTTCGGGGCGCCGCCGAAGGCCTTGCGCAGGATGCGCCACTGCACCGAGTCGGTGTCCTGGAACTCGTCCACCACCGCCATCGAGAAGCGCCGCCGCAGCCGCTCGGCGACGATGTCTCCCCGTTCTCCGTCGGCGATGCTGTTGTCGAGGCGGGCCAGCAGGTCGTCGTAGGTGATGAGGCGACCGCTCCGCTTCTGCTCGACGATGCGCTTGCGCACGGCGATGGCGAACGCCCGGCGCTGACGGTCGACCTTGTTGTCATCCACCGGCGCGATGGCGCAGTCGGGCTTGTCGACCACGGTGCGGGCGATGGCCATCGCGGTGGCGCGGTCGAACAGCACGTCGTCGCCCTGGTGGAAGCGGCGCACGAACAGGTCGTCCACCGCGTCGGTCACCAGGTCTCGCACGTCCTCCACGAGCTCGAGGTCGCGCTCGGCGTCGCCGGCCACCCCCAGGCCGGCCAGCACCTGCTGGCAGAACCCGTGGGTGGTGGCGATGGTGGCGGCGTCGAAGTCCGACAGGGCCCGCTCGAGGTTGGCTCGCCGCTCGGCCACCTGGGTGGCGTCGCCCTGGCGGAGGTGCACCAACAGCCCGTCGACCGTGCCGTGCTCGTCGACCGGGTCGCCCGCCCCCGGGGCGAGACCGCGGGCCGTCCGGTTGAGGCGCAACCAGACCCGCTCTCGCAGCGTGCCGGTGGCCTTGCGCGTGAAGGTGACCACCAACAGCTCGTCCAGTGGACGGCCCCGGGCGATCTCGGCCACCACCAGGGAGGCCACTGCGTGGGTCTTGCCCGTGCCGGCGCTGGCCTCGAGCACCGTGATGCCCTCGGCCACGGGCGTGGTCGGGTCGAACTCGTCGATCGCGTGGGGCGCCGCCTCGACGCTGGTCTCGTCGCTGGTCTCGCTCACGCGGACCACCGGCGGGCCTCGTCGAGGATCGGGTCCCACAGGCGGTGGGCCAGCTCGGCGAAGCGGGGGTCGCCCAGGACCTCCTTGATGTCCCGCGGTCCGCCGTGGACGAGCACGTGCTCGACGTCGAGGTCCTCCTTGGGCCAGTCGTAGGCGCTCGTCCAGTACTTGCCCGCCTCCTCGTCAGGGTCGGCGTCGTCGCTGCGAGTGGCGACCATGTAGCTGTGCGAGGTGGCGCAGTAGAGCGGCAGCGGGCCGCGCAGCGCCTCGTCGCGGAGGGCGACGAGGTCGGCGAGGCGGTCGCGTGCCGTGAGGGCGTCGAGGGGGGGCAGGCCGAAGCGTGCCGCGCCGCCCCGGTGCGCCCCGATGGTCACCGACGTCAGCACCGTCTCGGGGTGCGACGCCGTGGCTGCGAGGTGCCGCACCCACGCCCGCAGGCGGGGCTTGGGCCCGAGCTTCGAGAAGGTGGCCGGGCGGATCGTCGTGCCGACGACGTCGGTGACCGTGCCCACCACCTGGCGGTCGTCGGCGAGGGTGACGTCCACCTCGAGCGATCGCCGGCGGCCGTCGGCGGTGCTCCTGGCCGCGAGCGCGATCGCCTCGGCCGTGGCTCGTGCCGAGGCGAGCGCTCGCCGGCCGATGTCACCGGGTGGCAGCTGGCCCCGGGCCAACTCGGCCGCGCACACCGCGTCGGCGTCCGCACCGTCCAGCAGCGCCTCGAGGATGCGTTCGCCCACCTCCCACCGCTCGAGCGCGTCGAGGTCGATGGCGAGGGCGTCGGCCGGCCTTTCGTCGTAGCGCTGCAGGGACAGCCCCAGTCGCTGGCGCAGGAAGGCCCTGGTGGGGTGCAGCACGAACGCCACGAGGTCCTCGAGGGCGATGACGGAGTCGTGCACCGCGGGGAGGGGCTCGGTGAGGAAGGGGCGGGCCGGCTCGCGGGCGCCGGCGGCGGTGACGGCGCCGGCCAGCAGCCGCGGCTCGAACCCCCACGGGCCGTCGGTGCCCAAGGCGCCGGGAACGAAGCAACGCCGGTCGGAGGGCTGGAGCGGGTGGTGGTGCGTGATCATCCGCCGCGCCGGTCGCCCGTCGGCGGCGGCGACGGTGGCGTCGACGACATCGAGCAGCTCGTGCACGGGCACCGCCGGCGGGAGGGGCTCGTTGGTGCGGGGGTCGTGGCCGTCGTAGGTGATGACGAGGGCGTCGCCCGCGGCCAGCACGGCGTCGAGCAGCAGCTGGCGGTCCTCGGCCCGTCGATCGTGGTCGCCCGGCCGGCGGGCGGCCAACAGCAGGTCGTCGCCGTCGGGGGCGCCGCCGCGGGGGAAGGCGCCGTCGTCGAGGCCCACCAGGCAGATCACCCGGTGGGGGACCGAGCGCATGGGGACGAGGGTGCACATGGTGAGGTCGCCGGTGCGGAACGCGGCCCGACTCGGCTGGCCCCGCAAGCGGTCGGCCAGCAGGTCGCGGACCTCGGCCAGCCGCAGCTCGGGCCCGGCGCCGGCGGCCTCGTCCTGCACGTCGGCCAGCAACCGGTCGAGTTGGGTGCGCTGCCACCCGTCCTCGAACCGGGTGGCGACCAGCAGGTCCGCGGCCGCGTCGATGGCCGCGACCCAGGCGGCCAGCGGCCGGGGCTCGGTGAGCGATCGGGTGGCCTGTCCGAGCCGTCCCACCAGTTCGGCGAACCGTCCGGCCAGGTCGACCTCCCCCGAGTCGACATCGTCCAGCGGCAGCACCCCGTCGACCAGACGCAACCCGTCCTCGGACATGGCGACGCCCAGCAGCAGTCGCTGCAGCCCCGAGTCCCACGTGCCGGTGTCGACCGCGGCCAGGTCGTAGGGCCGGCGATGCTCGGCATCGAGACCCCAGCGGGTGCCGGTGGCGCCGACCCACGCGGCCATCGTCTCGAGGTCGCGGTCGGCGAAGGCGAAGCGGTGGCGCACGGGCGGCAGGGCGGCGAAGCCCAGCACCTGCGAGGCGGTGAGGCGGGCGTCGACCAGGTTGATGAGCTCGGCCACCGCGCCCAGCACGGGGTTGGTCTGGCGCAACGACCGGTCGGCCAACCGATACGGGATGGTGCGGGGCCCCTCGTCGTCGTCGAAGGCGGCGCGCAGCAGCGGGGCCATCTCGTCGATGTCCGGGCACATGACGACCACGTCGCGCGGCTCGAGCGTCGGATCGTCGGCCAGCAGGTGGGTGATGGCGTCGCGCACCACCTCTGCCTGTCGGGCGCGCCCGTGGCAGGCGTGGACCTGCACCGAGCGGTCGGTGGGGCCCAGGGTCGCCCGATCGGCCGCATCGGGCAGCGGTGCGTCGGCCCGGATGGCGTCCTGGAGGCGGCGGAGGAGCGTCGGCGCCGCGGCCGACGGGTCGGCGAGGTCGGGCAGGGGATGGTGGAGGTCCTCGGCCCCCGGGGTGTCGGCGAGACGCTGCCGGATCACCACCCCCATCTCGTGGCTGTCGCGTCCCCAGGCCCGCAGCAACGGGTGGTGCAGGGCGCCCTGGTCGTCGAGCCCCCAGGCGTGGGGTGAGGGGTGCAGGGCCATCAGGTGGACGTCTCGGTTCGCGGCGAGGGCCCGCAGCACGTCGAGGTAGCTGGCCGGTAGGCGGGTGAGCCCGAACAGGAAGAGGCGCTCGGGCAGGTCGACCAGCGTCGGGTCTGCGGCCAGCGCCTCGCAGCCGGCGACCGCCCGTTCGGCCGGGCTGTCCTCACCGATGCGGGCCCGCAGCCGCCGCCACAGCTCGGCCTGCCAGCGGACGTCGTCCGCCAGGGGTGCCCCCGCGCCGTCGAGGTCGTCGCCGGCGGCCCAGGAGAGCACCATGTCCGGGCGGTGCACGGCGTAGCGGTCGAAGAGGTCGGCCAGGTGGCGCACCGCGGCGAAACGGCGGTCGCGCTCGGCCGGAGCGACGCCGCCCGACGTCGCGTCGGCGACGCTGCCCGCGCCGCCCAGGTGCCCGGCCAGCACGTAGAGCCAGGCCTCGTGGAGGTGGGCGTCGACCACCTCCAACAGCGGCCAGGCCGATCGCTCGGGTCGCCACGGATCGGTGGCGGCGTCGACCCCGGTCGCCGTGGCCAGCGCGTCCTGGACCAACCGCCCAGGGAACGGGAACTGCAGGTTGGCGCACACCCCGTCGGCATGGCCTGAGGCAGTGCCGAGCCGTGCCGACAGCCGGTGGGCCAGCCACCGCTCGACGCCGCGGGAGTGCACCGCGACGACTTCCCCGGCGAACGGGTCGTCGACGGGGGCCGCCAGCAGGCCGGCGAGCGCGTCGCTCAGGACGTCGGCTCGCTCGGCCCGGTGCAGCACGAAGGTCACGCGGGCCTCACCACGGGTGCAACCTACGCGCCGCCCGTGACAGTCGCGACGAGGCGAGGGATGAGACCTACTAGTAGGGCCCGGACGTGATCAGCTCGTGCTCGAAGGCGAACGCGGTGGCGCCGGCGCGCGAGGTGACGCCGATCTTGGTGAAGATGTTGGACAGGTGCCGTGAGATCGTCTTGGGGCTGAGGTAGAGCTCGACGGCGATCTCGTTGTTGGTGAGACCGGCGGCGATCAACCGCAACACCTCCACCTCGCGCTCGGTCAACCCCGCGGGCAGCACGCTCTCGGTGTTGTGCAGCACGAGGTCGGCGTCGGCGCGTGCGCCGATCTGCTCGAACAGCTCGGCCGCGGCGGTGAAGGCCTGCGTCGCGGCGGCCTCGTCCCCGCGGTCGCGCAGGGCCTGGCCGAGCAGGGTCCGGGCGGTGGCGACCTCGTAGGGCACACCGAGCGCCTGCCATCGGTCCAGCGCGTCCTGCAGCGCGCCGGCCGCCGCCGGATCGCCCTGTGCGAGCAGGAGGCGGCCGCGGGTGGCCCGGGTGGTGGCGGCCAGCATCGGTGTGGTGCTCGCGGCGACGATCTCCTCCAGTTCGTCGGCGGCCGCCGCGGCGGTGTCGAGGTCCCCGGCGGCGATGGCCACGTGCACCTGCACGGGCAGCAGCGCGGCGCGGCCGAGACGATTCGACGGGGTGTCGCGAAGGCACCCGTCGATGATCGACCGCGCCGCGTTCACCCGTCCCTGGGCCAACCGCAACAGGGCCCGCGAGCCGCACGGGCGCCCGCACAGCCCCTGCGCGGTGTCGAACGCCTCCTCGGCTCGGGCGAGGTCGCCCAGCCGGCGGCGGATGTCGCCCATCTCGGCGTAGGCCGCGGCCGTGTTCGGCAGGTGGCTGTCGTGGAGCTCCTCGCAGGCTTGTACCGCCTCTCGCTCGGCCTCGGCGAGGGAGCCCCGGCGCTTCAGGACCACGGCCCGGTGGACCCGGCAGATGCCGGGGAAGATGGCGAAGGGGTGGTTCCGGGCCCACCGCATGGTCGCCTCGGTCCACTCGGCGGCCCGATCGAGGTCGCCCAGCTCCTCGCAGGCGCTGATCAGGCTGCAGTACACCTTGCCGGTGGAGTAGGGGCCCAACCGGCCCTCGACCGCGAACAGCATGGCCTCGTCGAGGTGGCCCATCCCGTCGGCGATCTCGCCCTCGTCGATCAGGATCCGGCCCTTGGTCTGCAGGGCCTCCGCCTCGAGGTCCGGGGACCGCAGCCGCCGGGCCAGGGTGAGCGCCGAGTCGGTCAGCGCCAGAGCCCCTTCCAGGTCACCGCCGCCGTGGGCCGTCTCGGCCTCGCGTAGGAACAGCGCGGCGTGCTCGGTGCCCACCGTCTCGTGCTCGAGGGATCGTCGGGCCCGCCGGAGCCAGGCCCCCGAGACCGCCGGTCGGGCCTGGAAGCCGTGGTGCTCGTACAGCCACACGGCGCACTGCCCGGCACGACGGTCGTCCCCGAGGTCGTCATACAGCCGGTAGGCGCGTTCGCGCGCCTCGATGCACTCGTCGAGGCGACCGAGCCACCACGCCGCCTCGGCCAGCAGGTCCGCCCGCTCGGCCTCCAGCTCGGGCGGTCCGGCCGGCGGGGCGAGCGCCGCGTCCCGGGCGCCCGCCCAGTCGTACCGCGAGACCGCGTCGCGGGCCGGGGCCAGCGGGTCGAGGTCCATGGTGGTCAGCCTCGCGCGCCGCGCCCCGGATCGCGGTCAGACCGTCGGAGCCAGCTGGGCGCCGACGTGCTCGAGGACGGGGCGCAGGTCGTCCGCCGGGCTGAACTCGATGAACGTCACGCCCTCGTCGGTCCACCCCGTGTGCCCGCCGGGCCAGTAGTACAGGTCGCCGGCCGAGCTGGTCTCCTCGGCGCCGTCCGCGAACCGCACGGTGATCGACCCGGCCAGCACGTAGCCCCAGTGGGCGCACTGGCACCGATCACCCGGTAGCCCGACGAACAGCGGGGTGAAGTCGGCGCCGGCCGGCAGGGTCAGGTGGCGCACGAGCAGGCCGCCCCACTCCTCGCCTCGCGTGACGATGCCGCCGACCTCCAGCTCGATGTCGATCTCGTTCTCTGCAGCACGCATCGGTGTCTCCGTTCGGTTCGGTGCGCCGGACCTCCCGGAGCACGGGCTGATCGTCCCTTGGCGGGGACCGACCGGTCATCGGCCGCACGCACCAACCGGAGCGAGGCGGTCGCCGGCCGCGATGGGGTGTTCGCCCCACGGTCGGCGACGTGCGCCCGCACCGGAATGGGGCACGTGGCCGACGACGGCGCCGCCGGGACGGGCAACACTCGAGCGGTGCCCGACGAGGACGACCCCCGCGCCGTGACCAGGCTGATCGAAGCCGGCCGCGACCGCGAGGCCGCCCTCCGAGGTGCCCAGGCACATCGTCTGGGCACCCGGCCGCCGTCTCTCGAACAGAAGTCTCCCGAACAGAAGTCTCCCGAACAGAAGCGAGGACCCATGGATCCCCTGACCCAGATGGACCAGCTCGGGCCCCACCTCGGTGGTGTGGTCGCAGGCATCACCCCGGACCAGCTCGACGCCCCGACGCCGTGCGCCGAGCTCGACGTGCGCGGCGTGCTCGAGCACATGGTCGGCGGCGCCACCGCCTTCGCGGCCGCCTTCCGGGGCGAGCCGGCGGCCGAGCCCGACCTGACCGACCCGTTGGCGGCGTTCGGCCCGGCGCTCGGTGACCTCGGCGCGGCCATCAGCGAGCCGGGTGCGCTCGACCAGACCATCGCCGCGCCGTTCGGCGAGGTGCCGGGCGAGGTCTTCGCCCGGTTCGTGGTGCTCGACGGCCTGGTGCACGGCTGGGACATGGCAGTGGCCACCGGCCAGGACTACGCCCCACCGGACGAGTTGGTCGCCGAGGTAGAGGCGTTCGCACACGGAGCGATCGATCCCCTGCGCGACGGTTCGACGTTCGGGCCCGTGGTCGAGGCGCCAGCCGATGCGACGCCGATCGAGCGCCTCGCCGCGTACACCGGTCGCCGGCCGTTGGCCTGACGGAATCGGTCGTGGGCGACGGGTGCCCTCGGGCGATCATGGGCGGATGGACGCCGCCCTCCCGCCCGGCCACACCTGGCGCCGCCCGACGCCGGACGATGCCGAGGGCTTCTACGCCCTGGTCGCGGCGCACAACACCGCGGTGGTCGGGTTCGCGGACTTCACGCTGGACGATGCCCGCGACCAGCTGACCGAGCCGGGCTTCGACCCGTCCCTGGACGGCTGGCTGGTCCAGGACTCGGCGGGCGTCCTCGCCGGGTTCGGCTGGGTGTTCGGCGAGCCGGACAGCGACCAGGTGGAGATCGAGGTGATCACGGGCGACACCGCCGTCGCCGACTGGCTCCTCGGGCAGATCCTCGCCCGGGCCGGCGAGCTGGCGGCCGCGTCCGGTCACGGCGGCGCTCGCATCGGCCTGAACGTGTACCGCGAGGATGCCGACCAACGGGCGTGGGCCGAGGCGCGGGGCTTCGCGCCGGGGACCACCTTCCATCGGATGCGCATCGATCACGAGGGCCCGGTCGATCCACCCGAGGTGCCCGACGGTGTCGTGGTGCGCGTCGGGCCAGGTGACGAGGCCTTGCGCCGGGACGCCCACCAGGTGCTGATGGCGTCGTTCGCCGACCACTTCGGCTGGGTGCAGATCGGCTTCGACGAGTGGCACGAGCGGGTGAGCTCGGCCGCCTCCGATGACTGGAGCCAGCTGCGAGTGGCCTATGTGGACGGCGTGCCCGCGGCGATGGGGCTCGGTCACAACGGCTTCGTCGAGGACGAGAACTGCGGCTACGTGCGCAACGTCGGGGTGCTCGACGCGTACCGGGGCCGTGGCCTGGCGCGGTTGTTGCTCCAGCAGGCCTTCGCGGAGGATGTCCGCCGCGGTCGGGAGGGCACGCTGCTGCACGTCGACACCAACAACACCACGCCGGCGCTCGGGCTCTACCTCGGCCTCGGCATGCGGCCGGTGCTGGTGGTGGATGTGTGGCTGCTCACCCCCGAGACTCGGCTGCGGCCTTGAAGCCCTCGTTCTCGGTGGCGATGGCCTTGCGCAACTGACCGCCGAGCAGCCGGCCGACGATGCCGGCGGTCCCGCCCGTCAGCTCGAGCACGAGTCGGTTCACGCACACGCCGTCCTCCTCGGACAGGTGGTGCGATCCCTCCATGTGGGTCCCCAGGGCCTTCGTCGACCACGCGAACAGGCGGCCGGGCTCGAGCCGCGTGACCGTCCACACCCGGGATCCCTGACCGGGCTGCTTGATGCGGGCCTGGCTGCCGACGGCGAGGGGCCCGTCGTCCAGGCGCTCGACCGTGGTCATCGTGGGGGTGATGTCCGGCCAGCGCTCGACGTCCTCCGTGAGTGCCCAGACGACATCGACCGGAGCCGTGATCCGCTGCGTGTTCTCCAGCTTCATGCCCAGGAGTGTAGAAGTGACCTTTGTTATCGTTTACGATAACAAGCGCTCCTCCGGCGCGGTACGCTGTGGACATGACCATCGCCGATCTGATCGCCGCGACCCGAGCGCGCTCGGGGCTGACGCAGCGGCAGTTGGCCGAGCGCTGCCAGACCTCGGCCGCGGCGATCTGCGAGTACGAGGCCGGTCGCCGGGTCCCTCGGGTGGACACACTCGAGCGCATCGTGGCCGCCGCCGGTGCCCGGATGGCGGTCGATGTGCGGTGGCCGTCGCCGCCGGTCATCGACGTCGAGGCCAACGGCCGGGTGCTGGAGGACCTACTCGACCTGGTCGACCATCTTCCCCACCGCCGCCCGGGCCCGCTCACCGCGCCGGTGCTCGCCCGACAGGCCCGGTGACCCGTGGCCCTGTCGCTCACCCAGCGGATCGTGGGCCTGCACCACTCGCTCGACGCGGCCGGGCTGCCCCACGCCTTCGGGGGCGCGCTGGCGCTGGCGTTCTGCACGCTCGACCCCCGGGCCACCCAGGACATCGACGTCAACGTGTTCGTGGGCACCGAGCGCGTACACGAGGTGCTCGCGGGCCTGCCCGCGGAGGTGGCCGCGAGTGCGGCGGCCCGCCGTCAGTTGGCTCGGGACGGCCAGGCGCGGTTGCGGTGGGACACCACACCGGTGGACGTCTTCCTCTCGAATCACCCGTTCCATGACAAAGCGGCGACGCGCTGTCGCCGAGTCCCGTTCGCTGGTGTCCCGGACCTCCCGGTCCTGGCCTGCGGGGACCTCGCCGTCTTCAAGGCGTTCTTCGCTCGCCCCAAGGACGCCGTCGATCTCACGGCCATGGCCGAGGCGGGCGCCATCGACCGCAGCATCCTGCTGGCGACAGTGAGCGATCTGCTGGGTCGGGACCATCCCAGCGTCGTCTTCGTGCGTGAGACGTTCGCCGCTGATCGGTCGTAGCGCCCCTACGATCAGACGCCGGCGGCGGCGGTCTCGGCCGACAGCGATGACCAGTCGCCCGCTCGGAGCTCGTCCAACACCGGGGACACGTCGCGCCCCTCGCCGACCGCCTGCTGCACCCAGGGGAGCTCGAGGGGACGGCCCACGAGGATCGCGCCCACCACCCGACCGCCGTGGAGGACGAGCCGGCGGTACGTGCCCTCGTCGGCGTCTTCCAGGGCGATGGCCGTGTCGCCGGGTTCCGTGCCGTCGACGCGGCCGACCGAGGCGATGTCGATGCCCGACACCTTCAGCAGGGTCGTGGCGGGCTCGGCCGCGAACACCGCAGTGCCGCCGACGGCGTTGACCGCGGCGACCTCGCCCTGGCGCGCCGACGGCGGCCACAGGCCCGCCACCTCACCCTCGAGCTCGACGACGTCACCCGCCGCGTAGATCAACGGATCGCTCGTCTGCATCGAGGCGTCGACGATCACGCCCCGGTTCACCCGCAACCCGGCGGCCCGGGCGAGCTCGACGTTGGGCACCACCCCCGCACAGGCGAGGAACAACCCACAGGGCACCGTCCGGCCGTCGGCGAGCGCGGCCCCCTCGACGTGGTCGCCGCCGGTGAGCTCCACGACGGTCGCATCGAGGACCACGGTGATGCCCAGGGCCTCGAGGTAGCGCTCGAGCAGTCGAGCGGCGGGCTCGTCGAGTTGGCGGTTCATGAGCCTGGGGTCGCGCTGCACCACCGTGGTCTCCAGGCCGAGTCGGTGCAGCGCGAACGCCGATTCGAGCCCGAGGAGCCCCCCGCCGGCCACCACGGCACTGACCACCCCGTTGCGTTGGGCGTAGGCACGAATGGCGATGGCGTCGTCGGCGTCACGGACGGTGAAGCTGCCCCGCAGCCCGATGCCCGGGATGTCGGGAGTGACCCCCCGGCTGCCAGGAGCGAGCACCACGCGGTCGTACGGCAGGGACTCGCCGGTGGCGAGGGTGACCGTGCGCTGGTCGCGGTCGATCGAGCGGGCCATCGTGTTCAGCCAGGACGTGACGTCGTGGGTGTCGTGCCAGTCGTCGGGGAGCAGGTAGAGGCCCTGCATCGCGGCGCGGCCGTGGATGAGCCGGGGGATGGCCATCCGGTTGTAGAGCCGGTGCGGCTCGCCGCCGACCAGGTGGATCTCGCAGTCGGGGTGGAGCCGCCGGGCATGGTCCGCGGCCGTCGACCCCGCGATGCCGTTGCCGATGATGACGAGGCGCCGAACCGTGGGGTCGGGCGTGAAGGTCGCACCCGACTCCGCCGCCGCCGGTGGCGGCGCGCGGGTGGGCCGCTCAGGCGTGAGCGCCACGACACACGAGCCGTGCACGCGGGCCTGACAGGCAAGACGGGTGCCCTCGGCCAGGCCGAGTCGGTCCAACGTCGAGCGCTCGTCCCGGGTCACTGGCGACAAGGCGGCGGCGCCGTCGAGCACCGACACCGGATCGGCACCGCACACCCCCAGACGACACCCGGCCTCGATGGCGAGACCGGCGGACTCGATGACGTCCAACAGCGGTGTGCCGGTCGTGACCACCACGTCCGGGCCATCGGGGTCGAACCGCACGGCCGGCTCGCCGTCGTCCCGCGCCTGGAGGGCGGCCAGGGCCGCCTCGGTCACCGATGCCGCGCCGCTCGTTGCCGCGAGGAACGGCTCCTCCTTGGCGAACGTGCGCACCAGCCACGGGATGGTGACCGCCGCCACCGCGGCCCGTCCGAACCACACGGCGACCTCTCGGCCGGTTCCCGTGGGCGAGCCGCCGAGGGTGTCGACCAGCACCGGCACGCTGTACCAGTAGAAGGCGTTCAGGCCTGCGGCCGCGAAGAGCGCGGTGAGCTTGTGCGCCGAGACGCCCAGGAAGGTCTCGAGCAGTGAGTAGGTGCCGACGCAGACCGCGACGTACAGCGCGATGCGGCCGTACACCCACATCGTCGACTGGGTCGGGACGCTCGGCATCGAGAAGAAGCCGAGCACCAGCCCCACGTACGCACCGGCGAAGAACCGTCGCGGGCCGGCGTACCGGGGATCGTCGTCGTCCAGGTCGGCCAGCTTCGCGACACGAGGATTGAAGTCGTAGCAGTTCTTGGCGCAGCCCACGCACGGCTCGCAGTGGCTGTTGCGCACCAGGAGGAACGGCGTCTCGCCGTACAGGCGTTGCACCGGCAGCAACGGGCAGATGGTGGAGCACCAGCCGCTCTTGCCCTTCAACAGGTAGCCGCCGAGGAAGGCCAGGCCCAACACGACGAGAAGCAGCACCGCGGTGGCTGGGCCGCTGCGGTTGAACAGCACCTTGCGGGCGGGGACCAGCACCAGCAGGGCGGCGATGCCGAACACGTACGCGAAGCGGGTCATCGACGCCGGCGCGGCAGCACCCTTCGTGAACCCCAGCACACGCGGCACCTGGTTGCTGGTGGCCAGGGGGCAGAGGTTGCGCCACAGGCCGGGCAGGGTGAGCCACACGATGGGCAGCGTCGGGACCAGGAGGCCCCAGAACAGCTTCAGTCCCGTGGACGGGGCGACGAACAGCACCACGCACAGCGCCAGCCCGGTGGCCAGCGTGGCCACCCGTGCTACGCGCCACGCTCGGATCGGCACCCGCGTGCGGAGCTGGGTGTAGTTGGGGAAGGTCGACCGCTCCGGAGGACGTGCCGGGAGGATCTGGACCGGTGTCGGCTCAGCGGCCAAGGCGGGCCTCGGCCTGTCGGAGGCGAACGGCCAACACCCGGCCCAGGTCGAGCAGGATCTTGCGGCCGAGGTCGGGGTGGCGCCCGGCCAGTCCGTGGAAGGCCTCGTCGCTCAGGCGCAGCACCTCGCTGGGCTCACGTGCGGTCACGGTGGCCGAACGAGGGCGACCGTCGAAGAACGCGACCTCGCCGAGCAACGTGCCCGGTCCCTGCACCCTGATGACCGTGGCCTCGCGGCCGCCCAGACGCACGTCCACCGAACCGGATGCGATCAGGTACAGCGACCGGTCCCGCTCGCCGACACCCATGACCACGTCGCCTGCGGCGTAGCGGCGCCGCTCCATCACCGCCACGAGGCGGTCCCACTCGGAGTGGTGCAGCTGCGCGAAGCACACCAGCTCGGTCTCGGGCGCGCCGGCCTCGTGGTCGGGGCCGTCCGGGTAGTCGAAGAAGCTGGACAACGTCCCGGTCAGCCCCGCAGGACGACGCCCGGTCGCTCGGACGGGTCGTCGGGGAGGCCCACCGGGTCGCCGTCCACCCGGATGGGCACACCGTTCACCAGGGTGTGGCGGACGCCGACCGGCGCATCCGCGGTGAGGCGCTCGCCGTCGGCGGGGAAGTCCCGCACGCGGCGCAGCGGCCCAGGCGCCACCGTGTCGGGGTCGAACACGACGAGGTCCGCGGCGCGGCCCGCTTCGAGCAGCCCGCGGTCGTCCAGGCCGTAGACCGCCGCCGGTTCGCCCGTGAGCTTGTGGACGGCCCGCTCGAGCGGCATCACCCCGCGGTCGCGGACCCAGTTGCCGAGCAGGTCCGTGGCGAAGCAGGCGTCGCAGAGCTGGCTGACGTGCGCACCCGAGTCGGCCAGGCCGAGGAGCACGCCGTCGCGGGGGAGCAGCCAGGCGATGGCGTCCGGGTCGTCGTTGGCGAGGACCGAGTTGAAGCGGGTGGTCAGGTCGTCGTCGATCGAGACGTCCAGCAGGACGTCGAGCGGGGTGCAGCCTCGCTCGTCGGCCAGCGCCACCACGTTGCGGCCGACCAGCTCGGGGTGGTGGTCCGACTCGGCCACCGACAACGAGGGCCAGTTGAACGGCAGCGTGCCCCGCGCTCGCCCGGACAGCTCGGCCCACGCCTGCTCGCGCCAGCCCGGGTCCCGGTAGGTGGCCATGCGCTCGTCGTGCGACTGGCCCATGAGGGCCGAGAACGACGACCGCATGTTCAGCGTGAACGGCTCGGCCAGGTTCATCTGGAACGTGAGCGGCCGGCACGACACCTGGGGCCACACGTCCACGCCGTCGGCCCGCGCCTCGTCGTGCTCGGTGATCACGCCCTCGTGGTACGGGTAGCCCTTGATGGTGAGCAGCGCCGTCCAGGTGATCGGGCGGCCGATGTGGCGCTGCAGGTCGAACACCTGCTGGTTGGAGAACACGCCGCCGGGCAGCAGGGCGAGGACGCCACGCCCCGCGTCGCCCACCGGCTCGCACAGCGCGGTGAGCTCGGCCAGGTCGGCGACCCGGGACGGGACCGGGCGGCCCTGGTCGCCGTTGTGGGTGGGCGACGCCGACGACGCGAACCCGATTGCCCCTGCGGCCATGGCGTCGGCGACGATCTGTTGCATCGCCGACACCTCGTCGGGGGTCGCCTCGCGCTCGTAGGCCTCGTCCCCCATCACGAACAGGCGCACGGCGGTGTGGCCGACATAGCAGCCGTAGTTCAGCCCCACGCCTCGGCGCTCGACCGCATCGAGGTACTGGCCGAAGTCCTCGAACTCGTTCCACGGGACGCCGTCCAGCAGGGTGTCCAGGCTCATGTCCTCCACGTGTTGCAGCGTGCGGCCGAGGATGCCGACGCCTTCGGGCCGCACCGGCGCGATGGAGAAGCCGCAGTTGCCGGCGATCACCGTGGTGACACCGTGGAACGACGACGGGGTCAGACCCGGGTCCCAGAAGACCTGCGCGTCGTAGTGGGTGTGGATGTCGATGAAGCCGGGCGCCACGACGTGGCCGCCGGCGTCGAGGACGTGACGGCCGTCCAGATCCGGGCCGACCTCGGCGATGCGCCCGTCCCGCACCGCGACATCGGCCGCGAACCCCGGCGCGCCGGTGCCGTCGACCACCGTGCCCCCTTTGATGACCAGGTCGTGGGCCATGGCTCCCCCTCTGCTCGTCGCGCCCATGGTGGCACGGGCGCCGCCGGCCGTGGGCGGGTCAGTTGAGACCGAGGCGCAGGCGGGCCACGGCCAGGTCCACCGGTTCCGTGGACAGGTTGGCCAGGACGCGCAGGACGGCCCGGCAGGCCGCGAGGTCGGCGGTGCTCGGGGTGCGCAGGCGCAGCAGCCGCCGCGCCACCGGGGGCAGGCACACGATGGCGCCCGACCAGATGGCCCGCCAGATCGGCTTGGCCGCCGCCGGGAAGAGGGGCGGGTCGTCGAGGAAGGCGATGCCGGCCGCGGCGTACTCACCCACCGCGAGGTTGGGTCGGTGGTGCTCGAGCGACTGCAGGAGCTCCGCCCACGACCGCGGCGGCGCCGGCACGCCGGTGCCCTCGCCCACCACGGCGACTTCGGCGATGTAGCGGTCCAGGTCGCTCCGGCTCATCGGATGGGCGCCGAAGCGCCGGTTGGCGGACGCGATGGCCAGGTACTCGGCGATGTGGACCCAGTCGAGCAGGTCGGGGTCGTTGGCGTCGTAGGGGCGGCCGTCGGGCGCCACCCCGTGCACGGGCACGTGGGCCTTGCGGACGATCCGGCACAGGCGCTCGGCCTGGGTCGACGAGCCGTAGACCACGCCTTGCACGAACTCCGCGGTGCGCCGCGTCCGGCCCATGAAGTCGTCGGAGAACGCCGAGTGCTCGGCCACCCCGGCCATGGCCAGCGGGTGCAGCGCCTGCAGGGTGAACGCGGCCACGCCGGCGATGAGCAGCGACGGGTCGGCGTGCACCCGCCAGGCGACGCTGTCGGGGCCGAACCATCCCGGGTCCCCGGCCTCCTCGGCGGAGAGGGGTCGAGGCTCGGCCCGAGCCGGTCGCAGGCCGGACAGTGCGCCGAAGACGGGCCCGGCGATCACCGGGCGGGTCACCGCACCGAACACCCCACCCGCGAGCCCGGCCGTGAGCTCCGCGAGTGACGGCATCGGCGGCACCCACTCGGGCTCCGGCTCCCACATCCGCGCCGCGGCGGGGTGGATGTCTCGCCGGCGCCGGGTCCCGGGGTCGCCGGCCCCGTCGCTCGACCGGGCGGCGTCGGCCCCGGCGGTCGTGGAGGTCATCGAGGGCACGGTACCCGCACGGGGCGCGGCTCGGCCGGCCGTCGAGGCGTGGTGGTGGGCGGGTCGCGTGGGCAGGGACCGCGCGGGCGACGCTTAGCATCCCGCCATGGACGCGGACGACGTGGGGCCGGTCGCCCGTCGAGTCCCTGGCCTTCGGGACGCGTGGCTGACCGATGGGTTCTGGGGGCGGTGGTCGCAGGTCCACCGGGGCGCGGCCCTCGACCATCAGTGGCGCATGCTGGGCGACACCGGCAGCCTCGACGCCTTCGCTCTGGTGGCGGGGGGCGTCGAGGGATACCGCACCGGCGAGTTCTTCACCGACTCGGACGTGTACAAGTGGCTGGACGCGGCGTCACGCGCCCTGGCCCACGACCCCGACCCGACGATGGTGGCCCGGGTCGACGAGGCCATCGCCCTGGTCGAGGCGGCCCAGGACCCGGACGGCTACGTGAACACCTGGATCCAGGGCCTCTTCCCCGCCGACCGCTTCGCCAACCTCGACGTCCATCACGAGCTCTACACCTTCGGCCATCTGATCGAGGCGGCGGTGAGCCATCACGAGGCCACCGGGTCGCCACGGTTGCTGGGCGTCGCCGAACGGGCTGCGGCCCTCATGCACCGGGAGCTGATCGATGCGCCGGCCCACCGGGTGGACGGCCATGAGGAGGTCGAGCTGGCCCTGGTGCGCCTCCACCGCGCCACGGGAGACCCCGCGCCCCTCGAGCTGGCCCGGCGGCTCGTCGACCGGCGGGGCACCGCCGCCCACGTCCGGCGACGCCTGGCGGGCAGCTTCGCCGACTTCGCGATCCGGGGCGTTCGTCAGCGGCTCGGGGTGTGGCGGTACGCGCGTCGCCACCCCGCGTGGCGTCGCCCGTCGATCGCCCCGTCACGCCGCGTCGCCCGCCCTCGCGGCATCCTGCGGCGCACCCTCGCCGACTTCGGCTCCGGGCGGAACTTCCAGCTCGACCGGCCGGCGCGCGAGCAGGTCGAGCCCTCAGGTCACTCGGTGCGGTGGCTCTACCTGCAGGTGGCGATGGCCATGCTCGCCCGCGAGCAGCGTGACGCCGTGCTGCGGGAGGTCACCGAGCGGGCCTGGGAGCACTTCGTCGAGGGCCACGTGTTCGTGAACGGCGGCAGCGGCGCCTTCCCGCTCGTCGAGGGGTTCGGCGACCCCTACGACCTCGACCCGGCTCGGGCCTACGCCGAGACCTGCGCATCGGTCGCCGGGGTCCTGTGGAACCGCGAGCTGGGCCTGCTCACCGGCGATCCCCGCTACGACGACCTGGCCGAGTGGCAGCTGCTGAACGGCGCCGGCGTGGGCATGGGTGTGGACGGCACGACCTACGCCTACGACAATCCCCTGGTGGTGCCGCCGGGGGTCGGCCGCCAGGACTGGTTCCGCTGCCCGTGCTGCCCGTCGAACCTGTCGCGGGTCTGGGCCTCGCTGGCCACGCTGCAGTTCAGCTGGACCGACGACGACGTGCGGGTGCACCAGCTCTTCTCCGGTCGCGCCCGGCTGGGGGCGACGACGGTCGACGTGGACAGCGCCCTGCCGTGGTCGGGTGACGTGGTGGTGCGTGTCCGATCGGCCGGGTCGACCGCCGCGCCGCCCCGCCACGTGGTCGTGCGGGTGCCGAGCTGGGCCGACGAGGTGCAGGTGACGGTGGACGGGGTCGCTCGGCCCGCTCGGCTCGACGAGCGGTCCCCTGCCCGTTCGACCGCATCGGGCCTCGACCCCGGCCGGTCGACCTGGTGCCGCGTCGAGCTGCCGGTGGCGGCGTCGTGTGACGTGCGGTTGCGCTTCGGCATGCCCGTGCGCCTGCTGGCTCAGGACCCGCGGGTGCCGGTGGTCGGCGGCAGGGTCGCAGTCGCCCGTGGGCCGCTGCTCTACTGCCTCGAGGGCCTCGACCATCACCACCTGGACGGTGAGGCACTGAACCAGGTGGTGGTCGACCCGCGGTCGTTCGCGGCCCGGTTCGACGACGGCTTGCTCGGTGGTGCCGTCGCGGTCATCGCCCGGACCCCAGGGGGCGACGACCTGCGCTTCGTGCCCTACTTCCTCTGGGGCAACCGCGGGGCCACGGGGATGACCACGTTCGTCGGGGGTGCCGGACACTCGTCAGGCGCGGGGTGATTCGGCCGGCCCGTCGAGCGGGCCGTGCTCGTCGGCCCGGATCACCTCCTCGAGGAAGCGATGTACCTCGGCCTCGCCTTCGGCGTACACGAACGGAAGGTACTGACCGCGGTCGTGGTGCCGCGGGGCGTCCACCGCCGCTGGCTGCATCTCATCGCCCGATGACCTGGGAGTCTTCGACATCGCAGTCTCCCTTGTCGTCCTGCGCCCAGCATCGGCCGACAGCGCGAGCTCGACCAGAGGATTCGGTCCCGACTCTGGCGCCGAAGGCCTCTGGATCGGGTGCCCGTCACCGTGTAGGCAGGCGGCATGCCGATGGCCATGAACGTGAAGCCGGTGCCGACACTCGACGAGCGCATCAACGACATCCGTGGACGCACCGCCGAGATCGTGAACGAGGACATCCTGCCCAACGAGCGCATCCTGTGGCGCTCCGCCGAGGACAGCTCGTTCACCGAGCACAACGAGGCGCTCGAGCTCCGGGCGGGGATCAAGGAGCGGGTCAGGAAGGCCGGCCTGTGGGCGCCCCACCTGCCCCAGGAGTACGGCGGCATGGGGCTCGACTTCCTGGCCCACGCCTACATGAACGAGGTGCTGGCCTACGCGCTCGGCGCGGCATCGCTGTTCGGCGTGGTCGCGCCGAACAGCGGGAACCAGTCGATCCTGGTGAAGTACGGCACCGAGGAGCAGAAGCAGAAGTGGCTGTTGCCGCTGATCGACGGCGAGCTCGAGTCGGGCTTCTCGATGACCGAGCCCCACAACCCGGGATCCGACCCGCGGTCCCTCACCACGTCGGCGGTCCAGGACGGCGACCACTGGGTGATCAACGGGCACAAGTGGTTCACGTCGAACGGCATCGACGCCGACTTCTTCATCGTCATGTGCCGGGTGGTCGACCCGTCCGCCGAGGACCCCGACCCCCGCAAGGGCCCGATGGTGCAGATCATCGTGCCCACCGCGACCGCCGGCGTGGACATCGTGCGAGGCATCGGGGTGTGGGGCCGCAAGACCTCGGACCATTGCGAGGTGCGGTACGACGACGTGCGGGTGCCGTTGGAGAACGCCCTCGGCCGGGTGGGTGAGGGCCATCAGGCGGCCCAGGACCGCCTGGGTGCGGGCCGCATCTACCACTGCATGAACTCGGTGGGGCAGATGTGGCGAGCGTTCGACATGATGGTCGAACGGGCCCGCAGCCGGGAGGTGCACGGCGGCCTCATGGCCGACAAGCAGTTCATCCAGGGCTTCATCGCCGACTCGTACATGGACATCCAGGCCTCGCGGCTCATGACCATCCACGCGGCGGAGAAGGTCGACGCCGGCCTGCAGGCGGCGCGCACGGACATCTCGGCGATCAAGGTGTTCGTGCCCAACGCGTACTCGCGGGTCGTCGATCGGGCCATCCAGGTCTGGGGCGCGGCCGGCGTGTCCAACGACCTGCCGCTGGCCGCCATGTACCAGGGTGCCCGGACCCTGCGCATCGCCGACGGCCCCGACGAGGTGCACCGCATCCTCATCGCCAAGAACGTGCTCGGTCAGTACGCGTCGGGTGAGGGCTGGGACTTCGGCAACTGATCGGACGTCGGGCCGAGGGCGCAGCCGACCGGTTACGCGTCTGGAAGACTCCGGCGATGACGCCGACGCCGGGTGCATCAGACCCGAGCCCTCCTGCCGCACCCAGCCCCGCCGAGTTGCTCCGCACCCGGAGCTACCTGGTCCTCCTGGTGTTCAGCGCGATCATCGGGGTGCCCGTCGCGGTGGTCGCCTACTACTTCCTCAAGGCCGTCACCGAGGCCCAGGACTGGGTGTACTCCTCGTTGCCGGTCGACCTCGGGTTCGACCAGGCGCCGCCCTGGTGGCCACTACCGGTGCTGGTGGTGGCCGGCATCGTGGTGGCGCTGGCGATCGACCGCCTGCCGGGCACCGGCGGGCACTCACCGGCGGCCGGCTTCGTCTCGACGGGCGCGCCCGAGGGCGTCGAGCTGCCGGGCATCGTCGTCGCCGCGTTCGTGTCGCTGGCGCTCGGTGCGGTGGTCGGGCCCGAGGCCCCGCTCATCGCCATCGGCGGAGGCCTTGCCGTCCTCGCGGTGCACACGGTGAAGAAGGACGCCCCCGCCCAGTCCGCGGTGGTGATCGGGTCGGCCGGCAGCTTCGCCGCGATCAGCACGCTGCTCGGTTCCCCCCTCCTGGGGGCCTTCCTCCTCATGGAGGTGGCGGGCCTCGGGGGCCCGTTGCTCGGCGTCGTGCTCGTGCCGGGCCTGCTGGCTGCGGGCATCGGGTCGCTGGTGTTCCTCGGGCTCAACAGCCTCACCGGGTTCGGCACGTTCTCGCTGGCCGTGCCCGACCTCCCTCCGTTCACGTCGATCACCGGGACGCAGTTCGTCTGGGCGATCGTCATCGGGGTGCTGGCCGCCGCGGTCGGCACCGCCATCAAGCGCGGTGCCCAGGCGCTCGAGCCGGTGGTCGCCCGTCGCCGACTACTGCTCACCCCCCTCGTCGGCGCCGGCGTGGCCGTCGCCGCGATCGTCTTCGAGCAGCGCACCACCCACGGCGTCGACCAGGTGCTGTTCTCGGGTGAGAACGCGCTGGCGCCGCTGATCGACCATGCCGACCAGTGGACCGTCGGTGCCCTGGTGCTGCTGATCGTCTGCAAGAGCCTGGCCTACGGCCTGTCGCTCGGCAGCTTCCGCGGAGGCCCCACCTTCCCGGCGATGTTCATCGGGGCCGCGGGTGGGGTGGCGTTGTCGCACTTCGCCGGCCTGCCCATGGTGGCCGGTGCGGCGATGGGAATCGGCGCGATGGCCGTCACCATGCTGGGCCTGCCCCTCACGTCGGTGCTCCTGACCGTCGTGTTCCTGCAGGAGGACGGCATCCGGCTCACGCCCCTGATCATCGTGGCCGTGGTGGTGGCCTACGTGGCCTCGGCCCGGATGGCGCCGGCGCCCGTGGCGGCGCCCGCCGGCGATCCCTGAGGCCACGGAACGACGAGCAGATGAGCCCCGCGGGGTACCCCGCGGCCGCAGGTGCCGACGTGGCCGGGCTCAGCCGACGTGGGCGCGGACCACGGCCAGGCAGTCGTCGGGCGCCTCGATCTGGACGAAGTGGCTGGCCCCCTCGATCCGATCGAGCGTGGCCCCCAGCTCCGCGGCCCAGCGCTCGGCCCAGTCCCAGGTGAACACCGGGTCCTGGTCGCCGAAGGCGACGTGTTTGGGGATGTCCCAGGTGCGCAGGGCGGCCCGGGCTCCGGCCTGCAGGTCGGCGTCGCCCAACTCGGGCTCGGCGAACGGGAGGCAGAACGGGAAGCGCCGGATGCCCGCCTTCGCTGCGTAGTCGGGGAAGGGGGCGTCGAAGGCTGCGGCGATCGCGGCGGGGTCGGACGCGGGACGCCCATTTGTCCCCGCCACGATCGCGCCTGCAGGCATGTCGCCTCCGAGTTGGTCGGGGTCGAGGGCGGCCTGGCGCCACCACTCCATGCCCTCGGAGTACTCGTGGTCTTCCTGGTGCAACCAGGTGTTGAGGATGAACAACCGGGTGTAGCGGTCGGGGTCGGCGACCGCGTTGATCAGGCCGATGGGGCCACCCCAGTCCTGCACCACCAGGACGATGTCGTGCAGGTCGAGCGACTCGACCAGCCGGGCCAGGGCCTCTCTGTGGCGGGAGATGCGGTACCACTGGTCGTCGGTGGGCTTGTCGGAGCGCCCGAAGCCCAAGTGGTCGGGGGCGACGACCCGGAAGCCGTCGGCCGCCAACGGGCCGATCCAGTCCTTGTACAGGTAGGACCACGTCGGCTCGCCGTGCAACAGCAGGAACGTGCCCCGCTCGGCGCCGTCGGGGCGCACATCCACGTAGTGCTGGCGCAAGCCGTCCGGGTGCTCGAAGTACTGCGGTGGCCACTCCCAGCCGATGGCGTCGAAGCGGGTGTCGTCGGTGCGGACGAAGTCCATGCCGCGGCCCCTACGAGGTCATGCCGCCGAGGCCGACCAGGCCCCGGGCCAGCTCGATCTCACCCATGTGGCGCAACCCGTGCTGGTAGTGCCAGCACTCGAAGCCGTCGAGGACGGTGATGCCCTGGGGACCGGCGCAGCGCGCGCTGTAGGTGCTGGCCACCTCGGGCGGGTAGGGCGGCGCGATCAGCACCCGGGTGAGGTCGGCGGGGTCCATCGTGGCCAGGTGCGCCTCCGTACGGTCGAACACCGCGCGCTGGTACTCCTTGAACGCGTCGTAGTCGCCGATGCGCTGGTGCACCATCTCGTCCACGGTGCGGTGCTTGCCGTGGTCGTTGATGGCCGGGTGCACGCGGGCGAACCACTCGTCGTCCCAGATCGGGGGAACGCCGGTGATGGCCATGAAGGTGGCGTCCTGCATGTTCGTGTAGTGGAACAGCGAGAAGGCGATGGGCAGCACCCCCTCCCGCTCGAAGTGGTTCACGTGGCTGAGGTCCATCGTGTCGACGGCCTGGTAGTAGAGCGAGTGCATGGTGGCCATGCGCCGCTGCAGGCTGTCGAGCAGCAGTGCGGTGCCCGCGTCGGTGGTGCCGGGATCGGACATGTCAGTCGGCCTCCTGGATGATCGGTTGCGGTGCGGACTCGAGCGCGGTGATGCCCGGCCCGGGGTCGGCGTCGGCGGGCCCGATGCGGTCGAGGCGGGCGGTGAAGGTGAGGTACGTCCAGACGAGCTGATCACCATCGCGCCGCCTGGTGACCTCGATCGGCAGCCCCACCGGTCGCAGCACGTGCACGCCGTCCTCGTAGGTGGCGACCACGGTGATGGGCGTGGCGTAGTCCATCTCGGCCACGTCGTGGACGCCGTTGGCCTCGGTGCCGTCGACCCGCATGTCGTGCACGACCCCGCCGGCGGTGACCACCAGGCGGTCGCCGCACTGCTCGATGCGCTGCACCTTGCCCATCGCCGGGTGCCCGGTGGCGACCACCCCGTCGACCTCGACCTCACCGATCTGCCAGAGGCCGCCGAGATCGGGCGCACCGTCCGGAGGGGGCTCGGTGCAACCGGCCAGCACCGGCGGCGGCATGGCGCCGTGCCAGCCGCCGTCGGGTGTGTGGGCCACGGGGATGTCGTCGATCGAGCGGGCCGGTGCCGTGTGACCCCCGTCGGTCGTGGGCCCGGTCGTGGGCCCGGTGGTGGTCGTTGCGGCCTCGGCCGCGCCCCCGGTGTCGGTGTCCGTCACGCCGTCCCCCTGTCTGCCGCACGCCGTCACGAGCAGGCAGAGCGCGACGACGGCGCTCGCGGCTCGGCCCACTTGCACAGGGTAAGTATTGTCAGTAGAACTGTCAATTGTATGGCCGACCGCAAGCCCACCGCCAACCCGAGCTACGGCACCCCCAACTTCGCCCTGATCAGCCGCTGGTTCCAGCTGCCTCCCGAACAGGACACCCCGTTCTGGGCGGTCAACCTCATGAAGTACAAGGAGCGGGCGGACTACGGCGACGGTGGTGACCACGGCCTGTCCGGCAGGGAGGCCGACGACGCGTACACCCCGCTCGGCCCCCTCGCCGCCATCGGCGCGATGGTCGCCTTCGCCGGCGAGGTGGTCGACCAGCGGGGCAGTCACCCTCGGTGGGACCGGATCGGCATCGTGCGCTACCCGAGCCGGGCGGCCTTCTTCGCGATGCAGCAGCGCGACGACTTCAAGGACCAGCACGTGCACAAGGAGGCCGGCATGGAGACGACCATCGTGATGTCCTGCCTGCCCGTCGACGGTGCGCACCGGGCCGCCACCCCCGCCGGGGGCCGGGTGGTGCTGCGGGTGCGCCGATTCGCCGACGCCGTGGGAACCGCCCGCGAGGAGAGCGTCCCTGCCGGGGTCACCCCCCTCAGCCGCTTCGCGGTCGAGGGCGTGATCGTGGGCGACGAGCGCACGTGGGACGAGGTCCGCTTCGACCACGCCGCCGAGGGTGCCGACCTCGAGGCGCTGCTCGACCTGGGCGGCGCGCCCGAGGGCTTCGCCTTCGTGGTCGACCCGGTGCCGGCGTTCGACCACCTCGCCGAGTCCATCGACACCGCCGGCGACGTGCCGCCGAGGGAGGGCTGACCGTGGACGTGCTGCGCACCCCCGACGAGCGCTTCGCCGATCTGGCGGACTGGGGCTTCGCCCCGCGCTACCGCACGGTGACCGCGGCTGACGGCACCGAGCTGCGCCTCCACTTCGTGGACGAGGGCCCCCGCGACGCCGCTCCGGTGCTGCTGCTGCACGGCAACCCGTCCTGGGCCTACCTCTATCGCCACATGATCCGTGGGCTGGCCGACCGCGGTCACCGGGTGTTGGCCCTCGACCTCATGGGCATGGGTCGTTCGGACAAGCCCACGGCCCGCACGGACTACACGCTGGCCAGCCACGTCGAGTGGGTGAGCCAGTGGTTGGAGGGCGAGGACCTGGCGGGCGCCACCCTGTTCTGTCAGGACTGGGGTGGGATCATCGGCCTGAACGCCCTGCGCCTGCACCCCGACCGGTTCGCCCGGGTGGTGGCATCGAACACGGGCATCCCCGTGGGAGAGGGCGTCAACCCGTTCATGGAGCAGTGGCTCGAGTTCAGCCAGAGCGTGGACGAGCTGCCCGTCGGCCCGCTGGTCGACAGCGGCACCACCCGTGCGTTGAGCGACGCGGAGAAGGCGGCCTACGACGCGCCGTTCCCCGACGGCTCGTACCAGGCATCGCCGCTCCAGTTCCCGCTGCTCATCCCGCTCCAGGCGGACAACCCCGGCGTGCCCGCGTGCCGGGCGACGTGGGCGTTCCTCGAGACCTGGACCAAGCCCTTCCTCACGGTGTACGGCAGCGAGGACGCCGTCTCCTACAAGCCCGGCGCCCACCGGAAGTTCCAGCGGAAGGTGCCGGGCGCCGCCGGCCAGCCCCACCAGGTCATCGACGGAGCCAGCCACTTCATCCAGGAGGACGCACCCGACACCCTGGTCGAGATCGTCGACAGGTTCGTTTCCGGCTGAGCGGTAGCTTCACCCCATGGCGCAGTTGGTGCAGAGCACGAGCGAGGGTGGCGTGACCACCATCACCATGGACGACGGCAAGGTGAACGCCTTGTCGCCCGACCTGCAGCGGGCGGTGCACGGCGCGCTCGACGGCGCCGAGGCGGCGGGCGACGCGGTCGTGCTGTCCGGCCGCGAGGGCATCCTGTCCGCCGGCTACGACTTGTCCCTGCAGGGCGATCCCCCGGCCTTCATCGATCAGGTGCGGACGGGCTTCGAGCTCTGCGAGCGGTTGCTGGCGTTCCCGACGCCGGTCGTGATCGCCTGCACCGGACACGCCGTGGCCGGCGGCCTGTTCCTGCTGCTGTCCGGCGACTACCGGGTGGCTGCCTCGGGTCGGTACAAGTACACGGCGAACGAGGCCGCCATCGGCCTGCCCATCCCGACGGCGGCGGTCGAGATCTGCCGGCAGCGACTCAGCCCCGCCGCGTTCAACCGGGCCATCCCGCTCGCCGAGGTGTTCGGCCCCGACGACGCGGTGGCGGTGGGCATCGCCGACCGCGTCGTCGCTCCGGGCGATCTGGCCGCCGCGGCGCTGGAGGTGGCCCAGGGACTGCGGGCCCTCGACCCTGCTGCCCACCTGATCGCCAAGCAGCGGGTGCGGGCACAGGCCCTGGCCGCCATCCGGGCCGCGGTCGAGGCCGAGTTCCCCACCTGAGCCCGCCGATCGTGTTCGCGCCGGCCACCATGCGCCTCTCCGGCACCGAGCGGTAGCCCGTGGCCGTGCCCGAGGTGGTGTTCGCCATCGACGACTACTCGGCGGCCATGCCCCAGGGCATCTCCGACGACGACCACGAGCTCCGGCTGGCCCTGGGGCGCCGCGGCATCGCGGTCCGGCCACTGGTGTGGGGGCACGCGACCGGGAGCGGTGCGGTGGGTCCCGGCACCGTCGTGGTCATCCGCTCGACCTGGGACTACGTGGAGCGGCCCGACCGGTTCCTGGCCTGGCTCGACCACCTCGACCGGGTCGGGGCGGTCGTGTACAACCCGACGGCCACCATCCGGTGGAACATCCACAAGCGCTACCTGACGGATCTGGGGGGCCGGGGCGTCCCGGTGGTGCCCACCCGGCTGGTGGCCAGTGGCAGCCCCGTCACCCTTGTCGAGCTGACCGAGGCCACCGGCTGGGACGACGTGGTGGTGAAGCCGGCGATCGGGGCCACCGCTCGGCTCACCATCCACCAGGGGCGCGAGGGGACGGCGGCCACCGCGGCCCACTTCGCCAGCGTCCTCGACGCCGAGGACGTCCTCGTGCAGCCGTTCGTGCCGTCGATCACCGAGGAGGGTGAGATCTCGGTGGTCGCCGTGGACGGCACGCCGGTCCACGCGGTCCGCAAGCGGGCGAAGGCCGGCGACTGGCGGGTGCAGTACGACTTCGGCGGCACCGTCGAGCGCGTCGATCTGGACGACGAGCTCGACCACACGGCCCGCTCGGTGCTGGGCGCCCTCGACGAGGCGCCGTTGTACGCCCGGGTCGATGTGGCCAGGCTCGACGGGCACCTCCACCTGATGGAGCTGGAGCTGATCGAGCCGAACCTCTTCCTCGACCTGATCCCGGCGTCGGCCGAGTTGCTGGCCGATGCGCTGGCCGCCCGGCTCACCGTGCCCGCGGCCGACCGACCGGCTCGCTAGGTTCGGGACGTGCCCGACGAGTGCTCGCACCTGCTGACCACCGCCGAGATGGCCCGGTTCGTCGCCGAGGGCCTGCTGGTGTTCGAGGCCATCGTGCCCGACGAGCTCAACCGGGCGGCCATCGAGCTGTTCGGCCGAACGGGGATGGCCGACATGTTCCGGCCCAAGCCCGACAGCGGTACCCCGCTGGCCGACCTCTACCCCGATCCGTCGCCCATCGGCGCCATGCTGCGGCTGCCCGCGGTGACCGGGATCATCACCAGCCTGGTGGGGCCCGACCCCGTGTACGACCACGACTGGGTGCACGTGCGCACGCCGGGCGACCTGGTCGATCAGCACCTCCACCAGGACGCCATCGTCGACACCACCCTGGCCTTCGACGTGCAGCTGTTCTGGTTCCCCCACGACGTGGCCCCCGGCGAGGGGGGCACGGGCTACGTGCCCGGCTCACACCTGCGGGTCGTCAACGAGTTCGACGTCGCCCGGTACCAGAACCTGGTCGGCCAGCGGGACGTGTCCGGGCCCGCGGGGACGGTCGCGGTCTTCCACCAGGGCCTGTGGCACCGGGGCCGGGCGAACCGGGGTGCCACCCAACGGTGGTTGTACAAGATCCGGCTCAACCCCACACGCCCGCAGGTGAGGCTGTGGGACCTGGGCGACTTCGCCGCGATCCAGGGTGCGCCCCACGACCACATCTTCGCGACCTACCAGGACAGCACGGCGGCGGCGATGTTCCGGGCGCCGCAGCCGTGGTTCGAGCACGCGGCCAGCCGTCTCGAGACCGTCAACCGCTCCCGCCTGTGGCGCTACCTGAGCGGTGACGATGCCTTCGACGCCGACTGGTACCTGACCCGCACCGACCGGCGGGAAGCGATCGACGCGATCGCCGAGGGGGACGGGTGACCGAGCGCCAGCAGGTGCTGTTCCTGTACCTCGCGTCGAGCGCGCTCGACGCCGCGGTGGTGGGCTGGTCGCGCTACGACGGCGACCAGCCCGGCCCGACGCCACCGGTGGGCGATCGACCCACGCCGCCCTACGCCACGGGCGTCGACGCCCTGCGCGACGGCTGGCGCCTGATCCAGGCCTCCCCGGTGCAGGAGCCCGTGCCCGGCGCGGAGCGCCGAACCAGCGCCCTGCACCACGAGTTCGTCTTCGAGCGCCTCGTCGAGGTCTGACCCGCTCGCGTTCGCTCGACATCCGGGCGTGTGGCTGGCGGAGAATGGTGACGACATGTCCCGACAGCCGGCGCTCTTCGGCCGCGAGGCCGCCTTGGGTGACCTCGACCGGGTGCTGCACCGGGCCGAGCAGGGTCGCGGCGCGCTGGTGCTCGTGCGGGGGGCCGCGGGCATCGGCAAGACCGCTCTGGTGGAGGCCGCCGTGGCCGGCCACACGGTGCTGTGGGGGCGGGCCGTGGCCGCCGAGGTGGCACCCGAGCTGCACCTGTGGGCCCAGGTGCTGCGGTCGGCCGGACGCCGTGGCCTCGCGGCCGGGGGGCGCGTCCACCTCGAAGCGGTGCTCGCCGCGCCCACCACGGCTGACCTGGCCGGGACGGGCCAGGAGCGGTTCCTCCGCACCGACGCCATCATCGGGGCCCTGCGGGGACTGGCCGAGGCCGGCCCGGTCGTCGTCGTGCTGGACGACGTCCAGTGGGCCGATCCGGAGTCGCTCCTGGTCGTCGAGCTGTTGGCCGCGGAGCTGCTCGACCTCCCCGTCGTCGTGGTGGCGACCGTCCGCGACGACGGCCGCCCGCGTCTGCCGCGGCCCGACCTGACGATCGAGCTCACCGGCCTGGATGCCGAAGGGGCCGCCGCGCTGCTGGAGGCGCTCGCCGGCGAGGCGCCGTCCGACGATCTGGTGGCGGTCGCCCTCGGGCACACGGGCGGCAACCCGTTCTTCCTGACCGAGGTGGCCCGCCTCCTCCGGTCACGGGTGCTGGACCCTGCCGCGTGGCGCGGCGTGTTGCCGGACGGCGTGCGCGCGGTGCTGGCGCAGCGGCTCGACCGGTTGCCCGAGCCCACCCGCGGCGCGCTCGAGGCGCTCTCGGTGATCGGCCCGGCCGCCGACCTCGATGTCGTCGCCGCCGTGCTCGGGCTCGATGCCGGGCGCCTCGACGAGCAGATCGACCCGGCGTTGCGGGAGAACCTGCTCGTCGCCGGCGGCGAGGGACAGGTCGAGTTCGCCCACGCGCTCGTTCGCGAGGCGGTGCTCGCCGACGCCCGCCCCAGCGCGGTGCGGCGTCTGCACGACCGTGCCGCCAGGGTCCTCGAGGCGGGCCGCGCGGATGCCGCGACGGTCGCGGGCCACCACCTGGCGGCGGGCAACCGCGCCGAGGCCGCCCGATGGTCGGCCAAGGCCGGCGAGGCGGCGTTCCGTCGGGCCATGTACGACGAGGCCGCGCAGTGGTTCGAGCGGGCAGTGGCCGACGACCCCGGCCCCGGGGTTGCTGCCACCCGGCTGCGATTCGCCGACGCCCTGTCCCGCTGCGGGCGGGGGGACGACGCACGTGAGCAGTACCAGGCCGTGGCCGCCGACATGCTGGGCGTCGACGACGAGCTGTTCGGCCGGGCTGCCCTCGGGGTGGGCGCGCTCGGCGGGGGCTTCGAGATACGGCTGCTCGACCAGTCGCAGGTCGCGCTCCTGACCGAGGCCCTCGACCGGCTCGGCGCAGAGCCTCCGGCGCTGGTGGCCCGGCTGCAGGCCCGCCTGTCGGTGGCCCTGACCCTGCAGGAGGAGCACGGACGCCGCCTCGCGCTGGCCGAGGGGGCGGTCGATCTGGCCCGCGAGGCGGACGACCCGGCGGCGGTCGTGCACGCGCTGGCCGCGTGGTGCGACGCCAACGCCTCGCCCGTCCACATCGACGACCGGTTGACCGTCTCGGACGAGATGGTGGCCGCCGCGCTGCGCTCGGGTGACCCCGAGCTGCAGCTCCTGGCCCGTCGGTTCCGCGTCGTGGCGCTGATGGAGGCGGGCCGGGTGGTCGAGGCGACGGCGGAAGTGGGGGCCTTCGCCCGTCTCGCCGATGCCCTGCGCCAACCCGCGTTCCGCTGGTACGCCCGGCTCGAGGAGGGCATGTTGGCCCTCCTGCACGGCGACCTCGACCGCGCCGAGGCCCTGGCCCACGAGGCAGCCGGCGAGGGGCGGGCCGCGGGCTCGGCGAACGCCCGGATGCTGGCGGAGGGCGGTCTGCTGGCCAGCGTCCGCCGGGAACGGGGCGACGCCGAGGGCTTCCTGCGCATCCTCACCGAGGCCAACCGCGCCCACGCCGAGGCCAACCGCGGCACCGAGTTCCTGTACCCGATCTTCCTGGTGGGCTGGGGCGTCGATCACGACACCGTTCGTGCGATCCTGGCCCGGCTGCCTGACGACCTGAGCTGGGCCGACCACGACGCGCTGTTCCTGCAGGTGTGGACCTCGCTGGGCGACGCCGCCGCCTACGTGGGAGACGAGATGTGGGTGCCACGCGCGGAGGCCCGACTGGCGCCGTTCGCCGACCGCCTGGCCCTCGACGGGACCGCGTCGGTGTGCGTGGGTGCCGTGTCGGCCACGCTGGCCCGGCTGGCGGCGGCCCGCGGTGACGCGACCGAGGCCGGTGAGCACTTCGACCGCGCCCTTCTCCTCCTCGACGCCATGGATGCGCCGCTCCTGCGCGAGCGCGTCCTGCGCGACCGGTCGCAGCTGGAGCTCGGGCCGCCGCCGGGCGGGGGACCGACGCGATCACCGCACGCCGCGGGGAACCGCTTCGCCCGTGAGGGCGAGACGTGGTGGCTCGCCTTCGGCGGCGCCGAGACCCGTCTGCGTGACAGCAAGGGCCTGCACGATCTGGCGGTCCTCCTCGCCCGGCCGGGCGAGGAGGTGCACTGCCTCGACCTGGTCGCCGCTGCGGAGGGCGGCACCTCCCGGGGTCGTCCCGTCGACCGTGACCTCGGCCCTGCCCTCGACGCCACCGCCCGCGCCGCGTACGAGGCCAGGATCATCGAGCTGACGGAGTCGATCGAGCACGCCGAGGCGGTCGACGACGTCGACCGGGCCGCCCGGCTCGACGAGGAGCGGGCCCAGCTGCTGCGTGCGTTGGCGGGCGCGCTGGGGATGTCGGGGCGGTCCCGACCGCAGGGCAGCGAGGCCGAGCGGGCCCGCAAGGCCGTCGCGATGCGCGTTCGCGACGCTCTCGCCCGCATCGACCACGAGCTCCCCGAACTGGCTCGCCACCTGCGCCACGCGGTGCGCACCGGCACCTTCTGCGCCTACGAGCCCGAGCGGCCGGTCGACTGGCAGTTGTGAGCCGTCAGGGGCCGGCTCGCGTCGTCAGATCCGATCTGGCGCCTCACCGGTGTGGGCAAGGGCCCACCCCGTCGATCCAGGAGGAACCTCCCATGGCCACCATCGCTGCGCCGCCCGCCACCGACCTCGAGGACGGCTGTCGAGCGGCCACGCCCGACGGCGACAACCTGGTGCTGGACCACGCCCGGGCCGAGGCCGCCGCCTTCGGCGCCCTGGCCGCGGCCAAGGGCGGCCGGGTGGACGACGACGACGTCGCGGGCCTGCACCTGCGGGACATGGGCGTGGCCACCCCCTTCGGCAACGTCGCCCTGCTCACCCGCCCCGTGGCCGACGCGGACACCGACGCCGTCACCGATCGCCTCGCGGCCTTCTACGCGGCACGCCCGGGCGGGCCCTTCCTGGTCTTCTCGCCCTGGCGGACCACCGACTGGTCGGCGCGGGGCTTCGTCCGCGTCGGCCACCCGCCCCTGATGTTCCGGCCCGTGCGCCCGCTGGCGCCCCTGGCCCCTGGCCTGCGCGTCGTCGAGGCCCGCGACGAGGACACCCTCGCCGACTTCGAACGCACCCTCATCGAGGCCTACCCCACGCCCGAGATGCAGCCCTGGCAGCGCGGGGCCATGTTCGCCCCGGCCGTGCTCGACACGCCGTGGCGCCTGTTCGTCGGCTACGAGGGCGACCGGGCGGTCGGCACCGCGGCCGCGTTCGTGTCGCCCTCGATCACGCTCGTCGAGCTGGTGTCCACCCGGCCCGAGTGCCGTGGCCGCGGCTACGGCGCCGCGCTCACGGCGGCGGCCAGCGTGGTCGAGCCCGACCGGCCGGCGATGCTCATCGCCAGCGACGACGGCCGCAGCGTCTACGACCGTCTCGGCTACCTGCCGCTGTCCCGCCACACGCTGTGGCTGGGCCTGCGCTGACCGTCCGTCCTGCGCCGCTTCTCGGCACCGCTACTGCCCCATGAACGTCAGGAGATCCCATGTTCCTCGGCAGCTACCGCTTCGACGGTGACACCGACCGGCTCGTCGCCGCCTACGACCGACTGATGGGCGGGTTCCCGCCCGACACGATCCTGTGGCACACCTGTGTGCGGCGTGAGGGTGGGATCACCGTCTACGACGCCTGTCCCAGCCGGGAGGTGTTCGCCCAGTTCTCGACCGATCCGGCGGTGCTCGGGGCCATGGCCGCCGCCGGGCTGCCGGCGCCCGTGGTGGAGCAACTGGGTCCCGTCCACCACGTGCAGGCCGCCGCCGAAGTGCTGGCGTGACCGTCGGCCGTGGCGCATGCTCTCACCCATGGGTGAGCGCCTCACGTCCCGGCCGGTCGCATCCTCGATCGACGAGCTCCTCGCCGGGGTGACGCGGCGCGAGCCGTGGGCCCCCGCCGAGACCCGGTCGGGCACCAGCTTCGAGCGGGTCTGGATCGACGACGAAGCGCTGCTGGTGAAGTACCTGCACCTCGACGACGACTTCACCATGCGGGCGTCGGGCGACATCGGCGCCCGCAGCCTCAGGGCCTTCGCCGCCGGGCTCTACGACGCCGCGCCTGATCACATCGACCACGGCATCGTGGGCATGGCCGGCGGCGTCGGCCGCAACGGCTGGGGCTCGGCGATCCTGATGCGCGACCTGGGCGACGCGCTGGCCTCGACCACCGATGCACCGTGGAGCGAGGCCGAGCACGAGGCGTTCGTGCAGGGCATGGCCGCGCTGTGCGCTGCCACCTGGGCGTGGGAGGACGACCTGGATCTGCTGCCGTACGAGGCGCGCTGGCAGTTCTTCGGGCCGGCGATGATCGAGGGAGAGCGAGGCCTCGGCTGGCCCGAGCGGGTGCCCCAGATCGTCGACGAGGGCTGGGGCCGATTCGTCGAACGGGCGCCGGCCGCGGTGGCTGACGGGGTCATGGCCCTGTGGCGGGACGTCGCCCCGTTGACCGACGCGCTGGCGGCGACGCCGTCGTGCTTCCTGCACGGGGACTGGAAGAACGGCAACCTCGGCCTGGGCGCCGACGGCCGGACGGTCCTGATCGACTGGGTGTACCTGGGCCAGGGGCCGGCGTGCCACGAACTGGGTTGGTACCTGGCGCTCAACCGGGCCAAGTTGCCACAGGGTCGGACGAAGGAGGCGGTGATCGGCGAGTTCCGAGCCGCTCTCGAGGCGGCCGGCGTCGACACCCACGGCTGGTTCGATCGCCAGCTGGCGCTCGCCTTGCTGGGCGCGCTGGTGCAGTTCGGCTGGGAGAAGGCCCTGGGAGATGACGACGAGCTGGCCTGGTGGTGCGACCGGGCCGCCGAGGGCCTCGCGAGGTTGTGACGCGGTCTCAGCTCGTCGTCGGCGCCCGACGGTCACGGCCGGCGGGCATCCAGTTGGGGCCGGCGGTGGCGTCGATGCGGGCCATCAGTGTGGGGCCGACGGGCTCGACGAGGGTGAGGAACCGGCGGGTCCGGTCCTCGCCGAGGTGCTGCCAGGCTCGGGCGCACAGGGCGTCGAGCCGGTCCTCCAGCCCCTGGCGGTAGGCGATGCCCGCCGCGTTGACCACGCCGCCCTCGGCCAGGCCGCGGTGCTCGAGCTCGGCGATCGTCGTGTTCAGGGCGGGGTCGTCGGCACCACGGCTGCGGGCCACCCAGTGGTCGTCGTACGCACGCCACGCGCCGTCCAGCACGCCTGCGGTCACCCCGTCGAGGTCCTCGGCGATGTGGATGGCCCAGTGGGTGTCGCCCCGCCACTCGCGGATGGTGTTGACCGCCAGCCAGGCCGACAGCACCGGGTCGTCATCCGGGCGGGGCCAGGCGCGATGGGCGGCGAACAGCGCCCGTCCCGCCACCGGCAGCGAGTCGGCCGCCTCCCACAGCGGCTCGGCCAGATCGGCCAGGTCGTCGCAGATCTCGGGCACGTGCGCCCGGAGCCCCGCGGCCACCGCCTCGTCCCGCACGCTGGTGGCGTCGGCGAACGTGGTGTGCGTGCGGCACAGGTCCAGCGACACGGCCACGAAGTCGGCGTGGATCGAATAGAACGCGGCGGTCACCACGTCGTTGCTCGCGGCCCCGAGGGGGGCGCCCCGGGTGGCGATGTAGTAGCCGAGGCCGTCGGGCACGCCCAGTGCGGCGTACGCCTCGATGGCCGGCGCGTCCCAGTAGATCCAGCCGACGAGGCGGTGCGACGCCTTGCCCGCCCGCCGGCTGAGCTCGATCCAGTCGGCGGGCGTCGGCATCGTCGGGTGGCTCAGACCGTGCGGCCGAGGAACGCGGCGAGCTTGTCCGCTTCGCTGGCTCCGTCCGGCGCGGGCTGCTCGGGTCCGAACACGGCACCGTCCTCGGACCGGAACGCGGGCTGGATCATCATCTGGGCGCCCTGCAGCAGCTGCGCCGCCAGCTCGGGGTTCAGGTCGGTGTCCTGACCGGTGGCCTTGGCCACGTCCCAGGCGTGAGCGAACGTGTCGGTCATGACCAGGCCCATCACCGCGCTGCCGGGCATCTCGCCGAAGGGCAGGGTGTAGGTCTGTTCCAGGGCGCCGTCGGCCTGGAAGCCGGCCACGCACTGCTGGCTCAGCTCGTCGAAGCGGGCCACGAAGTCGCCGGCGGCGTAGTCGACCTCCGTCCCGTCGGGCTGCTTGCCCTGCAGGGCGTCGATGAAGAACTGCTGCCCGCCGACGATGTGGTTGACCACGTCGCGGACCTGCCACTTGGCACACGGCGACGGGGCGTCGAGCTGGTCGGCGCTCACGTTGGCCAGCACGGAGTGTGCGGCGGCGATGGACTGTTCGAGGGCTTGGGTCGACATGGTTTGCTCCTGGGCTCGGGTCGGCGCCTCCACCCTATGACTGCCACTGCGACGCTGCGGTACCCGGACGTCGCCGCGCCACGACACCGCGCACCGGCCCGGGCCTCGAAGCGATCGGGCCGAACGTATGCGAACCTACGGGCCATGGACCTCTCACTCGAGGGCTGGGACGTGGGCTCGTTCGACCAGGTCGACGGGTCGCCGTGGGGAGCGGGCGCCACCTACCTGTCGATCTTCCGCCTCTGATGCGGGCCGCGGTGATGGCGCGGCTCGGGTCGCCCCTCGACGTGGTGGATCTGCCCGACCCCACACCGGCCGCGCACGAGCTGGTGCTGCGGGTGGGCCACTGCGGGATCTGCGGGTCGGACCTGCACCTGCACGACACGTTCGAGTTGCCCGGCCTGGTATTGGGCCACGAGTTCGCCGGCGAGGTCGTGGCCGTGGGCACGGGGGTCGACGGCTGGAGGGTGGGAACCTTGGCCGCGGGCCTCTCGCTGGCGTCGTGCGGGGACTGTGACGACTGCCGGGCGGGCCGGGTGCGCAAGTGCGCCACCGTGGCCATGCTGGGCGTCGAGCGCCCCGGCGCCTACGCCGAGCTCGTGGCCCTGCCGGCGCACGACGTCGTCGCGCTCCCGTCCAACCTCACCACCGCGTTGGGTGCGCTGGTCGAGCCGCTCGCGGTCGCCCGCCACGCGGTCGAGCGGGCCGGTGGTGTCGAGGGTCGTCACACGCTCGTCGTCGGCGGCGGGCCGGTCGGCCTGGCGGTGGCGCTCTGGTTGCCCCTGTTCGGCGCGGCCTCGGTGACGGTCAGCGATCCCGCCGAGGGCCGGCGACAGACGGCCCTCGACCTGGGGGTCGATGCCGTGGTCGATCCGACGGCGGGCATCCCCGTCGTCGGCGCCCACGGCGCGGCGCCGTCGGTCGTGTTCGAGTGCGTCGGCCTCCCCGGCCTCATCGAGGGTGCCGCGATGGCGTGTGCCGTCGACGGCCGCGTCGTCGTGGTCGGCGTGTGCATGGGGCCCGACACGATCGTCCCGATGACGGCCATGGCCAAGGAGCTCGACCTCAGCTACGCCTTCTACTACCGCCGCCAGGACTTCGAGGCCACCGTCGCCGCCCTCGACGACGGCTCACTCGCCGGCGAGCGCCTGATCACCGGCGAGGTGGGCCTCGACGACCTCCCCGCCCGCTTCGACGGACTGAAGACCGCCAAGGACGACGTGAAGGTCCTGCTCACCCCCTGATCACCCCCCCGGCTCTCGTCTGTGTCCAGAAAGCGACGGGTGAGCCGGGAGATCTGTACCCGGAACGGTGGGTGGGGCGGGAATCGGCGACGATCAGGCCGGGTTGGACCCGCCGTGCGCATCGACGTGTGGTCCGACGTGATCTGTCCCTGGTGCTATCTGGGGGCTCGCCGCCTGGACCGCGCCCTCGAGCAACTCGACTGGCGGGACGAGGTCGAGGTCCGCTGGCGGGCTTTCCAACTCGACCCGACCGCGGCTCGTGAGCCGGGCGACCTGCGCCAGGCGCTCGAGCGCAAGTACGGCCCCGGGGCCTTCGACTCGATGACCCGTCGGCTCACGCGTCTCGGTGAGGCCGAGGGGCTCGACTACCGCTTCGACCGGGCCCTGCGAGTGAACACCCTCGACGCCCACCGCCTGCTGGCATGGGCGCTCGCGGCTGGACGTGCCGAGCAGGGCGCCCTCGCTGAGCGACTCTTCCGGGCCTACTTCACCGAGGGAGCCAACGTGGCCGACGTCGCCACCCTGGCCCGCCTGGCCGGCGAGGCGGGCCTCGATGCTGACGCGGCCGCTCAGGTGCTGTCGACGGATGCGTTCGCCGCCGAGGTGCGCGAGGACATCGACGAGGCCCGGGACCGTGACGTCCACGGCGTGCCCAACTTCGTCATCGAGGAACGCTTCGCCATCCCCGGCGCCCAGGAGCTCGACACCATGGTGATGCTGCTCGAGCGCGCCCGTGAGCGCCTCAGCACTGGCGCCTGAGGTCCACACAGGGATCGGCTGACGGCGGCGCCGTCAGGTGAGGTCGGTGGGGGCGGGCTCGCAGGCAGTCGGATTCGGGCCGCCGTGGTCGGCCAGCCAGGTGAGGGTCTCGCACACGGTGGGCCCGAGCACCGTGTCGTGGCCCTCGCCCGGGTAGAGGCGGTAGGTCACGTCGGCGTCCCGGGCCTCGAGGCCGGCCACCAGGTCGTCGGTGAGCAGTTGGGGGACGTCCTGGTCCTCGCTGCCCTGCACGACCAGGAGTGGTCCCTCGGTGGGCTCGAGGTCGGGGTTGCCCACCTCGGCCAACAGGTCCGACAGCCGCTGCATCTCGGCGTCGGGCATCGCGAAGAGGTCCTCGACGGGTTCGTCGCGCAACACGTCGAGGGCTTCGAGCAGGCAGCCCGACTCGAGCAGCAGATCGAGGTGGGGCCGCGCTGCCGGGCCGAGGAGAGCGTCGACGTCGAGGGTGTCGTCGACCGTGCTCAGGCCCGCCAGGAAGTAGACGCCGTAGGCCACGTCGGCGGGGACCGCTCCGATGGCGATCCCCGGCAGGGCGAGCTGGAGGTTGCTCGACGGGGCCAGCGCCGCCGTGGCGGCGAGGTCGAGCTCGGGGTGGCGCGCGGCGAGGCGGGTGGCGAACAGCACCGCCTGGCCACCCTCGGAGTGGCCGACCGCGAACCAGGTCGAGCTGAGGCGGTCGTCGACCGAGCGGGCCGCGGGCACGATGTCGGCCACGGCGTTCCCGAGGTCCTCGCCGACGGAGTACGAGTGCATCCCCGGCGTGCCAAGGCCGAGGTAGTCAGAGGCGGCGACGGCGTACCCGGCGTCGAGGAACCAGCGCACCTGCTGGGCGTACTCGTTGTAGAAGAGGTTGGCGTGGGTCGACGGTGCGCAGGCGTCGGCCACGCCGGAGGTGCCGTGGGCCCACGACAGCACGGGCCACCCGCCCTCGGGTGGGTCGCCGGCGGGGACGAGCAACGTGCCGCTGACGGGGCGGTCGGCGCCGGTCCGGTCGGTCGAGTGGTAGAGCAGGTCGGTGCGGGTGGCGCCGTCGAACTCCCGGCTCGGCGAGGGCTCGCCGACGGCGATCACCTGTCCCGGGTCACCCGCGGGGAGGGGGTCGGGGACGGCCCAGCCGTCGCCGTCACGTTCGAGGGCGTCGAGGCCCAGACCGGTGATGCCGGCGTCGGCGACACTCGGGTCGACACCCCGGGCGCCGTTCCCGCCGGAGGCACAGCCCGCCGATGCCAGCACCAACGTGAGCGTGACGGCCACTGCCCTACTAGTGCCGATCCGTCGCCCCGGGCGTCCACTCATGGTTGTGAGAACCTACCGGGACCCGGACATCGCACTGCACTCCACGGACGGGACATCCGTCGGCACACCCGCGGTCGTCAGACCAGGATGTTGACGAGGACCTGCGGCGAGCTCTTCGACTTCGGGCGAGCCGCCTCCACCCGGCGCTCAGCCCGGCGCGGAGCCATCAGGTTCTCGGTCGTCGCCGGCCTTGTCCAGGGGATTCGCTTCGACGTAGCGGCGGAGGTTGCCCAGCGTCTTGCGGATGAACGCGGCCATGGCGGGCTTGATCACCGGGATCGTGTAGCGGCTGGCGCCCTTGGGGGTCATGGCCATGACCCAGTCGACCCGGCAGCGGCCGTCGCCCAGATCGGTCACCTGGTAGTCCTCGCCGAACGCCGCCGCCGCGGCCTTCGACATCTCGTTGAAGCGGAAGGCCATGCGCACCCCCGGCTCCCAGGCGATGAACTCCTCGTAGGCCGCCAAGCCGCCCCGCATGTGCACGGTTCGGGTCGAGCCCACCTGGAGCGGGAAGGGTGAGGTCCAGTCGACGCCGGTGATGGCGAACACCCATCTCGTCCACGACTCGGCGTCGAGGAACACCGCGAACACCTCGTCAGGCGTGGCCGCGATGGTCTCGCTGGCGGTGAAGCGCACGGGGGCGGTGTCGAAGTAGTCGAGCCCGACCTTCTCACACGGCTCGGTCACGGGCGTCTCCTCGCGGATGCTGTTCGGCCGGTCACCAGCTACGCAGGACTTGGGCCTTGTCGAAGGCGTTGCAGGTGGACGCGGTGGGGTAGTCGTCGGGGGCAAGGGGTGTTGCCACCTCGGCGACGGATGGCCCGATGCGGTCGGCCAAGGGGCGCAGGGCGTCGAGGTCGAAGCCGAAGAACTCGACGGCGTTGCTCTCGATCATGGCCCGGGCCTCGTCGACCGGCCGGCCGCCGAAGCCCGCCCGCAGCGCCTCGGTCGTGAAACCCAGCGAGCCCTCTGAGTGCGGGTAGTCGGCGCCCCACATCACCCGATCGACCGCCACCAGGTCGCCGGCGATGGGTGCCTCCGAGGGGCGGAGGAAGCTGGCGCCCATCCAGAAGTTGCGGGCGAAGTACTCCGACGGCTTCATGGTCATGCCCGCCGCCACCTCGCCGAAGAACAGCGACTCGGCCGAGTCGGGCATGGTCATACGACGGTGGAACCAGTCCAGGGTCTCCAGGCCGCGGGGCAGCCACGCCATGCCCTGTTCGGTGAGCACGATCCTCAGGTTCGGGAAGCGCTCGAGCACACCACCGAAGATGAGGTGCCACACCGGTCGGTGGGCGAACCACGGCAGCTCGATCAGCATCATGGCCCGGGCCGCGACGTGCTCGCCGTAGTCGGGCAGGCCGCCACCGCCGTGGACCTGGACGGGGATGCCGTGCTCCTCGCACAGCTGCCACAGCGGGTCGTAGTACGGCTCCCAGAACCCGGGCAGGCCCGCGTTGGGCGGTACCGACGGCAGCAGCAGCCCGCCGGTGAGCTCGGGCTGCTCCACGGCCCACCGGATCTCGGCCAGCGCATCCTCGATGCGGTTGGCGAACACCTGGAACACGCCGGCCCGCCGTCCGGGTGCGGCGGCGCAGAAGTCGACCATCCACCGGTTGTGGGCCTGCACCCCCGCCCACCGTCGCTCGTAGTCCGCCTCGGTGGGCGGCAGCGCGGTGAGCTGGCTCGAGTCGAAGAACGGCGGCACGGTGTTGGGGAACAGCACCTCGGCCACGATGCCGTCGGCCTCGGTCTCCTCCAGCCGACGCTCGGAGTCCCAACTGCGGTACGCCGTGGGGGACTGCAGGTCGGCGAACGGGTTGACATAGGTCGGCGCCCAGGCGTCGAACTGGTCGTGCCACCGCTCGGCCAGGTACGGCCGGTAGTCGCGCAGGTCGGCGCCGGCGTGCCCGTCGGACGAGATGACGGCGTAGCGCTCGGTCGTGGCGCCAGGGGTGGGTGTGGTCGTGCTCACAGCATCTCCATCATGTGTGGGGGCAGCCGCCCCTCGGCGATGGCGTCCGCACGGGCGTGCAGCAGCCGACCGGCCCGATCGAGGTCGTAGCTGATGATGAAGTCGCCGGACTTCACGCCGGCGACCGCGAACCGGCCGAGCTCGACCAGGTCGACGACGTGGGCGGGGCGACCGGCGGCCTCGAGCTGGGCCTTGAACTCCTCGAAGGTGGTGCCGGGCGCCGCCGCCCGCTCCTTCTGGCGGGCGAGGTCGTCAGGCCGGTTGCGGGCCGCGGTCCAGAGACCGGTGTCCAGCAGCCCGCCACCGGGATAGAAGATGGCGGCGCGCACCAAGTCGCCCTCGCCGGCCAGTTGGTGCTGCACCGCCTCGGTCAGGCAGGAGACCGCGGCCTTGCTCGACGCGTACACCGACGCGTAGGGCACCGGGGCGAGGCCGCCGTCGCCCGACGAGGTGTTGATCACCACGCCGGGCTCGCCCGAATCGAGCATCCGGGGGACGAACGAGATGATGCCGTTGGCGGTGCCGAACACGTTGACGCTGAAGCACCAGCGCCAGTCGTTGGCCTCCTGCTCCCACGGCTTGCCGCCGCCGCCCGAGCTGACGCCGGCGTTGTTGAACAGCAGGTGGCAGGCGCCCTCGGTGGCGAACACGTCGGCGGCCAGCGCCTCGAACGAGGCGGCGTCGGCCACGTCGGTCCGCACGCCCCGCACCGATCCGTCCGGGAACTGCTCGCTGAGCTCGGCCACCGCGGCGTCGAGCACCGGCGCCTCGATGTCGGCGATCACGACCCGCACGCCCTCTTCCAGCAGCGCGGTGACGATGCCGCGCCCGATCCCGCCGGCGCCGCCGGTGACGACGGCCACCTTTCCGGCCAGGTCGTCCTCGATCGATGCGTCGGTCATACCGCTCCCCAACGTCCGTCGTTCTGGCTCCCGATTCGACCGCTATAGCGGTCGAATCGGGAGCCAGAACCCGTGAAGTTCATCAATGCGCGCATCAGATCGGCGCCCGCACCTGGTACTCGTCCTTCCACCAGCGGGCAGTCGCGACCTCGGCCGGGTCGGTGCGCACCGACGGGTCCTGTCCGAGCATCTCGGGCGTGGGGCCGACCCGCTCGGCGATGGGCGCCAGCGCCGCCAGGTCGAAGCCATAGCAGCGAGCGGCCGTGCCGCCGAGCATCGCGGCGGTGTCCTCGACCGACACGTCGGCGAAGTCGGACTGCAGCTTGGCCAGGGTGTGGGGCCACGTGCCCTCGGGGTGCGGGTAGTCCGTGCCCCACATGACGACGTCGGTGCCGATGATGTGGCGCCGGCGGATCTCCTCCTTGGACATGGTGGAGGCCCCGATGAAGATGTTCTCGCCGAAGTAGTCGGACGGAAGCTTCGAGATCTTGCCCTTCATCAGGGCGGCCATCTTCTTGGTGGTGTGGCCCCCGCCCAGGTACTGGTCCCACTTCCACATCATGTCGGTGGACCAGTAGGCGGCCGCCTCGGTCACCACGAACTTCAGGCCCGGGAACTTCTCGAACGCACCGGAGAACAGCAGGTGCCACATGGGGCGGGTCGCCCACCAGACCACCTCGGCCAGGTAGATGCCGATGTGGTCGCCCATCTCCTCGCGGGGCGCCTCGCCCGAGTGGGTGTGGATCGGGAAGCCGGCCTCCTCGCAGGCGGCCCAGAACGGGTCGTAGGCGGCGTCGTTGTAGGGCAGGCGGTCGCGCCACATGGTCGGCACCATCACGCCGCGGACGCCGGGCTCGCCGGCCAGGCGCTCCACCTCGGCAACCCCGGCCTCGATGTCGTGGCAGACCGGGATGAGGGCGATGCCGCCCCGGCGGTCGGGGTTGGTGGCGCAGAACTCGACCAGCCAACGGTTGTGGGCCCGCGCGCCCGCGAAGGCGAGGTCGGGGCGCTCGATCATCCCCGCGCCCAGTCCGGCGCCGAACGGCGGTGAGGCGAAGCCGGTGATGGCGTCGGCGTCGGCAAACATCACCTCGGCGGCCACGCCGTCGGCGTCGAGCTCCTTGTCGCGCTGGGCGGCGTCGAAGCTGCCCCGCAGGCCCTCTTCGTTCTCGGTCTCCCAGCCCATGATGTAGTCGTAGTTCAGGGTCAGGGCCTCGTCGCGGGCGGCCTGCTGCTGGGCCAGGTACTGGTCGAAGTCGTCGTGGAAGTCGGTGTCGAGGTACTCCCGGTACTCGGGGGCGGGCAGCCCGCAGTGGGCGTCGGCCGACACGATCGTGTACCGGCCACCGGCCAGGACGGAGGAGGGGTCGAATTCCTCGTCGGGGGTGGACGGCGCAGTGGGCTCAGTCATCGCCGCCGCCTCCCAGCACCGAGAAGTCGTCGTAGCGCTGGTGCAGGAACGGCGTCAGGTACTCCCGAGGCACCGGGCCGATGATGCGGCCCACCTGCGTGGAGGCCCGTTCGGTCCAGTTGAGGTCGACCATGCGGACGATGGCGAGGTCGGCGATGGGGTCGAGCGGCGCCTCCTTCAGGATGACCTCGCCCTCGATGGTCTCGTGCACCCGGGCCTTCTCGGTCTTCTCGCCGTAGACCAGCAGCGGGTCCTGGTCGAGCTCGCCCGGGGTCTCGGCCGACGGCGACACCTTGAACCAGAAGTCGCGCTTGGACTTCTCGTAGGGCTCGCGGGCCTCGGTGACCGTGCCGTGGATCTCGCAGACGGTGAAGCCCATGCGGGCGATGCCGGCGTCGATGGCGTCGCCGTCGCGGCGGGCCCACACGTCGGCGATCTTCTTGGGCTCGCCGTAGTGGTCGCGACCGCCCATGACCGACTGCTCGGTGGTCATGGGCATGAAGATCGGGTACTCGCCCTCGACCACGCCGTCGTCGGTGAGGTGACGGGCGGCCACGCCGAACCAACCGGCGCCGAAGGTGGGGTAGCCGGGCATCTGCACCGACGTGATGGTGAGCCGGACCAGTGGGCGCTCGGCCGGCGACAGCGGCTTCGGCAGCACCGCGGCGATCGCCTCGGGGTCGGTCTCCCAGATGGCGGTCACCGCGGTCGACCAGATCTCGGCGGCGGTGGCCTCGATCTCCCGGCTGCGCTGGACGGCCTTGGCCCCGTATCTGACGGTCATGGAATTCCCCCGTTTCCGACGCCCCGGTCGACGGGACGGGGCGTCTCTGGAACACTGTTACAGATGGCCGGGACCGCGGCAAGCCGCGCGCGCATCATCGAGGCCGCCCGCTCGATGATCGAGCGCGACGGCGTCGAGCAGCTCAGCATGCGCAAGCTCGCGGCCGAGGTCGGTCTGGCCCCGACCGCCATCTACTGGCACATCGGGGGCCGGGACGAGTTGCTCAACGCGGTGCTGGACGAGATCGTCGCCGGGCTTCCCCCGATCCGGGCGACCGGCACCGAGCCCCGCGATCGGATCGCGTCCCTGGTGCGCGCCGCACGTCGGGACTTCCTCGACGGCATGCACACCCTCACGCTGGCCAACGAGGTCGGCCGCGGCAACGAGCTGTCCTTCCGCACCCAGGTGGCGCTGGCCGCCGAGCTCACCCGGGCCGGGCTCGACGGGGCCGACGCGGCCAGCGTGCTGCGGTCCCTGCTGTTCGTGGTGGGTGGGTTCGTGGTGATCGAGGACCAGTACCGCCAGGGCGAGAGCGGCGACTTCGCCACCGCCGGCCTGTGGGCCGGCCTCGACGAGGCTGCGGTCGCGCCGGCCATTCGCACGGCCATGGCCCGGCCGACCGACACCGACGCGCTCTTCGACTTCACCCTCGACCGCCTCCTCGACGCCGTCCTCCCACCGACCTGACCCGGCGCGCCGAGCGTCGACGAGCTGGCGCCAGTTCACCGGGGGTCTCCCGAGGCAGGGCCGCGACCGATCAGTAGGGTTCCCTCATGCCCAGCGATCTCGCCCTGAAGACCATGAACGCCGTGCACCGGGCGATCCTGAAGGTGTCGGGCGGGCGCCTGCTGTGGACCGCCCAGGGCATGCCCGTGCTCGAGCTCACCACCACGGGCCGCAAGAGCGGCGAGCCTCGGTCGGTGATGCTGACCGCGCCCGTGCAGGAGGGCGACACGCTCGTGATCGTCGCGTCCCGCGGCGGCGACGACACCCACCCGGCCTGGTTCCTGAACCTGCGCGACGACCCCGACGTGCAGGTGGGCCTCGGCGGCGCACCGGCCGCGCCCTACCGCGCCGAGATCGCCGACGCCGAGACCCGTGCCCGCCTGTGGCCGAAGATCACCGCCGATCACAAGAACTACGCGGGGTACCAGAACAAGACCGACCGAGAGATCCCCGTGGTGTTGCTCCACCCGGTCGGCTGACCGAACGTCTGTCGTCGTCCACGCGGAGGACGTCGACACCTGGGCGTCGGGACGTTCGCTTCTGCGGAGCGGGGCAGCCGCCTGCCTACCGTCGGCCGGCGCCTTCCTCGGGTCCCGCCGCTGATCGCGACCGTCAGTGCGCGACGGCCGACGCCCAGCGGTCGAAGCGACGACGGACCTCGGCCGTGGGCGCCGGAAGGCCCACGGCGGTGAAGGCACGACGCACGGCGGTCTCGAAGAAGGCGCCCAGGTCGTCCAGCCAGACCAGGTGGTGGTTGACCTCGAGCATCACGGCGCCGTGGAAGGACGACCACACGAGGGCCCGGGCCTCGTCGTCGGACAGGCCGTTGCCCGGGTCGGTGTGGCCGTCGATCATTTCGGTGATCGGCCGGAACACCTCGACCTGGGCGTCGATGGTCGGCCCGTCCGGGGGGGCGGCGTAGCCCGGCAGCTGATCGGTGAAGATCAGGTTGAACTCGTTGGTGTGGTCGAGGGCCCAACGGCGGTAGGCGAGGATGCCCACCAGTGCCCGGTCGGCGGGCGGCTCGCCGGCGAACGCGTCGACCGCCGCTGCGGTGGCCGACGCGAGGCGGGCGTAGCTGGACAGCAACAACATGGTGAGCACGTCGTCGAGGCTGTCGAAGTAGGTGTAGAGCGACGCCGGCCCCAGGCCCACCTCGCGGGCGATGGCCCGCATGGAGACGTTGGCGGCGCCGCCCTCGTCGAGCAGCCGCCGCGCGGTGGCCTCGATCTCGGCCAGCAGCTCGCGGCGCTGGCGGGCCCGTCGGCCCTCGGGCGGGGCCGCCCCCTCTGACGGCACGGGCTCGGCGGCGGCGCTGACCGGCATGTGACCGATGTTACTCGAACATCGCTTGCCTTCCGAACACTGTCGTAGATAGTGGGAACACAAACCCGAACAGTGTTCGGATTCGCCCGACGACAACGGAGACGCGCACATGACCCCGTCCCCCACCCTTGCCGCCACCCACGTGGTGCTCGGCGCCGGCCCGGTCGGCCGCGCCGTCGTCGCCGCACTCGTCGCCCGGGGCGTCGAGCCCACGGTGGTGACCCGCTCCGGTGTCGACGTGCCGGGTGCCATCGCCCGCCACGGCGACATCACCGATCCCGACCAGGCCGCCATCGTGTTGTCGGGGGCCCAGGTGGTGTTCCAGTGCGCCCAGCCCGAGTACCACCGCTGGCCGCAGGAGTTCCCCGCGCTGCAGGCGGCGGTCGTCGACGCCGCCGCGGCCGCGGGCGCGCTCCTCGTGGTCGCCGAGAACCTCTACGGGTACGGTCCCGTCGACGCCCCGCTCACCGAGGACCAGCCCCTGACAGCGACGACGCGGAAGGGGGCGGTGCGGGCGCAGATGTGGCGCGACCTCGAGGCCGCCCACGGCGCCGGTCGCCTCCGGGTGGTCGCCGGCCGGGCGTCCGACTTCTTCGGGCCGGGCGTCGAGGGCTCGGCCGTCGGCGACCGGTTCTTCGGGCCCATCGTGACGGGCAGGGCGGCCGAGGCCGTCGGCGACCCGGATCGCCTGCACAGCTACACCTACGTGCCCGACTTCGGTGAGGCGCTGGTGCGCCTGTCCGAGACGCCGGGCAGTTGGGGCCGGGCCTGGCACGTGCCCAACGCGCCGGCCGTGAGCACCCGGGCGTTCGCCGAGCAGGCGGCCTCCCTGGCCGGCACCCACCTGAAGCTGCGCGTCTACAGCCGGTGGCAGCTGCGCCTGGTCGGTCTGTTCGTGCCGCCGGTCCACGAGACGGTGGAGATGCTCTACGAGTTCGACCGCGACTGGGTGGTCGACCACTCGGCCTATGCCGCCCTCTGCGGCGATCACGCCACCCCGCTCGACCAGTCGCTGGCGGCCACGGTGGCGGCGACCCGCATCGGCGACCGGATCCCCGCCTGAGAGCGGCAACGGGGTGAGGCCAGGCGCGACGGCCACGGATCTCGAGGCGGCCGACCGCGCCTTCCTCGCCAGGGGACGACCGGCGCGCATCGGGCCGTCCCACCACGTCGGCGGCGAGCAGGTGGGCACGCCGCCCGACCCGGCTCAGCTGCAGGCAACGTGGTTTGATGGCCCGGGTCGCCGGGACGGCGGCGCGACACGGGCACGAGGACGAGGGGGTCCCGCATGGCACGGGTGCTGATCACGGGTTGTTCGACGGGGATCGGGCGGGCGACGGCCGTCGAGATGGCGACCCGGGGTCACGACGTCGTGGCCACCGCCCGCCGCCCGGAGACGCTCGACGGCCTGGACGTGGCGGCGAGACTCGAGCTCGACGTGGACGACGACGCGTCCGTGGCCGCCGCGGTGGCCGCCGCCGGCGACCTCGACGTGCTGGTGAACAACGCCGGCTGGGAGGTGGGTGGGCCCATCGAGCGGGCGCCCCTGGACCGGGTGAAGGCCATGTTCGAGACCAACGTGTTCGGTGTGGCCCGCATGGTGCAGGCGGTGGCCCCGGGGATGCGCGCGAGGGGCGCCGGCACCATCGTCAACGTCTCATCGATGGCGGGGAAGGTGGCGGCACCGCTCAACGGCTTCTACGCGGCGTCCAAGTTCGCGGTCGAGGCGCTGTCCGAGAGCCTCCACTACGAGCTCGGCCACTTCGGCGTCCGAGTGGTGATCATCGAGCCCGGGAACATCGAGACGGCCTTCGGGGACAACGTGCAGCGCTTCGGTGAGGACACCGCCCCCTACGACGACCTGCGGCGCGAGTGGGACACGGCCGCCGAGGTGCTGGCGGGCGGCGACGAGGTGCCGGGCCCCGAGCTGGTGGCCGCGGCCATCGCCGACGCGGTCGAGGCCGATGCGCCACCTCTGCGCATCCCTGTCGGTGCCGACGCGGAGATGGTCGCAGCCGTGCGGGCAGCCAGCGACGACGCCACCTTCGAGGCGACGATGCGCGAGACGCTCGGCCTCGCCTGGTGACCTGAGGCCCGGCGGGCGGCGGTCGGCGTCGCCTCCGGATCGCGCGAACGGGACCTTCGCCTCTGCAGAGGATCGGCCCGAGGCGTCACGATGAGGGCGCACGCCAGGGCACTGGGACTCCCGGAGAGGAGGTCAGGGCGATGCGACGACAGCACCGAGTGCGCCGGATCCTCGAGATCGGTGGCATTGGTGTGCTCGCGGCGCTGTTGTTGGCCCCCACCTCCTTGCGAGGCATCGCGGGATCGAACGCCGCCGCCCAGCCCGCCCCCGAGGGTCAGGCCGAGGTGACGTTCGCGTGCCCGGCGGCTCCTGTCACCGTGGCCGTCGACGCCTCCGCTGTTCCCGCCGAGGTGCCCGACGGGGGCGCCGTCCGCCTCACCCTCACCCAGCGGTTCCCGGCGCCGCCGACGGTCCCGTCATCCGGTGACGTCTGGCTGAGCTACCCCCTGCCGGCCGAGGTGGCGAGCGTGACCGGGGTGGCATTCTCGGACGTGGCCGGCGTGGCCGCGTCGGCCTGGTACGCCGACACCCGGGCGCTGACCCTGATGCTCACGCCGGACGGCGGCCCGGTGGCGATGTCCGCGTCGGCGTCGGCGAGGGTGCGACTGCGGTCGGGGGTGGCCCCCACCACGGTGACGTTCTCGGCGCCCGACCGCCTCACCCTCGTTCCGGTGCCGGCGGGCGGCGCCCCCCAGGTGTGCGCCCCGGACGGGGCGCCGCCACCGCTGGTGAGCGTGGTCGTGTCCCAGGCGACCACGCCCACCACCGCGCCCCCGACCACCACGACGACCGTCCCGGGGGGGACCACTACAACCACCAGCACGACCGTGCCTCCCGATCCCGCCGCCGGCGGTGACGCTCCCTCGCCGCCGCCCGTCCCCCTCGACGAGGTGCCCGACCTGCCGCCGTCGCCCGACCCCTCGAGCGCGAGCCAGGTCGTCACCGCCGACCTCGACGGCGCCCAGTCCCGCCTCGACCAGGCTCAGGCCGAGTTGGCGGCCTCGGCCGCCGACCTGGCGGCGCAGCGCGAGGAGTCGGCTCGGATCGAGGCCCGCGAACGGCGCCTCGAGGCGCGTCGCAACCGGCTCTCGGCCCAGTTGGACGACGCCGAGGCCGAGATGCAGCAGCGGGCGGCCGACGCCTACGTGGTTGCGGTCGACGCCTACATGAGCCTCGCCGCCACCGGCAGTGACGTGGTGATGATGGGCACGGTGCTCGAACAGGGTGTGGCCACCTACAACGCGCTGCTGGCGCAACAGGCCGATGTCGTCGCCCGGTTGGGCGAGGTGGCATCGAGCCGGGCACAGCGCCAGGACGACGTCGACCGCGCGGTGGCCGATCGCCGCCAGCTGCAGTCGCAGGTGGACGACGGCCGCTACCAGCTGGCCACCTTCGAGAACGGGGGCGACCTGGCGGTGAGCGGCTTCCGGTTCCCCGTGGGTGGCGCCCACGACTACACCGACACGTGGGGCGCACCCCGGTCGGGGGGGCGCCGGCACCAGGGCACCGACGTGTTCGCCGCCGAGGGCACCCCCCTCGTGGCGGTCGAGCGCGGGGTGCTGGCTCGGGTGGGCACCGACGACCTGGGCGGCACCAAGCTGTGGCTCGTCGGTGAGAGCGGGACGCAGTACTACTACGCCCACCTCAGCGGCTACGCCGAAGGGGTGGCCGACGGGCTGGTGGTCGGCGCCGGGCAGGTGATCGGCTACGTGGGCCACACGGGCAACGCCCGCAGCACGCCCCCGCACCTGCACTTCGAGGTGCACCCGGCCGGCGGCGCCGCCATCGACAGCTACCCGATGTTGGTCGCCGCCGACGCCGTCGACGCCGGGGGCGCGACCCCGGCGGTCGACCTCCCCACGGTCCCGACACCGGCCCCGACCACCACGACGGCCCCGACCACCACGACCAGCACGACCAGCACGACCACCACGCCCACCACGGTTCCGCAGACATCGGCGGGGCCCTCGACCACCGGACCCGCCACCACGTCCAACGACGGGTCGGTGCCCGGGCGGGGGGCCGCCGGGGCGCGACCGGCGTACGTGCGGGCGTGGGGCACCTCGGGCGCCGGGGACGGTGAGCTCGACACCCCCGCCGGCGTGGCCGTCGCCCTCGACGGCAGCGTGTATGTGGCCGACACGGGCAACGACCGCATCCAGCGCTTCGACGCCGACGGCACGTTCGACATGGCCTGGGGTGGTACCGGCAGCGACGACGGCCGGTTCCACCGGCCCGCGGCCGTGGCGGTGGCCCCTGCGGGCGACGTGTATGTGGCCGACACCGGCAACAACCGCATCCAGGAGTTCACCGCCGACGGTCGGTTCGTGCGGGCCTGGGGTGCCACCGGTGCCCGCGCCGGCCGCTTCAACGAGCCGTCCGGTGTGGCCGTCGGCCCGGACGGCACGGTCTACGTGGCCGACACCCTCAACAACCGCATCCAGGCGTTCGGCGCCGACGGCACCTTCGTCGATGCCTGGGGCGACTTCGGCGTCGAGCCGGGACGGTTCGCCAACCCCCTCGGCGTGGCGGTCGACGGCGCCGGCGACGTCTACGTGGCCGACACCTTCAACGGTCGCATCCAGCGCTTCACCGCCGAGGGGGTGCTGGTCGCCCACTGGGACGATCGCAGCGGGGCCGACCATCCGCACCGTCCTGCCTCGGTGACGATCTCCGCCGCCGGCGGGCTGGTGGTGGCCGACCGGGGTGATCAGGCCGTCCGCCAGTACGACGCGACGGGCGCGTTCGTGCGGGCGTGGGGTCGCCGGGGCGCCGGCCCTGGCCGGTTCGTCCACCCCGAGGGCCTCGCGGCCGGCGGCCGCGGCCGCCTGTACGTGGCCGACACCGGCAACGACCGGATCGAGCAGTTCACCTGGGTGACGTCCGACCGCTGACCGCCATCGTCGGCGTGGACGCCCTTCCGAGAGACCCGAGGTGGGGAGCGCTAGCGTGCGAGCGTCGCGAGCAGGGGAGGCCGGAGATGCCGGGGACCGATGACGCCACCACGTACCGGGTCGTGCGATCCGCCACCATCGACGCCGCCCCGGCGGTGGTCTACGGGCTGCTCGTCGACTTCCACCGCTGGCCCGAGTGGTCGCCGTGGGAGGAGCTCGACCCGAACATGACCCGCACCTACAGCGGGCCCGGGTCGGGCCTCGGCGCCACCTACGCGTGGCAGGGCAACCGCAAGGCCGGTGAGGGGCGCATGGAGATCATCGAGGCGGACGACCCCGTCGGGCTGACCATCAAGCTGGACTTCCTGAAGCCGTTCAAGGCCCAGAACACCACCCGGTTCGCGCTGGCCGCCACCGGCGACGGTACCGAGGTGACCTGGACGATGGTCGGCGCCAAGACCGTGATGACCAAGGTGATGGGCATCTTCAAGAGCATGGACAAGATGATCGGCCCCGACTTCGAGAAGGGCCTGACCCAGCTGAAGCGCGCCGCCGAGGCCTGAGCCGGCGGCCCGGGGACCGGCCACCGTTAGCCTGGCGCCATGACCGAACCCCTGTCCCCGTCAGTGGGCCTGGCCGTCCTCCACCTGTTCGTGAAGCCCACGTCGGGTGCCGATGCCACCGCCGTCGCCGCGGCGGTGAAGCGCGCCGAGGGCGAGGGCGACCAGGTGGTGCCGGTGGCGTTGCTCGGCCACAAGGCGGACGCGGCGTTCATGGCGCTGGGCGACGACGTGGTGCGGTTGCGCCGCTTCCAGACCGACCTGCAGACCGCCGGGCTGAGCGTCGTCGACTCGTACGTGTCGCTCACCGAGTTGTCCGAGTACGCCCAGGGCCTCCCGCCCGAGCGCAACCAGGCCCGCCTGAACCCGGTGCTGCCGCCCGAGGGCAAGCGGGCGTGGTGCTTCTACCCGATGACCAAGCGTCGCAACGTGGGGGCCAACTGGTTCACGCTTCCCTACGAGAAGCGCAAGGACCTGATGTACGAGCACGGCGCGTCGGGCCGCAAGTTCGCCGGCCGCGTGGTGCAGGTGGTCACCGGCTCGACCGGCCTCGACGACTTCGAATGGGGGGTCACCCTGTTCGCCGACACCCCCGACGACCTGAAAGAGGTCGTGTACACGATGCGCTTCGACGAGGCGTCGGCGCTCTACGGCGAGTTCGGCGCGTTCTACACCGGCTTCGTGGCCACTGCCGAGGACCTGGGGTCGATCCTGGCCATCGGCTGATCTCGTGTGAACCATGGGGCTGTTGGTCACTTGCAGCCGCACGATTGGCTACTGTGCCGCCGGCGGGCAGCGCGTCCTCGAGTGAGGGCATGTCGGGCCGCAAGGGGAGAGACGACACGTGCGCAAGCTGACCCTCATCGTGCTCGCCGTCACCTTGGGCGGCTCGGTGCTGTTGTCGGGCGGGCTGGCCGGGGCGCAGACCGGCACCACCCAGGCCGAGACCGACCAGAGCGGCACGGGCGGCGCCACGACCACGACCGCGGGTGCCGGCGTCGGGGTCAGGGGCGTCATCAAGAACGGGCAGGATCCCGTCGAGGGCGTGACGATCACGGTGAAGGACGCCTCGGGCCAGGTGGTGGGCGAGGCCACCACCGACGCCGACGGCGTCTACGACATCCCGCTGCCCGAACCAGGCGACTACAGCGCCACCCTCGACCCCGCCACGCTCCCCGACGGCGTCGACCTGCGCAACCCCGATCGGGCCACCCTCGAGTTCACCCTGTTCCCGTCGCAGACCCGCCCGCTCCTCTACCCCCTGGGTGAGGCCGAGAACAAGCCGGTCAGCGAACTCCGCAAGTTCGCCCAGTTGCTGGTCGAGGGCGTCAAGTTCGGCCTCGTGATCGCCATGGGCGCGATCGGCCTGTCGCTCATCTTCGGCACCACCGGGCTCACCAACTTCTCCCACGGCGAGATGGTCACGTTCGGGGCCATGGTGGCGTGGTTCATCAACGTCCGCCTCGGCATGCCTCTGATCCCCGCCGCCGTCCTGGCGGTGCTCATCGGCGCCGCAGTCGGCGCGCTCTACGACTTCGCGTTCTGGCGACGGCTCCGGCACCGTGGGACGGGCCTGGTCGCCATGCTCGTGATCTCGATCGGCATGTCGCTGATGTTCCGCTACATGTTCCTCTACACCTTCGGTGGCCGCACCCGGCCCTACGGCGACTACGCGGTGCAGAAGGGCATCGACATCGGCCCGGTCTCGATCGCCGCGAAGGACATCGTCTCGATCATCCTGTCGGTCATCGTGTTGATCGGTGTGGGCCTGCTCCTCCAGCGCACCAAGATCGGCAAGGCGATGCGCGCCGTGGCCGACAACAAGGACCTGGCCGCGTCGTCCGGCATCGACGTCGACCGGGTGATCCTGTTCGTCTGGGCCGCCGGTGGCGGCCTGGCCGCCTTCGGCGGCGTGCTGTTCGGGGTCACCGAGCAGGTGAGCTTCCAGATGGGCTTCCGGTTGCTGCTGTTGATGTTCGCCGGCGTCACCCTCGGTGGCCTCGGCACTGCCTACGGCGCGCTGGTGGGCAGCCTGATCGTCGGCATCTTCGTCCAGGTGTCCACCCTGTGGGTGCCGACGGAGCTCAAGAACGTGGGGGCCCTCGTGATCCTGATCCTCATCTTGTTGTTCCGGCCGCAGGGCATCCTCGGCCAGGCCGAGCGGGTCGGTTGAGGGGGGAGGGCCATGGACTGGAAAGGCATCTTCGAGAACAGCGCGTCGGCCGCGGTGGGGGTCGACGCCGTCATCTACGCACTGGCGGCGGTGGGCCTCAACGTGCAGTTCGGCTACACCGGCCTGTTGAACTTCGGCCAGGTGGGCTTCGCGGCCATGGGCGCGTACGGCGTCGCCATCAGCGTCACCTACTTCGGCTGGTCGATGTGGGCCGGTGTGGCGGTGGGACTGGCCGCCTCGGTGGTCCTGGCGTTGATCCTCGGGTTCCCCACCTTGCGCCTGCGGGCCGACTACCTGGCCATCGTCACCATCGCGGCCGGCGAGATCATCCGCCTGGTGGCGCGGTCGGTGAGCCTCAACGAGTACACCGGCGGCAGCGCCGGGCTGCAGTCGTTCACCGACGACTTCTACAGCCTCAACCCCTACAGCGGGGGACGTCACGGCTTCGGGCCCGTGCAGTTGAGCGCCAACGACCTCTGGCTCGTCACCGTGGGTTGGGCGCTGGTGCTCTTGATGACGCTGCTGGTCTGGACCCTGATGCGCAGCCCCTGGGGTCGGGTGCTGAAGGCCATCCGCGAGGACGAGGACGCGGCTCGCAGCCTGGGCAAGAACGCCTACTGGTACAAGATGCAGAGCCTCATCCTGGGCGGCCTCATGGGCACCCTGGCGGGCTTCGCCTTCGCCGTCGCCAAGACCTCGGTGCAGCCCGACAACTACTCCACCGCCTTCACCTTCTTCGCCTACGCCGCCCTCATCCTGGGCGGGGCGGCCAGCACCTGGGGCCCGGTGATGGGCGCGATCATGTTCTGGTTCCTGGTCGCCTTCACCGACAGCATGCTCCGACAACTGGTGTCCAACGACCTGTTGCCCGACGCCGTGATCAGCGGCACCCAGGTCGGCCAGGTGCGGTTCATGATGGTGGGCATCGGCCTCGTGCTGTTGATGGTCTTCCGGCCGCAGGGTGTGTTCGGCAACAAGCGGGAGCTGGCCCTCGATGAGTAGCGACCGCGAGGGCCCGGACCTGCCGCCGATCGCGGAGCCGCCCGACACGGCGGGTGACGCCGCGCCCAAGTGGGGACGCCGGGGTGGTGCGGCGGCCTCGGCCAAGGTCGACACGCCCCGCACGCCGGCCGACTACGACACCGTCGCCGACGCGGCCACGGTCGCGGCCCAGCTGAAGGACGTCGCGCCCGAGGCCGGGGTGGCCAAGCCCGATCCGATCCTCATCGCCGACAACATGACCCGGCGCTTCGGGGGCCTCCAGGCGGTCGACGTCGACCACCTCGAGATCCAGCGGGGCTCGATCACCGCCCTGATCGGCCCCAACGGCGCGGGGAAGACCACGTTCTTCAACTGCCTCACCGGCTTCGGCGACCCCGACTCCGGCACGTGGAGCTTCGACGGTCGCCAGCTCGAGAAGGCGCCCGCGCACAAGTTCCCCCAGGCGGGCATGGTGCGCACGTTCCAGCTCACCAAGGCCCTGTCGCGGCTCACGGTGCTCGAGAACATGAAGCTGGCCGCCCCCGACCAGCGGGGCGAGAACTTCTTCCGGGCCCTGGTCCCGGCGATCTGGCGTCGCCAGGAACGCGAGGTGGAGGCCCGGGCCGACGCCCTGCTCGAGCGCTTCAAGATGGACCACATGCGCAACGAGTACGCCGGCACCCTCTCGGGTGGCCAACGCAAGCTGCTCGAGATGGCCCGGGCGCTCATGTGCGACCCTCGGATCATCATGTTGGACGAGCCCATGGCGGGCGTGAACCCCGCGCTCACCCAGTCGCTGCTCGAGCACATCAAGGAGATGCGGGCCGACGGCGCCACGGTGCTGTTCATCGAGCACGACATGGACGTGGTGTCGAGCATCAGCGACTGGGTGGTGGTGATGGCCGAGGGACGCATCATCTCCGAGAGCCCGCCCGACCAGGTGGGCCAGAACCAGGCCGTCGTCGACGCCTACCTCGGCGCCCACCACGACGCCCCCCTCACGATCGAAGAGGAAGAGGAAGAGTTGGAGGAGGCCGAGGCCGCCCTCGAGGAGATCGAGGAAGAGCGCGAAGAGGAGTTGGGCCTGTGAGCGACGAACCACAGGAGCTCCCGCCCCTCCCCGAGCCGCCCGAGCCGGTGGTGGTCTCACCCGGCACGCCGGCGAAGGACGCCAAGGGGCCCGCACCGGCACCGGACCAGCCCGTCGGCGAGCATCCGATCCCCCCGCCGCCGGCCGGCGGCGCGACGGTGCTGTCGGCCACCAGCCTGGTCGCCGGCTACATCCCCGGTGTCAACATCCTCAACGGCTGCGACTTCCACCTGGCCGACGGTGAGCTGATCGGCATCATCGGCCCCAACGGCGCCGGCAAGTCCACGCTGCTGAAGGCCCTGTTCGGCCTGGTGAAGGTGTCGGAGGGCGCGGTCGAGTTCAACGGCGAGAACATCACCGGCGAGCCGGCCCACTCGCTGGTGGCCAAGGGCATCGGCTACGTGCCCCAGAACAACAACGTGTTCCCCCGGCTCACCGTCGAGGAGAACCTCGAGATGGGCATGTACCTCAAGCCGAAGCGCTTCGCCGAGCGCCTGGCCGAGGTGTCCGACCTGTTCCCGCTGCTCGGTGAGCGGCTCAAGCAACGGGCCGGCTCGCTGTCGGGCGGCGAGCGCCAGATGCTGGCCATGGGCCGGGCGCTGATGATGGAGCCCAGCGTGCTGCTCCTCGACGAGCCGTCGGCGGGGCTCTCGCCGCTCTACCAGGACGAGGTGTTCATCCGCTGCCGGCGCATCAACGCCGCCGGCGTGTCCATCGTGATGGTGGAGCAGAACGCCCGCCGTTGCCTCGAGATCTGCCACCGCGGCTACGTGCTCGACCAGGGCCGCAACGCCTACACCGACACCGGTGAGGCGCTGCTCGTCGACCCCAAGGTCATCGAGCTCTACCTGGGCACCCTGGTCAAAGCCCGGTAGGTGACGTCCGCCCGGGATCGCCCGGGCCGCGTGACACACAACCCGGGTGGCAGGGCGATCCCGGGCGGCCGGTTTTCAAACCTGCCTCGGCGCGCCTCGCCTGGTTGATCTACTGCACCCAGAGCGCTTCGTGATCACCCGTGACGCGGAGGGGCCCCGACCTTTCGGCCGGGGCCCCTCCTACTGCTTGACGGCTTGACCGTCGGGTTCGTTCAGGTCAGACCTGGGCGAACTCGAAGGTGGTCAGGCTGTCGTCGATGCCCGCGTCACCGAAGGTGAGGATGCCGAAGCTCGCCTCCGACGGCTCGCCGGCGTCGCTGAAGCTCAGCGGGCCGCTCACGCCGTCGTAGTCGATGTCGGTGCTGCCACCGTCGATGAGGTCCACGCACTCCTGGTACGTGGTGCACACGTCGCCGTCCTTGGTGACGTCGTTGATCTGCTCGGCCACGACCGAAGGCTCGTCGGTGCCGGCCAGGTCGGCGGCCAGTGCCGTGATGATCACCGCGTCATACGACTCGGCCGAGTAGTTGAAGTCGGCCAGGTCGGGGTTCACCTCGAGGAGGCGGTCCTTGAAGTCCTGCGACAGGTCGGTGAGCGGTGTGGTGCCCTTCATGCCGGCGATGTCGGCCGGGTTGTCGAACTGGTCGGACAGGGCGTTGCCCATGTTGCCGTCCGTGCCGTACACCGGGATGTCGCTCGGGCCGATGCCCTTCTCGATCATCGAGGTCAGGATCCGGGCCGACTCGTCGAAGCCGATCACGAGGACCGCGTCGGGCGCGGCGTCGGCGACCTGCTGCACCTCGGCGTCGAAGTTGGTGGCGTTCGGGTCGTAGGTGACCGACTCGACCACGGAGCCGCCGGAGTCCTCGAACGTGCTGGTGACGTTCTCGGCCAGGGGCACGCCGTAGGGGTCGTCGAGCACCAGGATGCCGAGGGTGGCGTTGCCGTCACCGGCGATGAGCTCGCCGAGCAGGCGGCCCTGGAGCACGTCGGACGGGGCGGTGCGGAAGTAGAGCCCGTTGTCGTCGTAGTCCGTGAAGGTCGGCGAGGTGTTGGCCGGCGAGAACTGGATGACGCCGGCACCGGTGATCTTGTCGATCACGGTGAGCGACACGCCGGACGAGGCGGCGCCGACGATGAGGTCGGCGTTCTCGCTCAGCAGCCGGTCGGTGGTGGTGCTGGCGGTGTCGGTCTCGGTGTCGCCCGAGTCGCCGACGATGGCGTCGGGGATCTCTTCACCGTTGACGCCGCCGGCCTCGTTGATGTCGGCGACGGCCAGGTCGACACCTGCGAACTCCGGTGGGCCGAGGAAGGCCAACGAGCCGGTCTCGGGCAGCAGCGTGCCGACCGTGAACGTGCCGTCGCCCGTGTTCTGGGCGCCGCCTTCCCCGCTGTCGGCGGTGGTGCTGGTGGTGGTTTCGTTGGTGCTGTCGCCGCTCGCTTCGTCGCCGCCGCCGTCGTCGTCACTGCCGCACGCGGCGGCGATGAGGGCGAAGGCGAAGACGAGAGCGAAGAGGCTGAACAAGCCCTTCTTGCGCATTGAGGTTCTCCCCTTGGTGGTAGAGCTCCGGAGTTGCCTGGAGCGACCAGAGCATATGAGGTGTTTTCGCCCCGTGTTGCCCGGGACGGCACAATCAGGGAATGGCGACGGATCTCCTCTACCTGCGCGATGCCTACCTCCGGGCGTTCGAGGCGACGGTGACCGGGGTCGACGCCGAGTTGGGCGCGGTGTCGCTCGACCGCACCGCCTTCTACCCGACGGGGGGCGGCCAGCCCCACGACGAGGGTGTGCTGGCCCACGAGGGCGGGGAGGCCCGGGTGACCGACGTGGTCAAGCGCGGCGCCGACGTGTGGCACGTGCTCGACGGGCCGGTGCCGCCGGTGGGCGCGACGGTGGCGGGCGAGCTCGACTGGGACCGCCGCCATGCCCTGATGCGCACCCACACGGCGTTGCACGTGCTGTGCGGCGTGATCTGGAACGAGTGGGGCACCGCGGTCACGGGGGGCAACATGTCGCCGCTGGCCGCCCGCATGGACTTCGAGTTCGACCCGCTGCCCGAGGGGTTCGGCCCGCGTGTCGAGGAGCTCGTGAACGCCGAGCTGCGGGCGGCGCGGCCCATCGAGGTGTCGTTCCTGCCCCGGTCGACCGCGGTGGAGGACGAGGACCTCATCCGCACCAAGGTCAACATGATCCCCGAGAGCGTGAGCGAGATCAGGGTGGTCGACATCGTGGGCCTCGACAAGCAGGCCGACGGGGGCACGCACGTGGCGTCCACCGACGAGGTGGGCACACTGCGGGTGGTGAAGACGGAGTCCAAGGGCAAGGGCAACAAGCGACTCCGGATCGAGATCGAGACCCACGACGGGGACCATGACGACGGGGACCATGCCGACGGCCACCGCTGACCTCGACCGCCTGCGGTCGCACCTGCGCGACCTCGACCGGGTGATCGTCGCGTTCAGCGGCGGGGCCGACTCCGCGTTCCTGGCCTGGGTGGCCCACGACACGCTCGGGGCCGATCGCGCCCTCTCGGTCACCGCGGTGTCGCCGTCGCTGGCGTCCTTCGAGCACGACGACTGCCGGGCGCTCGCCGACGAGTGGTCGTTGCGCTGGCGGGCCGTCCCCACCGACGAGATGGCCAACGCCGCCTACCGGACGAACGACGGTGACCGCTGCTTCCACTGCAAGGACGCCCTGATGGACGCCCTCGACCCGGTCGTCACGGCCGAGGGCGCCACGGTGGTGCTGGGGGTGAACCTGGACGACCTCGGCGACCACCGTCCGGGCCAGCACGCCGCCGCGTCCCGCGGTGCGGCCTTCCCCCTGGTCGAGGCGGGGTTCCGCAAGGCCGACGTGCGGAGCGCGTCGAGGGCCCTCGGCCTGCGCACGTGGGACAAGCCCGCCGCGGCCTGCCTGGCGTCGCGGCTCCCCTACGGCACCCCGGTGAGCGCCCCCGTGCTGAAGCAGGTGGCCGACGCCGAGGCCGCGCTGCACCGACTCGGGTTCCGGTCCCTGCGGGTGCGCCACTACGGCGACACCGCCCGCCTCGAGGTGCCGCTCGACGATCTCGCCGCGGTGCTCGACCGCCGGGCGCAGGTGGTGGACTCGGTGCACGCCGCCGGCTACCGGTACGTCACCCTCGATCTCGAGGGCCTGCGGTCGGGCAACCTCAACGCCGCGCTGGGCGACCGGCGCTGACCGGCTAGGACGTCTCTGTGCGCGCCCTGCGAAACCTGGCCATCTTCCTCGTCGTCCTGTTGCTGGTGGGTGTCGCCGCGGACTTCGGCGTGCGGTTGCTCCTCGAGAACCGCATCGAGTCCGAGATCGAAGGCGCCGACCGCACCGTCGACGTCGGCAACGTCGAGGCCGACATCGACTCGTTCCCCTTCCTCGGGCGGCTGGCCCTACGGGGTGAGGTGTCGCACTTCTCGCTCCGGCTGGAGGACCTCGTGACGCCGGGGGTCACGTTCGCCGTGCTCCAACTCGACGTCGACGGGGTGACCTTCGACCGGTCGGTGCTGCTCAACGCCCGGGTGCAGGTGCAGGGCCTCGACCGGGCGTCGATCAAGGCCGAGATCACCGACGAGGCCGCCTCCGAGGCCCTGGGCGTGCCCGTCACGTTCACGCCGGGCACCGCCACGGTGCAGGTCGCGGGCCAGCCCCGCACCGCGCAGGTCGCGGTCGCCGATGGTGATCTGACGCTCGCGGCCGAGGGTGTGGGCCTGCTCACCATCACGCTCAGCGAGACGGACTACTTCCCGTGCGCGATCGATGCCCAGGTGCGCCAGGGCAAGGTGGTGGTGCGGTGCACCGCCCAGGAGCTGCCCCCGGCGCTGCGCCCGTTCATCGGCGGCGGCGTCGCCTGACGCTCACGTCACGTCGACCCGTATGCGGGCCGTGTCCGCCTGTGTCGCAGCGGCCTGTGACCGCGACCGCAGGGTCACGTCGTGGTCGACGAGCCGGCGGGCGGTGGCGCTGATGGTCACCTCGACGCGGATCGTGGTGCTCGCCCCCGGGAGGAGCCGTGGGGTCCGGTACGTGCGCCCGGTGACGAGGCTGGTGATGTCAGCACCGGTGTCGGTCCGGTAGTAGCGGACAGTGAGGCTGGGATCGCTGCCGACGCGACGCAGGTCGTACCGAGCGGCGGTGTCACCGTCGTTGGTGATGCGGTAGCGGAAGCTGGCTCGGCCGCCTCGCTGCCGGCCGACGGTGAGCGTCTGGTCGGTGGCGTCGTCGTTCACCACGCCCACGCCGATGTAGGCGTGGTCGGCCTGCTTGAGCGCGGCGTCCACGGCTCGGTCGGGGAACACGTCGAAGACGAGTTGGTTGGCGGCGCGCGGTGGCGTCTGGTCGCTGTCGACGGCGAAGGCCGCCGTGACCGTGCCGACGTCGTCCGCTGTCAGCTGGTGGCTGCAGCCGATCTGGACGGTCGCATGGACGGCGAGGGTGTCGGGCAACGGGTCACACGTCAGCGCCTGGGTGCCGATCAGGTGGACGCCGGTCAGGGGCTCGTCGCCGACGTTGGCGACCTCGAACCCGAACGTGACCTGGTGGCCGGTGAAGTGGGTGGCCGCGTCCACGGACGCGCTGAGCGAGATGGCCGGGTCGATGCCGAGCTCGACGACCGGGAGGGCATCGCCCATCTCGTTCGGCTGGTCACCGCGATTGGACGCGGTGCCGAGGCCGAGGCGGCCCTCGCCGTTGCTGCCCCAGCACTTCAGTCGAGCGGTGTCGAGGGTCGCGCACACGTGGAAGACGCCGGCGGTGCTCGCCACCACGGTCCGCCCGCTCCCGAGGTCGATGGGCGGGAGCTGGTCGCCCATCTCGCCCGGTTGGTCGCCGACGCGGGCCACGTCGCCGCGCCCGAGCTGGCCGTCGGCGTTGTCGCCCCAGCACTTGAGGGTGCCGTCGTCGAGCTGGGCGCACGCGAACCGGGCACCCACCAGCACCGCCGTCGGGGTGCGGCCGCTGCCGAGCTCGACGGCAGGCAGGGCATCGCCCATCTCCGAGGGGCCGTCCCCGCGGTTGTCGGTGTCGCCCAAGCCGAGCTGGCCCTCGTCGTTGCGCCCCCAGCACTTCACGGTGGCGTCGTCCAGCAGCACGCAGGTCTGGTAGCCGCCGGCGCTCACGGCGAGGGCGGTGCGTCCCGTTCCCAGGTCGACGGCCGGGAGGGCATCGCCCATCTCGCCCGGGCCGTCGCCGCGGTTGCCGGTGTCGCCGAGGCCCAACTCCCCGTCGCCGTTGAACCCCCAGCACTTCACCGAGCCGTCGTCGAGCAGGGCGCAGGTGTGGAACAAGTTGCCGCTGATGCTGGTGGCGGTGCGCCCCGCACCGAGCGCCACCACCGGGAGGGCGTCGCCCATCTCGCCGGGGTTGTCACCGCGAGAGGTGCGGTCCCCCTGTCCGAGGATCCCACCGCCGTGGTAGCCCCAGCACTTGACCGTTCCGTCGTCCAACAGCGCGCAGACGTGGTTGTTCGCGGCGGTGACGGCCGTGGCGGTTCGGCCGGTCCCGAGATCGACGGCGGTGAGGTCGGCGCCCATCTCGCCCGGCTGGTCACCCCGGGCTGCGGTGTCGCCCTGCCCCAGTTGACCCTGGTCGTTGTGGCCCCAGCACTTCACGCTGCCGTCGTCGAGCACGGCGCAGGAGAAGCGGTTGCCGGTCGACACGGCGGTCGCGGTTCGCCCCGGTCCCAGGTCGACGTAGGGCAGGTCGGCGCCCATCTCGTTCGGGCCGTCGCCTCGGTTGGCGGTGTCACCGAGGCCGAGTTGGCCACGGTCGTTGCGACCCCAGCACTTCACCTTCCCGGCGTTCGAGATGGCGCAGGTGTGGTTGTCGCCAGCGCTGATCTGTCGGTACTGCAGGGGGTTCCCCGGCGTCTCGTTGCCGTCCGCGCCGGCCGGGTGCCCGGGGACCACGAGCAGCCCGAGGACCAGAGCGGCGGCCCGTGCAGCCCTTCCCGTGGTGCCCACCACCGCGAACCCCCGATCATCCCGTGTGCGTCGCGTGAGAGGTGGATGGTACCGGAGCCCGCCGGGCGGGAGCCGACCGCGGGCCGCCGGGCCGGGCGCACGTCGAGCGTGGAGCCCTACCGGTGATCGGTGGTCCGAGCGAGAGCCGGGCGGCGAAGGGCAGGATGACACCGTCCGCCCTCGTCTCCGGGAGCCGCCATGTCCGCCATCGAGGCCATCGTCCAGCGCTACTTCGACGCCTGGAAAGCCAACGACGGGGCTGCGGTAGCAGCCTGCTTCACCCCCGAGGGCACGACCACCGTCGCCAGCCCCGCTGGTTCCGGTCCTTGAAGCGGGCGCCCACCGCTGGGCCGGCGGCGTCCCCGACCCACGCGCACCCCACGTTCTCCGGGCTCCACTCACCCATGCGGGTGACGTCGCTCACCATCTCGTACAGCGTCGTCGGCCCTGCGGAGACCCCGACGCTCACCTCGGTGCGGTCGGCCATGGGCCCGCATGCTTGCAGGTCGCGGGCACCGGGGTCGGGGCTACCAGTGGGCGGTGCCCGCCCCACCCTTGAAGGGGCCGACGATCTTCGAGGTGATCCAGCCGCCGTAGAACGCGCCCTCGTTGGCCTGCACCACCTCGCCGTCCACCCGGCACTCGGTCACCCGCTGGGGGTAGAACGCGAGGTGGCGGGCGATGGCCGCGAAGCGGGGGGTGGGGTCGTCGTAGGCCCAGCACGCCCGCGGGCTGACCCGGTCGCCCACCACGAGGTCGTAGTACCGGGCCGTGCCCTTCCACTCGCAGAACGTCCGGTGGGTGCTGGCCACGAGGTGCTCCACGGCCACGTCGTCCGGGGGCAGGTAGTACGCCGGCGGCTGGCTGGTCTCGAGCACTCGGTAGGCGCGGCGGGTGTCGGCGATGGTCGTCGCATCGAACCGCACCTCGAGGTGGCTGGCCGTGGGCTCGAGTCGGGGCGGGCGGGGGTAGTCCCACACCGACTCCTGGCCGGGGCCGGGTTCGATGCGCTCGATGGGCATAGTGGGAGCATGGCGCCCGACGACGGCGAAGGCACGACGCAGGGCACCGCTTCCGAGCGGTTGGCCGAGGACGAGGCCGCGTTCGCCCGCCACGGCGTCGAGTTGGCCGACGCCGTCGACGCCGTGCTGGCGGGGTGGGTCGAGCGCTGCGTGCTGGACGTGCTGCGGGCACAGGGCGCCGAGCCGACCGCGGCAGTGGCGGCTGATGCCGCCGCCGCCGGACAGCGGGCCCGTGCCGAGGTCGTGCCCCGCCTCCGCTCCTTGGTGGCCGCCGACCTCGACGAGCAGACCACCGGCCCACTGGCGCTCCTGCGAGACGCGGTGCGCTACCCGACCGGGGTCCTGACCGCGGCCGGGGCGGCGCCGGTCGTGCGCGACGAGTTCGCGGTGCGGGCCTTCCCCGGCGATGTCTACGGCCTCAGCCCCGCCGCGTTCGCCGACGTCGACGAGCGCCTCCACGAGCCCGGCCTGCGTTGGGGCGCGGCCAAGGCCTACGTGCACCTGGCCCGCCGGCGCGGCCAACCCTCCGCCTGACCCCGAAACCCACGAACTCGGCGCATCCACCTACCCCACGGGTAGGTGTCAGCGCCGAGTTGGTGGGTGTGCGGTCACACCAGGTCGTACACCTCGCGCAGGTCGGTGATGCGGGGCACGCCGCCCCCGTCGGCCGGGGGCTTGGGGATCCAGTCGCCGGGGTCGTCGCCGTGGCGCCAGATGTGCACCGGCGTCATGCCCATCGCCAGGGGACCCTCGACGTCGGCCTTCCAGTTGTCGCCCACGAACAGGGTCTCGCCGGCGGTGGCCCCCACCTCGGCCAGGGTGGCGGTGAAGATGCGGGGGTGGGGCTTGCGTGCGCCCACCCAGGCCGACGACACCCGGGCGTCCACCAGGGGCAGCACGCCGGTCTCGTCGAGGTGGCGGTCGAGGTCCCAGTCCCAGTTGGAGCAGATGGCGATGCGCAGGCCGCGGTCACGGAGCGCCCGCAGCACCTCGAGCGACTCGGGGTAGGCCCGCATGGTGAACTCGCCCCGGCGGGTGTGGAACTCCTTCACGATCGACTCGACGTCGTCCTCGTGGATCTCGTGGTCGCGCAGCAGGCCCCGCCAGCGCTCCTGCTCCCATGCCTCGTACGCGGCCTCGTCCACCGAGTGCTCGTCGTGGGTGCGGCCGTCCCACGAGTTGGCCGACCACGTGTTGTCGGCCGTGGGCCGGAACTCGTAGCCCCGGGCCTCCATGATCTCGGCCAGCCACCACGACTCCCAGTCCGATTCCGCGAGGGTCCCGTAGAAGTCGAACAGGACGGTGGTGATGGCCATCAGAGCAGTGTGCCGTGGCGGGCGCGGGTATGGCTCAGAGCACCCGGACCCGTATTCGGATCGCGTCCCTGGCTGCCGCACCCGACGGCTGCGCCCGGAGGACCAGGTCGGTCACCAGGCCCCGCGGGGCCGCGACGGTGAGGTCGATCCGGACCGCGATGGTCGTGGTCGCCCCCGGCTCGAGCGGTGGCGTGACGTACGTGCGATCGGTCACGGCGCGCGTGATGCGCACGTCGGAGCGTCCCTCGAAGTAGCGCACCCGCAGCTTGTGGCCCTGCGTCGACGACCCGCCCACCACGAAGCGGTCAGCCACGCTCCCGTCGTTCTGGACCCGCACGTACACGGTCGCCTGCCCACCTGGGTGGCGGCCGACCCGGACCGTCTGGACGGTGGCGTCGTTGGTGTGGACGTCGTCGCCGACCAGCGGTCCTCCTGGCAGGCGCACCGTGAGGTCGGGTCGGCGGACCGCCGGAGCGCCGAGATCGACCGTGGGGAGCGCGTCGCCCATGTCGCCGGGGTGGGCGCCCCGAGCGATCGTGTCCCCCAACCCGAGCTGCCCGCTGGTGTTGGCCCCCCAGCACCGCACCGAGTGGTCATCGAGGACCACGCAGGTGTGGCCGGAACCACCGCTCGCCGCCATGACGGTTCGACCGGCACCGAGCTGGACCGGCGGCAGGTGATCACCCATCTCGCCGGGCCCGTCCCCCCGGGTGTCGCGGTCGCCCTGCCCGAGCTGGCCCCCATCGTTCTCGCCCCAGCACTTGACGGTGCCGTCATCGAGCACGGCACAGCTGTGCTCGCCCCGCGTGCCCGACGCGACCGCCAGCGCGGTGCGCCCGCTGCCGAGGGCGACCGGCGGGAGGTCGTCGCCCATGTCGCCGGGCCCGTCGCCCCGGTTGAGGTGGTCGCCCAGGCCCAGTTCCCCGAACGCGTTGTAGCCCCAGCACTTGACCGTGGCGTCGTCGAGGAGCGCGCAGTTCTGGCCGGCGAAGCTGCCGGTGGTGAGCGCGACGGCCGATCGTCCGGTGCCGAGGTCGACGGTGGGGAGTGCGTCACCCATCTCGCCGGGCTGGTCGCCCCGATCGATGTCGTCACCCAGGCCGAGCTCGCCCCTCCAGCCGTCGCCCCAGCACTTGACCGCGCCGTCGTCGAGGATCGCGCAGGTGTGGTACGTCCCGGCCGCGACGACCCGGGCGGTCCTGGCGGTGCCGAGGTCCACGGCGGGTAGGTGATCACCCATGTCGTTGCGGGGGTCGTCGCGGTCCCGGCGATCCCCGAGGCCGAGTTGACCCTGCTCGTTGTCGCCCCAGCACCTCAGCGATCCGTCGTCGAGGATCGCACAGGTGTGGTTGACGCCTGCGCTGACGGCGACGGCGTGGCGACCGGTTCCGAGGTCGACCGCGGGCAGGCCGTCTCCCATCTCGCTCGGATCGTCCCCCCAATCGTGACCGTCGCCGGTGCCGATGCCCAACTGACCGTTGTCGTTGTCGCCCCAGCACTTCAGGGTGGTGTCGTCGAGGATCGCGCACGTGTGGTTGCCGCCGGCGTCGATCGCGGTCACGACGTGCCCCGCACCCAGGTCGACCGGCGGAAGGTCGTCGCCCATCTCGCCGGGACCGTCCCCGCGGGGCTCTTGGTCGCCCTGTCCCAACTGGCCGCTGGTGTTCGCCCCCCAGCACTTGAGGGTGGCATCGAAGACGGCGCACGTGTGGAGCTCCCCCGCCGTCAGCAGCGGTGGCGCCGCTGTCGTGGCGGTGTCGGTCGAGGCGGCTGCCTGGGGGAGGGCCGGCGACGCCGAGAACACCGACACCAGGGCCACGGCGCCACCGGCGAGCGCCGCCTGCACCATCCGCCGGTGCCCGCGCGCACGGTCCGCAGCTCCCCCGCCCGTGCGGGTGGTCACCCCCATCCCGTCAGTATGGGCGGCTCCGGACGCGGTCGTGGCACCCACCGCCTAGGTTGTCGAGGCTGCGCAACGGAACGAACCGGCGATGAGCGGTCCTCGGATGGCGGAGCCGTCCCGACGAAGGAGGGACAAGGCAAACATGCGGCTCGTGGTCATCGGTGGGAACGCGGGCGGGATGACCGCGCTGAGCCAGGTGCGCCGCCGCCGTCGCGACATCGAGATCGTCGCCCTCGAGAAGGGCGACTGGACCAGCTACTCGTCGTGCGGCATCCCGTACCTCGTGGCCGGCGACGTCGGCGAGGTGGACGACCTGATCGCGCGGCGACCCCAGCAGTTCCGCGACAAGTTGCTGGTCGACGTCCGGGTCCGGCACGAGGTGACGGCGATCGACCTCGACCACCGCCAACTCGAGGTGCGCGACCACGTGCACGGCCGCACCCTCAAGATGGGCTTCGACGAGTTGTTGCTCGCCACGGGGGCCAGGCCGATCCGCCCCGATCTGCCCGGCATCCGCTCGCCCGAGGTGCACGGTGTCCAGACCCTGGCCGACGCAACCGTCCTGCTCGACCATGCCGCCGCGATCGAGTGTCGCCACGTGGTGGTCGTCGGCAGCGGCTACATCGGCCTGGAGATGGCCGAGGCCTTCCTGAAGCGTGGCGCGCAGGTGACGGTGGTCGAGGCCGCCGCGCAGCCGATGCAGACGCTGGACGCCGACATGGGGGCGAAGGTGGCCGAGGCCTTGACCGGCGCCGGGGCCGAGTTGCGGCTCGGCACCTCGGTCGAGGGGTTCGAGCCGGGCATGGTGCACACGTCCGGGGGGTCGATCCGGGCCGACCTGGTCGTCCTGGGCATCGGCGTCACGCCCAACACCGCATTGGCGGGCGCGGCGGGGGTGCCCCTCGGGGTCAAGGGCGCCATCCGCGTCACACCCCGCCAGCAGACCCACGTCGAGGGGGTGTGGGCGGCCGGGGACTGCTGCGAGTCGTACCACCGCCTGTCCCGTGAGTGGGTGCACATCGCCCTCGGCACGGTCGCCAACCGTCAGAGTCGGGTGGCGGGCATCAACATCGGGGGCGGCGCGGCGTCGTTCCCCGGTGTGCTCGGCACCGCGGTCACCCGGATCTGCCAGACCGAGATCGGCCGCACCGGCCTCGACGAGCGTGAGGCGACGCAGGCCGGGCTCGACTACGTGGCCGCCACCATCGAGGCCACCAACCGGGCGGGCTACCTGCCCGAGGCCCGACCGATGACCGTGAAGATGCTGGCCGAGCGGGGCAGCGGCCGGCTGCTCGGGGCCCAGATCGTGGGTGGCGACGGGGCGGCCAAGCGGATCGACGTGGTGGCCACCGCGTTGTGGAACGACATGAGCGTGCACGACATGGTGGACCTCGACCTCTCCTACGCGCCGCCGCTGTCGCCCCTGTGGGACCCCGTCGTGGTGGCCGCCCGCCAGGCGGCGGCCGCGGTGGACGCCGGTTGAGCGGGGCCGACCGGTGACCTTCCGCTCCGACCGGGCCGCCCTCATCGCCGACGCCGCGCTGTCCGGTGCGGTGTGGTGCCGGGCCATGAGCGACCTGGTCGACGGCTGGCTGTCGTTCCTCTTCCAGCAGGCCGCCGACGCCACGCCTGGCGTGGCGCTGGTGGCCACCGGCGGGTACGGCCGCCGCGAGCTGGCGCCCCAGAGCGACCTCGACCTGCTGCTGCTGCACGACGGGCGCGCGGCGATCGGCGAGGTGGCCGACCAGCTCTGGTACCCCATCTGGGACGAGGGCATGAAGCTGGGCCATGCCGTGCGCACCCCGAAGGAGACGCTGGCGCTGGCCGCGGACGACCTCGACACGGCCACCACGCTGCTCCAGGTGCGGCACCTCGCCGGCGACCCCGCCCTCACCGCCGACGTGGCCGACCGTGCCCTGGCCCAGTGGCGCAAGCGACCCAAGAAGTGGCTCACCGCGCTGGGTGACGGGGTGACGTCGCGCCACGCGCAGTACGGCGAGGTGGCGTTCCTGCTCGAGCCCGACCTGAAAGAGGGGCGCGGCGGCCTTCGTGACGTGCACGCGCTGCAGTGGGCCGACCGCATCAACCCGGTGCTGCACACCGGTGACGAGCAGACCCTGCGGCAGGCCTACGACACCCTGCTCGACGTCCGGGTGGCGTTGCACCGCCAGTCGGGGAGACCGGGCGATCGGCTGGCCCTCCAGGAACAGGACGGCATCGCGCCCCAACTGGGCGACGCCGACGCCGACGTCCTCATGAAGCGCGTGGCCACGGCCGCCCGCACCATCGCCTGGATCAGCGACGAGACCTGGGGTCGGATCGCGTCGTCGCTGGCCGGGCCGCGGCGCCAGACGGCCGGGCGGGACCGGGTCGTCGACGAGGGCGTCGTCCTGCGTGACGGGGCGATCCACGTCACCGCCGACGCGTCGCCGGCGGGGGACCCGGCCCTGGTCCTGCGGGCGGCGAGGGCCGCGGCGCGACACGGCACACGGATCGAGCGGGCGTCGTTGGGCCGGTTGGCGGCCGAGACGCCGGCGTTCCCCGACCCGTGGCCCGACGAGGGGCGCGGGTTGTTGGCCGACGTGTTGCTGGCCGGCCCGCCCGCCATCGGTGTGTTCGAGTCGCTCGACCACACCGACCTGCTCACCCGGATCCTCCCCGAGTGGGAGCCGGTGCGCAGCCGGCCGCAGCGCAACGCCTACCACCGGTTCACCGTCGACCGGCACCTCTGCGAGGCCGCGGCCGGCGCGGCGGCGCTGGCGGAGCAGGTGGACCGGCCCGACCTGCTCGTGATCGGCGCGCTGCTGCACGACATCGGCAAGGGCTACCCCGGCGACCACACCGAGGTGGGCCAGGAGATCGTGACCGCCATGGCCACCCGCATGGGCTACCCGCCCGCCGATGTCGCCACCCTGGTGGCCATGGTCCGGCTCCATCTCCTCCTGCCCGACGTGGCCACCCGGCGCGACCTGGCCGACGACGCCACCATCCAACGGGTCGCCGACGAGGTCGGCTCGGTGGACACCCTGCACCTGCTGGCCTCGCTGACCGAAGCCGACTCGATCGCCACCGGCCCGGCGGCCTGGGGCGACTGGAAGGCCGGCCTGGTGGCGCAGTTGGTGTCGCGCACCGCCCACCTGCTCGGTGGCGGCGCGGGCGAGGAGCCGCGGATCGCGCCGTTCCCCACGGACGAGCAACGGGCGCTGATGGTCGCCGGCGAGCGGGCGGTGGTGGTCGAGGGCGACACCGTCACCGTGGTGGCGCCCGACCGCCCGGGTGTGTTCAGCCGGGTGGCGGGGGTGTTGGCCCTGAACGGGCTCGACGTGCTCGAGGCGGCAGCCGCCTCCGAGCACGGCATGGCCCTCAGCCGGTTCACCGTGGCGAGCAGCCTCGGGTCGGCGATCAACTGGGAGCGGGTCCGCATCGACCTCGATCGGTCGTTGGACGGCCGGCTCGCGCTGTCGGCCCGTCTGGCCGAGCGGGCCAAGGCCTACGCCAGCCCCGGCGTGCCCACCCGCCGGCCCGAGGTGCGCTTCGACAACGACGCCACCCGCAAGGCGACGGTGATCGAGGTGCACGCGGCCGACGGCATCGGCGTGCTGAACCGCATCACCCGGGCCTTGGCCGAGCTCGACCTCGACATCCGCACCGCGAAGGTGCAGACCCTGGGGGCCGAGGTGGTCGACGCGTTCTACGTCCTCGACGCGACCGGGGCCAAGATCACCGACCCCGAGCACCAGGCCGAGATCCGTCGCGCCGTGCTGTTCGGGTTGCGGTAGGTAGCGTTCGGGGCGATGACGTCGCCGCCGCCGAGCCACGCCGACCTGCTGCGCTGGAGCGAGGCGCTCGCCGCCATCGCCCGCACCGGCCTGGGCTTCACCGAGAGCCTCTACGAACGTGAGCGCTTCGAGGAGGTGCTGGCGGTGGCGGCCGACATCCGGGCCGTGGCGGGCCACGAGTGGGACGCCGAGACCATCGCCGCGGAGTGGATGAAGCACGTGGGCGACGGCGTGCCCGGCTACGTCACCCCCAAGGTCGCGGTCGGCGCCGTCGTGAGCAACGACAAGGAGGAGATCCTCCTGGTGCAGCGGTCCGACTCGGGCATCTGGCTCTACCCCACGGGGTGGGCCGACGTCGGCTACTCGGCGTCCGAGATCGCGCTCAAGGAGGTCAAGGAAGAGACCGGTATCGACTGCGAGGTGATCCGGCCCATCGCCGTCCTCGACGGCATGCGCCTGGGGTTCACCCACGTGCCCCTGTACTCGGTGGTCTTCCAGTGCCGGGCCGTCGGGGGCGAGTTGGCCGCCCACCCGCTCGAGTGCCGGGACGTGGGCTGGTTCGCGGTCGACGCCCTTCCCGAGCCGCTCGCCGGCTTCGAGCTGTGGGGCCAGCACGTGTTCGCGGCCATCCGCGGCGAGCCCGTCGAGGTGCTGTTCGACGCCCCCCGCCAGCCCCCCTGGCGCGGCGACCCGGAACGCGACGTGCCCGGTGGCTGAGCTGGATCGGTTGTCCGGCCAGGATGCCCTGTTCCTGCAGGTGGAGGCCGACAACCAGCCGATGCACGTCGGCGGCGTGGCGATCTTCGAGGGCGAGCCCTTCCGTGACGGGGACGGCCGGTTCCGGTTGGACCAGGTCAGAGCCAGTGTGGTCAGCCGCCTGCACCTCGTGCCCCGCTTCCGGCGCAAGCTGCTGACGGTGCCGTTCGACCAGGGCCATCCCGTGTGGGTGGACGATCCCGAGTTCGACGTCGCCAACCACGTACGGCTGGCCTCGGTCGCCCACCCCGGCGGCTGGGCCGAGTTGCGTCACGTGATGGAGCACCTGCAGGCGGTCCGCCTCGATCGGTCCCGCCCCCTGTGGGAGCTGTGGTTCGTCGAAGGCCTCGAGCACGGTCGAGTGGCCATGATCCAGAAGACGCACCACTCCCTCATCGACGGTGTGTCGGGCATCGACGTGGCCACGGTGCTGTTCGACCTCGAGCCCGACCCCGAACCGGTCGAGGGCCCAGACTGGGAGCCGGCGCCGCCACCGGACGACGGGTTGTTGCTGGTCGACAGCATCACCCACCGTCTCACCGCGCCCACCGCCCTGCTGCGGTCGGCGGCCGAGGCCGTGCGCCACCCCGAGCAGGCCACCGAGGACCTGCTCGCTCGAACCGTCGAGGCCGGCCGAGCGCTGCTCTCGGCGGCGCTGCCCCCGCCGCCCACGCCGTGGAACACGCCGATCGGTCCCACCCGGCGCTACGAGGTGGCCCGGGTGTCGCTCGATCGGGCCAAGGCCGTCAAGGACGCGGTGGGGGCCTCGGTGAACGACGTGGTGCTGGCCCTCTGCGCCGGCGCGGTGCGCTCGTTCCTGCTGGCGCGCGGCGAGGACGTGGGCGAGGGGACGACCCTGCGCACCTTCGTTCCGGTGTCGCTCCGGGCCGACGACGAGCACCTGTCGCTCGGGAACCGGGTGTCGGGCATGCTCGCCGAGTTGCCGGTGGGTGAGCCCGACCCCGAGGCCCGCCTGCGTGAGGTGTGCCGACAGATGGCCGAGGCGAAGCGGAGCGGTCAGGCCGAGGCCGCCGACCGCGTGCTGGCGGTGGCCGACCTGGCCCCACCGGCCATGGTCGGGTTCGCGGCCCGCATGATCGTCCGCCAGCGCACGGTGAACCTCGGCGTGACCAACGTGCCCGGCCCCCAGGTGCCGCTCTACTGCATGGGCGCCCGACTGCTCGAGGTGTTCCCCTACGTGGGCATCTTCGAGCAGACCGGCCTGCTGATGGGGGTGATCTCGTACTGCGGCCAGCTGGGGTTCGGCATCACCGGCGACGGTGCCGCCATGGCCGACCTCGACGTGCTGGCCCGGGCCATCGAGGACGAGGCCGACCTGCTCCACGCGGCCGTCGTCACCCCCGACGCACCCACCTGACCGGGGCGGGGCTCAGGTGTCGCCGGTGGAGCGCAGGAAGCGCTCGACCTCCTCCACCAGCGAGCTGGCGTCGGTGAGGTCGTCGTCGTCGGCCTCGCCCGAGTCGTAGCGCTCCTCGAGGCCGGCGACGTAGCCGGCCGTCTCGTCGTCCTCGTTGACCAGCTGGTCGATCTGGCGCTCGTACTCGGCCGAGGCGATCTCGAGGTCGGTGGTGCCCAGCGAGACGTCGAGCAGCTCGCAGGTGCGCTCGACGAGGGCGAGCGCCGCCTTGGGGGACGGGGCCCCCGGCACGTAGGTGGGCACCGCCGCCCACAGCGAGGCGGCCGGGATGCCCGCCCGGGCGCAGGCGTCCTGCAGCACGCCGACGATCCCCGTGGGCCCCTCGTAGTTCGAGCGGTTCAGGCCGAGCCGGTCGATCAGCTGGTCGTCGACCGCGGTGCCGATCACCGACACCGGACGCGTGTGCGGCACCTCGGCCAGCAGCGCGCCCAGAGTGATCACCAGACCCACGTCGAGGGCCTGGGCGACCTCGGTGAGGTGACCGCAGAAGGTGCGCCAGCGCAACTGTGGCTCGGCGCCGCTGAGCAGGATGACGTCGCGGTCGGTGCCGGGGATCGATCCGGCGGACAGCTCGTTGGCGGGCCACACGATCTCGCGTTGGTGGCCGTCGTCCAGGCGCACCCGCGGCCGGGTGCTGGTGAAGTCGAAGTAGTCCTCGGGGTCGATGTCGGCGAACGGGCGGGTGCCCCAGCGGCCGGCGAGGTAGCCGGTGGCGTAGGAGGCGGCGTCGCCGGCGTCGTTCCACCCCTCGAAGGCGCAGATCATCACGGGGCGGCGCAACCGGGGACGTGCGGTCCAGCGCAGCATCCACTCACGCTATCCAGGGGGCGTGGCGGTGCCTCGCCACCCCGCCGGTCACGCGGCCCGGATCACCTCCGGCCGGCCCTGGTCGACAGAGCGCACCCGGGCCGGGGTGGCCAGTCGCGCCAGCAGCGCGTCGACCTCGCGGTGTTGGCGCTCCCGGTCGGCCTGCTGGCGCTCCACGTTGGTGAGGGCGCCGGCGGCGCCGAGGGTCAACCACCACTGCAGCATCCGTGTCATGCGCGGACGGTACGTGACGCCCGTGACGCCGGGTTCTCGCCGGCGTGGCCGCTCTGTCACGACTTCGTGAACACTCTTCTCACCCGCCCGGCGCCCCGCTCGGCGGGTACCGCGCCTCGGTAAGATCGGCCGCGAGGCAGCGCGGAGGCGTTCGGCGGTGAGCGCCGGCACGTCGGGCCTGCCCGAGGGTCTCAACGCAACGAGGGTCCGAACATCGAGGTCTGGCACGACCAGGCGCAGAACACGAGTCGCCTCAGGGCGAGGAACGGAGCAGTCGTGGCCGAAGGTGCCGTCGTACGAACCGTCGGTGAGGTGATGAGCCAATCGGTGGTGACCGCGGTTCCGTCCGAGACCGTGGCCGCCGCCGCCACCCGGATGTCCGAGCACACGGTCGGCTCGGTGGTGGTCACCGACGGCGACCGCCCCATCGGCATCCTGACCGAGCGCGACCTGGTGCGCTTCGCGGCGTCGGGTGGCGACCCGGAGGGCACAAAGGTGGCCGAGTGGATGACCGAGGCCCCGTTCACGCTCGAGCCAGAAGCGTCCGCCGGCGCCGCGTTCGCCCGCCTGTCCGAGTACGGCTACCGCCACATCCCCGTCGTGCGCGATGGCGCACTGGTGGGCATCGTGTCCATGCGCGACCTGATGAAGGTGGCCAGCATCGAGCCGGTCACCCATCCGGGCCACATCGAGGCGCCCAAGGGCCTGGCCGGCGTGATCGTGGCCGAGACGGAGGTGGGCGACGTCCGCGGCCAGGAGGGCTTCTACCACTACCGCCAGTACTCGGCGGTCGAGCTGGCCGAGAAGCGCACGCTCGAGGACGTCTGGTACCTGCTGTTCGAGGCCTCGCTGCCGACGACCGACCAGCGCGAGGCGTTCGCGGCCGAGATCCGCGCGAACCGCACCCTGCCCGACTCTGTCCGTGCCGAGCTCCCCGCCATCGCGGCCGCCGGTGACACCTTCGTGCCCCTCGACGGTCTCCGTACCGCGGTGTCGCTGCTCGGGGCCAGCCTCGACTTCCAGGCGTCGCTCGACATCAGCGCCGAGGAGCTGCGCCAGAACGCCATGCAGGTCTGCGCGGTGATCCCGACGATCCTCACCGCGCTCTACCGGCTCCGGCAGGGCCACGACGTCATCGAGCCCCATCCCACGCTGGGCTACGCCGCGAACTACCTGTACATGCTCACCGGCGTGGAACCGGGCGCCGACGAGGCCCGGGGCGTCGAGCAGTACCTCATCACCACCATCGACCACGGGTTCAACGCCTCGACGTTCACCGCCCGGGTCATCACCTCGACGGGTGCGGACCTGGTGGCGGCGGTGGTCGGCGGCATCGGCGCGCTGTCGGGCCCGCTTCACGGCGGGGCCCCCAGCCGCGCCCTGGCGATGCTCGACGAGATCGGCTCACCCGAGAACACCGAGGCGTGGGTGCGCAACGCGGTCGAGAACGGCGACCGCATCATGGGCTTCGGCCACCGCGTCTACAAGACCGACGATCCCCGTTCGGTGCTCCTGAAGTCGGTGGCCCAGCGCCTGGGTGGCGACAAGGCCGCGTTCGCCGTGCAGGTCGAGCGGGCCGTGGTCGACACCCTGGCCGAGCTGAAGCCGGGCCGCGAGCTGTACGCCAACGTGGAGTTCTACGCCGGCGTGGTGATGGACCGCTGCGGCCTGCCGCGCGAGATGTTCACGCCCACCTTCGCCTCCAGCCGGGTGATCGGCTGGTGCGCCAACATCCTCGAGCAGGCCGCCGACAACCGCATCATCCGGCCCAGCGCCCGCTACGTGGGCCCGCCGCCGCCCCAGCCCGTCCCCGAGGTCTGACGACCGGTGCCCATCCACGTCGCCGAGCAGACCGAGCTCACACCGGACCTGCGCGAGGGCTTCGACCGGCTCGTGCCGCAGCTGTCGTCGTCCAACCCGCCGCCCGGTGACGACCAGTTGCGGGCGATCATCGCCTCACCGGCGTCGATCCTGCTCGTCGCCCGCGACGGTGACGGAGGCCCGATCCTGGGCTCGCTGACGTTGGTGGTGTTCCCGATCCCCACCGGCATCCGCGCCTGGATCGAGGATGTGGTGGTGGACGAGGCCGCCCGCGGTCGGGGCGTGGGCGAGGCCCTCAACCGGGCCGCCCTCGACCGGGCCCGCGCCGAGGGCGCCCGCACCGTCGATCTCACCAGCCGTCCCACCCGAGAGGCCGCCAACCGCCTCTACCGGCGTCTCGGCTTCACCCAGCGCGAGACCAACATCTACCGCTACGACCTCTGAAACTGAAGGCCCGGTCCGGCGCCTCCACAGCAGGTCGTCAGGCCTGTACGCGGCGATCACCTCGGGTACAATGTAGCTACATGGCTACAAGGAGTGATCGTGGCGACCCGCATCAGCAGTCGTGAGTTCAACCAGGACACCAGTCGAGCGAAGAGGGCAGCGGAGCGCGGCCCGGTGTACATCACGGACCGTGGCCGGCTTGCCCATGTGCTTCTGACCTTCGACGCGTATGAGCGGTTGCTCGGCGAGCATCGGGTGCTGGACCTGCTCGCGGAGCCGGCCGGCGTAGAAGACATCGAGCTCACGATTCCGATCAGCCGCGATCAGGTGAAGCCGGCTGCGTTCGACTGATGTTCGTGCTCGACACGAACGTCGTATCGGAGCTCCGCAAGGTGCGGTCGGGCAAGGCGCACCCCGGCGTGGCGGAGTGGGCTGGCGATGTCCCCTCGGCCCTGATGTTCGTGTCGGTGATCACGATGCACGAACTCGAGCTCGGCGTCCTGTTGCTGGAGCGATCCGACCCGCCACAAGGCGCCATCCTTCGCACCTGGCTCGACGAGAGCGTCACCGCTGCCTTCGCTGACCGGGTGGTGCCCGTGGACGACGCAGTTGCACGGCGGGCCGCGGCGTTGCACGTCCCCGATCCTGCGCCGTTCCGCGACGCACTCATCGCGGCGACCGCGCTCGTGGGCGGCATGACCGTCGTCACCCGCAACGTGAAGGACTTCGAACGGTTCAGCGGCCTGGAGGTCCTCAACCCCTGGACCTGACCGCCACTCGGGGCGACATCAGCGAACTCAGCGCAAATTCAGGCGCCACGCGCCGGAAATTGCGCCGACTTCGGGGGTGTGGAGTGGGCGGTGGGTGCCGCCGCTGGCTCAGCCGGCGACGAGCTTCGAGACCAGGCCGGACTGGGACAGCACGTACAGCTCGCCGGCGGCGTCCTGGCCGAACGAGATCGGGCCGCTGTCGGGGAGCTCGCCGAGGTCGGCCTCGTCGCGGATGACGCGGCTGCCGTCGACCAGCAGGGCCTGCAGGCGCGACAGGCACAGGTCGGCGTACAGGTAGGCACCCGCGAGGTCGGGCATGGCCGTGCCCCGGTAGACGTAGCCGCCGGTGACGGCGCAGCCGCCGTCGGCGTGGGAGTAGGTGGCGATCGGGGGCACGTAGCCGGACGGCGGCGAGCCCCCCTCGTAGCCCTGGTCGCCCTCCATCAGGTTCCACCCCAGGTTGGCGCCCCGGCCCGCGTTGCGGCCCTGGCCGTCGGCCGGCAGGAAGTCGATCTCCTCCACCTCGTTCTGGCCCACGTCGCCGATCCACAGGTCGCCGGTCAGCGCGTCGAACGACCAGCGCCAGGGGTTTCGCACCCCCGTGATCCAGATCTCGGGGCGGCCGTCGGTGCCGTCGGCGTACGGGTTGTCCTCGGGCACGCCGTAGGGCGTCCCGCCCTCGACCGGGTCGATGCGCAGCATCTTGCCCAGCAGGTCGGTGCGGTCCTGGCCACGGTCGTCGGGGTCGCCGGCGGCGCCGCCGTCGCCGAGCCCGAGGTACAGGTAGCCGTCGGGGCCGAACGCGATGTTGCCCCCGTTGTGGTTGGAGAAGGGCTGGTCGAGGGCGAACACCTCTCGACGGCTGTCGGTGTCGATGGTGGCGCTGGCACCGTCGCCCGACACGGCGTACTCGTCGATGCGGGTGTCGCCCGCGGGGTTGGTGTAGCTGGCGTACAGGCGGCTGCCGTCCGGCGAGAACGCGGCACCGAGGAAGCCCCGCTCGCCGTCGGTGGACACGCCGTCGTGGAAGTCGAGCACGGTCTCTGTGGGGGCATCGGGGCCGGCGCCGGGGTCGAGGCGCACGAGCGTGCCCGACCGCTGGGCCACGTAGACCACGTCGTCGTCGCCCGGACGGACCGCCAGGGCCATCGGGGTGTCGTCGAGGGTCACCACGGGCTCGTAGTCGACCGCCACCGCGTCGAGCGACTCGGTGCCGGGTACCGAGGTGGGGGTGCGCACGTCGTCGGGGGCGACGGTGGTGGGCGTCCGCACCTCGGGGTCGACCGAGGGCGAGCTCGACCGCCGGTCGTCGCTGCCCCCGTAGCACGCGCCGGCCACCAGCGTGAGCGCCAGCACTCCCGTGAGCGCCCTCAACCCACGCGCTGGAGGGACCCGCTGCCGGGCCCCGGCCGGCGTAGCGGTGTCAGGATCGGGCAGGGAGTCGGGGCTCATCCCCGGATTCGTATCAGGCCTTCCTGCACGACGGACACCGCGAGGTCGCCGTCGCTGGTGTAGATCAGACCCCGGGCGATGCCCCGGGCGCCCGAAGCGGACGGCGTGTCCTGCACGTACAGAAGCCACTGGTCGGCCCGGAACGGCCGGTGGAACCACATGGCGTGGTCGAGGCTGGCCATCTGCAGGCGCTCGTCCATGGTGCCGAGGCCGTGGGGCAGGATGCTGGTGTCCAGCAGGGTCATGTCGGACGCGTAGGTGAGCACGCAGTTGTGCAGCACCGGGTCGTCGGGGAGCACGCCGTCGGCCCGCAGCCAGGTGCGCTGGTGCGGCGGCAGCTTGTCCTTGCGGTCCATCGGCTCGTAGTCGATCTGGCGGTGGTCGATGGGTCGGGGTCGCTCGTACCAGTCGCCGAGCCGCTCCTTCCAGGGGGCCATGCGCTCCTGCCAGTCGGGGAGCGACTCGGGCTCGGGCGGCAGGCGGCCGTCGAACATCATGTCGGCCATCGCCAACTGGTGTTCGAGGCCCTCCTCGTTGATGTGGAACGACGCGGCCAGGTTGAAGATCGCCTTGCCGTGCTGGATGGCCACCACCCGTCGCGTGGTGAACGAGCGGCCGTCGCGGATGCGGTCGACCTCGTAGAGGATCGGGACCGTGGGGTCGCCGGGGCGCAGGAAGTAGGCGTGCAGCGAGTTGACCACCCGGTCGGGGTCGACCGTGCGGGCCGCGGCCACCAGTGCCTGGCCGGCCACCTGGCCGCCGAAGACGCGCTGGCGGTCCTCGTCGGGGCTGAGGCCCCGGAAGATGTTCTCCTCGATCTTCTCGAGGTCGAGCAACGTGATCAGCGCATCCACGGCCTGCTGGGTCACGCGGCACCGCGCTTCGGATGATGGGGCATCGAGTTCATCATGGTCTCGTCACGGCCGTCATGGTCTCGTCACGGGTCGAGGCGGTACAGCGTCCCATCAAGGCCCATCGTGAGCCAGACGGAGGACTCGGTAGCCGCGATCTCGTGCAGGTCGAAAAGGCCCATGGGGATGGTGGTGGTGACCTCGTCGGTGGCCTGGTCGATGCCCAAGGCGGCCCGCTCCATGGTGTCGAACCCCGTGTCGTCGCCCTGAACGACGCCGGTGGCGGCCCAGACGGTGGTGTCGGTGATCGCCAGCCCCGAGATGTAGACGTCCTCGCTGTCGGCGGTGGCAACGGTGGCGACGACCTCGTCGGTGGCCGGGTCGATTCGAGACACTGTGCTGCCGTACCCGTCGGCGACCCAGACGGCGGTGTCTGTGGCCGTGATCTCGCCCGGGAAATAGTCGAGGGGGACGGTCGCGGTGACCTCGTTGGTGGAGGGATCGATGCGCGTGACCGTGCCGCTCTCGCCGTCGTCGTCCACGCCGGTGACCCACACGGCGGTGTCGGTGGCCGCCACCCCGCTGCCCGTGTTCACGGCCATCATGGCGGTGGTCTCGTTCGTGGTCGGGTCGATGCGCAACAGCGTGCTTTCGGAGGCGGTGTCGTACCCGATGACCCACACGGCGGTGTCGGTGGCCGTCATCGACGCGGGAGCGAAGTCGATCGGGATGGTGGCAACGATCTCGTTGGTGGTCGGGTCGATGCGTTCCACCGTGCCGACGCTTTCCACGTTGTCGAATGGCTGTGTCGTGACCCACACGTCGGAGTCGGTGGCCGCCACCCCTTTGGGTGACTGGTCGCTGCCACCCTCGACGAGGGGGATGGTTGCCACCACCTCGTTGGTGGCCAGGTCGATGCGCAGAAGCGCGTCGCTCCCTTCGATGTAGTCGTCGCTCAGGGCAGCCCACACCGAGGTACCGGTGGCCGCGAGTCCAACGGGCTCACCCTCGACTGGGATGATGGCGGCGAACTCATCAGAAGCCTTCGTAGTTTCCGTCGTGACGGCCTGGTCCGGGTTGTCGGCGGACGTTCCGTCACCGCACGCGGTCAACAGGGCCACGATCGAGACCGTGGCGAGAACCACCATCGGATGGCGGGGCTCTGAGTCTCGAGCGCGCATCGCGGTGGACAGTACCCTGACGGTGTCGCGTCACCGCGATGCCCGGACGCGGTCCCCTATCTTTGCGGCGATGACATCACGACCCTTCCCGCCCGGATTTCGATGGGGGACAGCCACCGCTGCCCATCAGGTGGAGGGGGGCAACTGGAACAACGACTGGTGGGCCTGGGAGCAGGACCCCGCCAGCGGCTGCCACGAGCCCAGCGGCGATGCCATCGACCATCTCCATCGCTTCGACGACGACATCCGCCTGCTGGCGCAGCTGGGCTTCGACAGCTACCGGTTCTCGGTGGAGTGGAGCCGGATCGAGCCCGAGGAGGGCCAGTTCTCCGTCGCGGCGCTCGACCACTACCGGCGCATGGTGGCGTCGTGCCGGGCGCACGGCATCGAGGCGGTGGTCACGCTGCACCACTTCACCTCGCCCCGCTGGCTGGCCGCCCGGGGCGGGTGGGCCGAGCCCGCGTCCGCGGAGCGCTTCGTGCGCTTCGCCGACCGCGCCGCGGCGCACCTGGGCGACCTGGTCAGCCGGGTGGCCACCTTCAACGAGCCGAACATCGTGGCCACGATGGGCCACCTGGTCGGCATCTTCCCCCCTGGTCACCAGGACGTGGCCGAGCGACGGCGGGTGAACGACGTGTTCCTCGATGCCCACCGCCGCGCTGTGCCCGTGATCAAGCAGCATGTCGGCGACGTCCCGGTCGGGCTCACGCTGGCGATGAGCGACTACCAGGCCGTCCCCGACGCCGACGGCGGTCGCCTCGACGAGGCCGAGGCGCGGGTCGCCAAGATCCGCAGGAACATGGAGGACGTCTACCTGCAGGCCGTGAGTGACGACGACTTCCTGGGGGTGCAGACCTACAGCCGGTCGCGCATCGGTGCCGACGGCACGCTGGGGCCCGAGGACGGCGTGCCCGTGCTGGTCATGGGCTACGAGCTCTACCCGGAGTCGCTCGCCGCCACCATCCGCCGGGCGTGGGAGGTCACCGGCCAGACGCCGCTGGTGGTCACCGAGAACGGCATCGGCACCGACGACGACACCCAGCGCCTCGACTACCTGCGCCGGGCGCTCGAGGGCGTGCTCGACTGCCTCGACGAGGGCATCGACGTCGGCGGCTACTTCTGCTGGAGCGCCTTCGACAACTTCGAGTGGGCCCTCGGGTACGTGCCCCGGTTCGGCATCATCGACGTCGACCGCGCCACCCAGGAGCGCATCCCGAAGCCCAGCGCCCGCTGGCTCGGCGCCGTCGCGAGGGCCAACGCCCTTTCCTGACTGTTCTCGCTCACACCAAGATCGTTAGGCTCCGATACATGAGTATGTCCACCGCCGAGGTGATCGCCCGGATCAAGGCGATCGACCACCGCAAGGTGCTGCGGTACTCGGCGGTGTCGTTCATCGCCGTGCCGATGACGCAGATCATCCTCCTCGTGTTCCACTCCGGTCTGGGCTGGAGTGGCCTCAAGGCCAACACCATGGCCGTGGCGGTCACCGTCGTGCCCGTCTACGTGCTGAACCGCTACTGGGTGTGGGGCAAGCGCGACAAGAACAATTTCCTCACCGAGATCCTCCCGTTCTGGGGCATGACCCTGCTCGGCCTGCTCATCTCCACGGTGTGCGTGGCCTACGCCGACCGCCACTTCGAGTCACCGTTGATGGTCAACGTGGCCAACGCCTTCGGCTTCGGTGTGGTGTGGGTCCTCAAGTTCGCCGTGCTCGACCGGTTGATGTTCGGCAACGAGCGCCACTTCCCGATCGAGGAGGAGGTGCTCGAGGAGGCGGGGGTCACCGAGGAGCAACTGGTGGCCGACGGCTTCGTCGAAGGCGAGATCGAAGCCAAGCTGGCCTGATCCGCCCGTCCACGGCTCTCAGACCACGTGACAGGGCACCGAGATCACCACGGTGTTCGGGCGGAACAGCAGCTGCAGCTTCAGTGAGAGCGCGCTCTGGTTGTGGAGCAGCTGCTCCCACCAGCGGTGCACCACGAACTCGGGGATGACGACGGTGATGACGTCGTCGCCCCACCGCTCGTCGAGCTCGTCGATGTAGTCGAGCACCGGGCGGGTCAGCTCGCGATAGGGCGACGCCAGCACCTCGAGGGGCACGCCGAGGCCGAGCGCCGCCCAGTCGGCCTCGATTCGTTCGGTTGCCTCGCTGTCCACGCCCACGGTGACGGCCACCAGGTGGTGGGCGCTCAGCGACTCGGCATAGGCCACGGCGTAGGGGACGCCCCGGTGGAGGCGGCCCACCAGGATCACCACGGTGTTCCTGATGGGGGCCGGCGGGTCGGTGGGGTCGATGGCCAGGGTGCTGGCCACGTGCGAGTAGTGGCGATGCACCCTGGCCAGCACCAGGTAGATGGCCGGGATCACCAGCACGGGGATCCACGCTCCCGACACGAACTTCGAGGTGACCACCACGATCAGCACGACCGCCGTGGCGAGCGCCCCGGCAGCGTTGATGGCGGTCTTCCACCGCCGACCCTGCTCGTGGAGGCGGAGGTGGTGGCGCACCATGCCCGCCTGGGAGAGGGTGAAGGCCAAGAACAGCCCGACCGCGAACAGTGGCACCAACCGGGTGGTGACGGCGCCGAAGCCGACGAGCAGCAGCCCGGCCGCGACCGCCAGGCCGATGATGCCGTTCGAGAACACGAGGCGATCGCCCCGGTTCGCGAGCTGCCGGGGCAGATAGCCGTCTCGGGCCACGATCGACACCAGCCGGGGGAACCCCGCGAAGGCGGTGTTGGCCGAGAAGATCAGGATCAGGGCGGTGCCGGCCTGCAGCACGAAGTACATCGGGTTGGCGCCGCCGAACACGGCACGACCCATGATCGACAGGATCGTCTCGTGCTCGGACAGGGTCGGGGTGAGCCGGTGGGTCAGCACCGCGATGCCCGTGAACAGCGCGGCGAGGATCACGCCGGTCCACACCAGGGTGGTGGCGGCGTTGCGGGCCTGGGGCTCCTTGAACGCCGAGATGCCGTTGGAGATGGCCTCGACCCCGGACAGGGCGATGGCCCCCGAGGCGAAGGCCCGGGCCAGGAGGAAGGCGGTGACCGCGCCCACCAGCGCCCCGTTGTGGGTGAAGTAGGCCAACTCCGCCTCGTTCGGCGGCAGGGGGGCCAGCGAGCCGGTGTAGGAGCGGAAGAGGCCGACGCCGATCAGCGCGGCCATGCTGCCCACGTAGACGTAGGTCGGGATGGCGAAGAGCGCGCCCGACTCCTTCACGCCGCGCAGGTTGATCAGGGTCAGCAGCACCAGCAGCAGCAGCGACACGCCCACGAGGTGGGTGCGCAGCGCCGGGACCGCGGAGGCGATGGCCGCGGTGCCCGCCGCGATCGACACCGCCACGGTGAGGGTGTAGTCCACCATGAGCGCCGCCGCCGCCAGCATCCCGGCGCGGTGGCCGAGGTTCTCGCGGCTCACGATGTAGGAGCCGCCGCCTCCGGGGTAGGCGAAGATGGTCTGGCGGTAGCTGCTGACCACGAGGAACAGCAGCACGACGACCACGAGCGAGATCGGCACCAGGTAGTCGACCGCGGCGAAGGCCGCCACCGGCACGAGGACGTGCAGGATCTCCTGGGTCGCGAACGCGCTCGACGCGATGGCGTCGGCCGCGAAGATCGGTAGGGCGATGAGCTTGCGCAGGCGCTGCGTGCCCTCGGCGTGGGTGGCGAGGGGTCGGCCGAGGAGGAGGCGCTTCGCGACGCTGGGCATTGCCGCCGTAGGTTAGGACGGTGGACGACGAACTGATCGCACGGGCGCTCGCCGCTCGGGGCTTCATGCCGCCCGACGAGGGCCTGGCGCTGCACGACGCGGCACTGGCGGCAGGGAAGGGCCCCGCCGCCGGTGCACCGTTCCTCGAGATCGGCGCGTACTGCGGCAAGTCGGCCGTCTACCTGGGCGCCGCCGCTCAGGAAGCGGGCACGGTGCTGTTCTCGTTGGACCACCACCGCGGGTCCGAGGAGAACCAGGCGGGGTGGGAGCATCACGAGTCCGACCTTTTCGATGCCGAGACGGGGCTGATGGACACGCTGCCGGTGTTCCGGCGCACGGTGCAGCAGGCGGGCCTCGAGGCGTCGGTGGTGGCGCTGGTGGGCGAGTCGGCCACGGTGTGTCGTCACTGGTCGACGCCGCTGGCGTTCCTGTTCATCGACGGCGGCCACGGCGCCGAGCCCGCCCACCGCGACTACGAGGGCTGGACACCCCACGTCGCGCCCGGCGGCACCCTGGCCATCCACGACGTGTTCCCCGACCCGGCCGACGGCGGCCGCCCGCCCTACGAGATCTACCTGCGGGCCCTCGCCGACGGCTTCGTGGACGTCAGTGCCACCGGCAGCCTGCGGGTCCTTGCCCGACCCGCGTGAGGGCCGCAGATCTTGGTGAGAAACCACCTGGGGTGTGGTTTCTCACCAAGGAATTCCTGGTGTTGAGAACCCCGTCAGTCGTCGAGGGGGAGCAGCGGGGGCAACACGGCGTCGTGGTCGACGAACAGCTTCGACCCCGCGGTGGCGCCGGCCAGGGCGTCGGCGGCCAGGATGACCGAGGCCGACGTGTAGGTGGACTGCTCGTCGCCGGGGAAGGTGAGCTCCTCGGGGTACACGATGCCGGTCCAGTAGCGGCCGTCGTCGGTGCGGTGGGCCTGGGCCAAGGCGAACAGCTCGGTGGCGATGTCGCGCTCACCCACGGCCAGGTGGGCGATGAGGCATTCGCAGGTCTCGGCCGCGGTGACCCACGGGCGGTCGGACACGCAGCGGATGCCGCGGTCCTCGAGCAGGAAGGTGGGTAGGCGTTCGGCCAGGTGGCTCCGGCCGGCGTCGCCGGTCAGGACACCGGCCAGCACCGGGTAGTACCAGTCCATGGCCCACCGGTGCTTGGGGGCGAAGGCGTCGGGCTGGGTGGCGATCACGCGGGCCAGGCGGGCCACGCTGAGCTCCCAGTCGGGCCGCTCGTGGCCGAGCTCCTCGGCGATGGCGATGGCGCAGCGCAGGCTGTGGCAGATGCTCGACGAGCCCGTGAGGAGGGCGAACGACCACGGTGTGCCGTCGGCGTGACGGGCCCAGAGGATCTCGCCGCGGGGGGTCTGCAGGTCGAGGACGAAGTCGATGGCGGGCTCGACCATCGACCACGTGGCGTCGAGGAACCCGAGGTCGCGGGTGAGCAGGTAGTGGTGCCACACCCCGGCGGCCACGTAGGCACAGGTGTTGGCGTCGAGCTTGTCCTGCTCGATGCCGTCGGCCAGGTAGTACTGGTGCCAGGCGCCGTCGGGGCGCTGGAGGCCGACCAGCCAGTCGTAGGCCCGCAGGGCCTCGTCGGTGAACCCGCACAGGTCGAGGGCCATGGCCGCCTCGACGTGGTTCCACACGTCGGCGTGACCGCCGGGGAACCAGGGGATCATGCCGGACGGCAGCTGCCACTCGACGATGGACGCGGCCGTGGCCAGCATCTCGTCGGCGGTCACGAGGTTGGGCACCTCGGGGAGGCGGAGCTCAGGCGACATCGACAGTCTGCCTTTCGGGGTGGGGGGCGGGCTCGTCGGCAGGGTGCGAGGGGGAGGCGGCGGTCGGGACGACTCGGTCGGGTCGCCGGGGGGCGGCGCGCAGGGGTTTGCGGGCGTAGATCACCAGGCTCTTGCCGATGAGCGGTTGCAGCAGCTTCTCGGCGACCTGCAGCACCAGGGGCCCTTTCACGATGTCCCAGGTCAACAGCTTCAGGTACGCCTTCACCAGCGGGTTGTCGTCGTTGGTCGGGCCGACCGCGCACTTCAGCCACCAGTAGGGCGAGTGCAGCGCGTGGGCGTGGTGCGAGCCGCCCGGTTCGAGGCCGGCGGCGCGCATCTTGTCGCGCAGCTCGTCCTCGGTGTAGATCCGCACGTGGCCGCCCACCACGAAGGGGGCGTGGTACTCGTCGGAGAGCTTCCAACAGATCTGCTCGGGCAACCACGCCGGGATGGTGGCGGCGATGATGCCGCCGGGTCGCAACACGCGCATGAGCTCGGCGAGCGCCCCCTCGTCGTCGGGCACGTGCTCGAGCACCTCGCTGGCGATGATGCGGTCGAACGTGTCGTCGGGGAAGGGCAACAGGACGGCGTCGCCGTTGACCCCGGTGGCGAGACCGTGGGTGGGGCCCTCACCCGCCTGCTGCATGGCGCCGAAGATGCCCCGCACGTCGACCAACTCGCTGTGCGAGTAGTCGAAGGCGATCACCCGGGCGCCGCGCCGGTAGGACTCGAAGGCATGGCGGCCGGCGCCGCAGCCCATGTCGAGCAGCAGGTCGCCGGCCTCGAGGCCGAGGCGGTCGTAGTCGACGGTCAACATGGGTGATGGGCCGTTTCCTGGATCTGCGCGATCAGCGGGCGGTGCTGATGCGGCGCCGCAGGCCGGCGATCTTGGCGGTCACGGTCGAGGCGTCGAAGCCGGTGTCCATCGTCGGCTCGGCGAGGCGGGCCCGGTACTGCTCGACGGTCTTGACCGCGGTGACCTGCCAGCTCCAGCGCTCGATGATGCGCTGGCGGCCCGCGGCGCCGATGCGATCGCGCAGGGCCGGGTCGTCGAGGCCGCGGCGGAGCGCGGCGGCGAGGGCGTCGGAGTCGCCGGGCGGCACCAGCAGGGCCGTGTCGTTGTCGGCGCCCACGACCTCGGGTAGGGCGCCGCCGGTGGTGGCCACCAGCGGCACGCCACACGACATGGCCTCGATGGCGGGGAGCGAGAAGCCCTCGTACAGCGAGGGCACCACGGCCAGCTCGGCCTCGGAGTACAGCTCGACGATGCGCTGCTCGGACACGCCGCTGACGAAGCGGACGGCGCCGGAGAGGCCCAGCTCGGCGAGGGTGCGCGAGGTGCGGCCCTCCTCCTTCGGCTTGCCGATGACGATCAGCTCGATGTCGTCGCGCTCGGTGCGCAGCTTGGCCACCGCCTCGAGCAGGTAGACGAGGCCCTTCATGGTGACGTCGGCGCTGGCGGTGGTGATCAGCCGACCGGGGATCCGCTCGACCGTGGGCACGGGCTTGAAGATCTCGGGGTCGACGCCCACGGGAACCACGTGCAGGCGGTCGATGTCGACGCCGTGGTCGCGGGCGATGTCGCCGCGGGACGACTCGGACACCGTGATGATGCGGGTGAGGCGCTTGGCCACCCGGGTCTGCATCTTGGTGAAGGCGTACCAGCGGCTCTTGGCGAAGCGCTGGTAGGCGGTCTCGGCGTGCTCCATCTCGAGGGCCCGGTCGACGGTGATGGGGTGGTGGATGGTGCCGACCACCGGGATGCCCATGCGCTCGATGGCCAGCAGGCCGTAGCCCAGGCTCTGGTTGTCCTGCACCAGGTCGAAGTCGCCGGTGCGGCCCTTCAGGTGCTTCCAGGCGCGCAGGCTGAACGCCAGCGGCTCGGGGAAGGTGCCGCTGGTGAAGGCGAGCACCTCGGCCCAGTCGGTCCAGTCCTTCAGCTCCCACACACCCGGCATGCGCATCGGGAAGTGGTCGTTGTAGATCTCCAGGCTGGGCAGCTCGACCAGCGGCACCTCGTCGACCAGCTCGGGGTAGGGCGGCCCGCCCAGCACCTCGACGTGGTGGCCGAGGTCGTTGAGCGCCTTGGAGAGGTGGCGGACGTACACCCCTTGGCCCCCGCAGTGCGGCTTGCCGCGGTAGGCGAGAAGGGCGATCCGCAGGGGACCGTCGGTGTGGGGTGATGAAGCCAAGGGAGCAAGCCTTTCCAGGCGTTGACCGGTCGGTCAAGTGTACGGGGGTGGGGAGAGCCCCACCCACCCGACCCCACGGGACGGCCAGCGGCGAGCGAGGGACGAGCGAGCCTTGACGGTGCGATGAGGCGTCAGCCGAAGAGCGGTCGAACAGGCGTCAGACCCTGCGCCAGTTGAAGGTGGCTTCGGCGATCACGGGGTGGCCGGGTGAGCGGTCGGTGGCGGGCGTGGCGTGGGCCGGCTCGAGGTTCAACGCGTCGGGCGGCCCGGTCTGGGGCTCGACGCAGACGGCGTGGTCGGGCTCGGTGTAGATCACCCAGTCGGTGCAGTGCGACTCGATCTCCACCTCGAGCGCGCCGGCCCAGCGCAGTTCGGGCGTCTGCACCATGTCGGTGAAGCAGTCGTCCCACGGCCCCGGCGTGGGTGTGACCAGGGCGCCCGACGGGATGCCCTCGTCGTCCTTCACCCACATCATCCCCGCTTCGAAGTCCAACTCGACCGGGCCGCCACGGTCGAGCCGACGGTTCCACCAGGGGTGCCAGCCGCAACTGGCGGGCATCGTCCGGTCGCCGGCGTGCACCTCCATGCGCAGGTGCAGGCGATCGTGGGCGATCACGAACGACTGGGTGACGAAGCCGCCGAGCGGCCAGCGCTCGTCGAGGTCGATGCGCAGGTCGGCGGTGGTGTCGGTGCGGGCGGTGACGTCCCACGGGCGGTCGTAGGTGACCCCGTGGATGGCGTGCGGGGGCTTGTTGACCGGCAACTCGTAGTCGATGCCCTCCCACGAGAACGCGCCGTGGCGGATCCGCCCCGCCCATGGCGCCATCGGGAAGCACCCCCACTGCGTGGGCGACTCGCGCCGCTCGACCAGCAGGTCGAGCCCGTCGACCGTCAGCTGAGCGAGCCGCCCTCCCGCCTCGGCGTCGATGCTGGCCCGGGCCTCGCCGGCGATGAGCTCGATCACGGCGGCGACGCTACTGCGGCGGTTCCGTGCTCGGGAGACCGCAGCGGCGGCATCTCCTCGTGCTGAGGGCGGCGACGAACGCGGCGCTACCGAGCGGGAGTGACCGCTGAGCGCTGGCGCCCCTACGGGAGAGGACCTGGGCGGCGATCATCAGGCCAGCGGCCAGCAGCAGCATGGGGAGGTCGCCCACCCTGGTGGCGATGGTGTGGCCCGCGCGGGTGGCGATGCTGTGCTGCAGCACCTGTCGTTCGCTGATGCTCGTGCGGTCGACCACGTGCCCGCCCGGGGTGACGATGGCGCTGAACCCCGTCGGCGCCGCCTGCAGCACCCACCGGTCGGTCTCGAGCGCCCGCAGGCGCGACGACGCCACCTGCTGGCTCTGCACCTGGGTGAGCCAGTAGGACGAGCCGTTCGTGGGGTTGAGCAGCACCGAGCCGTCATGGCTGATGGCGTCGCGCGCCCGGGTGCCGAAGAAGACCTCCCACGAGATCACCACACCGAAGCGGCCGGCCGGCGTCTGGACGATCGCGGGCTGGTCGCCGGCCAGCGCGTCACGGCCGGGCAACTCGCTGTTGAAGCGCTCGAGCAGGCTGCGGAACGGCACGTACTCGCCGAAGGGCACCCGCTTCACCTTGTCGTACCGGTCGACGACGGTGCCGTTCGGTGCGTAGACCACCGCCGCGTTCAGGAAGTGATCATCGGCACCTTCCACCACGCCCACGATCAGTGTGGTGTCGAGGCGGCGGGCCAGATCGGCCAGCTCGTCACCCTCGGGGTGCACGCTGAGGCTGCCCTCCACGTTCACCACGTTCTCGGGCCACAGCACCAGGTCCACCGGTGTGTCGACGTCCTGGCTGGCGCGCAGGTGCCGCTCGAACACGTCGCGGGGATCGGTGTCGCTGGCCCGGGTGCGCTGGGGGCCGCCCCCCTGTACGACCGCGACCCGCAGGGTGCCGGTGTCGTGGGCCCGGGGCGCGACCGTCGCCGCCAGGGCCACGAGGGCGATGACGCCGAGGGCCAGGCCGGCGTGCACCGGGGCCCGCTCGGAGAGCGCCGACAGGGCGACACCGCCGGCGACCACCAGCGCCACCAGCACCAGGCTTCCCGCGAGACGCACGGTGAAGGCCAGGGGGGCGGCGGCCTGGCTCATGGCCAGGGTGGACAGCGGCACCCCGCCGAACGGGAACGACCAGCGGGACCACTCGGCCAGCACGAACGCGCCGGGCAGCGCCAGCCACCGCCACCGCGACGGCGGGCACGCGGCCACCGCTACGCCGAAGTACGCCGCGTAGGTACCGCACGCGATCAGGTAGCCGGGCAGCGTGAGATCGGCCATCCACAGCATCGACGGGTACAGCCACGCCGCGCAGACCAGCCACGTGCGCCGGAACCGGGCCTTCGCGGGCTGGTCGGCGATCAGCCGGTCGAGCAGGGCGATGCCCACGAAGGCCAGCGGCCACCATCCCCACGGCGGCACCGAGGCGGCGATCACCAGCCCGGTCCCGACGCACTTGACGGCGAGCAGGGCCTTGGCGCCCCGCGACGGCTTCGGGGGCGGCGGCGTGGTGTCGGCGTCGGCCGCCTCGGCATCGGTGGAGGGCTCGTTCAAGGCGCCCGATCATCGTCGTCAATCGCCCCGCAGGCCAGTCGCCCGGGGACAGTGGGACGATGGTGACGTCGACACCAGAACGCTTCGTGGGGGTCAGCTCGGTCAGGCAGTGAAGTGGGCGAGCGCCGCGGTGGCCGCTCGGCGGCCCTGGTTGATGCACGCGGGGATGCCCACGCCCCGTTGGGCGGCGCCGGCCACCAGGACCCCGGGGGCATCGGCGGCGAGGGCGGCCTCGACCTCGGTGACCCGCTGGAGGTGGCCGGGCAGGTACTGCGGGAAGGCGCCGTTCCACCGCTTCACCCGCACCGCGGTGGGAGTGGCGTCGAGGCCCATGGTGGTGCCCAGGTCGGCGAGCACCGCACCGACCAACTCGTCGTCGTCCAGGTCGGCGATGCGCTCGTCGCCGTAGCGGCCGGCCGACGCCCGCAGGATCACCTGCCCGGGCGAGGCCAGGTGGGCCCACTTGCTGGACGACCAGGTGCAGGCGGTGATGAGACAGCCCTCGGTGCGGGGGACCAGGTAGCCGCTGGCGTCGAGCGGCCGGGTGACGGCGTCGGCGGGCACCGCGAACGTCACCAGCGCCACCGAGGAGTAGTCGATGGCGCCGAGCGTGGCCGCGGCGTCGGGAGCCAGGCCGGCGACCAGGCGGGCACTGAGGCCCGCGGGCCCGGCCAGCACGACGGCGTCGGTCTCGAGGGGGCCGGCGTCGGTGCCGACCACGTAGCCACCGCCCGCTGCTCGTGTCAGGGCGCCGGCGGTGGTGTCGAGCCGCACCTCGGCCGTGGTGGCGGCCACCAGGCGGTCGACGAGGCGCTCCAGGCCACCGGGGAGTGTGTAGAACATCGGCGTGCCGGGGTCGGGTGGGGCCTCGGCCCGCATGGCCAGCAGCCCGCGGACCAGGCTGGCGTTGCGACGGGCGGCGGCGGCGATCTGCGGAGCGGAGGCCTCGACGCTGAGGCGATCGGAGTCGCCCGCGTTGATGCCGCCGATCAGCGGGTCGACGATGCGCTCGAGCACCTCGTCGCCCATCCGGCTGCGGATCAGCTCTCCGACCGACACGTCGCCGTCGGGAAGGTGCCCGGGCTCGTCGGCGGGGTGGTCGAGGTCGCGGCGGGCGATGGCCACGCCCTCGTCGGACACCAGCCCCGAGGCGGCCAGTTGGTCGAAGTCGGTGGGCACGCCCAGCACGTGGGCGGCGGGCAGCCGCCGCAGCGCGCCCCGCACCCACAGGTACGCCGACGTCTCGGCCGGGCTGACGAGCTCGTCGAACAGGCCCAGCTCGCGGCACAGGTCGACCGCCCACGGCACCCGGGCCAGGAAGGTGTCGGGGCCCGTCTCGAGCGGTAGACCGGCGAACGGAAGCGTCTCGATCTTGCCGCCCAGCCGGCCGGTCGCCTCCAGCAGCACCACCTCGACGTCCCGTGCCTTGCCCAGCTCGTAGGCCGCGACCAGCCCGGTGATGCCCCCGCCGACGACCACGACCCGGCTCATCGACGGGGTCCCCGGGTCCGGCGCGCCATTCTCGAGGCAATGGCGCTCGGAATCCGACCGCTAGTGCCTCGAGTTCGTGGATCCAGGGTGGCCGGCAGCCCAGTCGACGCACTCACTCCCGCAACACACGAGCGATTGCGTCGAGAACGCGGGGGCTGGCTTGCAGTGGGCATCAGGCAGGCTCCTCGATCGTCGTGGCCGCGGCCACCACCAGGTCGGCCAGGGCGGCCATGACGGCGGGATCGTCGTTCAGCGAGGCGGTGCGGCCGAAGGCCAGGCCCACCTCGTCGGCCACCGCCCGGGCCTCGATGTCGAGGTCGTAGAGCACCTCGAGGTGGTCGGACACGAAGCCCTGGGCGCACACCGCCACACCCTCGACCCCACCCACCGTCGCCAGCTCGCGGATGACCTCGAGGATGTCGGGGCCCCGCCAGGGCTCGGGGGTGCGGCCGGCGCTCTGCCACGCGAGATCCCAGCCGGGGTCGGGGCCCAGGCCCGCGTCGGCGGCGACGGCGGCGGCGCCGGCCCGCAACTCGTCGGGGTACGGGTCGTCCACCAGCACCCGCTCGGGCAGGCTGTGGGCGGTGAAGAGCACCTTGGTGCGCTCGGGCAGCGTGGCCAGCGTGTCGCGCAAGGCGCCGGCCAGGAATCCCACGTAGCTGGGCAGCAGGTGCCAGCGCTCGATGGCCGCGGTGGCCATGCCGCGCTCGGTGCCGGCCTCGGCCAGGCGCTTCTGGTACTCGCCCACGCTGAACCCCGAGTAGTGCGGCGCCAGCACCAGGCCCACCATTCGGGTCACGCCCTCGTCGGCCAGCATCGTGACGGCGTCCTCGATGAACGGGGCCGCGTGCTTCTGGCCCAGCACCACGCGGTACCCGCTGGAGGAGCGGGCCTCGAGGGCGGCGGCGACGGCGGCCCGCTGCGCCTCGGTGCGCTGCGCGAGGGGCGACACCCCGCCGAGGGCGTCGTAGCGACGCTGCAGGTCGGCCAACTGCGCGGGCTCGGGCGGCCGACCCCGGCGGATGTGGGTGTAGTACGCCTCGACGTCCTCGGGCCGCGCCGGCGTGCCGTACGCCATCACCACCACGCCCGTGGGTGCCGCGTTGCCGGTCGTGTCAGCCACGGTGCCTCCGCCCCTCCGTCGAACGCCCCGAACTGGCGCCTGATCGTGTCGCCAGGACGACCGAATCGGGCGCCAGTTCGGAGGGCTGGTCATCTCTCATGACAGCGCTCCTTGAAGACCCTCGGCGCCCAGTTCGACGCCCTCGGTGTGCACCAGCGCCACCACCTGCTCGAGCACGGCGGGGTCGGTCTCGGGCAGCACGCCGTGGCCCAGGTTGAAGATGTGGCCCAGGCCGCCACCCCGGCGCAGCACGTCGCGGGTGGCGTCGGCCACGACGGGCCAGGGGGCCAGGCACAGCGCCGGGTCGAGGTTGCCCTGGACGGCCCGCCCGCCCACCCGGGTGCGGGCCACGTCGAGCGGCACGCGCCAGTCGACGCCGACCACGTCGGCGCCGGCGTCGCCGAACAGGCCCAGTAGCTCGCCCGTGTTCACCCCGAAGTGGATCCGGGGCACCCCGGCCGCCCCGATGCCGGCCAGCACCTTGGTGGTGGCGGGCATGACGAAGCGGCGGTAGTCGTCCGGCGCGAGCGCGCCCGCCCAGCTGTCGAACAGCTGGATGGCCGAGGCCCCGGCGGCCACCTGCGACCGCAGCGAGGTCAGGGCCAGGTCGGCCAGGGCATCGAGCAACTCGTGCCACAGGTCGGGGTCGCCGTGCATGAGGGCCTTCGTGCGGGCGTACGTGCGCGACGGCCGGCCCTCGATCAGGTAGCTGGCCACCGTGAACGGTGCGCCGGCGAACCCGATCAGCGGCACGTCCAGCGTCTCGACGAGCAGCCGGATGGTCTCGAGCACGTAGGGGGTGTCGGCCTCGGGGTCGAGAGGGCGCAGCCGGGCCAGGTCGGCCCTGCCGGCGAAGGGCTGCTCGATGACCGGACCGACACCGGGCACCACGTCCACACCGAAGCCGATGGCCTCGGCCGGGACCACGATGTCGCTGTAGAGGATGGCGGCGTCGACGCCGTAGCGCTCGACCGGCTGGCGGGTGATGGTGGCCGACAGCTCGGGGTCCTTGATGGCGTCGAGGATGCTGCCGTCGCCCCGCACCGCCCGGTACTCGGGCAGCGAGCGCCCGGCCTGGCGCATGAACCAGACAGGGGTGCGCTCGACGGGCTCGCCGCGGCAGGCACGCAGGAAATCGCTGTCGACGTGGCGCGACGGCGCGTCCGGCGGGGAAGGGGGCACCGACTCAACGTACCGTCAGGGGTCATGCGACGATCCATCGACGACCATCCTTTCGATGCCGGCGAGCAGCCGCCGGGGGATGACGACATGGCCCGGCTCTCGTGGGCGGTCGCCATCTCGGACGACTACGACGACGCCGAGCCCCGCGTCGTTCTCACCGTCGAGGAGGTGGGCCGCGCCGGCGAGGGACTGGTGGCCCACCTGTCGCCGCCGCTGGCCCGTCGGCTGCGTGTCGCGTTGCACGACGCCCTCAAGGAGATCGGCGAAGATCCCGGCCGGTGATCGTCATCGGGTGAGCGTCACCTCGTGGAAGGTGCGACCGCCGTCGGAGTCGGGGACGTACAGCCGCAGGTCGTTGTAGCCGTAGACGAAGAACTCGGGGGTGATCACGCCCGAGAACGAGGCGTCGCCGCCGGTGAGCTCGAAGCCGACGGCCACGCCGGCCACCGTGCCGTTCACCGCGAGCAGGCCGGCGGTCGGCGGGGCGCCGCCGTCGAGGTGCAGCACGCCGAGTTGGAGCACGCGGCTGTCGGCGGAGGCGGGATCGTAGGCTTCGACACCGCGGTACCCGGTCCAGGTCATCGGGCTCGGGTCGCCGAGGCTCAGGGTGTCGACGGGGCGTCCGACGAGATCGCCGTAGGGCGCGACCTCGGCGACCCCGCGCCAATCCTGCGCGTAGGGCAGGTAGCCGCGATCACGCTGCACCACGGCCTGCACACCCTCGGTCCCGTCGGGCACACCCGCCGGGACGTCCGGCTCGCTCACGGGCTTGGCCGGGCTGCGGGGGCCGTCGTCGAGGAGCGACCGGCCGTCGAACTCCCAGTCGGTCTCGATGTCGAGCGCATCCACGATCGTCGGCAGCACGTCGGTGAGCAGCGCGCTGCTGGTGTCCACCGCTCCCTGGGTCTGCCCCGGGTACTTGATGAAGAGTGGCACGTTGTAGATCTCGTGGAGCGTGTCGGCGGCGGGCGTGCGGAGCGAGCGATCTGGCGTGAACGCGACGCCGTGGTCGGCGACCACGATGACGAGCGCGTCGTCCCACATCCCCGTCGATCGGAGGCGCTCCATCAGCTGGCCGACGAGGGTGTCGGTGTACCCGACCTGGAGGAGGTGGCGCTGGAACCCCTGCCTCGCGGCCACCGGGTCGTCGCGCCACTTGCCGTCGGTGGTGAGGCCGAACATGGGGCTGTACTCCGAGTGTTGTTGGCCCGAGGGCGTCATCAGCCAGGGTCCGTGGGGCAACAGCACGTGGGTGTAGTTGAGCGAGGGCTTGGTGCCCGGGTGGATCGAGTCGATGGCCGCCTGCAGGTCGGTCCCTTGGCCGGAGGGCCCGTCGTGAAAGGCCTTGAGGTCTGTCCAGTCCGACCCGAACGGGTTGCTCGGGGTCGCCGCCGGGATCGCGGCCTGCGGGACCTCGGCGTCGTCGAGGAACCCGCCCCATGACTGGTCGACCCGGGGGAGGTGTGACCGAAAGGAGTGGGGAACGACGGTGTGCCCGTAGACGACCGCAGCGTCGAGGAGCACCGAGTCGAACGGCTCGGGCCTGTCGCCCCCTGACCCACAGACCGACGGCGGGCAGATGCTGGTGATCTCCTCGGACACGTTCATCTCGTACCGGCCGGCGAGCAGGCTGAAGATCGAACGGGGGTGATCGGCCGCCGTGGGGAGCGCGTCGCGGTCGGGCATCAGCCCGGTCATGACGGATGGAACGCTGAGACTGGTCTCGCTGGCGACGGACGTGGCGTCTTGGTACCAGGTCGACGCGTCCGCCAGCGCGGCGAAGTTGGGGAAGCGCTCGGCGTTGATGGTCATGTCCTCGTTGAGCAGCGAGGCCAGTGGGAACTCGTCGAGTTGCAGGACGACCACAGGAGCCGGCCGACCGATCGTCGTGGCGGCCTCGACCGACGCGCTGTCGTCGAACACGAGCCGGGACGACCTCGAGAACAGGAGGAACGTGGCAAGGAACAGCACCGGGCCGAGGGCGAGGTAGCGCATCCCCACGGCCACCGCGGGCATCCGCAGCGCCGCATAGGTGACGGCCCCGCCGAACAGCGCCGCGAGCACGACGAACGGCACGGTGGCCGAGAGCCCGAGGTGCCCGAGCAGGCCCGCTCCCAGCAGCGTGGCGAGGAGCAGGACGAACGTGGCGTGCAGGGCGGCCCCGACCCTCCGGTGGACCAGGAGGCCGATCGCCTCCAACGCGATCAGCAACGCCGGGACGGCGAACGTGACCACGAGGGCGAAGGCAACGATCCGGCTCGAGGGCTGGTGAGCGGCGACGAAGAGCTCGCCGTTCTTGCCGTACAACTCCAGCAGGGGTTGCGCGACCGCGAGCCCCCACAGCCCCAGAAGGACGAGGCTGTTCATCCACAGCGCATGGCGAATCGAGCTACCGGGTCTGGTTGTGGCGGTTCGGGTCGTGGGGGTCACCTCTTCGGCCGCCGCTACGCCAAAGGCCATCTTGAGCACTTCGCACGGTAGTGGACGGATGCCGCGCGTCTCGCGCGGCGAACGACGTGGTCGGCCACGTCAGACCGGCACCCGGGAGCGGGTCGGTGGAAGGTCAGCCGCGTTCGAGGCGGCGCGCGACGTCGCGGTAGCGGCTGACAGGGATGAGGTGGATGCCGTCGAAGGCGCCGCTGACGCTGATCTCGTGCACCAGGTCGCAGGCCAGGGCCACGCCGGCGTCACGGTCGGCCTCGATGGCATCGACAACCCGCTCCGGAACCGCCAGCTGAGGGATGTCGTGGCTCAGCTTGCGGGCCATGGCGGCGCTGGCGATGACCATCACGCCGGCGTAGACGGGCCCGGCGAAGTCGATCGACGCCCGCCACTCGACCAGCGCCTCGACGTCGAAGCCCACCTGCACGAACAGCGAGTCGGCCTGCTGCTTCCACGCCGGCAACGGGCGCAGGCCGGTGGTGACGCCGATGCGGAACGGGCCCGTGGCCGACTCGTGGGAGGCGGCGAACTGGCGGGCCTCGTCGATCATCAGCCGCACCGTGAGGTCGTCGGACCGGGCCCCCGACTCGGGGCGGTCGCCGTAGACGAACAGGAACTCGTCGACCCCGTACGCGGCGGCGGTCAGCAGATCGCGCCGGAACCCGAGCAGGTTGCGGTCGCGGGCGTTCAGGCAGGCGATCGACCGGCCACCCATCTGCGCCACCTCGTGCGCCACCGCGATGCTGGACACCGTGGCCCGCCCGATGTGGTTGTCGGGGATCAAGAACGCCGAGGCGATGGTGCTGAGCACGCCGATCTGGTGGCGGACGTGCATGAGCTCGGGCCGGGTCGCAGGCTCGATCTCACAGATGACGGGCAGGGTGCCGGCGGGCATGGGTCGAGGATACGAGTCCAAGCGCCGACGGTCCGCCGCACTGGGAGGTCTACCCGGTGGTCAGACCCGGTGGGTCACGAACTTCACCACGTCCCGGACCGTCCGGTCGGCGCCCGACTTGGCGGTGAGGACGCCGCTCAGCTGCGCCCCCACCGGGACGTTGGTGGCGACGGTGACCTCGATCTTGAGGGTCACCGACGCGCCGGGAGCCAGCGTCGCCGTGGTGTAGGTCCCCCGCGTGACGTCGTGGGTGATGCCGGTGCCGTTGGTGTAGTACCGGATGTTGAACCCGTTCGTCGAGGACATGCCCCGCACCCGGATCTCGTCGGGCACTGTCGCGTCGTTCTGGAGGGCGACGAAGTAGGTGACGCTCCCCCCCAGGTGCGCAGCGGCGTTGCGGGTCTGGCCTTGGCCGGTGGTGTTGTAGACGCCGTCGCCGACGTAGACGCCGGTGGGGCCCCGCCGGATGAGCGCGTCGGGTCGAGGCGGGGGTGTGACGGTGTAGGTGTGCGTGACCGTGGCGGTGTTGCCGGCAAGATCGGTGGCGGTCACCGTGAAGACGTGGTCGCCCTGGCTCGACGTGTCGAGCGGTGACCCGGTGGGGACGGTCCCGTCGCAGGTGTCGATGCCCGAGCCGCCCACCTCGTCGGCGCACGTGTAGTCGGCCCCGACCACTCGGTTCTGGCTGAAGCGCGCGCCGTCCGCTGGCGTGGCCAGCCCGACGGTCGGATCGGTGGTGTCCACCACGAAGCCCAGATCCACCGGGGGGAGCGAGTCGCCCAGCTCGCCGGGCCCGTCGCCGCGGTCGGTGGTGTTCCCCTGGCCCAACTGGCCGTACTGGTTCTCGCCCCAGCACTTGACGGAGTCATCCGAGAGCAGGGCGCAGCTGTGGAGGTTGCCCGAGGTCACGGCGATGGCGGTGGCGTGGCCCCCGCTGCCCAGGTTGACCGGGAGCAGGTTGTCGCCCATCTCGCCGGGAGCATCACCCCGGTCGGCGTTGTTGCCCAGACCCAACTGTCCCGAGTTGTTCAGGCCCCAGCACTTGACGGTGGCGTTGTCGAGCAGGGCGCAGGTGTGGGCGTTGGTGCGGCGGCCGAGTGCCGTGGCGGTGCGGTCGGTCCCCAGGTCCACCGTCGGAAGGGCATCACCCATCTCGTTGCTCTGGTCCCCTCGGCTCGTGGTGTCGCCGTAGCCCAGTTGGCCGTGGGGGCCTGCCCCCCAGCACTTGACGGTGCCGATGTCGAGCACTGCGCAGGTGCGATAGTCACCCACGCTCACTTCGGTCGCTGTGCGTCCGGTACCGAGGTCGACCGTGGGGAGGTTGTCGCCCATCTCCCCGGCGTGGTCGCCCCGCGAGGCGGTGTCGCCCAGCCCCAACTGCCCGTAGCCGTTGAAGCCCCAGCACTTGACGGCGCCGTTGTCGAGCAGCGCGCAGGTGTGGGTGAGGCCGGCGCTGATCGCGGTGGCGGTGCGCCCGGTGCCGAGGTCGGCAGCCGGGAGGTGATCGCCCATCTCACCGGGTTCGTCACCCATCTCCTCGATGGTGCCGAGGCCCAGTTGCCCGCTGGCGTTGCGGCCCCAGCACTTGACGGAGCCGTCGTCGAGCAGCGCACAGGTGTAGTTGCTGCCGGCGCTGATCGCGGTGGCGGTGCGTCCGGTGCCGAGGTTGACGGTGGGCAGGTTGTCACCCATCTCACCCGGACCGTCGCCGCGTGTGGCGGTGTCGCCGAGTCCCAATCCGCCGTAGGTGTTGGCGCCCCAGCACTTGACCGTGCCGTCGTCGAGCAGCGCGCACGTGTGCTTGGTGCCGGCGCTGATGGCGGTGGCGGTGCGTCCGGTGCCGAGCCGGACGGCGGGGAGGTCGAGTCCCATCTCGCCGGCGCCGTCGCCGCGGTTGACCATGTCGCCGAGGCCCAGCTGTCCGCTGGTGTTGCGGCCCCAGCACTTGACGGTGCCGTAGTCGAGTAGCACACAGGTGTGCTCGGTGCCGGCCGTGATGGCGCGTTGTACCGATGCGGCGACCGGTGTCACCGGCCCCACCACGGTCGCCAGCACGGTGACCAGGCTGAGGGCGGCCAGCGCGCCGACCACCCGGGTGAGGTTCGAATGCCGGCGTCGTGTCATGGGGCACCTCCGTGTCCACGTCCTTGGACATGGTCCGCCGGGTGGGCGCCCCGGTACAGAGGCCAAGGTCACAGCACCCGGCGCCGCACTACGGTCGGGGGATGCCTGCGGTGTTCGTCCACGGCGTGCCCGAGACCCCGGTGGTGTGGGGGCCCCTCGTCGAACGGCTCGAGCACGACGACGTGGTGCTGCTGCAGTTGCCCGGCTTCGGGTGCCCCCTGCCCGACGGCTTCGAGCCCACCATGTACCGCTACGCCGCCTGGCTGGCCACCGAGCTGGCCGGCATGGACGACGTCGACCTGGTCAGCCACGACTGGGGCGCACTGCTGATGCTCAAGGTGCTGGCCGACGAGCCGGGCCTGGTGCGGTCGTGGGCCACCGACGCCGGCGACCTGGGTGCCGACTTCAAGTGGCACGACCTGGCCCTTCTCTGGATGACCCCGGGCGAGGGCGAGGCGTTCATGGAGGGGATGGTGAACGGGCCCGAGTCCGACCGCGCCGCGCTCCTGGCGGGGGCCGGCGTGCCCGAGCCGGGCGCCACCGAGATGGCGGCGGCGTTCGACGCCACCATGGCCGCCGCAATCCTCACGCTCTACCGGTCGTCGGCCGACATCGGCAACGAGTGGGGACCGGGTATCGACGCCATCGCGGGCCCGGGTCTGGTGATCGAGTCGATGAAGGACCCGTTCCGCAACCCGGGCCGGGCCCGACGGCTGGCCGACCGCACCGGTGCCCAAGTGGTGTCGCTGCCCGAGGGCGGCCACTGGTGGATGCTCGACTCGCCCGACGCCGCCGCCGAGGCCCTGTCCACCTTCTGGTCCACCCGCTGACGAGCCCTGGGGACCCGGTTCTGGTGGCTGGGATGCGGCGCTGATGACAGGATCCAGCCACCGGAACGGGTGGGGCTTCGTTCTGGTGGCTGGGATGTGACGCTGATGACAGGATCCAGCCACCGGAACGGGTGGGGATTCGTTCTGGTGGCTGGGATGTGACGCTGGCGACAGGATCCAGCCACCGGAACGGGTGGGGTTGCAGGCTCAGCGGCCCCAGGAGCGGGCCAGGTCGGTGATGCCCAGGCGTTCGAGCCGGTCGATGGCCGAGCGGTAGGCCCTGGCCACCAACTCGGACTCGCCGCCGCCGTCGAGCGCCGAGCCGCCCATGTGCTCGAGGTCCTCGCGGGTGGGCTCGAACACCAGCACCGGTGAGCCCGCGGCCTCGACCGCGTCGACCTCACGCTGGAGGATGCGGTGGTAGGCGGCTCGGCTGGCCGACCGGGGGTGCCAGCGCAGCGCCTCGCGCACCGCGGACATGGGCGAGATCACCACGACGCCGTCGAACCCGAGCCCGGCGGTGAGGTCGGCGTTGGTGGACGAGAACGCGGCGCCGTCCAGGTACTGGTCGTCCGCGATCGCCACGGGCTCGAAGTAGCCGGGAATGGCCGACGAGGCCTCGACCGCGGTCGCCAGGTCGGGGTGCCCGGGCGATCCCGGCGCCGGGTCGTCGCGGCCGAAGACCACGCGCCGGCCGTCGCGCATGCGCACCGAGCAGATCCACAACGGCTGGTCGGGCCAACGGTCGCCGTAGAGCAGGCGCAGCTTCTCGCCCAGGGGGCCGATGGGCACGTTGCCCCGCGGCAACAGCCCCGACAGCCCCACGCCCACCAGTGCCGGCCAGGGTGGCCGTAGACCCTCGAACACGAGTGTGGCGCCTGCGGGCGTCGTTCGGCCAGGCCCCGGGGGGTCGGCTCGTCGAACTCGGTGTGGTGACTGAGCCCGCCCACCAGGGCCTCGCCCTCCTCCGACAGGTCCGCACCGGTGAGCCGGGCCCGGTGGTCGGCCACCGAGAGTCCCAGGCGGAGGGTGGCCCCGGTGCCGGCGCCGGCCGACGTGCCCACGATGAGCCCGGCCGAGCGGGCCTCCCAGCCCGCAGCCTCGGCCAGCGCCGCGAGCGTGCCGACGTGGTACGCCCGCCCGATCACCCCGCCGGCACCGAGGACCAGCGCCACCGTCATCGGCCCAGCATCGCACGACCGGTCGTCCCGGGGGGAGAAGGCGCGGCCCGGCGGCGGTCACCCCGCACCCGCGCCGGCCGTGCTGCGCGAGGCTGACGCGATGCCCGACGACTCCGCTCGCCAGGCCGGCCCGGCGCCGGCGGCTCCACCGTCTGATCCCGCGGCTCCCGCTGCCGGGTCGCCCCCGCCCGTGGACGCCCCGGCTGGTGCTGTCCCGGCTGGTGCTGTCCCGCCCGTGGACGCCCCGGCTGGTGCTGTCCCGGCTGGTGCTGTCCCGCCCGTGGACGCCCCGGCTGGTGCTGTCCCGAATGGTGCTGTCCCGCCCGTGGACGCCCCGGCTGGTGCTGCCCCTGCAGTCGACGTCCCCGCCGCCGACGTCGACGACTTCGATGCCCGCATCGCCGCCGCCTACGCGGTCGAGGGCAAGGCGGTCGTCCTGGGGCGGGGCGTGCTCGACGGCGTCACCCATCCCGGAGCGGTGGTGCAGATCCCCACCGCGATGTGCAACCGCCACGGCCTCATCGCGGGCGCGACCGGCACCGGCAAGACCAAGACGCTGCAGCTGATGGCCGAGCAGCTCTCTGCCTTGGGCGTGCCGGTGTTCGCCGCCGACCTCAAGGGCGACCTGGCCGGCCTGTCACAGCCGGGGGTGGCCAACGAGCACATCGACGAGCGCTCGAAGGACCTCGGCGTCACCTGGCAGCCGGCCGGCCGCCCGGTCACCTTCCTGTCGCTCGGCGGCCAGGGCGCAGGCGTGCCGGTGCGGGCGCCCGTGTCGAGCTTCGGCCCCCAGCTCCTGGCCAAGGCGATGAAGGCGAACGACACCCAGACGTCGTCGCTGTCGATCGTGTTCCGCTTCGCCGACGACGCGGCCCTGCCCCTGCTCGACCTCGCCGATCTTCGGGCTGTCCTGCAGTACCTCACCAGCGACGAGGGCAAGCCCGAGCTGAAGGCGCTGGGTGGCGTGTCGTCGCAGACCGCGGGCGTGCTGCTGCGCTCGATCACCGAGCTCGAGGGCCAGGGTGCCGACGCGTTCTTCGGCGAGCCCGAGTTCGAGGTGGCCGACCTGCTCGCCGTCACCGCCGACGGGGCGGGTCAGGTGAGCTGCCTCGAGCTGCCCGCGGTCCAGGACCGTCCCCGGCTGTACTCCACGTTCCTGATGTGGCTGCTGGCCGAGCTGTTCCAGAACCTGCCCGAGGTGGGCGACCTGGATCAGCCCAAGCTGGTCTTCTTCTTCGACGAGGCCCACCTGCTGTTCGAGGACGCATCCGACGACTTCCTCGAGCAGGTGGCCCAGACCGTTCGGCTGATCCGCTCGAAGGGGGTCGGTGTGTTCTTCGTGACGCAGCTGCCCGACGACGTGCCCGACGACGTGCTGGCCCAGCTCGGCAACCGGGTGCAGCACGCCCTGCGCGCCCACACGCCCCGTGACGCCAAGGCCCTGAAGGCGACGGTGGAGACCTACCCGTTCACCGAGGACTACGAGCTCGACAAGGCCCTCACCGAGCTGGGCATCGGCGAGGCCATGGTGACGATCCTCGACGAGAAGGGCACCCCGACGCCGGTCGTGTGGACCAAGCTGCTGGCCCCGGCGTCGCAGATGGCGGCGCTCGACGCGGCGGCGGTGGACGCCGCCGCACGGGCATCGGCACTGTGGCCCAAGTACGCGGTCGAGATCGACCGCGAGTCGGCCCGGGAGGTGCTGGCCGCGAAGATGGCGGCGGGCGCGGCGGCCCCCGCGCCCGGGGCACCGTCCGAAGCCCCGCCCGCCGCCCCGCCCGCTCCCGCGTCGGCACCGCCGGCGGGAGGTGGGGTGCGGGTCCCCGAGCCGCCGCCCCGCACCCGCCCGCCGGGGTCGGGGTCGAGGTCCACTCCTCGGTCCGGCTCGTCGAAGGACGACGGCAACGTGGTCACCGACTACCTGCGCAGCCGGGAGGGTCGTTCGATGATCAACACCGTGGTGCGGGGCGTGTTCGGCATGCTGAAGAAGCGCTGACCGGTACGGGTGCGTCACTGCGCCGACGTCGTCGGCGACGCAAGAGGGGCCGGGCCCTCAGGCCCGGCCCCTCTCTCGATCGGTCCTACTGAGATTGTTCTAAGGCGTTTCGGTGATCGCCCGTCCGTGCTTGTACTGGATGGGCCTGAAGTTGTTGCCCATCACGTCCTGGAACGCGCGGAACTGGGCATTGGTCATCGTGGCCGTCCTCTTGAGCACTGTCCATGTGACGATCTCGGAGCAGGGCGGCGTCGTGAGCGAACCCGCATACCGGTAGTACGACGCCGTTGAGGCAGGAGTGAGCACGTCAGCGAGATCGACCGTGCCCACGGTCGAGGTGTCGCCCTCCTTCTGCGGCAGACCGGCGGTGATCAAGCCGTCGAGGAACTCGCTCGCCTGGCCGATCCTGAAGAACAAACCGACCACGGCGAGGTTGCCGCTGACCTGGTCCTTGAACACGGCGTGCATCTCCATCGGCAGCCGCTCGCTGCGCACGGTGTGCTCGGCGAGCGTGTGGAAGTGGAACTGCAGCAGCTCGTACTCGGTGCCGTCGATGGTCAGTGTGCTGCCCTCCTCGTACTCCGCCTCGATGGCGTGCCCGTTGCTCAACAGGTGCATCGGCGTCTCTTCGAGCACCAGCTCGAGGGGCTCGAGGGTGGGGTCGACTGTTGCACGGCCGCCGAGGTTGACCGGCGACTGCCCGTCGCCGGCGCAGTCTTCCCAGTCGGGCGCGTTGAGCTCTGACCAGAATCCAGGGCCGTTGTCGCCGGTGTACTGGAAGTGTTCGGCCACGTCGCCCGAGGCGACAGTGGGCACCAGCAGCGCCGCTGTGACAAGAGCCACCGCGCCCACGAGAGAACCGATCAGATGCCGTCGTCTCGTCGGGCCCGATCGACCGCGACGCGGTCGCGCGTGTTCGTCCGTCATGTCATCTCTCCTCACTGTCCCCGCCGCCATCGTTGGTATCTGCGACGACCCGGCCCCGCTGGCCGGTCGCGGGAAACTACCACGACGTGTCACCGGCTGGTCACGGCGAATGGCGCCCCGGGACGCGGCCGGTAGAGTGATCCACCCCCCATGGGCAGTCATCCCGAGCTCGAGGCCGAACAGGCCTACATCGACCACGCCTACGAGTGTCTCGAGGCGAGCCGGCGCTCGGCCACGCGCCTGCAGGACACCCTCGAGGTGGGCAAGGGCGGCACCGAGCAGGCCAGGTGGGAGCGCGAGGTCTTCCAGGGGAACATCCTCAACCGGCTGTCGCAGCTGAACCTGGGTGACGCGTCGCTGTGCTTCGGGCGTATCGACCGCACGCCCGAGGCCGGCGGCGAGTCGTTCCACGTGGGCCGCCTGGCGGTGTCCGACGAGCACCAGGAGCCCCTGGTGGTGGACTGGCGGGCGCCGGTGGCCGAGCCGTTCTACCGGGCCACGGGGCGTGAGCCCATGGGCCTGCGCCGGCGCCGCCACTTCGCCACGCGGGGTCGCACCCTGCTGTCGATGGAGGACGAGGTCTTCGGCGAGCTCGAGGGCGTCACCACCAACGGCAACGGCCGCGCCGGCGGCGACTCCTCCATCTCGGGCTACGGCGCGCTCATCGCCGCCCTCGAGTCGTCGCGCTCGGGCCGCCTCGGCGACATCGTGGCCACGATCCAGGGCGAGCAGGACGAGATCATCCGGGCGCCCCTCCCCGGCGTGCTGGTGGTGCAGGGCGGTCCGGGTACCGGCAAGACGGTGGTGGCGCTGCACCGCGCCGCCTACCTGCTCTACACCTACCGCTTCCCCCTCGAGGGCCAGGGGGTGCTGGTGGTGGGGCCCAACCGCCTCTTCCTCGGCTACATCGAACAGGTGCTGCCGTCGCTCGGCGAGGCCGGCGTCGAGCTGGCGGTGCTGGCCGACCTGATCCCCGAGAACCGCATACGCGGCCGTGACGCCGGCCTGGTGGCGCGGGTGAAGGGCGACCGGCGCATGACGTCGGTGCTGCGGCGGGCGGTGCAGGACCGGGAGCGGCCGTTGCGGGAGCGGCTCGAAGTGGGCTACGGGCTGACGGTGCTGCGCCTGTCGGTCGAGCAGAGCGACCGCATCGTTCGGGAGGCCCGCCGCCGCTTCCGCACCCACAACGCCGGCCGGCGCTTCGTCGAACGGTCGCTGTTCGAGGCGCTGGCGGCGAGCAGCCGGTTGGCGCCCGAGCCCGACGACGTCCGTCGCCAGCTCCGGGGCGAGACCGTGGTGCGTGAGGCCCTCGACTGGATGTGGCCGGTGCTCACGCCTGTCCAGCTCCTGCACGACCTGTTCGGATCGCGGGCGCTGCTGCGCTCGGCCGGGCGTCGCCACCTCACCGACGACGAGGCCGCCGCGCTGGTGCGACCGCGGTCCGAACGCGCGGACGACGTGGTGTGGTCCAGCGACGACGTGCCCCTGCTCGACGAGGCCCGCATGTTGTTGGGCCCGCCGCCCCGACGCCGCAAGCAGCCGGGCCCGCCCGACGACGAGGTGCGCACCTACGGTCACATCGTCGTGGACGAGGCGCAGGACCTGTCGCCGATGCAGCTACGGGTGCTGTCGCGGCGGTCGCTCAACGGGTCGATGACCATCGTGGGCGACATCGCCCAGGCGACGGGTGCCTGGGCCCACGACGACTGGGAGGGCGTGCTCGAGCATCTCCCCAGCCGGCGGCCGTCGCAGCGGGCCGAGCTCACCGTCGGCTACCGGATCCCCGCGGCCAACATGGCCCTGGCCGCCAAGGTGCTGGCGGTGGCCGCTCCTGACCTGAAGGCGCCGTCATCGGTGCGTGAGGGCGAGAGCGACCCGCGCCTCGAGGCGGTGGACGGCGCCCACCGCCTGGGCGACGAGGTGGTGCGGCTGGTGCGGGAGGAGTGCGACGCGGTGGGCCAGGGCAGTGTGGGCATCATCTGCCCGGCGTCGCTGGTCACCACAGTCGCCGGCGCGCTCGAGGAGGCAGGCATCGAGCACGGTGCGGCCGACCGTCACGGCCTGGAACAGCAGGTGACCGTGGTGCCGGTAGCGCTGGTGAAGGGCCTCGAGCTCGACGCGTCGATCGTGGTGGAGCCGGCCGCGATCGTGCGGGAGGAGCCCCAGGGCATGCGGTCGTTGTACGTCGCGCTCACCCGGGCCACCAAGCGCCTCACCCTGATCCATGCCGAGCCGCTGCCCGGCGTGTTGGCGCCCGACGTGGTTCGGCCCGACCCGTCGGAGCCCGACGCGGGGCGCCCGGCGACCCGGTAGCACCAGACCGCCGGTCCCCAGTCGACCCGCCCCGACCCGGCTGGGCGGTCCTGCCGGCCGGCCGGCGTCAGGTGTCAGGCCTCAGGAATCATCGTCCGGCGTCCGGTGCTCGGGGTCCGGCGCCAGGCGTCTGGTGCCAGGCGTCTGGTGCCAGGCGTCTGGTGCCAGGCGTGCGGCGTCAGGCCTCGGCGGCGAGGGCGGCGGCGGCCAGGTCCTCGGGCTCGGCGGTGCCGGGCTCGATCACGGGGGCCGGGGTGGCCGTACCGGGGCGGTCGGGGCGCAGGAAGAGGTAGGTGACCGGGATGATGTAGGCCAGCCACACGGCCACCTGCTCGATCGAGGGGCGCGGGTCCCAGCCGAAGAGGCCGGCCAGGAAGCGTCCCGACTGGGTATTGATCGTGAGCCAGGAGATGCCGGTGAGGTTGTAGACCGCGCCGTTGAGGGTGTCGAGGGCGTTCAGCTCGGTTGCCTGCAGGAACATCACGCCCTTGGCCAGGAGGCCGGCGGCGAAGACGATCACGATCATCCCGGTGATGTTGAAGAACAGCTTCATGGGCAGCACCTTGCTGCCGGAGTAGACCAGGTAGCCGAGCACGACGGCGATGGCCAGGCCGATCAGGCCGCCGATGAACACGTCCCAGCCGGTGCTGGAGGTGGCCGCGGCGATGAGGAACAGGGCGGTCTCGATGCCTTCCCGCAGCACCGCGAAGAACGCCACCACCAGCACGCCGGTCTTCACGCTGTCCGAGGCGAGGGCGGCGTCGACGCGCTGCTCCAGCTCGCCCTTGATGGCCCGGCTCTGGCGGCGCATCCAGAACACCATCCAGGTGAGGACGGCGGCGGCGACGAACGATATGGCCGCGAAGGCACGGAGTTTGGTGTCGCCCTCGAACGACCCGACCGTGTTGTGCAGCACCACGCCGAAGGCCGTGGAGAGGAGCGCCGCGAGGCCCACCCCGAGCCACACGGGGCGGTCGAGGTCGCGGCGGTCGATCTTGCGCAGGTAGCCGAAGACGATGCCCACGATGAGGGAGGCTTCGAACCCCTCGCGGATGAGGACCAGCATCGATTCACCCATAGTTAGGGTACCTTAACACTCAGTGGATCAGCTGCCAACACTCCATCTTCGCGCGCTGCCCGAGGCCGTCCGGTCGGCCGACGTCGTGGTCGTCGGCGCCGGCCCCGCGGGACTCCTCGCCGCGCTCGGCGCGGCGCGTGTCGGCCACGAGGTCGTCGTGGTCGAGGCCCAGGACCACGTCGGGGGCATGGCCGCCAGCATCGAGGTGGCCGGGCAGCGGGTCGACTTCGGCAGTCACCGCCTGCATCCCGCCATCGACGCCGGGCACCTCGCCCTGCTGCGCGAGCTGCTGGGGGCCGACCTCCAGGTGCGACCCCGTCACGGGCGCATCGATCTCGCCGGCCGGTGGCTGGCCTTCCCTTTGCGCCCCAGCGACCTCGTGCGCCGCCTGCCACCCTCGTTCGCGTTCGGCGCGGCCCGCGACGCGGTGCTCAGCCCCTTGCGCCGACCGCGGGCCGACACCTTCGCCGAGGTCGTCCGCGCCGGCCTGGGCCCGACCGTGGCCTCGACCTTCTACGAGCCCTACGTCACCAAGCTCTGGGGCGTGCCCCCGGATCAGCTCTCGGGCGAGCTCGCCCGTCGGCGGGTGAGCGCTTCGTCCGCCTCCGACGTCCTCGCCCGGCTCCTGCCGCGACGACGGGCCGTCGCCGGGGCCCCCGACAAGTCCACCTTCCTCTACCCGGCGACCGGGTTCGGTGCGATCGCGGAGGCCCTGGCCGAAGCGGCGGTCGCGGCTGGCGCGGAGCTGCGACTGGGCGCCGCGGTCGACGGCCTCGACCTCGGCGGCGAGTCCGTCGGCGTCCATCTGGCCGACGGCAGTCGCATCGACGCGGGCCGGGTGTGGTCGACGGCGCCGCTGCCGGCGCTCGCCCGCTGGGCGCATCCCGAGGCGCCCGCGGAGGTCTTGGCTGCGGGGGCCGGCATCGAGCACCGCGGGCTCGTGCTCGTCTACCTGGTCGTCGACCGCCCGCAGTGGACCGAGTTCGACGCCCACTACTTCCCGGCGGCCGACAACCCGATCGCCCGCCTGTCCGAGCCCAAGAACTACCGCGACGGGCCCGACCCCGCCGATCGCACCGTCCTCTGCGCAGAGGTGCCCGCCGATGTCGGCGACGCGACGTGGACCGCCTCGGACGAGGACCTCGGGGCGCTCGTCCGTGACGCGCTGCTCCGCCTCGGCCTGCCCGACCCGGCGCCCGTCGCGGTCGAGGTCCGCCGCCTGCCGCGGGTGTACCCGCGCTACCGGGTCGGCTTCGAGACGGACCTCGCCGCCCTCGAAGCGTGGGCGGCGGCGCAGCCCCGGCTGCTCACCTTCGGGCGCCAGGGCCTGTTCGTCCCCGACAACACCCACCACGCCCTGGTCATGGGCTCGGCCGCCGCTGCCGCCCTCAACGCCGACGGGTCCTTCGACTCGGCGGCGTGGCGCCTGGCCCGCGACGGCTTCCGGTCCCACGTGGTCGAGGACTAGGCCTGAATCAACCGCGCGGAACCATGTTGGTAGGTACCCCTTGACGAGTGTGTTAGGTAGGCTTAATACTCCTGCCCATGCTGCCGTCGAACGCTGCGCCGACCGAGTCGACCGGAGGCCGTCGCGCCGCCGCCGACGCGCCCGAGGCGGTCGCCGAGCAGTCCCGCCGACCCTGGCGGTCGACCGCGCGCCGGCTCGCCATGCGTCCCCGGCGCACCCTCGTGAAGGTGCACCGCTGGCTGTCGTTCGCCGTCATCGCCTGGGTGGTCGTCGTTGCCGTGACCGGTGGCTGGCTCGTGTTCAGCGACGCCTACGGCGCGAAGCTCCGCCCCGAGCTCTACCGATCGACCGGTGGCGGCGACGTCGGGATGGAACAGGCGCTCCACGTCGTCCGGGAGCGTCTCCCGGAGGATGGCTACCTCTCGTACGCCGTGCTGCCGGTGAACGGCCGGGGCGTGTACCAGGTGGAGGCCGCGTGGCCCGACCCGGATGCCGCGCCCCCGGTCGGGGACGCCCTCCCCGAGGAGGTCTACCGGACCTTCTACGTCGACCCGGGGACCGGGGAGCTCAACGGCACGACGGACTACGAGGAGGGCTTCACCTGGTGGATGTACCGGGGGCACATGTACCTGTGGCAGGACCAGGGCCCCTTCGAGGTCTTCGACCCGAACCATGGCTGGTGTCGGGCCGGCGCTGACGGCCTCGAGCCGGGTGGGCTGCAGGGGGTGGTCTGCGACGTGATCCCCGACGGGATGGACACGGTGGGTTGGTTCGGCAGCGCGTGGATCTTGGTCCTGCTCACGGGCTTCTACCTCTGGTACTGGCCGGGGGTGCGGCGCTGGGCCAACGCGCTCCTCGTTCGGCGCGACCGCGGGGCATTCGCGTTCAACCTCTCGGTCCACCGGGTCGTCGGCCTCGTGTTCTGGGTGCCGCTGGTGGTCATCGCGTTCACCGGCGCCGCCTTCGCCTTCCCCAACCTGCGGGGCTGGTTCCAGAACGCGACGCCGGCGGGCCGAGGTGCCGAGCTGTGGGTGGCACCCGACGACGCCGTGTCGGTCGAGCCGGCTCGCGCCGCCGAGCCCCTCGACGCCGATGAGTTCCTCACCGCCCTCGAGGAGCGTTTCCCGGGCCGGCAGGTGGACAGCATCCTGGGCTTCCCCGGCGATGGTGACGATCCGACGGGCACCTGGCAGGCCTGGGTCGACCGCGGGTTCTCGCCATGGACCCGCGAAGGTGGAGGCGGCAACACCCTCGTCGTGGTGGACCAGTTCAGCGGCGAGGTGCTCTATGACGGGACCCCCGAGGCGGGCAACGCCTTCGAGCAGGCCTGGGACGACTGGAGCTTCCCCCTGCACGCCGGGGACTTCGGCGGCACCCTCACCCGAGCCCTCTGGACCGTGGTGGCGCTGAGCCCGCTCGCGCTGGCCGCGACCGGAGTCGCCATGTACGTGATCCGGTTGCGCAAGCGACGGCGCGCCACGGCCCGACGGCGCGCCACGGCCCGCCGACGCGCCGCGACCGGCGCACCGCCGGCCGGCGGCGCGAACGACGGGGAGCTCGAGGCGTCGGAGGCCGTCGTGGAGGCTCCTGCATGATCACCGTCGACGGCCTGCGCGCGCTGCGGGTCAGCGCCACGGTGGCCCACGCCCTTCCGGCCCTACGCGTGCGCCTCCGCGATCACCACGGCGTGCGCGTCGAGGTCGCCGCCGAGCCGACGCGCCCGGGCCCTGCCGACAGCACCGATGCCCTGCGCCTGACGCCGTGCCAGTATCGGATGGCGGTGGCGCGGGCGTGGGGCATGCACGGCGACGGCCACCCGGTTCGCCTGCTCGACCTCCGGGGCGATCCGGCCGTCGACGTGGGCGTGCCGCCCGGCGGGGCCACCCTCGCCTCGGGGATCCATCGAGTCCCCTTCGGGGGCCGCCACCTCTTCGTCACCGCCACGACCCTCGGCCTCGACGAGATCCACGCTGCTGTGGCAGGGGACGGTCACGATGACGACGCTGACGACCTCGAAGCTCTCGCAGACCTCTGGGGCATCGCCCTGCGCCTCGACCGTGCCACCGACGTGACCGTCGTCTGGGCGGAGCTCGATGCCGGCGACCAGGGCCTCCAGCACGCGCTGGTCGAGGCGCTCGAGCGCGTGGTGGTGCGCCTGGCGGTGGCCGAGCTCATCGTGGGACCGGCTGATGCGTCGTCGCGCGAGCGGTGAGCGATCGGGCCCGGTGGTCTGGTTGCGCCAGTGCGTGGCCTGCGGGCGCGCCGACCACCGAAGTGCGTGGGGTCCTGAGGCGGTGCGCGCCTGCCCCGACCGGTTCCGTTGTCCGCGGTGCGGCGGGACCGAGGCCGTCCTGCGACGGTGGCCGCCGAACGGATCCCCTAGTCGTCGCCGTTGATCTGCTGGGACAGGTAGTTCTGGAGACCGACCTGTTCGATGAGGGTGAGCTGGGTCTCGAGCCAGTCGGCGTGGGACTCCTCCCCCTTCAGGCGCTCCTCGAGCAGTTCACGCGTGCCGTTGTCGCCCTTGGCCACGGCGAGGGCGATGCCGCGGTTGTAGCGGTCGACCGCTGCCTTCTCGACCACCAGGTCGAGGGCGAACTGCTCGGCCACGGTCTCGCCGACGGTGACGGTGCCGAGGCGCTGGAGGTTGGGGACGCCTTCGAGGTACAAGATGCGCTCGATGAGCTCGTCGGCGTCCTTCATCTCGTCGATGGACTCGTCACGCACCTTCTCGGCCAGGCGCTGGTAGCCCCAGTTCTCGCACATCTTGGCGTGGACGAAGTACTGGTTGATGGCGGTCAGCTCGGCCGTCAGCACCTCGTTGAGAAGCTCGATGATCTCGGGGTCGCCCTGCATGTCCGTGGTCTCCTTGCGGCGGGTGGGTGGGGCGTCAGGCGGCGCTGGGCTCGGCATCGAGGCCGAACTGGCGCAGCAGCGCCAGGATCGTCTCATGGCAGCCGCCACACTGACCACCCGCGCCGCAGCGCTCGGCCAGGGCGTCGGCGTCGAGGGCCCCCCGCTCGATCTCGTCCCGGATCGTGCGGTCGTTCACCGCTTCGCAGTGGCACACGACCATGCCGTCAGGCCTCCTCGACCCGCACGACGGTGGACAGCCCCCGCCGGGCCAGGTCGACGGCGGTCGGCAGCGACACCTGCTGGGTCACGGCCCGGCGGTGGAGCACGCCGAACACGGTGCACCGCGCGCCGCGGGCCCCCAGCACGAGGTGCTGGCCCGTCAGCCGCTGGAAGCCGGCGTGCAGGAAACGGCCCTGGTCGGGGCGGTGGGAGATCCTCATGACTCTTGGCTCGGGCTCTTCTCCCACATTGTTAGGGTTCCCTATCAGCACGTGCCTGTCAACCCGCTTCCGTCACCGGAACAGGCCGTCGCCGAGGAACCCGCGCTCGTCGGGCGTGCCCGGTAGGGCGAAGAAGAACCCGCCGCCCTCGGGCAGCAGGTACTCCTCCAGGGGCTCACCGGCCAGGCGGGCCTGCACCGGGAGGAACTGGCGCTCGAGGCTGCGCTGGTACGACACGAACGCCAGCCCCTGGTCGAGTTGGCCGTCCCCGTCGAACCCGCGGGAGAAGCTGAAGCCCTTGCGCAGGATGCGTTGGTCGTCGGTCTCGGGGGTGCGGGGGTTGGCCAGGCGGATGTGGGCGTCGAGGGGGGTGACGTCACCCCCCGGGTCGGCCGCGAAGTCCGGGATGTCGGTCTCGACCTCGCCGTCGAGCGGGGCGCCGGTGGACTTGCGCCGCCCGATCAGTGCCTCCTGCTCGCCGAGCCGGGTCCGGTCCCAGAACTCGACGAACATCCGGATCACCCGCACGACCTGGTAGGTGCCACCCACCGCCCAGGCCGGCTCGTCGTCGTCCTCGGCGACCCATACGAGTCGGTCCATCAGCGCGTCGTCGGTGGGGTCGAGGTTGGCCGTGCCATCCACGAAGCCCATCAGGTTGCGCACCCCCGCTTCGCCGGGTTCCGCCTGGGTGCGCCGGTTGTAGCCCTCCAGCATCCAGTGCAGTCCCAGGTTGCCCCGCGTGGCCCGCATCAGCTGGCGCAACGCGAACAGGGTGACCTCCTGGTCCGCGCTGGCGATGGACAGCAACACGTCGCCGTGCGAGCGAGCGGGGTCGAGGCGGTCGTTGGCGAGGAACGGCATGCGCTCGAGCTCGGCGGGCCGGCGGTCGGCCAGGCCGAAGCGGTCGTCGAACAGGCTGGCACCCACCGAGACCACCACGCTCAGGTCGGCCGGTGGCGGGGGGTTGCCCACAGAGCCCGTGTACAGCGGCGGGTAGTCGGGGTCACGCTCCTCGTAGGGGGTGCCGGTCATGAGGCGCCGGATCTCGTCCGTCAGCGACTCGAAGGCGTCGCGCAATTCGTCACGGTCGCGAGCGTGCACGTCGAAGGCGGCCAGGAGGCCCTCGGCCTGGTGGGTGGCCACGACGCCCACCTGGTGGGCACCGAGCGGGTCGAGGTAGCGGTGCTCGGTGTCGACCGCAGCCGTGGCAAGGTCGACCGAACCGCGGTCGTCGCCGCTCGCACAGGCGGGCAACACCGCGGCGGCGCCGCCGAGCAGGGCGGCGCCGCCGGCGGTGTGGAGGAACCGCCGGCGGCTCAGCGCGGCCACGTCAACTCGACTCGAGGTCGAGTGCGCCGGCCATGTCCGCGAGCTTCTCCGAGAGGCCGGCCAGGGTGGCGGCCATGGCATCGCGGTCCTCGTCGGTGAGCTCGGAGTAGTCGAGGTAGCCGTCGTCGCCGTCCTCGTACTCGGCGAGCTGCTCGTCGAGCTCGGCGAAGTCGGCCTGGATGTCGGCCAGAAGCTCGGGGTCGGCCTGCTCGAGGGCGGGGGCCAACAGCTCGATGCCCGCCTCCGAGCCCTCGACGTTGGCGGCGAAGTCCCACAGGTCGGTGCCCGAGTAGCGGTCCTCCTCGCCGGTGATCTTGCCGGTGGACACCTCCTCGATCAGGTCGGCGGCACCCACCACGAGGGCGGCGGGCGGGATGTCCATGTTGGTCACCTCCCGCTTCAGCGTCTGCAGGTCGGCGTCGAGCTGATCGGCGAACTCGACGGCGGCCCCGGCGTCGTTCTCCTCCCACAGCAGGTACTCGATGCGGTGCCAACCCGTGAAGGCCGGGTCGTCGACCCCTTCGAAGTCATCGACCCGGGCATCGACGGCCCCGTCGATCTCCTCGACCAGGCCGGCGACGGGCTCGATGGTCTCCCAGCCTTGGCGGGAGGGCGCGTAGGCCTCCTGGGCGGCGGTCACGTCGCCGTCACGGACCGCGTCGGTGAACACCGTGGTGGCCTCGATGGTGCGGTCGATCTGGTCGAGGACGTACACCTTGTACTGCTCCAGCGCCTCGGTGATCAGCTCGTTGTCGGTGGTCTGCGCCGCCTCGTCCTCGGAGATGCCGCTGCTCGAGCCGGACCCGGAGCCAGACCCCGACGCCGAGCCGGACCCGGAGGCCGAGGCCGAGCGGACGTTGCTGCCGTCGTCGGTGCACGCGACGCCGACGAGGGCGAGGGCGAGTGTCGCGGCGCAGAGCAGGTTGAGGGACGGGTGGGGCACGTCGGTCTCCTGGTAGAGGGGTGGCCGACTGGAGTTAAGTACTCTTTACGAATGAAGTCAACTATGGTTCAGCTCCACGTACACCGCCGGCACCACGTTGCGCAGGTAGGTGCCCAGGCGGATGAACGACTGCCCCTGGGTCCGGAAGCGGTAGCTGATGGGCACCTCGGCGTACCGGTAGCCCTTGGCCAGCAGGTCGAGCGTGAGCACCTGTGCGTAGTTGAAGTCGTGGATCACCTCGGCCGCGGCGGTGGCGTCGGCCGACAGGGCCCGGTACCCGCTCTGGCCGTCGGTGATGCGACGGCGGGAGACGATCGACACCGCCAGCGTCAGCACCCGGTTGCCGACGTGGCGATGCGGGCGCATGCGCCGCGGGCCACCGGCGAAGCGCGAGCCCACGACGTAGTCGGCCCGGCCGGCCAGGATCGGCGCGACCAGGCGCTCGAGCTCGGCGGGGTCGTACTCGCCGTCGGCGTCGCAGAACACCGAGGCGACGGCATCGAGGGCCGTGGCCTCGGCGAACCCCCGGCGCACGGCCGCCCCCAGCCCCTGGTTGGCCGGCATCGAGATCACCTCGGCACCGGCCGCGAGGGCGCGGGCCGCGGTGTCGTCGGTGGAGCCGTCGTCGATCACCAGGCAGCGAACGGGGTGGCCGGCGACCGCCTGGGGCACACGGCGGACCACCCGGCCCACTGTCGCCGCCTCGTCGTGGGCGGGCAGGAACAGCACGATCGGCCGATCGCGGCCCGGATCCCCGGGATTCTTGGTGCTCGACCACCTGGGAGGTGGTTGTCCACCAGGTAATCCTGCTCTCGGGGCGGCTTGGGGATCGGGGGCGGCGGGGAGGCGGAAGCGGCCGAGCAGCCCCGGGGCGGGCGCGAACACGGCGATGGCGCCCACCACCAGCGAGTACGCCGTGGTGAGGGCGTGCACCATCAGGGCGGCGGCCAGGCCGGTGGCGCCGTCGTAGCCGAGGGCGACGTAGGCCGCGACCGCGGCGGCCTCGTAGGTGCCGAAACCGCTCGGGGCGATCGCCGCGATCTGGGCGCCGACCGCGACCGCGGTCACCACCACCGCCTGGCCGTAGGTCAGGTCGAGGCCGGCCCAGTGTGAGGCCTGCCAGGTGAGCACGCTCTCGGCCAACCACGCCGCGACCGTCAGCCCGGCAACCGCGGGCCCTGGCAGTCGCACGTCGATGCGAGAGGTGCGGGCGGACCGGCGCAGCCACCACACGCCGGCGGCGCCGACGGTGAGGACCAGGGCCAGCACCGCCCAGGCCCAGGCCCCGAGCAGGTCGGCGACGACCGTCGGGCCCACCAGGGCGCCGAGCGCCAGCACCGCCACGATGTCGGCCGCCCGAAGCGCCACGGTTGACGAGGTGGCCTCGGCCAGGGGCACGTCGGCCCGGCGCACGACGCTGACGACGCGAAGGGGCTCGCCGAGGCGCAGCGGCAGCACGTGGTTGGCGCCGAAGGCCAGATGGATGGCGGCCAGCGACTGGCCGAACGACAGCCCGGGCAGCACCCGGCGCCAGGCGACCGCCCGCAGGACGAACGCGAGGCCGAACACACCCAACGCCAGCACCACCACGACAGGGCGGTCGGCCATCGCCGTGGCGCTGGCCCGCAGGGCGTCGGTGTCGACGGCGCGGGCCACGACCACGCCGGCGGCGACGAACACCGCGGCGCCGAGGAGGACGGCCCGTTTTGACGCCGCGGCCGAGAGCCGGCGGGGTCGGGCGTCACCGGTGTCAAACGCGGGCGAGGCGCCGGTCGGGCCGGTTGCGGCGGTTGCGTCGCCCGCGCCCGCGCCCGCGGCCTCGGTGCCGGTGGCGCCGGTGCTCCCGCGTGTGTCGGGGGCGGCCTCGTTGGTGTGGGGGGCGACGGTGGCGGACATGGCGTTAGGTGAACCTTACACGCGGCGTCGGGTGAAGCGATACGGTGCGGGCGATGTCTGCGACCCGTCTGCGCTGGTGGCTCGCCGGGTTGGCGGTCGTCGTGGCGCTGTGGACCGCCCTGGCGGCGCCCGCTCACGCCACCTACGGGGGCCGTACCACCGCCGACGAGCCGCAGTACCTGCTGAGCGCCATCAGCATCGGTGAGGACCTCGACCTCGACATCAGCGACGAGCTCCGGGCGGAGCGCTGGCGGGTGTTCCACGCCGCCGAGTTGCCGGTGCAGACCGAGCCCACGGCCGACGGGCGCGAGATCAGCCCTCACGACCCCCTCCTGCCGGCCGTGCTCGCGGTCCCCATGCTAATCGGCGGGTGGTGGGCCGCGAAGCTCGCCCTCGCCGCCCTCGCCGGTGTGCTCGCCGCGGCCACGGCCTGGGTGGCCGTGCGCCGCTTCGGGGTGTCGCCCCCTGTAGCCCTCGGGGTGTCGGCGGCGTTCTCGCTCGCGGCGCCGCTGGCGGCGTACGCGGTGCAGGTCTACCCCGAGCTGCCCGCCGGTCTGGCCACGATCCTCGCGGTCGGCGCGCTCACCGGGTCGTTCGGGCGGCGGGGGAGGATCGTGTTCCTCCTCGCGGTCGTGGCGCTGCCGTGGTTGGCGGTGAAGTACGTGCCGGTGGCGACCACGCTGGTGGCCCTGGCGCTCACCGACCGGTGGCGGGCGGGCGACCGGCGGGGCGCCGCCCTGCTCACCGGCGCGCTCGCCGTCGCCGGCGCCGCCTTCATCGCGGTCCACCGGGTCGTGTACGGCGGGTGGACCGTCTACGCCAGCGGTGACCACTTCGTCCAGACGGGTGAGGCCGGCGTCATCGGGGTGGACCCGGACTACGTCGGCCGGTCGCAGCGACTCGTCGGCCTGATGGTCGACCGCTCGTTCGGTCTCGTGACGTGGGCGCCGGTCTTCCTCTTCGCGCTGGTTGCCCTCGGCGCCCTGGCGCGTCGGCGCCCGGACGGCTGGTCGGCCCTCGTGCTGCCTCTGTTGGCCGGCTGGGCCACCGCGACGTGGGTTGCTCTCACCATGCACGGCTACTGGTGGCCGGGTCGTCAGGTGGTGGTGGTGGTGCCCCTGGTGGTGGTCGCCGCCGCGTGGTGGCTCGACCGCAACGCCGCCGCAGTGCGGTGGTTCGCCCTGGCCGCGGTCGTCAGCGTGCTCACCTGGGCGTGGCTCGTGGCGGAGGTGCTGGCCGAGCGGTTGCGCCTGGTGATCGACTTCGACGACACGACCGCGCCGTGGGTGCGGGTGGTGCGACCCGTGCTGCCGGACTTCCGCCGGCCGGGCCCCCGGACCTGGGTGCTGGCGGTCGCCTGGGGGGCGCTGCTGGCGGCGTTGCTCGCGTTCGGCTGGTGGCGGGAGGGCCGCTCAGCGCCCGGCGGCCACCGCCGCCGTGGCCGCGGTGAGCACCAGGATGCGGGCGCTGGCGAAGCCGCCCAGGCCGACGTGGCGGCCCTCGATCTCCACCGTGAGCGTGCCGTCGGGTGACACCGCGGTGACCGTGCCGGTGCGGCCGGGCAGCACGTCGGAGGCCTCGAGGAACTCGAGGAGGCCAGGCGTGAACTCGAGCTCCTCGGGGATGCGCGAGACGGTGAAGGCGTCGCCCGGGCCGAGCTGCTCGAGTGCCACGGTGACCGGCTCGGTGTAGTCGCTGCCGGGTATGGGGTTGCCGTGCGGGCAGGTGGTGGGATCGCCCAGCACCCGGGTGAGGGCCTTCTCCACGGGCTCGGAGATGACGTGCTCCCACTTGCCTGCCTCCACGTGGGCGTCGGCCCAGGAGAGGTCGAGGATGTCGGTGAGGAAGCGCTCGGCCAGCCGGTGGCGGCGAACCACGCGCTCGGCGAGGCGGGTGCCGTCGGTGGTGAGGCGGATCGCCCCGTCGACCGACACGAGCCCCTCCGACTCCATCCTCCTGATCATCTCCGACACCGCCGGCCTGGACACCTCGAGACGGTCGGCGATGCGGGCCTGGATGACGTCGACGGCATCCTCGTTGAGCTCGAAGATGGCCTCGCAGTACTCCTCGAACGCGGGGTGGAATTCGGGGGTTCGGTACTCGGCCACGGTTGGAGTCTACGCGGCTTGTCCCGGTACCGTTGGGGCCGTGACCGCGACCCGTCAACCCTCCCGAACGTCGTTCCGGCTCGCCGCCGTCCTGGCCGCGGCGGCCTGTGCGCTCGCACTGTCGGCGTGTGGCGGCGACAGCGATTCCGGGGGCGGCGAGCTGCCACCGGGCGACGTGGTGATCACCGCCGACAACATCGCCTGGAGCACCGACTCGATCGAGGCCCCCGCGAACCAGGAGTTCACCATCGTCATCGACAACCAGGACGACGGTGTGCAGCACAACCTCGACATCAAGGACACCGAGTTCAAGACCGAGCTCGAGACCGGTGTCTCCGCCCAGGTGCTGCGCATCAACCTGCCCGCAGGCGAGTACCAGTACGTCTGCGACCTGCACCCCAACATGACGGGCACGCTCACCGTCTCGTAGGCGGGCCCGGCCGGGCTCGACCGGCTCGTTCGGATGTCAGACCCCTGCCGTAGCCTTGCGGGGTGACCACACCACGTGGCGGTGGCCCGCTCGCGGGGTTCTCGGCGCCCGTCAGCGCGTGGTTCACCACGTCGTTCCCCGAGCCCACCGCCGCGCAGGCGAAGGGGTGGCCGGCCATCGCGTCGGGCGATCACACCCTGATCCTCGCCCCCACGGGATCCGGCAAGACACTCGCCGCGTTCCTGTGGGGCATCGACCGGCTCATGTCCGCGCCGGTGCCGGCCCGCGAGCAGCGCACGCGCCTGCTCTACCTCTCGCCGCTGCGGGCGCTCGCGGTGGACGTCGAGAAGAACCTGCGGGCGCCGCTCCAGGGGATCTCGTTGGCCGCGCAGCGTCTGGGCCAGTCGGTGCACGTGCCCACGGTGGGCATGCGCACGGGCGACACGGCCCCGGACGAGCGCCGCACGCTGGTGCGCCATCCCCCTGACCTGCTGATCACCACCCCCGAGTCGCTCTACCTCATGCTCACCTCGCAGGCCCGCGAGACGCTGCGGTCGGTCGAGTGCGTGATCATCGACGAGATCCACGCGCTGGCGCCCACCAAGCGGGGCGCGCACCTGGCCCTGTCGCTCGAGCGGCTCGAGGCCCTCTGCCACCGGCCGTTCCAGCGCATCGGCCTCTCGGCCACCCAGCGCCCGCTCGACGAGATCGCCCGCTTCCTCGGCGGCCAGATCGAGCCCGGGCAGGCGCCGCAGGCCCGGCCCGTCACGATCGTCGATGCCGGTGTGCGCAAGCCGCTCGACATCGAGGTGGTCGTCCCGGTCGAGGACATGGGCGCCCTGGGTGAGGTGATCGAGGAGCCGGTCACGGGTCCCGTCGCCGCGGGCCCGGTGCGCCGCAGCATCTGGCCGGCCATGCACCCGCGCCTGCTCGAGCTGATCCAGCAGCACCGCTCGACCATCGTGTTCGTGAACAGCCGGCGCCTGGCCGAGCGCCTGGCCACCCGCCTCAACGAGCTGGCGGTGGAGGGCGAGAACCGCGCCGCCGAGGCCGTCGGCACGCCCCCGGCACCACGCGCCGGCGACGGTGAGGCCCCGCACGAGCTCGTCCTGGCCCACCACGGGTCGTTGTCCCGGGAGCGCCGGCTCTCCATCGAGGACCGCCTGAAGTCCGGCGACCTGAAGGGCCTGGTGGCCACCAGCTCGCTCGAGCTGGGCATCGACATGGGCGCGGTCGACCTGGTGGTGCAGGTCGAGTCGCCGGGCGCCGTCAGCCGGGGCCTCCAGCGCATCGGGCGCGCCGGCCACCAGGTGGGCGAGCCCAGCCGGGGCCGGTTCTTCCCCAAACACCGCAGCGACCTGGTCGAGGCCGCCGTCGTGGTCGAGCGCATGCACGACGGCCTGATCGAGCACACCCGCTACGTGCGCAACCCGCTCGACGTCCTGGCCCAGCAGATCGTGGCCATGTGCGCCCTCGACGACTGGGCGGTGGACGATGTGGCCGCGCTCGTGCGCCGGTCGGCCAACTTCGCCGACCTGTCCGACGAGGTGCTGGCCAACGTGCTCGACCTGCTGTCGGGTCGTTACCCGTCCGAGGAGTTCGCCGAGCTGCGCCCGCGCCTCGTGTGGGACCGGGTGGCGGGCGTGCTGCGCGGCCGGGCCGGCGCCCAGCGGCTGGCGGTCACGTCCGGTGGGACGATCCCCGACCGGGGGCTCTACGGCGTGTTCCTGCCCGACGGCACCCGTGTCGGCGAGCTCGACGAGGAGATGGTCTACGAGAGCCGCCCGGGCGAGACCTTCCTGCTCGGGGCGTCCACCTGGCGCATCGAGGACATCACCCACGAGCGGGTGGTGGTCACGCCGGCGCCGGGGCAGCCCGGCAAGATGCCGTTCTGGCACGGCGACGGTCCCGGCCGACCGCTCGAGCTGGGCCGGGCCCTCGGCGCCTTCGTGCGCGAGGTGCGGGCCGACGACGACCCGCTGCCCCGCCTCCAGGAGCGCAACGGACTCGACGCCTGGGCCGCGCAGAACCTGGTGGGTTACCTCGACGAGCAGGCCGACGCCACGGGTGCGGTCCCCGACGACCGCACCATCGTGGTCGAGCGCTTCCGTGACGAGATCGGCGACTGGCGGGTGTGCGTCCTTTCGCCGTTCGGCGCCCAGGTGCACGCGCCGTGGGCCATGGCCCTCCAGCACCGGCTGGGTGAGCAGTGGGGTGTCGAGGTCGAGCTGATGTGGAGCGACGACGGCATCGTGTTGCGCCTGCCCGAGGCGGTGGACGACCTGCCCCTCGACGAGCTGGCCATCGATCCCGACGAGATCGACGAGCTGATCGTCTCGCAGCTGCCCAACACCGCCATGTTCGCATCGCGCTTTCGCGAGTGCGCGGGTCGGGCCCTGTTGTTGCCCCGCCGGCGCCCCGACCAGCGCACGCCCCTGTGGCAACAGCGCCAGCGATCGGCCGACCTGCTCAGGGTGGCCTCGCACTACCCGAGCTTCCCCATCCTGCTCGAGGCCACCCGCGAGTGCGTGAACGATGTGTTCGACGTGCCCGCGCTGCGTGAGGTGCTCACCGACCTGCGGTCCCGCAAGGTGCGGCTGGTGCCCGTCGAGACCCGGCAGGCGTCGCCCTTCGCGCAGTCGCTGCTGTTCGGGTGGATCGCCATCTACATGTACGAGGGCGACGCGCCCGCCGCCGAGCGCCGCGCCGCCGCGTTGGCACTCGACCGCGACCTCTTGCGCGACCTGCTGGGTGCCGAGGAGCTGCGCGACCTCATCGATCCTGGCGTGCTGGCCGACCTCGAGCTCGAGTTGCAGCGCCTGGTCGACGGTCGCCGGGCCCGCGACGCCGACGAGGTCCACGACCTGCTGCGCCTGCTGGGCCCGCTCAGCCGTGCCGAGGTCGACCTGCGCACCGACGGCGATGCCGGGCCCATGCTCGACGCGCTCGTCGACCAGCACCGCGCCTTCGTGGCCGCGGTGGCGGGCGAGGAGCGCCTGGCCGCGGCCGACGACGCCGGCCGCCTGCGTGATGCCCTCGGGGTGTCGGTGCCCCTCGGGCTGCCCCGGGCGTTCACCGACCCGGTCGATGCCCCCCTCACGGATCTCGTCGTGCGGTACACCCGGACGCACGGTCCCTTCCTCGCAGGGCAGGTGGCCACCTGGCTGGGCGTGGCGGTCGACCCGGTGCGCCTGGTGCTGGAGGGCCTCGAACGTGACGGCCGCATCACCCGCGGCGAGTTCCGCCCCGACGGCGTCGAGCGCGAGTGGTGCGACGTCGACGTGCTGCGGCAGCTGCGGCGGCGCTGCCTGGCCGTGCTCCGCAAGGAGGTCGAGCCGGTCGACGGCGCTGCGTTGGCGCGGTTCCTGCCCGAGTGGCAGGGCGTCGGTCGACCACGGCGCGGCGTCGATGCGCTGGCCGAGGTGGTGGGGGTGCTCCAAGGGGCGCCCCTGCCGGCCTCGGTGCTGGAGGCCGACATCCTCCCCGCCCGCATGGCCGCCTACTCGCCGGCCGATCTGGATGCCCTGGCGACGGCGGGCGAGCTGGTGTGGGTGGGTGCCGGGCCGCTGGGCGCCGCCGACGGCCGGGTCCGGCTGCTGTTCCGCGATCAGGTGGGGCTGCTCGTTCCCGCGGCCGGCGACGAACCGCCGGCCTCGCCCCACCACCACGCCCTCCGGTCCCAGCTCGAGTCCCGCGGCGCGTCGTTCTGGCCCGAGCTGGTCGCGGCCGTGCAGGCCGCCAACCTGGACTACGACGACGCCACGGTCCTCGACGCCCTCTGGGACCTCGTGTGGGCCGGCGAGGTGACCAACGACTCCTTCGCCCCGCTGCGGGCACTGGTGGGCGATCGGCGGGGCCGGGGAAGAGCGGCCAAGGCCGGGTCGGCCGGCGCCCGCCGCCGCCCCCGTCCCGGCCGGCTCACCCGCCTCGGCCCGCCCGAGGCCGCGGGTCGCTGGTCGCTGGTGGCACCGCTGTTCGAACCGCCGGTCACCGCCACCGAGTCGGCCCACGCCCGTGCCCGCCAACTGCTCGACCGCTACGGCGTGCTCACGCGCGAAGCGGCGTTGGGCGAAGGCGCAGAGGGCGGGTTCGCCGGCGTGTACCCCGTGCTCAAGGCGTTGGAGGAGCGCGGCCACGTGCGCCGGGGCTACTTCGTGGCGGGCCTCGGCGCGGCGCAGTTCGCGCTGCCGGGTGCGGTCGACCGTCTCCGGTCGGTGCGGTCGCCGATCGACGGCGGGCCGCCGCGGCCCGGCGATGTGCCCGAGGCGCTCGTGCTGGCCGCCACCGACCCGGCCCAGCCCTACGGCGCGGCGCTGGCGTGGCCGGATACGGGCGTTCTGGCACCGGATCTCGGGGTTCTGGCACCGAAATCCGGTGCCAGTTCGAAGGATGTGCCGTCGACTGCGCCGCGTCGACCCGGACCACGTCCCTCCCGCTCGGCGGGGGCCTTCGTGGTGCTGGTCGACGGCGAGCCGGCGGTGTTCCTCGAGCGAGGTGGTCGCAGTCTCCTCCGCTTCCCGGCCGGGGCCGACGAGTCCAACGCCGGCGCCTGGGCCGAGGCGTTGACCCGACTGGTGAAGGACGGTCGCTTGCGGTCACTCGAGATCGGCAAGGTCGACGGGGCCCCCGTGGCCGAGTCGGGTGGGGCGGCCGATGCGCTGCGGGCGGCCGGGTTCATCGACGGCTACCGGGGCCTGGTACTGCGTGCCTGAGGGCGACACCCTCCATCGCAGTGCCAACCGGCTGCGACCGGCCCTCGCCGGCGCCCGGCTGGCCCGCTTCGAGGCCCCTCGCCTCACCGGCGGCGTGCGGCCCACGGTGGGCACCACCATCGAGGGGGTCGAGGCGGTGGGCAAGCACCTGCTCATCACGTTCGACGACGGTGTGGTGCTGCGCACCCACCTGCGCATGAGTGGCAGCTGGCACCTCTACCGGGTGGGCGAGCGGTGGCGGAAGCCGCCGCACCTGGCCCGGGCGGTGGTGGGCACCGACGAGTGGGTGGCGGTGTGCTTCTCGGCGCCGGTGGTCGAGGCCTTCCGTCAGCCGCCCCCGGGCGCGTCGCACCCCCTCGACCAAATCGGCCCCGACCTGTGCCGGCCCGACGTCGACCTCGACGCCGCCGTCGAGCGGTTCGCCACGGTGGCCGAGCCCGACGAGCAGGTGAAGGTGGCCCTGCTCGACCAGCGCATCGCCAGCGGGATCGGCAACGTCTACGCCAGCGAGGTGTGCTTCGCGTGCGGGGTCGACCCCTTCACCCCGATCGGGGCGCTCGACGTGGCCCAGCGCCGCAGGTTGCTGGCCACCGCCTCGGCGCAACTGCGGGCCAACCTGGGCAGCGGGCCCCGCACCACCGTGCCGGGCCGGCCAGGAGGTCTGGCCGTCTACGGTCGGCGCGGGCAGCCGTGCCGCCGGTGCGGTACACCGGTGCGGATGCGCCTCCAGGGGGAACAGGCCCGCAGCACGTATTGGTGCCCGAGCTGCCAGACGACACCCGGGCCGGGAGATCCACGGTGACCTCCGGAGCCGGCCACCGCGACCTCGCGGCGAGCGTCGACGTCGGTCCCGCGACGGCGGGCCGGAGGCGCAGGGTCGTGATCGTCGGCGCCGGGTTCGGTGGCCTGGCCACCGCCCGGGGACTGGCCGGTGCGGACCTCGACGTCACCATCGTCGATCGCCACAACTTCCACACGTTCCAGCCGCTGCTCTACCAGGTGGCAACCGCGGGCCTGAACCCGGCCGACGTGGCCTACCCGGTGCGGGGCATCTTCCAACGCCAGCTGAACGTGTCGTTCCGCCACGCCGAGGTGGCGGGGGTCGACTGGCGTCAGCGCCACGTGGTGTTCGCCGACGGCACCGATCTGGCCTTCGACCACCTGGTCGTCGCCGCGGGCGCCACCACCAACTTCTTCGGGGTCATCGGCGCCGAGGAGCACGCCTTCCCCCTGTACTCACTGGCCGAGGCCGCGCAGCTGCGCAACCACGTCCTGTCCTGCTTCGAGGCGGCCGACCGCAACCCGCACCTGATCGACGAGGGTGCCCTCACCTTCGTGGTCGTGGGCGGCGGCCCCACGGGCGTCGAGGTGGCGGGAGCGCTCAGCGAGCTGATCAGCCACGTGCTCAGCAAGGACTTCCAGCGCCTCGCCGTGGCCCGCGCCCGGGTGCTGCTCGTCGAGCGGGAGGACCACCTGCTCCCGCCGTTCCACCCGAAGTCCCAGTACTACTCCCGCCAGACGCTGGTGTCCCGGGGGGTGGAGGTGCGGCTGGGCGAGTCGGTCGAGCGCATCTCGGCGACCCGGGTCCACCTCGGGTCGGGCGAGGTGCTGCCCGCCCACACCCTCGTCTGGGCCGCCGGCATCCAGGCCAACCCCCTTGCCGCCGCCCTCGGGGTCGAACAGGCCCGCGGTGGCCGCATCGTCGTCGGTCCCGATCTGGTCGTGAAGGGCCTCGAGCGGGTCTTCGCCATCGGTGACGTCGCCCACATCGAGAGCGGGCGCCTGCGCCCCCAGGTGCTCCCGCAGCTGGCGCCGGTGGCGGTGCAGTCGGGCGCGCACGTGGCCCGCCAGATCCGTCGGATCGAGGCCGGTCGCCCCACCCGCGCCTTCCACTACCTGGACAAGGGCACCATGGCCACCGTGGGTCGCCGGGCCGCGGTGGCGGAGCTCCCGCTGCACATCCGCCTGCACGGCTCACCGGCGTGGATGGCGTGGCTGGGGTTGCACCTGCTCACGCTCGTCGGCTTCCGCAACCGGGTGTCGGTGTTCCTGAACTGGGCGTGGAGCTACCTCACCTGGGACCGAGGCCCCCGCCTCATCTTCAGCCCCCTGCCCGACGAGGACGCCGGGCTGGCCCCAAAGTCGTCGATCGAGGACGAGCTCGGATGACGGCGCCGACCGCCGGGTACTCAGGGACCCCGCTGACCAAGAAGCTGGGCATCAAGGAGGGACACGCGGTGGCGCTGCTCGGCGCGCCCGAGGGATTCGCCGCGACGCTCGAACCGGTGCCCGACGGCGTGACGTTCCGCCGCCGCGCCCAGGGCACCAACGACGTCATCGTCTCGTTCCACACCCGTCGTGGCGACTTCGAGCAGCGCCTCGACACGGTGTTGCGGTCGATGGACGTGGACGGCGGGCTCTGGGTGGCGTGGCCCAAGAAGGCGTCGAAGGTCCCCACCGACATCACTGAGGACACCGTTCGAGCGGTGTGCCTGCCCCTCGGCCTGGTCGACAACAAGGTCTGCGCCATCGACGAGACCTGGTCGGGCCTCCGCGTGGTGTGGCGCAAAGAGCTCCGCGCCGCGAAGCGCGGTGCCGCCGGCGCCTGAAACCCGAGGGAACTGGCGCCCGATCCTGTTGTGCCGGCCACCGAATCGGGCGCCAGTACGCAGGGAGCTCGGGTCAGATCCCTACGCGGAGCGGGGCTCGGCCAGGGCGCGGGCCCGCTCGGCGTGGCGCTGCAGCTTCGCCACCGCGTAGCCGGTGTGCAGGTTCACCAGGCGGGCGGTCACCTCGTGGCGGCGGGCGATGTCGGCCGGGGTGTCGCCGCCGGCCAGGCTCATCAACACCTCGCGCTCGGTGGCGGTCAGCGGTGACGAGGCCCCGTACGGATGGCTCGCGTCCTTGGCGTAGGCGTCGACGTCGTGCAGCACGCGAGCGGCCACCAGCGGCGGCAGCAGGTACTCACCCCGGGTGGCGCCCCGCACCGCCACGCCGCACTGCTCGACCGCCTCGGCCCGCTGCAGGCAGCCGGCGGCGCCGTAGGTGATGGCCTGGTAGACGGCCTCGAGGTCCTCGGGGCCGGCCAGCAGGATCATCTGGGTGGCGGGCGCGTGCTGCAGGACGGTCCAGCAGGCGGCCAGGGCGGCCTGCCCGGGCAGCTTCACGTCGAGCAGCACCACGTCGGGCAGCTTGTCGAGGATGCGCGTCACCGCGTACGCGGGGTCACCGGTCGCCTCGAGCACGGTGACGGCCGGCTCGCCGTCCAATCGGGCCACGATCTGGTCGCGACGCGGCTGCTCGGCGTCGGCCACCATCACGGTGATCTCCGGGAGCGCCGCCACTGCGCACATGGCCGCCTATCGACCGCACCGACGGAGGCCTTGAGGCAGGTGGGCCGTTCGGCCCAGGCGCGCGGAGGGTGGGCGGCTACTCGGTGGCGATGGCGTCGAGCACGTCGAGACGGGCGGCGCGGCGAGCGGGCCACGCCGCCATCAGCACCGCGAGCCCCGCGGCCACCACCGAGAGCACCAGCAACTGGCCGATGGGCAACCGGAAGGTGTTGAAGCCCTGGCTCTCCAGCACGGTGACCAACGAGAAGGAGAACACGATGCCGAGCACGAGCCCCAACGCGGTGCCCAGCAGGGCGATGATGACCGCCTCCCAGCGGATCGACGTGCGGACCTGCCGGCGCGACATGCCCACCGCCCGCATCAGGCCCAGCTCGCGGGTGCGCTCGTAGATCGACAGCCCGAGCGTGTTGACGATGCCCACGAAGGCGATGATGACCGCGAGGCCCAACAGCACGTAGATGAGGGCGAGGAACTGGTTGATCTGCTTGGCCTGGTTGGCCTTGAGCTCGGCCTGGTCCTGCACCTTGGCCAGGGGGTAGTTGTCGGTGACCGTCTCGATGGCGGCCCGGCCCTCGTCGGGGCTCACCCCCTCAGCGAGGGTGACGATCACCTGGTTGTCGTACTGGTCCTCGAAGTTGGCCTCGTAGGTGGGCAGGCCGAACAGGTAGTCGATGGGGATGTTGACGTTGATCGCGTCCTTCCGCTCGTAGAGGGCCACGATCCGGAAGTCCTGGTTCTCGGGGTGTGCCGGGAACCGGATGTTGATGGTGTCGCCGACGCCACGCCCGAGCTCCTCGGCCTGGTCGGCGCTGAGCGCGACGGTGCCCTCCTGGTTCAGGGCGGCCGTGTCGCCCTGGATCTCGCCGACGTCGACGACGTCGAAGATCAACGCGGGGTCGACGCCGGCCACCGTCTCGGCCTGGAACGCGACCTGGGCCTCGCCCACCCGCACACCGGCTGCGTCCTGCACCTCGGGCAGGGCGTTGAGCTCGTCGGCCATGGTGACGGGCAGGCCGCCCTGGCCGAAGGTCTGCGAGTCGATCAGGAAGTCGCCGTTGAAGTTCTGGTTGATCGACTCGTCCACCGATGCCTTGGCGGAGTCGGCGAAGATGGTGATGAACCCGATGAGGGTGACCGCGATCATCAGCGCCGCGGCGGTGGACGCGGTGCGCTTGGGGTTGCGGATCGCGTTCTCGCGGGCCAGCACCCCGGTGATGCCCTTGATGCGGGGGATGGGCCAGGCCAGGAAGCGACTGATCGGCCCGGCGATGACGGGTCCCAGCGTCGTGACCGCCAGGAACAGGAAGCCCACCCCGACGCCCACCACCTTGGCCGAGTCGTCAGCGAGGCCCTTGGCCAGCAGGAGCGCGCCGAGCAGCGCGAGGACGAGACCGCTGATGCGCCGGGCCACTGAGCCCGCGGAGGTGTCCTGGGCCACGTCCCGGAGCGCGGCGATGGGCGGGATCCTCCCGGCCCGTCGGGCGGGGAAGAACGCGGCCACGATCGTGATGAGCGTCCCCACGATCATGGAGATGACGATGGTCTGCGGCTTCACCACGGCCCCGCTGTCAGGGAGGTCGAGGCCGAGGCCGGCGAACGCGGCCTTCAGCCCGAACGCGAGGCCGATGCCCGCAACGACGCCGACGGCGGATGCGAGCAACCCGACCACCGCCGCCTCGACCATGACCGAACCGAGGATCTGGCGTCCATTGGCCCCCACGGCCCGCAGAAGGGCCATCTCGCGGCCCCGCTGCACGACGATGATCGAGAAGGTGTTGTAGATGATGAACGAGCCCACGAACAGGGCGATGCCGGCGAAGATCAACAGGAAGGTGGTGAAGAAGCCGAGCCCGGCGGCGATGTCGTTCTGGTTCTCGGCGGTGATGGCGTCACCGGTGATGGCCTCGGTCCCCGAGGGAAGCGCCGCCGTGAGGTCCTGCACCAGCTCCTCCTGGCTCACGCCGTCGGCGGCGACGACCGCGATCTGCTCGAACTTGCCGGGCTTGCCCACGAGCTCCTGGGCCACGCTGGTCTCGAACAGCACGATGTTGGCGCCGGCCAGGCTGTTGGACTCACCGAAGGTGGCGATGCCGCTGATCACGTACGGCGTCGACCCGGCCTGGGTGAGCACCCGGACGGTGTCACCCACCGCCAGGTCGTTGTCGTCCGAGGTGCCCTTGTCGACCACCACCTGCTCACCGATCGGGGCGTCCCCCTCGACCAGGTTGAACTGGTTGAGCTGGGGCACGGTGCTCCAGTTGAACGCCAGGGTCGGCGCGCCTTGGGTCGGGTTGCCGATCAGGTCGCCGTTGGCGTCGGCCAATGCTGCGGGCCCGGCCACCTGCCCCTCGGCGTCGGCCACCGACGGCAGGCCGAGCACCAGGTCGAGATCCGCTTGGGTCACCCGGCCCCGCTGGCTCTGGCCGAACGCGCCCTCGAAGGTCTCCTGTTTGCGCACCACCGCGTCGGTGCCGGCGTTCACCTCGGTGAAGAGCTGATCGAACACGGAGCGTATGGTGTCGGTGAGCACGAGGCTGCCGGCCATGAAGGCCACGCCCAGCACCACGGCCAGGGCGGTGAGCGCGAGCCGCAGCTTGTGCGCGAGAAGGCCCTTGAGGGTGACGTTCAACATCAGCTGTCGAGGCCCTTGAGGCGGTCGAGCACCTTGTCGGCGGTGGGGTCGACCATGTCGTCGACGATCTTGCCGTCGGCGAGGAACAGCGCCCGGTCCGCGTAGCCCGCCGCCACCGGGTCGTGGGTGACCATCACGATGGTCTGGCCGAAGTCGCTCACGGCGCTCTGCATGAACTGCAGGATCTCGGCGCCCGAGCGCGAGTCGAGGTTGCCGGTGGGCTCGTCGGCGAAGATGATCTCGGGTGCACCGGCGAGGGCCCGGGCCACCGCGACGCGCTGTTGCTGGCCGCCCGAGAGCTCGCTGGGCCGGTGCTTGAGGCGGTCGCCCAACCGGACGGTGGCCACGACCTGGTCGAGGCGGGCCTGGTCGGGCTTGCGGCCGGCCAGGGCCTGGGGAAGCGTGATGTTCTCGAGGGCGGTGAGGGTGGGCACCAGGTTGAAGGCCTGGAACACGAACCCGATCTTGTCCCGGCGCAGCGCGGTGAGGTCCTTCTCCTTCAGCGAGCCCAGGTCGACGTCGCCGATGTACACGTGGCCCGAGGTCAGGAGGTCGAGCCCGGCCATGCAGTGCATGAGGGTGGACTTCCCCGATCCCGACGGTCCCATGATCGCGGTGAACTGGCCTTTGGCCAGGTCGACATCGACGCCGTCGAGGGCGCGCACCTCGGTGTCGCCCGCGCCGTAGATCTTGGTCGCCTGCACGGCGCGCGCGGCGATGGCGGTGGCGGGCGGGGCGGTGTCGGTCAATGCCACGGAGGTCCTCCCGGAGACGTGTCCGTCACACGCTAACGGCGAGCCACCGCGCGACGGCGCGAGGAATTCGCGGGCGCGATCGTGGCGAAAGGCGGGAACGGCCGCGCCCATCGCCCCGTAGGCTGGCGGCCATGACGTGCGGGTCGTGCGGCGCGGCCGTACCCGACGGGGCCCGGTTCTGCCCGTCGTGCGGGCACGCCACCTCGGTGCCCAACGACGAGCGCCGGGTCGCCACCGTGCTGTTCGGCGACCTCGTCGGCTTCACCTCACTCTCCGAGGCGGCCGACCCCGAGCACATCAAGAACCTGGTCGACCGCTGCTTCGAGCGCCTGGTCGCCGAGATCGAGACGTTCGGGGGCAAGGTCGACAAGATCGTGGGCGACGCCATCGTGGCGCTGTTCGGTGCACCGGTCGCCCACGAGGACGACGCCGAGCGGGCGGTGCGGGCCGCCCTGCGCATGCAGGAGACCATGGCCCTCCACGCCGCCGAGATCGGCGTCGACGTGCGCATGCGCATCGGGGTCAACACCGGCGAGGTGCTGGTGGGCGCCCTGCGGGCCGGCGGCGACTACACGGCCATGGGCGACGTGGTCAACACCGCCAGCCGCCTGCAGACGGCCGCACCCCCGGGCCAGGTGCTGGTCGGCCCGGCGACCTACGCCGCCACCCAGGGGGTGATCGGGTACGACGAGATGGGGCTGCTGCAGGCGAAGGGCCGCGAGGAGCCGGTGCCGGCGTGGGTGGCCACGGCGCCGCTCCTGCCGCCGGGTTATCGCCCCCAGCGCGATCGAGCGCCACTCGTGGGACGCGAGCCCGAGTTGGCCATGCTGCGCGGCGCGGTCGACGCGGCGGTGGCCCACAACCGCGCCCAGCTCATCTTGTTGGTGGGCGACGCCGGCGTGGGCAAGAGCCGCCTGGCCGAGGAGGTGGCCACCCTGGCCGAGTGCAACCACGAGGCCATCGTGCTGGAGGGGCGCTGCGTGCCTTACGGCGAGGCCAACGTGTGGTGGCCCGTGGCCGAGGCGTTGCGCCAGGCACTCAGCCTGTCCACCGAGGCGCCGTTCAGCACCGCGTCCGACCACGCCATCGACGTGGTGAGCCGCACGCTCGACCTCGACCCCGGCGACGACGAGGTCGACCGGGTGGTCGAGGGCCTGATGTACCTGCTGGGCTACGAGGTGCCCTTGCGCGACATCGAGCCCCAGCGGGCCCGCGACGAGGCCACCCGCTCGGTGCTCACGCTGGTCGAGGGCTACGCCCTCGCGCACCCGGTCGTGATCGTGCTGTCCGACCTGCACTGGGCCGACCCGCTGGTGTTCGAGATGCTCGACGACATGTTGGCCCGCCTCGGCCGCTTCCCGTACGTGGTGGTCGGCACGAGCCGACCGGGGATCGAGGAGCGCTGGGCGCCTCGCCACGGCCGCCACAACGTCGCCGTGCTCAACCTCGACCCACTCGACCGCGCCGCGGCCGAGCACCTGCTGGGCCTCCTGCTCGACGAGGAGGCACCCGACGACGTGCGGGCGCTGCTGCTCGACCGCAGCGGCGGCAACCCCTTCTTCCTCGAGGAGCTGGTGTCGCTGCTCGACGAGACCGGGATGGTGGGCGGCGCGCCGAGCAGCGATCGGGGCTTCCGCGACCTGCCCGACACGTTGCGGGGCCTGGTCGCGGCGCGCCTCGATGCCCTGCCCCACCACGAGCGCCAGACCCTGGTGAACGCCGCCGTGTGGGGTCGCCGGGGGCCCATCGAGGCGCTCGAGAAGATGATCGAGAAGGAGGACCCGTCAGGCGCCGCCGCCGCCGAGGCCCTCGGCGGGCTGGCCGCCAAGGAGGTGCTGTTGGTCGAGGGTCGGCGCTGGAGCTTCCACTCCGAGCTGGTGCGCGACGTCGCCTACGGCACGCTCACCAAGGCCGACCGGGCCCGCAAGCACGCCGGCATCGCCACCTACCTCGAGGAGCACCCGGGCGCCGCGCCCGACGAGCGGGTGGTGGACATCGTCGCGTACCACTTCGCCATCGCTGCCGGGTTGGCCGCCGAGATGGGCGAGGTGGCCGACCTGCGCCCCGACATCGGCGACCGGGCCCTCCACTGGGTCACCGAGGCGGCCCGCCGGGCCGACCGGGCCGATCTCCACCAGAACGCCGCCCGGCTCTACGGGCAGGCCCTCGATCTGGCCCACGCGCTGGGCGACGACCAGGCCGCGACCGATGCCGTGCTGGGGCGGGCCAACGCGCTCACCGAGCAGCGTGAGCTGGGCGCCGCCCGGGCCGACGTGGGACGGGCCCTCGCCACCGCCGAGGCCACGGGCGATCGCCGGATCCTCGCCCGCGCCCTGGTGGTGCTGGGCGACATCGAGTGGCGCGAGGGTGACCACGCCGCCGCGGTGGTCACCTTGGACCGGGCCATCGACGTGTTCCGGGAGCTGGGGGATCGCCAGGGCCTGGCCCGGGCGTTGCGCAGCCGCGGCATGGCCGACCTCATGGTGGGCGCCCACGACGAGGCGCCCGAGTCGCTCGAGGCCGCGTTGGCCGCCTCGCGTGAGGTGGGCGACGTGCGGGGCGAGGCCTGGGCGCTCCAGAACCTGGCGTGGATCGCCTTCGTCGACGGCGACCCCGACGAGGCAGAGCGGCGCCTGGCGTCGTCGATCGACAAGTTCGAGGAGATCGGCGACAAGGGTGGCCTCAGCTGGGGCCACGGCCTCATGGCGTGGATCAAGTTCCGTCTCGGCGACACCGCCGCCGCCGACGCGCTGGTCGATCAGGTGCTGCCCGAGGCCCGCGAACGGGGCGATGAGTGGGGCGAGGGCATGATGCTCGTGCTCCAGAGCGTGATGCGGCTGTGGGCGGGACGGTCCCGGGAGGCCCACGAGATCGCGGCCGAGGCGGCGGCCATCTTCCGTCGCCTCGAGGACGTGTTCGGCGAGGTGCAGGCCCTGGCGCCGCTGGGCCGGTCGCTCATCGCCCTCGGCCGGGTCGACGACGGCTTCTCCGTGCTCGAGCAGATGCTCGAGGTGCGCGGGATCACCGACGACCTCCGCGGGCTGGCGCTCACCGTCGTCGCCGGCGCGGCGACCCACGTGGGCGAGCCCACCCGGATGCCCCCCGAGCTGCTCGACGCCGACCTCGTGCTGCTCGACGACCACGGCCTCGGCAGCGACGAGCGGATGGTCGCGCTCGGGCTGAGTGCGCTGCATCGGGGCGACGCCGAGCTCGCGGTCGCCTACCTCGAGAAGGCCGATCCGCCGGGGCAGTGCCACCCGTACCCGCAGAGCGCGTTGGCGCTGGGCCTGGCCGCGGTCGATCGGGTGGACGAGGCGGTGGCGGCCGCCGACTGGGTGGTCACCTCCCCGCAGGCGACCTACCTCGATCGCACCCAGGCCCGGATCGCCAAGGCGCTCGCGCTGGCCCGGCGGGCCGATCGCGCCGGCACCGAGGCCGCCCTGGCCGGTGCCCGCGAAGAGGTCGAGGCCACCGAGGACCTGGTGGCGCGGGCGGTGCTCCTGCTCGGTGAGGCCGAGGCCCTCGGCCGTCTCGGTGACGACGTGGCCGACCGGCGGGCCGCCGCCGAGCACCAGCTCGACCGGCTGGGCATCACCGCCTCCGGCTGGGCCACCGCCTACGCCCTGTGAGCGGGTGATCTCCGGTCGGAACGCGAACCGCCGCCGAACCGGCCGTCGAGACGACCGATCCAGCGGCGGGGCGCACAGGCCGGGTGGCTACTTGGTCGGGGCGGGCACCACGCGCAGGTAGGGCTTGAGCGTCTTCCAGCCCTCGGGGTACTTCTCCTTGGCCTCCTCGTCGGACACCGCGGGCACGATGATCACGTCCTCGCCGTCCTTCCAGTTGACCGGGGTGGCCACCTTGTGGCCGGCGGTCAGCTGGAGCGAGTCGATCACCCGCAGCACCTCGTCGAAGTTGCGGCCGGTGCTGGCCGGGTAGGTGAGGGTGAGCTTCACCTTGTTGTCGGGGCCGATGATGAACACCGAGCGCACCGTGAGGGTGTCGTTCGCGTTCGGGTGGATCATGTCGTAGAGGTCGGACACCGTGCGGTCCGAGTCGGCGATGATCGGATAGTTCGGCGCCGTGCCCTGGGTCTCCTCGATGTCGTTGGCCCAGGCCGCGTGGTTGTCGATGTCGTCGACGCTGAGCCCGATGATCTTCACGTCGCGCTTGTCGAACTCGGGCTTGATGCTGGCCAGGTAGCCGAGCTCGGTGGTGCAGACGGGGGTGAAGTCCTTCGGGTGCGAGAAGAGCACCGCCCAGCTGTCACCCTTCCAGTCGTAGAAGTCGATGGTGCCTTCGGTGGTGAGGGCGGTGAAGTTGGGGGCGTCGTCGCCCAGTCGGATGGCCATGAGGCTCACCTCTCTCGGTTGCGGGGGGTTGTTCCGGTAATTCTTGACCATGTTGGTCGGGTTTCCTCGCCATCGCAACCCGGCGCTGGTGCGAACTTTTGCAAACGTTCGCTTGACAAAGGGAGCGGTGCTTGCTTGACTGCTGGCACCGCTTGATAAACCTAGCGACCCGCCGTCGCTGAAAGGATTCCCCCCATGGCCACCGCCACCGATACGTACGCCAAGGTCGAGGAGAAGGTCACCGACCTGGTGAGCACCGTGCAGGAGCCCGTCGTGGCCAACCTGCGCAAGGTCGCCGACGCCGCCGAGAGCCGGATCAACGAGCTGTCGCTGCCGTCGGTCGAGAGCCTGCCCAGCACGGGTGAGCTGGTCGAGAAGGCCGACGAGCTGGTCGAGAAGTACTTCGAGTTCGCGCAGACCGTGCTCGACAAGCAGCACGAGCTGGCCAAGCAGCTGCTCGAGCAGCTCGGTGCTGCCCCGGCCAAGGCCAAGAGCGCGGCCAAGACCGCCACGTCGCAGGCGAAGGCCGCCACCGGCTCCGCCAAGACCACGGCCAAGAAGACCACCAAGGCCGCCTGAGCCACGCGTTCCTGATCCGTCCGGCGCTCCCCCCGGCGCCGGACGCACCAGAGCACCACCGAACGACGGGCCCGTCCCCCCTGGGCCCGTCGTTCGGCGTTCTGGCCGGAGGCGACGCCGCGGCCCCGTACATCCGGGGGTCCGGCGGACCGGGACGGGAGCGGGGCACCGACGGCCCGCACGGGGGCCGGGAGACCCTGTCCGGTGGGCGGCTAGGGTGGCCTCTGGTCGATCCTGGGGGAGGGCCACGGTGACGCACAGGTCGAGGCGATGGGCGCGAGCGTGCCTGGCGCTCGCCGTCGTGGGCGCCACCTTCTCCGGCCCAGCCGCCGCCGCGGCGCCGCCGGCGCCGGGTTCCACCACCCCCGACCCGTCGCGCACCGACGACAGCGGCACCAACGGCACCACCGACACCAACGGCACCACCGACACCACCGCGCCCGATGCCGCCGGGAGCGACGCCGACGCCACCACGTCGACCACCGGCGCCTCCCCGTCGACCACGGTCGCGCCGGCCCCGACCACCACCGCACCCCCGTCGGAGGCCACGACCCCACCCGCCGGCGGTCACATCGACCAGACCGGCGACCCGGTCGCCGGCGAGTACATCGTCACGCTGGCCGACGCCTCCCCGGCGGAGGTCGACGACCTGGCGGACGACCTCGCGGCCGAGCACGACGGCGACGTCCTCTACACCTACGACTCGGCCCTGCAGGGCTTCGCGGTCTCGATGAGCCGGGCCGACGCACTCGCCCTCAGCACCGACCCGGCGGTGGCGTCGGTGGAGCAGAACGGTGAGGTGCACGTGGCGGACACCCAGCAGGGCGCCACCTGGGGCCTCGACCGCATCGACCAGACCGACCTCCCCCTCGACTCGGCCTACAACTACGAGTCGACAGGCGCGGGCGTGCACGCCTACGTCCTCGACACGGGGATCCGCTACTCCCACCAGGACTTCAGCGGTCGGGCCTCGTTCGGCGCCGACACCGTCGGTGACGGCCGCCACGGTGAGGACTGCTACGGCCACGGCACCCACGTGGCCGGCACCATCGGCGGCGAGACGTGGGGCGTGGCCAAGGACGTCTTCCTGCACTCGGTGCGCGTGCTCGGCTGCTCGGGCAGCGGCACCTGGGCCGGCGTCATCGCCGGCGTGGACTGGGTGACCGCGAACCACCAGTCGCCGGCGGTGGCCAACATGAGCCTCGGGGGATCGGCCAACGACGCCATGGACGCGGCGGTCACCGCGTCGATCGCGTCGGGGGTCACGTACGCGGTGTCGGCGGGCAACAACAGCACCACCGCGTGCTCGCAGTCGCCGGCCCGCACGCCGAATGCGCTCACCGTCGGGGCCACCGACACCAACGACGCAAGGGCGTCGTTCTCCAACTTCGGCCCGTGCCTCGACCTGTTCGCCCCGGGCGTGGGCGTCACCTCGGCCTCCTACTCCAGCGACACCGCCTCGACGTCGAAGAGCGGCACCTCGATGGCGTCACCCCACGTGGCCGGAGCGGTCGCCCGCTACCTCGAGGACCATCCGTCGGCCGCGCCCGCCCAGGTGGCCGCCGACCTGCTCGAGGACGCCACGCCGGGCCACGTGACCGGTCCCGGTACGGGCTCGGCCAACAAGCTGCTGTTCACCGGCTTCCTCCTCGAGACGCCGGCCCTGACGGTCGTGACCGACTCGGTCCCCGACGACGCCCAGGACGTGGCCTACGACGTCTGCCGGGTCAGCGACTCGACCTGTTCCACGGTGACCCTCGACGACGACAGCGACCCGGCACTGCGGCGCTCGGCCGGTTTCGAGGCGCTGGAGCCGGGCACCTACACCGTCACCCAGCAACCGGTGCCCGGTTGGGACCTCACCGCCATCACGTGCGACACCGGCGAGACCGTCGACCTCGGCGCCCGGCGGGCCACCGTCGAGCTCGGCGCCGACGAGCACGCCACCTGTCGCTTCACCGACGAGGCGGCCGCGATCACGGTGGTCACCGACGCCCGGCCCGACAGTGGGCAGGACTTCTCGTACACGGCCTGCCCACCGAGTGGCCCGTGCACCCCGCTGACCCTCGACGACGACACCGACCCCACCCTCCCGCGCTCTCAGCGCCTGCTGGGGCTCGAGCCGGGCACGCACGTGATCACCCAGGCCGCGACGGCCGGGTGGGACCTCACCGACCTCACCTGCACGGGCGGCGTGGTCGACCTGGCCGAGCGACGGGCCACCATCGCCCTCGCCCCGCACGAGCAGGTCACCTGCACCTTCACCGACACGAGGCGCTCGCGCATCACCGTGGTGCAGGACACGGCGCCCGACGGGCCCCAGGACTTCGGGTTCACGCTGTGCGCGGCCGACCTGAGCGCTGCGTGCGTCGGAGCGCCGACGACCTTCTCCCTCGACGACGACGGCGACGCCACGCTGCCCGCCTCCAACGCGTTGGAGCGCGCCCCGGACCGGTACCTCGTCACCCAGGACCAGGTGGACGGGTGGGGCCTCTCGGCCCTGTCGTGCAACACCGCCGAGACCAACGACCGCGGCCGCCGAAGGGTGATCCTCGACCTCACCACGTCCGAGGACGTGGTCTGCACCTTCACCGATCGCCAGGGCTCGGTGACGGTGAACCAGGACACCGTCCCGAACGGTCCCCAGGACTTCAGCTTCGACCTGTGCCCGGTGGTCGGGCCGTGCCAGAGCGTGACCCTCGACGACGACGCCGACGCCGGTCGCGACCGGGCGTCGACGTTCGGACCGCTCTCGCCGGGTGTGTACACGATCACCCAACAGGCCGTCGCCAGCTTCCCCCTCACCGACCTGAGCTGCTCGATCGGTGCGGTCGACCGGCCCAACCGCCGGGCCACCGTGGTGGTGCAGGCGGGCGACGACGTGAGCTGCACGTTCGTCAACCGGGGCACGTCCATCTCGGTCGTGCACGACACGGTCCCGGACGACGCGCAGGACTTCTCGTACACGTTGTGCCCGGCCGGCGGGGGTGACTGCTCGGCGGTGGCCGTGGACGACGACGCCGACGCCGCGCTGTCGAACACGGCGGGGTTCGCCCCGCTGGCCGCCGGTAGCTACACGCTGACCCAGGACGCGGTGCCGGGCTGGACGGTGACCGACATCGTCTGCAACACCCCGGAGCCTGTCGACGTCGCGGCCCGTCGCGCCACCATCGTGGTGGTCGAGGGTGAGCAGACGGCGTGCACCTTCAGGGTCGCGTCCACGTCGATCGGCCTGTCGCTGTTCACCCAGCCCGCCGGCGCCGCGCAGGACTTCGCGTTCGACGTGTGCCCCGCCGTCGGCGCCTGCCTGCAGACCACCCTCGACACCGACGGCAACTCGGACCCGCCGGCGACCGAGCGGTTCGACGCGATCGAGCCCGGCACCTGGACCGTGCGCCTGGCCGAGGTGCCGGGCTGGGGACTGACCGCGGCCAGTTGTGGCGGCGGTGAGGTCGATCTGGCCACCCGCCAGGTGACGGTCGACCTGGCACCGGGCGAGCAGCTGACGTGCTCGTTCTCGGTCAGCGAGACGTCGATCACCATCCGCCAGGACACGCAACCGGACGACGTGCAGGACTTCACCTTCCGGGCCTGCCCGAGCGGTGGCGCGTGCGTCCCGTTCAGCCTCAACGACGACGGTCTCGACGATCCCAGCTCGCCGGCGACGATGCGGTTCCGGGCCATCCCGGCGGGCACCACCTACACGGTCACCCAGGACCAGCTCGAGGGCTGGGGCCTGGTGGCGATCTGGTGCTCCAGCGGCGAGGCCCGGCTCGATCGCACCCGCTTCGTGGTCACCGTCGACGCCGGCGAGCAGGTCTCCTGCACGTTCACCAGCCGCCAGACGTCGCTCACCATCACCCAGGACACGTCGCCCGACAACGCCCAGGACTTCACCTTCACCGGGTGCTCGGGCCCCGGGGGTGCCAGCGGTTGCGGCGACTTCGTCCTCGACGACGATTCCGACGGGGTGCTCCCCCGGAGCAGGACGTTCTCCCGGGTCGCCGACAGCACCGAGTACACGGTCACCCAGGCCGGGGTCGTGGGCTACGGCCTGCTGTCGATCTCCTGCTCCAGCGGCGAGGTGGACATCGGCCAGCGCCGCGTCACCATCGTGTTGGAGGCCGGAGAGCAGGTGACCTGCACGTTCCTCGACCGCCTCACCACCCTCACCATCACCCAGGACACCGACCCGAACGGCCCCGACGACTTCGGCTTCGACGGCTGCTCGGTGACGGGCGGTACCACCGGGTGCGGTCGGTTCAGCCTGGACGACGACAGCGACCCCACGCTTCCGCAGTCGGTGACCTTCCCCGCGCTGGCCGAGGGCACCGAGTACACCGTCACCCAGGACGCCGTGGCGGGCTACGGCCTCGTGTCGCTCACCTGCACGAGTGGCGAGGTGGAGATCGAGGCGCGCCGGGTCACGCTGGTTCTGCAGGCCGGCGAGCAGGTGTCGTGCGTGTTCAAGAACCGGCTCACCACCCTCACCATCACCCACGACACGTCGCCCAACGCGGATCAGGACTTCCTCTACCACGGCTGCCGCACGGTCGGGGCCGAGCAGCAGTGCGCCGACTACTCCCTCGACGACGACTCCGACCCGACGCTGCCCAGCCAGGCGTCGTTCCGTGGCCTCGACGCGGGGACCCTCTACACGATCCGCTGGGAGCAGCTGCCCGGCTGGGGGCTCACCTCGCTGACGTGCACGAGTGGCCTGGTCGACGTGGCCGGTCTCACCGCGACCCTGGTGCTGCAGGGCGGCGAGCAGGCGTCGTGCACGTTCGTCGTGCGCAAGACCTCGCTCACGATCGTGCAGGACACCGTCCCGGACAGCGCGCAGGACTTCACCTACACCGGGTGTGGCGGGCCGAACGGTGCCAACGGGTGTGGCCCCTTCAGCCTCGACGACGACGCCGACCCGACGCTGGCCCGCTCGCAGACCTTCGCGGTGGTCCCCGGCGTCGAGTACACCGTCACCCAGCAGGTGCAACAGGGGTACGGGTTGACCGGCCTGACCTGCACCGCCGGTGAGTACGACCTGGCCACGCGCCAGGCGCTGCTGCGCCTGCAGCCGGGCGCCGACGTCACCTGTACCTTCACCGACCGGGTGACCGCGCTGACCATCGTCCAGGACACCGCGCCCAACGGCCCGCAGGACTTCTCGTTCCACGGCTGCCGGGCCGTCGCGGGCGAGCCAGAGCTGTGCGGTGACTTCCTGCTCGACGACGACGGCTCCGGTAACGCCACGCTCCCGAACACAGCGACGTTCACCGGGCTCGATCCCGGCACCCGGTACGTGGTGACCCAGGCGACGGTCACCGGCTTCGGGGTGACCGCGCTCACCTGCTCGAGCGGCGAGATCGACATCGCGGCGCGGCGGGTGACCGTCGTGCTCCAGGCCGGTGAGCAGGCGCTGTGCACGTTCGTCGACCGTGCCACCACCCTCACCATCGTCCAGGACACGTCGCCCAACGACGGGCAGGACTTCACCTTCCACGGGTGCCGGGCGGTTGCCGGCGAGCCCGAGCAGTGCGGCGACTTCGTGCTCGACGACGACGGCTCCGGTGACGCCACGCTCCCGAACACGGCGACGTTCAC